>JBGCDS010000025.1:0-26725 GCA_045105615.1 Gammaproteobacteria bacterium
CGAAGTTTTTGTTCAAGATCCAAGCGCACTAGATTTTGAAAAAGAATCCGCAGTTAAGATTGAAGTCACAGCAACATCCGAAGATGGTAGTACGTCAAGTGAGTCATTTGAAATTAGTGTTAATGATGCGAATGAGTTTGAAGTGAGCGCAGTGACTGACGGTGATAACGCAAGTAATGTTGTAAGTGAATTTGCCAGTGTGGGTGATGGCGTAGGGATTACAGCTTCTGCATTTGATGCGGATGGCAGTGATACAGTTAGTTATAGTTTAACTGGCAACCCAGATAATGCTTTTGCTATTAATCAAGAGACTGGTGAGGTAACCGTTGCTGATCCAAGTGGCTTTGATTATGAAACTGCACAAACAGTGCAGCTTGAAATAACAGCAACTTCTAGTGATGGCACTTCTTCCGTGGAGACATTTGCAATAAATGTTGCAAATGTTAATGAAGATCCAGTTATTACAAAAATTGAAGTATCGGATACAGTGTCAAGCTTTAATCAATATGATCTAGTAGTTGATGACGGTGCTAGCATCGGGTCATTTGGAGATAATGTAAATGTGAGTGCGTTACAGCCGGGTAATGAAGCAGCTCAGTTAGTTGTTAGTTCTGCTGGTATAGGAATAGATAGCACAAATGTAACAAATGATTTAGCGGGTCAAATAGACTATGACCCAGTAACCGGAAGTAGTGAGCAACTAGTTTTAGAGTTTGTTAATCCAGTTACAAACCTTCAAATAACTACAGGTTTTCAGTTTGCAGAAGAAGGTGGTGTTGGTGAGCAAGGAATCTGGACTGCTTATGATGCTCAGGGAAATGTAGTTGGTACGGGTGAGTTGGATGCAGACTTAGGAACTAATGTTGGTTCAAATTCTTACGAGTACGATATTGATGTTACTGCACCTATAGCTAGTATAGTAATTGAAGCGAATGATTACTCAGATTCTGATTTTGCAGTTAAAAATATTCAATATAACGAAACTAGTGAAGTTCCATTAGTTGATGGTGAGAGTGTTGATGTAAATATTTCAGAAAATATTACTAATGGTGAGGCGATTGCTGATGTAAATGCATTTGATGTTGAAGGTGATACGCTTACTTATTCAATTAGTGGAGGTAATGAGGATGGGGCTTTTGCTATTGATAGTGAGAGTGGAACTGTCACAGTAGCAGATACAAGTGCAATTGATGCGGAGACGCTATCAACAAGAACTATTACTATTACAGTAGATGATGGTAATGGAGGAACAGATTCTGTAAATTTTGATATTGATATTACTGATGTGAATGAATCACCAATAAATTTAAATTTTTCGGGTAACGAAAACATTACGTCTAGTGGTGGCTCAAACATTCTCGCTTCAGGAACAGTTGTTGCTGATGTGTCTTCGGTGATTGATCCAGATATTGGAGACAATTTCACATTTTCACTGAGTGATGATGCAAGTGGTAAATTCCAAATAAATACTGCAACTGGTGAGGTTAGTTTGAATGCTGATCACGATAATTCAGAAGCATATAATGATTCAATAAATGTATTGGTTACTGATGCTGCTGGGAATACATACACAGAGAGCATTGATATACATATAGGCACACAAGGATCAGATGTCATAACTGGAGGAGATGGTAACGATATTATTTACGGTCTTGATAGTAGTGAAGATGTTTCTACAGGACCAAACTTGATCCAGAATGGTGGCTTTGAGAATAGTAGTACAGGTTGGAATTTGGACTCAGGGCCTGGTTTTCAGATTAAATCTACAGGAGATGGATATGGGATCGATGCTAGTGAAGGCAGCAGATATCTAGATACAGATCACTCGCCTGGTAATATGTCTTTTTCTCAGGATGTGAGCGGGGTAAGTGAAGGTGGTACATATCAATTATCTTTAGATGCAGCAGAATATAATGGATATGACGCGTCATTAGAAATCTATTGGGGTGGTGAATTAGTAGGGACTGTAGAGCCTGGTACTACAACAATGCAACACTTTGAGTTTGAAGTGACTGGAGGCGCAGGAGACGGGAGTAATACATTGCAATTTGTTGAAGTGGGTAATGTCGATTATGGCGGTACTGCAGTTGATAATATTCAATTAGTAGAAATACTTGAAAGCAGTGATGAATTAAGTGGTGGTGCTGGTGACGACAGTATTTATGGTGGTGCAGGAGAAGATCAAATAAATGGTGAGTCAGGAAATGATCAGTTATTCGGGGGTGATGATACCGACACCATAGATGGAGGAGTGGGTGATGACATTATAAATGGTGGTGCAGGAAATGATGTTCTTAGTGGTGGCGATGGAAACGATATATTCATATTCGATCAAGGAGATGGTTCAGATTATGTTGATGGTGGCGCTGGAACAGGCTGGGTAGATTCGATTGATCTCAGTAATACTGTTGATGGAGCGCTAGACCCATCTAGTCCGTGGCAAATTGAAGTGGATGGAGAGGCCGTTGATTATGATATTAATTCTGGTTTGTTAGAACTAGGCACTGATGTATCTGGAGTGATTCAGTTTGATGATGGAAGCCAGCTAACTTTTGAGAATGTCGAAAGTTTAGAATGGTAAAGGTAAACGCGATATACATAAAATAATAATACAGGCGTTAAATAGTGTCAGTGAAAAATAAATCTACAGCAGCTGATTTTTTTATAGACGGCGAAGAAGAAATAATTGCTTATCAGCGATTGGTTAAAGATCTAAACCAAGAGCACAAAGATGTTTGGGTGGATGCAATTGATCCATTAAATTTAAATGATAAGCCTGCAGGTGGTTCAATCCCATGGATGATTGAAGATAATAATGATGCGCTCTATGAATATATGGAAGACGTGTCCGACTTTATTGATCCAGATGATATAAGTGATTTGGATTGGTGACTAATGATCAACTGTAGATAAATACCGATGCAAGGTCGGTATTTTGTGAATTATTAAAGTGCTACATTAATGTGCACGGAAAATAACCTGCACACAGCTTCTGTCGGAATATTGTCGCCATATTCCCTAAGTTACTAAATATCTTTTGTATTTTGCCGTTAACCAACACGAGTCAGCAATCAATCCATGATTAGCTGTTGATTGAACTGTGCTCGAATAGAAATCTGTATCAATATGGGTTGGTGAAATAATAAATGGAAGTAGCAAAAAATAATAAAATTGATTCACCTAAACATTGGCGCCGAGTTGATGTTTTGCTGGCATCAGTTGTTCTGAATATAACATCATTAGCTCTGCCGCTAGTTATACTGCAAGTCTACGATAGAATCCTTCCAAATAAAGCGCTTGATACATTTGCATTGATGATTAGTGCTTTATTGTTTGCAACAGTAATAGAGTTATTTTTAAGAATTGCACGTTCAACTATCCTTGCATGGAAAGGTGCTCAATATGAGCATGCAACTACCATGGAGCTATTAGACCATGTGTTACATGCAGATTTGGTGAAATTTGAAAGTGATACGGTTGGGCGTCATTTAGATAAAATTGATGCGGTTAAACAGATTCGCGAATTCTATTCTGGCCAAACTATTCTGATGTTGGTTGATCTTCCATTTGTGTTGGTGTTTTTAACATTGATATGGGTTTTCGCACAAGAATTGGTATTAGTGCCGTTGGCAGTTATGGCTGTTTTTGCAGTGGTTTCATATGTGATGGGTAAACAGCTAAAAGCGACATTAAATGAAAAATCAGAAGCGTCAGATAGAAAACAAAACTTTTTGATTGAAGTTTTACAGGGCATGCATATTGTAAAGTCGATGGCGCTAGAAGCACCAATGATGCGTCGATTGGAAAGATTACAAGGAAATTCAGCTCAGTCTATTTATCAATTGAGTAATATTAATAGCGTTATTCAAAGTGTTGGCGCAACATTTTCTCAAGTTGTCATGATGTGCTTTGTTGGGATAGGAAGTATCTATGTGGTCAACGGTAATTTAACGGTAGGTGCGCTAGCAGCAGGAACAATGCTATCAGGAAGAGTCATGCAGCCAGCATTAAAAGCAATGGGTCTGTGGACGCAATTACAGGGAATCAGTATTGCTAAGGAAAAAGTTCAAGAATTCAAAAGTATCCCTCTAGAAGCGATAGATGATCAAACAGATAAAATCCAAATTAAGGGCGATATAGAATTTGAAAATGTTTATTTTCGTCATGAACAGAGTGAGAAAGAATTGATAAAAGGTGTTTCGCTGAGAATTGCAAAGGGTGAAACAATTGGTATTACTGGTTCAAATGGTTCAGGTAAAAGTACTCTAATCGAGCTATTGATGGGTTTCATGTCGCCAACTGAAGGAACAATCAGAATAGATGGAAAAGATATTAGAAGCCATGATCGATCTTCAATGCGTGCTCAAATTGGCTATATGCCGCAGCATGGTGTGATCTTTGAGGGAACTATCCTGGATAATTTGACAATGTTTAGAGAGGGTCCTGCAGTTGATAGGGCAATAGAGATCGCTAATAAAATTGGTTTAACTGAAGTAGTCATGCGTCTTCAGGATGGTCTTGACACTAAAGTCAGCGGTGCTAATTATGATTCTTTGCCTGTTGGTGTTCGTCAACAAATAATCTTGGTTAGATCATTAGTAGGCTGTATGACCTTTGGAGAGCCTAAAATCATTTTATTCGATGATGCAGATTCTTCCCTGGATCTAAAACACGATAGTTTACTGGTTAACATGCTTAAAGAGCTACAGAAGGAAAACACTATGATTATTGTTTCTCACAGGCCTTCAATACTTCGCTTATGTGATCGTAATTATATGTTGGAAGATGGAGATGTGATGAGGTTGCCTTCATTGAGATCTAATCGACAGCTAGATTCATTGTCAGATGAACCTTTGTCAGCATAAGGAAAATTAAATGAGTGATGCAACCACCTTCTTTTCGGAAAAAGATCTGCCTATCTCTGAGCGGTTATGTAACGCTATTCGTGAAGGCAGGATTGAGGATATGGAGGAGGTGTCTCCTTTTGCTGCGTGTATTATCCCTCTGCTAAATTCTTTGGGTTGGAGTAGTTATCAGCGAGAGTTGATAGAGGCAATGCCACATTATGTTGACCATCTGGACCTTGTCGACTTGAGAAACATGTTAGTGACACTGGGTTATGAGAGTGATGAGTCAAAGACTACTCTAGATAAAGTGAATCAAGGCCTTTTCCCTGCATTATTTGTAGGAGATGCAGGAGAAGTGTGGGTAGTGTTGGAGAAAAATGAAGACCATTTCTTGGTATTTGATGGTGTGGCAAGAGAGGCTATTAAAAAAGAAATTTTATCGTATAAAGGAAGTGTGTGTTTGTTTACAGACATGCATCCTACCCATGCATTGCCGTTGAATAATAGAGCACAAGAAGATTGGTTTGGAGATACAGTAGGTCATTTTAAGAAGTTAATAAAACACCTTCTGGCAATGACATTTGTGCTGAATATTATTGCGTTAGCCGTGCCTCTTTTTATTATGGTTGTTTATGACAATGTCATAGGTGCGCGTTCTACTAATAGTTTGCCATTTTTAATTGGCGGGCTAAGTATTGCGTTAGTTGTGGAGTTGATATTGAGGATGGTGCGCTCAAAAACCATTGGTATGGTGGCGGGACGTTTGGACTATATTATTGGTGTCGAGACGCTGAAGAAATTACTTTACTTGCCCCCGCAGTTGACCGAAAGAGCTACAGTCTCATCTCAATTGACTCGTTTGAAGCAATTTGAGTCAGTGAGAGATTTGTTTTCAGGTTCTGCAGCTAGTTTGTTTTTAGAATTACCATTTGTATTTTTCTTTATTGCTATATTAGCTTTATTAGCAGGTGAGATCGCGATTGTGCCGATAGTAATGGTGTTTGTATACGCATTGCTTTCTGTGGTTTGGTATCCAGGATTGAGTAAAGATTTGAAATACGCTGGGCAAGCTAGAACAGCAAGACAAAGAATGTTGATGGACACCTTCTTAGGCATGCGTGAATTGAAGGCTTTGGGAGCTGAGTCCGCATGGAAAGAAAATTTCCGTGAAGTCTCAGGACAAGCAATGGCAGCATCTTATAAAACCTCTATGAAGCACTCGGTAATTAATAGTGTTAGTCAGTCGCTTATGACTTTAGCAGGTGTATCGGTATTAGCTATCGGAACACTTAAGGTTATGAATGGTGACATTTCGATTGGTGCACTTATTGCGGTTATGGCTTTGCTGTGGAGAGTGTTGTCTCCGCTGCAAGGGATTTGTTTGTCTATGCTGCAAATAGATCAAGTGTCGCAAAGTGTTAAACAATTAAATCAGTTAATGAAACTTAATGGTGAGTCTGAAAACAGTAAGACTGAATTGCTAATGCCTAAGATTAAAGGGAGTATTAAATTTGATCGAGTTAGTTTTCGTTACGGGCCTAAATCAGATGCTGCGTTAATGGGGGCAAGTATAGATATTGAGCCAAATGAATTTATATCTATAGTTGGTGAAAATGGTTCTGGTAAATCGACCATATTAAAGCTGATTGCAGGAATGTATCGAGTGCAAAGTGGGGTGTTGTCAATTGATGGAACTGATGTAAGGCAATTCAATGCTATTGATTTGAGACGTCTAATTGCCTATGTGCCGCAAAAGCCATCTTTATTTAAAGGCACTATCGCACAAAACTTAAGACTAACAAATCCTCTCGCAACAAACGAAGAAATTGTAGAAGTAGCACGCGAAGCAAATATCTTGGATGCGATTGAGGGGCTGCCTGAAGGGTTTAATACTCACGTAGGTGAATACAGTTCAGCAAAATTATCGGCAAGTGTTGTGCATGGTATATGTTTGGCGCGTGCATATATTCGTCATGCGCCTATCTTGTTAATGGATGAGCCTGCCGAATCTCTGGATATGGTCAGTGACAGAAGATTGATTAAACAATTGGCAGATCGTAAAGGTAAACAAACCATCATTATGGTTAGTCATAGACCTAGTCATATTGAGCTGGCTGATAGAGTAGTTGTTTTGTCAGAAGGTATGGTGAAAGGAATTGGAACGCCGCAAGAAGTACTGCAAGCACTTTATGGAGCAAAGTAAGATGAGTGACGAAAAAACAGAATTTAAAAGTAATAAAGCAGAGCTGCCGCGTGCGCGTGCTAGATATATTGCACAAACAATACAATTAGAAGAGTCAGATGCTCCAGGTGTAGTCACAGTAGGTATTGCCGCAACAGTAGTATTAGTTGTTGCTTTCATAGTGTGGACCTATATAACGCCTGTTAACGAAGTGGCCATCTCTGAAGGTAAGGTTGTTCCTCATGGGAATAATCATATTGTTCAGCATTTTGAAGGTGGGATTGTTGAGGGGATTTTAGTTAGCGAAGGCAAGTTAGTGCAAAAGGGAGAAATATTATTGGAAGTCTCTCCAGTTGCCATAGAGTCTGATTATGATCAATTAAAAAGTCGTAGTTCATCATTAGTTTTAAAACAAATTCGCTTGCGTGCTCTGTTGACTCATGAAGAGCCTGATTTTGATCATTATGCTGATAAATACCCTGAATTAGCAGCTATTGAATATGAAACTTATCAAGCACAGGTGAGTAGTCAACAAGCTAAGATGCGTACTTTGCAAACTAAGATAAAGCAAAGACAACAGGAGTTAAAGCGTGACACTGTGCGAACTAAGGCATTGAAGCAACAGCTGGAAGTAGTACAAGAGCAGGTGAAAATTAGATCTGCATTGGTTAAAAAAGGAGTAGTGGCGAAAACAGATTTATTGGACCGTCAAGCAGAGCTAGCAGAAATCAGAACTGATTATATTCAAAGTAATTCTAATGCAGCGGTTGCTAAAGAGGCTATCAATGAGGCGCAAAATAATCTGTCTGAGATTGAGAATCAATTTATAGAACAGATTAAGCTAGATACTGGCGAAGTGGCAGCAGAGATAGCTGAGCTAAAAGAGCAGTTAATTAAGTTTAGTGATCGAGTCGATCGTCTTCATATTCGAGCACCAGTATCAGGTTATGTGACTAATTTGTCTGTGAATACTATTCGAGCAGTGATTGAGCCTAGTCAAGTCTTGATGGAGGTTGTGCCAGTGGATAAAGAGCTAATTGTAGAATCTAAGGTGTCGACGCAGGATATAGGGCATGTTCATGTGGGTCAGCAAGCAGTGGTGAAAGTAGGCAGTTACGATCCTCAGCGATTTGGAGTGATAGAAGGTGAGGTGAATCGTATTAGCCCTTCTACTTATTTAGATGAAGAAAATCAGCCGTATTATAAGGCTCAGATTGTATTGGCTAAAAAGCATCTTGGTATGCAGCCTGAGAAATACAAGCTTATTCCAGGGATGACAGTAACCGCTGATATACGAACAGGTGAGAAAACAGTCTTGGATTATTTGTTAAAGCCAGTTTACCGTGGTTTTCAAAATGCATTCCAAGAAAGATAAGGTTAGTATCTAAGCGGATGCTATTTGAACAGTTTTTCGTTTGCCCAGATTGAGAAAGCGATAAAAGCAACGATAGGTAAGAGCCAAAAAAGTAGAAATTCAGTCATAGGGCGCATTGTAATTGAGATGATTGAAAAGTCAAAATATTTTTAAACTGCAACTATTGTGTAAAGATTAAAGTTAGTCAATGTAAGCTATTGGTGGTTCGTGTTTTTTACAGATAGGACTAAATTTTAACGAATTCTCAAAATGATGTTTATGCGTATTTAATCGATGAATAGTTCGTATAAAGCTTCATGGAATACGTACTTGTGCGTAGTTGTTGGCGGGATTAATATAATATCTTCATCAATGCGGAAGTTTGTTGCCTAACTAATCAGCATGAATATTATTCGAATACAGTTGTTAAGCTTATTTCTATTGCTACCCTCGGTGACGTTGGCAGATATAGTCACCAAGCAGGTCAGTTATCAATCAAATGGTGTTACGCTAGAGGGTTATATTGCATATCAACAGGATGGCATTAAAGACAAACCAGCTGTTTTGGTAGTGCATGAATGGTGGGGGCATAATGACTACGCACGCCGGCGTGCAGAAATGCTTGCGGAGTTAGGCTATGTCGCTTTTGCTTTGGATATGTATGGGAACGGTAAACTAGCCAGTCATCCTGAAGATGCCAAAAAATTTATGCAAGAGGCAATGAGTGATCAAGTTGCCTTTAAAAATAGATTTTTGTCTGCACTTGAATATGTGCAAAAGCTGGAGAATGTTGATTCCTCAAATATCGCAGCCATTGGCTACTGTTTTGGCGGTGCGGTAGTGTTGAATATGGCGCGTATGGGAGTGGAGCTCAAAGGTGTGGCTAGCTTCCATGGCTCACTTGCAACTGAGACTCCTGCGCAGAAGGGGCGGCTTAGTTCAGAGGTGATCGTATTTCATGGTGGAAATGATGCCTTTGTGCCTGAGCAGCAGGTAGAAGATTTTCGTGCAGAAATGTCATCCGCCGATGTTCAGTATGAGGTTGTTGTCTATGATACTGTCGATCACAGCTTCACAAATCCAGATGCGGATATGATTGCAGAAAAATATAGCATGCCGCTAAGCTATGATAGGGAAGCCGATGAGGATTCGTGGGCAAAACTGCAAATATTCCTTCAGCGAATATTTGATTAGTAGCTGACTATGCTTCTGATTCTACGCCATCAATAACAAAACCTATCTTGCGTCGCGGCTTCTCTTTTTCAATTTTTTGTACGAAGCATAATAACTGCACGCTTGACTGATGCGATAGCAACATGCACGGATTGCCGTTAAGCAAGCCTTCAATACGAATACCATGGAAACTTTCCTGAGCCATGCGCTCAACATCTATTTGAAGTCCGCCATTTAATATTGCCAGAATTGCTGGTTGAACATCATCATCCAATTCTTTGCGCCAATCTGTCATGGTTTGAGATAAACGTTGTAATAGTGCACGTGCAGATTGGTAAGAATTTTCTTGCGCATTCTCCATTATCTGCTGTGAGCTTTTATCGCTAGGGCGAGGGTAGCGTAGCGAGCTTAAGTCTAGCGCCCCAGGGTTAGAGGCAATAAATTTCTTTAGTGTGTCTTCCATTTTTAAAATCCTTGTTTATCGTCCCTTGAAAAAAGAGCCGAGTATTCCGCGTACTAGCTGTTGACCCACTCTAGAAGTCACAATTTTAGTCACGCTGCGTATTACTGTGTTAGTGGTTGAGCGACTGCTACTTTTTGAGGACGATCTTTTGCGTGCAGGTTTTTTATATTTTCTTTCTTTTTCTAGTATTTTTTCTTCGTTAGCATTTTTTTCAGCTCTAGCTGATAGTAATTCAAAAGCGCTTTTCCTATCTACCGTAGTATCGTATTTGTCTAATACGGGGCTCTCGCTGATCACTTGTTTTCTTTCAGAGGCAATTGCTGGGCCCATACGAGATTCTGGTGGTCGTATTTTTGTTTTTTCAACAATTGTAGGAGCGCCTTTTTCATCGAGGACTGAAACCAATGCTTTGCCAACGCCTAATTGAGTAATAACCTCTTTGACATCTAGTTTGGGATTTGTGCGAAAAGTTTGCGCCGCTGCTTTAACTGCTTTTTGGTCTTTCGGGGTGAATGCGCGCAAAGCATGTTGGACGCGATTACCTAATTGCCCAAGGATAGATTCTGGAATATCGATTGGGTTCTGTGTGACAAAATAAATACCAACACCTTTAGAGCGTATCAAGCGTACAACCTGCTCAACTTTTTTAGTGAGTGACTTAGGTGCGTCTTGAAAAAGTAAATGTGCTTCGTCAAAAAAGAAAACCAATTTTGGTTTATCCGGGTCACCTACTTCTGGTAATTCTTCAAATAATTCTGATAACAGCCATAATAAAAAAGTTGAATACAGTTTTGGGCTCTGCATTAATTTTTGCGCAGATAAAATATTTATATAACCCTTGCCGTCATCATCGCAACGCATGAAGTCACTTAATTCTAAAGCGGGTTCGCCAAAAAACTTTTTAGCGCCTTCGTTCTCAAGTACTAATAAGCGACGCTGAATGGCACCCACAGAAGATTTGCTAACGTTGCCATACTTGGTGCTGATTGTGGAGGAATGCTCCCCAACAAAATTCAACATGGCGCGCAGATCTTTTAGATCTAGTAACAACATGCCTTCATCATCTGCAATCGTGAAAGCAATATTTAATACACCTTCTTGGGTGTCGTTTAATTCAAGCAGCTGCGAAAGTAACAATGGTCCCATTTCGGAAACCGTAGTGCGGATAGGGTGACCTTTTTGACCAAACAAATCCCAAAATACCGTAGGGTAACCTTGGAAAGCATAATTCTCTGGCCCGGTTTCAGCTGCACGTTCAATCATTTTTGGATTGTCTTTGCCTGCTTGGCTGATGCCGCTTAAATCACCTTTTATGTCAGCAGCAAATACAGGCACACCAGCTTGCGAAAACCCTTCAGCTAGAATTTGCAAAGTGACAGTTTTGCCTGTCCCCGTTGCACCAGCAATAAGGCCATGACGGTTAGCGCGATCAAGCCGGATTTTCTGTTCTGTGTCACCTTTGCCAACGCAAAGAAAAGCTGAGGCTTGAGTCAAAGTAATACTCCTGATGGTTGCTATTTTAATGAAATAATATTTTGTTTAAGGGGGTGAATGCAAACGCTATTGTGTTTCTGCTGAGGGCCACTCGGGTGGAATGTCATATCCAGCTCCAACTAAAGCATCCGTGATGATTTGACCATCATATCCGTGAATGACCTCTTCGCCTATCACAGATACAGGAACGCCATGTGCGCTTAAAGCCCAATAGCCTGCTATGCCTTGGATTGATTTCTCGGTGTCGTGCTCAGTAAAAGGAATTCTGTATTGATTGAGTGTCGATTTTAAGGCAGTACAGTAGGGGCACCATTCGGTAGTGTAAATAACGACTGCTGTTGAACCCTGTTTAGGTAGATGTAAGTGTGCGGCTAATCGCTCCACTGAGAACAGAATTGCTATGGAAATAAGTATGACGAGAAATAGCTTCTTCATGGGAGCGGGTCTGAGATAGGTTTTTTGCAATTATACGCGTATTTTGGTCGGTAATTCGATTCCCTTGAGTCTACCAGTCTATTAACTGTTGAATCGTCCTGGGTTACGGTTAAGGTTCAATCAGCTCAAATGGAATTGAGATATGACCGTAGCAAGCACTGAGATAAGTCCAGAAAGATCACAACTACTACGCTTATTTCTAAAACAGATTGTTAATGATGATCTACGAGCAAAGCAGTTATTTCGTATGTTTTATGACAGGGGTGAGATTTCTGAAGAGCAGTTCTTCGAAGCGATCGAAACTTATAGGCGTTAAACTTAATCCGGACGATTAACAATTGGCATAGGACAGCCAATACAAGCAGCAATGACGCGTAACAATCCCCACTCAGTCGGTGTGATAGCACCATCCTGTTCAATACAGTCAGCGCAGGCAGTTAAGAAACCATCTTTTAGTAATGGCACTAAGTAGTCTATTTTTTCGATAGATTTATTCACGTCAATAAATTCTAACTGTTCAATAGTTATTCTTGATGTGTTGTTAAAGTTTAAACTTTGCATGCCCTTATCAAAAGCAGCATCTTTTTGCGTGTCATCATCATGTGCTTCATTGGCTAGCAGCGACATGGTACACACAATTGAATCTTTGAGCTGCGCAAACGAATGATAACTACGTGCAAAGCGTTTTTTAGTCCTGACGTTGAAGTGCTTGTCCAAGTAATGACTTAATAATCTAAACTGTAGCCATTCTTGTAAGTCAGATTTTTTATCAATAAAAATGAATTGAGTTAAGTGCTGTTTAAATTCACCATACTGTTTAGCAGATAATCTTTTTAATGCAGGGATAGACATCTCAATAATAGGCAAAATGTCTCTTTGAGATAACTTATCAACATCCTTGGCATAGCGTTTGACGTCAGATAGCAATAACGCTTGTGATTCAATAAAAGATAATTGTTTTTCACGGATGGCTTCATCTTTATCTAAGCGAAGTGCAAGCATTAATGCGTATGCGCTACCCGGCGTGTGAGTTGAATTGTTAATTGGTTTGGGCAGTGATTGCATAAGCACAGTCGCTATGCCAACCATAATTGGGTCTAGGAATCCTGTGCTCTTTAAAGAGTCAGCTAAATTATTTAATTTGTTTTTGGCGGTCGCTGTCGATGACTCTTCTTTAGCTTTTAATGGCTTGCCTACGAGGAAGCTACCATCCCAATTTGGTTGAAGTCGGCGTATGCGCTTATCTAATGGTGGATGTGTGGATAAAAAACCAAATGCTCGAAAAAATATTGCGTCACCAAAAAACAAATGACTGCATTCATTCGCGCTGGGTGAGCCCATATTTGAACCTACCCCAGATCCAATTACTTTCAATGCGTCTGCAATACCGTCAGGGTTACGAGTATATTGAACTGCAGAGGCATCAGCTAAATATTCGCGTTGACGGCTGACAGCAGATTTTATAAGAGAGCCAAAAAAAGTACCGATAGAGCCAATAACCATTAATCCCACGCCAATACCTAATACAGGTAATCCGCCTCGGTTACTAGAGCGTGACCGAGAAGTGCTATATAAAGCTAGTCTGCCTGCTTGACTGATAAATATGATGCCAGCAAGAACAGTAATAAGATTTATATTTAAGCGCATATCACCATGCAGAACATGGCTAAATTCATGGCCGATAACACCTTGTATCTGGTCGCGCGATAAACGCTCTAAGGTGCCGCGTGTGACTCCTAATACGGCATCATTCTCATTAAACCCAGCTGCAAATGCATTGATACTGGTTTCCTCCAGTACGTATACGGGTGGTACTGGTAAGCCTGCGGCTATCGCCATTTCTTCTACAACATTGAGTAGTTGTTGTTCGTTAGGATTTTCAGTGCCCTGTTCAATGGGGCGACCACCGAGCATTTCAGCGACGCGACTTCCACCCTGGGATAATTGCAGGCGTTTGTAAATAATGACACAGGCAATAACAGCGATTACGGTAACGGATGTTTTTATTACAGCGTCCCATTGCCATTGCATGAGTTGAAAGTTGGAGGTGGAATTAACAGCAGTAGATTGACCGAAACCCCAAAAGGTAGCGGTAATTAACGCGATGGTAAGCCCGATAATGCATAGCACGGCTACTGAAAATAAGGCTATCAGCAGCCATGTTTTTCTATGCGCCTGATCTTGCTGTTCAAAAAAGTTCATAAGTATGGCTCAGTAATGAAACTTGTCCAGTAAGATAGGAAGATTGTAATTTAGTTAGAAAGTCACCTTGGGCGCAGCTTGGATTTCAGCGCTATCTTCCATGATTAGTAAATTGGCATCTGTAGGATGACCAAAAGCACTGGCAAAGAAAATAGGTGGGAAGCTTTGTCGATACTCATTATATGCAGTGACCGAATCGTTGAATGCTTGGCGAGAAAAAGCTACTTTATTTTCAGTAGTGGTTAGCTCTTCAGAAAGCTGCATCATATTTTCGTTCGCTTTAAGATCAGGATATGCCTCAACGACCAAGTTGAATTGGCCCATTGATGATGCTAGTGCGGATTCTGCGCCAGCAAGGTCTTTAATTGCAGCGGCGCTGCCGGGATTAGATTTTGCAGCGTCAAGCAATGCACTGGCCGCATTTCTGGCAGCAGTGACGGCTTCTAATGTTTCGCGTTCATGCTGAATATAGCCTTTTGCAGTTTCCACGAGATTAGGAATAAGGTCATAACGACGTTTGAGCTGAACTTCGATTTGGGCAAAAGCATTCTCAAAACGATTTTTGAGGCTGACTAGTTTGTTGTATATGCCAATAACATATAAAACAATCGCGACAATAACGACTAAGAAGATAATGATTGACCAATCCATACGAGATCCCCGTTGAGTAAAATAGGCTACATGGTACTAAATCATCAGGCTTATTAGAATAAAATTTGCGTATAAATAGCCTCCGTTGGTCTGGATTGTATTAATATATAAAGGAGAGGAGAGAATTATATGAATGAAGATATTGTGATGCAGCTGCAATCGAAAATAGTCTATCAGGAAGATGCGATCCAAGAATTGGGTGCAGTAGTCATTGCTATGCAGAAGCAGATTGATGGTTTAGAAATTTGTTGCAAAGAGCTAACAGACAGAATGCGTGAAGTGAGTGGTTCTTTAGGAGGCGGATCAGATTATGATGATAAGCCGCCGCATTATTAATACAACGGCTTAGTAATGATTTTTCTAACGGCACAAAACATCATCGCGGTGTTTTTCAAGTTTAGCTAGTACTTGTTTCTGCACATCGGCTTCGACGCCCATTTCGTTAAGAGTGGTGTGTACGTTTTCTAGCATGGCATCAACATGCTCATCGTTTAATCCTTTTGCCACCACGCTTTTATGAGACTTGCGCATATTGCGTCCGGTGTAGAGTGAGGGCCCGCCAAATATATATGTTAAAAATGCTGTCATCTTGGTGGATTGTTTTTTGAAGTCTATATCTTTGAAGAACTGATTAATCCTTTCATCTTCTGAGATGTGGTAATAAAGTTTAATAGAAGCAAGCTCTACAGCATTTTTTCCGCCAATCTTTTCAAACAGTGTTTGTTCCATATTGTTTTCCAGTAAATTGAAATTTGTAGTAAAACAATATCTTTAAAGAATAAATTGATCATTGATCTGCGTCAGTTTTATGCATGTTGTCGTAAATATAACGATTATGAGTAGATTGTTGTCAACCAAATCCCTTTTGTTTCGTTGAGTATTGGTAACTTAATAATGATTAAATAGGGTTAATGATGAGAGTAGTAGCTGGAATATTATGTTTGTGGGTATTTGCGGTAGGTGTTGTGTTTGCCGATGATAACGATATCTCTTGGAGGGATGTAAAGAAAGCATGTCACCAAGATAAACATTCAGATCAATGTCTGCAGGCGCGGGAAAGAACCAGAAATTTTTGCGAACAACATCCTAATAAAAAACGTTGTAGGAAATTACATGCAATCAAACAATGTAAGCAAGACCCAGATTCGCAACAATGTTTAGCGCATAAAAAAAGAATTAAAGCCTATTGCGAAAATCACCCTAGCACAAAAAAATGTGTGCGTGCTCGATTGCATACGCTGTGCAAGGATGCCCCGGAGTCTGAAGAATGTATTAATGGTAAGCAGGAAGCGCATGAGAATTTTTGTAAAAATCACCCGGATAAGCCGCGATGCAAATGAATTATAAGACGATAATAGTGATATTTAGCGGTAATTTAATATGAATCTTATATACTAGAGGTCACAGTAAATAAACACCTTAAGGAGAACTTATGTTTGAGCCGCTTTCTATCCCATTTGGTTGCGTCATGTTGTATAACGTCGTCAAGCTAAAAGATGGAGTTACAGTTGAAGATGTGGAGTTAGCGTTGGGAGAAATGTGCAACGTAGTAAAAAACACTTACGGTGATGAAGAGGGTGGATTCATTGGTGGCCAGGTATATAAGTTTGGAGGCTTTATTTCAGATGAAGGCTCTTTTGCATCTAAGCACCAGACAGAAGATCATATTTCAATTGTCACCTACTGGAAGTCTTTTGAGCAGCACGAGAAATCACATGCAGACGCTGCGTTTAAAGAAAAGTTTGAGGCATTAGCTGACTACGCCTATGAAACTTATGAGGTTGGTTATGAAATGCTCTGGCAGGGCGAGCCAGAAAAAGAGTAAATAAAAATATAGTTGAGTAGGGGAGAAAATTCTCGCCTACTCAAACTTGATATTTATAACTCCATGTCCGGTTCAATTAATGGTAGCTTTTTAGCTATGTCACAACGAATCAGTGAATCAACTTTATTGTCTATCTGAAAAAAGCGAAATACCTTCTTAGCAGGTATGACCTTCTGGAAGAGAGTGTAATATTGTTGCTTTAATTGTAGTCTTTGCCCTTCCAGTCTGAAATAAGTGGCAAGCATGTTAGTTGCACTCTGTTCGCTGATAGAATTATTTTTGTATCCATCGCTGAATTTTCGTATCAGATCAAATGCCTCTTTTGTGATCTTTCCTGATGCTTTTTCGTAATCTGTATAAATATCCCAAAATGGTGCGCTTTGTTCTGGGGTAAGATCAAGTGATTTTGATATATGCACTTTCTTCTTGGCTTCAAGCTCAATTCTTGAGATTTCTAGGTCGTCTGCGTGGCTTGCTGTAATGTACAGGCTGAATATTATTAATATTGTAATAATGCGAATCATAATTGTATCTCTGAGTTAGATATAAAAAAAAGATGTTAACATTGTTACCATGAAATCTAATCTTTATTCAATAATTTGACGCGTATGTATCTGAGTAATCGATTATCGTTAGTGCTATTAATAGTTGTAGTAAACACACTGGCTGCAACTGCATTTGCCCGCGACATTGTAATTGGTACCGTGTCAGATGGCCCGCTTGCGCGAGAGTTTGTAGAGTTTCCAATAATTCAAGAAGAAATAAAGAATATCGTCGGTGATGAATTCAATATTCAATTTCCCAAGCAATATGAATTGAATGGTGATTGGACAGCCCAAGGAATAGAGGATCAACTTAAAGAGTTACTTAGTGATTCGCAAGTCGATATTGTGATTGCTTTGGGAGTGGTGAGTTCGCATATAGCTTCTAAGATAGATCGGCTTAGTAAACCAGTGATTGCACCATATGTGGTTGATGTTGATTTGCAGGAAATTCCCTATGTGAATGATTCTAGCGGTAAAGAAAATTTTGTTTATATGCGCTTTGTTAATTCGGTATCGGATGATTTAAAGCGCTTCCATGAATTAGTTGAATTTGAACATTTGGCTATTTTGGTGGACGAGCTTCCAGTAGCCGCTATTCCTGGATTATCACGTACTGTGGATAGAGCAGCTAAGGAGTATGGGTTTGATATTACCTTAATCAAGGGTAAGCAAGACATTAGTGAGATAACATCACAGATACCAATCAGTGTTGATGCGGTATTGGTTGC
The DNA here is from genome assembly GCA_045105615.1 of Gammaproteobacteria bacterium. Classification (GTDB taxonomy): domain Bacteria; phylum Pseudomonadota; class Gammaproteobacteria; order UBA4575; family UBA4575; genus UBA1858. Next base: position 17,900 of record JBGCDS010000025.1, read on the forward strand.
GCCATTGCTGCGTGTTAATGATGATGATATTCGTGCGCTGTCTGAATATTTGATCGAAGATAAACTACCCAGCTTCTCGTTTCTTGGGCAACGAGAATTAGAGCTGGGGTTGATGGCGACTATCGCGGGGCGAAGTAGTGATGAAGTGATATTTGCGCGTCGAGTAGCGACCAATGTGTATCGGATATTATTAGGAATGCCTGCTTCTGAGCTCAATGTGGATTTCTATGAGAGTGATCGCTTATCTATTAATATGAAAACAGCGCGTGCGATTGGTGTTTCACCGCGTTGGGTGGATATTCAAGATGCAGAGTTATTATATAACGATACACAGGCTAATGTGCCGGTTTTAAACTTATCTGAAGCAATGGCGCGTGCTGTTGAGGCCAACGTGGACCTACGGGCTAGTCAAGTAAATATAGATATTTCTGATAATGATATTGGCATAGCGCGTTCAGGTTTGTTGCCGCAATTAAATGCCAATACAAGCTATCAAACTATCGATCAAGATCGCGCTAACCCGCAAAGCTTTGCGGAAAATTCAGGTGATGCCGGAGTTGAGTTCAGTCAAACAATCTATTCTGATGATCAATGGGCAAGTTACACAATTTCAAAATATCTAAAGAATAGTACTAGTCTAGAAACAACGATTACCCTGCTTGATGTATTAGAGCAAGCATCTAACGCTTATTTAAACGTATTGAGTACACAAGCGTTGGAGTTAGTGCAAAAATCTAATGTGGAACTTACTAGAGATAATTTGGAGCTTGCTAAGGCAAGAGTACAGATTGGGGATTCTTCGCGTTCAGATGTGCTGCGTTGGAAGAGTCAAGTAGCACGTGATCGACAAAATTTACTTTCCGCCGAGGCTGATCGGTTGGTGGCAGAGTCTGAATTATATCGTGTGTTACACCTTTCGCCCTCTGAACCAATTGCGACATCGGCTGAGTCGGTGAATATTGTATTAGAAAAGCTTAATCAAAGCCAAAATCGTAGTTTGTATGACAACCCCTTAGCGTGGGAAAAGTTCATCAAGTCGCAAACTAAAATTGCTCAGGATAATGCTCCAGAAGTGGTGCGCTTCGAGTATTTAATTAAAGCGCAGGGTCGCCAAGTTACCGCCGATAAGCGCGCGTACTATGTGCCTGATGTTTCGTTGACGAGTGCGCTAACTGAAAATATACATCGTAGCGGTGCTGGTTCTAATTTGAATGGAGCAGGTATTCATGATGATCAATGGAGTATCGGTGTGCAGGCAACGCTACCATTGTTTACTAGCGGTCAACTAAAGTCGCAGTTATCAAAATCACGTAATACGCAGCGTCAGTTAGTGTTACAGCAACAAGCAGAGTTGGAGAGGGTGGAAACACGTATGCGTTCAGCGTTGTTTAATGCAGCAGCTTCACATTCTTCAATAGGGTTGGCAGAAGATGCAGAGATAGCTGCCAGTGAAAACTTTGAACTGGTCACAGATTCTTATTCGCAGGGAGCTGTATCAATTACTGATTTGATAGATGCGCAAGACGCTGCCTTAGAAGCACAGTTGCAAGCGGCAGCAGCGCGTTACCAGTTCTTAATAGACTTAGTCTCTGTGTTACGTGCAGAAAGTAATTTTGATCTCTTATTAAAAGAAGATGGTGTAAAAATATGGGAACAACGAATCAAGTCTGCAGGCGAGTAGTCGTGTTAATTAAAATTTTCTCTGTATTAATGATTATTGCGCTGCTGCCTGCCTGTGATAAAGCTGAAGAAGTGATAGAGATACCGTTGCGCTCGGTAAAGCATCAGACAATTGCATACAGTACTGGTGAGCTAGTCAAAACATTTAGTGGTGTGACTAAGGCGGAACTAGAAGCCAATTTGAGTTTTCGTGTGTCTGGTCGCGTTGAGCAAATTCCGGTTAACGTGGGGGATAAACTAAATAAAGGTCAGGTAGTTGCACGTGTTGATGATAAAGACTACTTAGTATTGTATGAACAAGCCAAGGCGGAGCTGGCTTCAGCCAAAGCATCGTTACGCAGTGCTCAGTCTGAATATAATCGCACAATTGGTTTATATGAAAAACGCAATGCGTCTAAAAGCCAATTAGACCAAACCCGAGCAACGGCAGAATCTGCCAAAGCACAGGTTAATGCAGCTAATCAACAGGTAGAAGCAGCGAGGTTACAGGTGAGTTATACCAAATTGTATTCGCCTCAGGATTGCATCGTGTCATCTAAGCTGGTTAAAGAGAACGAAAATGTATCGTCAGGGCAAGCGGTGATGAGTGTTAACTGTGGTAAGAAAGTAGAAGTCATTGTTGATGTGCCAGAATCATATATTGATGCAGTGAAAGAGAATCAATCAGTCATGGTGTCGCTAAGCTCAATAGATAATAGCCACTACGTTGGTCGGGTGACAGAGATTAGCAGTGGTAGCAGTGATCAAGCATCTGCGTTTCCAGTGACGATTGTATTAGAGGGCAACAATGGCTCACTACGAGCAGGATTAGCTGCAGAAGTAGAATTCACGCAAACTAATGGGACTGGCGAAAATTACTTTATTTTACCCATCACCGCTGTCGCACACGATGCAACAGGAGACTTTGCTTTCGTATTAGAAGCATCTGGTGATAAACAGGGTGTAGTCAGCAAAAAATATATCGAAGTAAAAGAAATTGTTCAGCAGGGCATTCGAGTCACAGGTGGCTTAAATGATGGTGATGATGTCGTTACTGCCGGCATCACGGTAATTCGTGATGGCATGACGGTTAAAATTGAATAGGTAAATTGAGTAACCCCTTATGAATATGACTCAATTTGCTATCTCTAATAATCGTGTGACGATTATTTTAGTTGTTATGCTGATTTTATTTGGTATTTCGTCTTACTTCGCGCTACCTAAAGCTCAAGACCCTGGATTTATTATTCGTGCAGCGCAGGTAACCACGTACTTTCCAGGTGCCAGTCCTGAACGTGTTGAAAATTTAATTACTGATAAGCTTGAAAAAGCCATACAAGAAATGCCTGAGGTGGATTTTATCACCAGTCAATCACGCAATGGTATTTCAGTAATCACACCTAATTACAAAGAAAGCTATAAAAATATGCGGCCTATCTTTGATGACTTGAGGCGCAAGGTAGAAGATGTTAAGAGTACGTTGCCGCAGGGCGTTGATGGGCCTCACGTTAATGATGAGTTCGGTGATGTTTACGGAATAATTTACGGTTTAATGGGCGATGGTTTTAGCTACGCTGAACTTAAAGACATTGCAGATGATATCAAAGATGAATTGCTAACGGTTGATGATGTCGCCAAAGTGCAGCTACAAGGCACGCAAGAACAGGCCGTGTTTGTGGAATATAACAACGCGCGTTTAACGGAGCTGGGTGTTTCACCGCAACAACTTAATTCAGATTTAGCTTCGCTCAATATTATTTCTTCTGGCGGTAGTATTCGTGTTGGCCCAGAACGTATCACGCTTGAACCCTCGGGTAATTACGAAAGCTTAGACGACCTAAAGAAAACAGTGATTCAACTGCCTAGTGGTGGGGGCATTGTTTACTTAGAAGATATTGCCACGGTCTATCGTGATTATGAAGATCCAGCAACGCAGCTAGCACGTGTGAATGGTAAGCCTGCCATCATCTTATCTATTTCAATGACAGAGGGTGGAAACATTGTTGATTTGGGCGCGCGATTAGATCAAGAGATACCAATCATAGAGGCGCAATACCCTCACGGCATTAGTTTGCAGAAACTATTTTACCAGCCAGATTATGTAAATAGAGATGTGGCTAATTTTATGAGTAATCTTGGTCAAGCCGTAGCAATTATTATTGCAGTGCTATTAGTGTTTTTGGGTCTGCGTACAGGGCTACTTGTCGCTACCATGGTGCCCATTGTAGTAGTACTTACCTTTGTTGCCATGACAATCTTTGATATCACTATCAATCAAGTATCTCTTGCGGCATTAATTATTGCCTTGGGCTTGTTGGTGGATAATGCCATCGTCGTCTCTGAAGGTGTTCTAGTGAAGTTAGAGCAGGGCGAGAAAGTCACCGCAGCGGCTATTGGTGTATGTCGAGAATTATCGTTACCTCTGCTTATTTCTTCGTTAACCACCGCGGCTGCGTTCTTGCCTATATTCTTGGCAGAATCGACTGTTGGTGAGTATACGGCAGATATTTTTAAAGTGGTCACTATTGCTTTAATGATTTCATGGGTGTTGGCCATGACGTTCCTGCCATTAATGGCAACTTATTTCTTGAAGTTAAAGAAACAAAAAGCCAGTAATGATAAGCACAAAGAAAATGTATTGGATAGGCGTTACGATTCCTTGCTGAGACTATCATTAAATAATCGTATGGTCTTTTTAGGTTTAGTTGTTGTGCTGTTCTTTGTGTCGATTCAGGGCTTAGGGTTAGTGCCTAAAGTATTTATGCCACCAAAAACTGATTCCATTATTAATGCCAAATTCAATATGCCGAGAGGCACAGACATTGAAGAAACTGCTGCAGTTGTGTCTGAGATAGAAAAATATTTTATAGATAATCATTTAGTGGATGCCGCAACAGATGAAGCCGGCATAAAAAGCTGGATTACATTTATTGGTTTGGGTTCTCCGCGCTATGTATTGTCAGTTAACCCTGATCCACGTGATGCGCGTTTAGCGCAGTTGGTGATTAATACTAACAGCTATTTAGATATCCCCGCCATTATCGAGCAAACCCAAACTCACCTACGTCAAAAATACCCTGACTTAGAAGTGAAAATGAAAAAATTAGAAAATGGTTCATCAATCAATTATCCGATTGAAGTACGTGTACATGGTAAAGATACTGACAAGCTTTATGAGATTACCAATCAAGTAAAAAATCAACTGTTAGAAACATCAGGTGTAGCCGATGTTGTCGACGACTGGGGGCTGCAAACCAAGAAGTTATTAGTCACTGTTGATCAAAGTCGCGCAAGAAGAGCAGGCGTGACCAGTGAAGACGTTGCTGTATCATTGCAAGCAGGTTTATCTGGTATAGAACTCACTGAGTTCCGCGAAGAAGATGAGCTGATACCCATCACACTACGTTCAGTGTCTGCGGATAGAGAAGACTTAGCCAAGCTTGATGGCATGACCATCTATTCAAAAACTACAGGAAATTCAGTGCCGCTAAAACAGGTGGCCGATGTCACCATAGAATGGCAACCACCTATTATTTACCGAAGAGATGGCAAACGCACCATCACCATTGGTGTGCAATTAGTCGCGGGCATCACTGCAAACCAAGTCAATCGAGCATTCTCACCGTGGCTAGAGCAGCAGGCGCTGACATGGCCACGTGGCTATGGTTATGAAGAAGGTGGTGAATCAGAAACCTCAGGTGATGCTAATGATGCAATCGCTGCCAAACTACCATTAGCCGGCATGTTGATACTTCTATTATTAGTTGGGCAATTTAATAGCGTGAGAAAAACCACTATTATTCTTACTACCATTCCTTTAGGTATGATCGGTGTTACTGTAGGTTTGATTGTGGCTAATTCCATTTTCGGATTTATGACAATACTTGGTGTGATCTCGCTAGCGGGCATTATTATTAATAACGCCATTGTCCTCATTGACCGCATTCAAATAGAGCTAGAAGAAGGCAAAGAACTTGCCATCGCTATTGTCGATGCTGCTAAACAGCGCATGCGCCCAATTTTGCTAACAACTGCTACTACTATTGGTGGCATGTTGCCTTTATGGATTAGTCATGATCCTATGTTTGAAACTCTTGCTATTGCTGTGATCTTTGGTTTGGCATTTGCCACAGTAATTACATTGTTGTTTGTGCCGGTGTTGTATTCGATACTGTACCGAGTCAAACACAGATATTAGGAGTCTTATAAACATGAGGGGATTCATATTTATTCTTTTTTTAATTCCTTCATTACTACTCGCCGACTCAGGTTGGACGAGTAAGGGTAAGGTGCTAGAAATTATTGCCGACTCTGACATTCGCTTCAGAGTAAAACTCAATGTAGAAAAAAACCCCAGCCAATGCAGGCAGTCAAAATGGTTCTATAGAGACTATCTCTCGTCGGGCTCGCAAGAAATGTATATCACGCTATTAGAAGCGCTGACCAATAACATGAAGGTAAAAGTGCATGTGAATGGCAGATGTGGGTTTAAAGGCTATTCTGAATTATCAGCAGTGAGTATATTGGCTAAATAATAATCTCTTATTTATTCATGCCAGAAGTGATTATCTGTAAGTACCTGATTCACAAGGAGCTATTACTGATAGGCTAGTAATCTTGTAAGTTCCAATAATATGAACTATAGTTCCAATTTTATGAACTTAAATGAGTATTTCAATGAGTCAACTAGGCGAAGCCTTATTTACTAAAACGCAACAGAAGGTCCTGGGGCTACTGTATAGCCAGCCTGATAGAAGTTTTTATACCAAAGAAATACTACGCATCACGGGTATGGGCGTATCCACCATTAAAAGTGAATTAGAGAATTTTTTAACGGCGGGTATTTTAAGTATGGAGAAAATTGGTAATCAACATCATTACCAAGCAAATACTGAATGCCCAATATATGAAGAACTGCGATCAATAGTGCGTAAAACATTTGGCATTGCCGATGTGATTAAAGAAGCGTTACATAGTATTGATAAAGAAGTATCGCTAGCGTTTATATATGGCTCTATTGCAAAAGCAGAGGATACGGCCAAAAGCGACATTGATTTATTTGTAGTATCAAACATAACCCTTGAAGATCTAATGAAATCACTTGCGCAGGCAGAGAAAACATTACATAGAGAGATTAATCCTTCTATCTATACAAAAGCACAGATTAAATCGAGAATAAAGCAGAACAATTCGTTTATAACACGAGTATTACAGCAGCCGAAGATTTGGATAAAAGGTGATGAAGATGGGTTTAGCACCATTAGATAATCTAGTTAAAGCAAGAAAGTTTAAACAAGAACCACCAGACCAGGCGGAATTTAATGGTTTAGTGTCATCAGCAAAACGCAGATTAGCCGATGCCCAGGTAGAAAGTTTATCTGAAGATAGTCAATTTACACTAGCCTATGGGGCAGCCCATAGCTTGGCCTTAGCCGCATTAAGGTGGCACGGGTATCGTTCAGATAATCGCTATCTAGTATTTCAGTGTCTGCAACATACCCTGGGTATAGAGAATTCAAAATGGCGAGTACTAGATAAATGCCACAAACAACGAAACTTAGCAGAATATGAAGGGCATTTAGAAATAACACCTCAATTACTAGGTGAGCTAATTGCAATCAGTCATGATTTGTTGCAGAAAGTAGAAGCATTGGCGCCGGTGATGAATTGATAGGATATGCCGCATTTTTTGAGTGGAAGTATCAATATATAGGTCATAGGCATGGTGATGATTAATGTCCGCTTTCGACCCTTAGCGGACATTCGCTGAAATGACTATAATTAGGTTATGTACTACATTTTGGCCATTCTCCCACTGATATTATCTACTGTATTTATAGCAATTATCAGTAGAAAAATGCATGGTCGTTATAAAAAAGTCCATCGCAACTTCTATACACATTTGAAAGAAAGCACAAGTGAACCAGTACTTACACCTCTTGGAATTGCAAATGTCATATTTGGTATCCCAACTATGAGCATAGTTGATCCTGATACTGAAATGAGAGTGGGGGTTGAAAAGATTTTTAATGATATAGAGTTCGTATCAAATATGAACGACAGTCAATTATTAAAGTGGTGCAAAATTCGCTGGGGCGTAAAACGATTTATAATTGTTTACATGGGATTGTTACCGTTTATAGTTGTATTCATTTGGCTTAACAACCAAATTGTAATACCAGCCAAATTACTTTGAATGCGTGTTTTTAAATTGAAAAGGAACTAATTTAAATAAACATGCCATTTTCCTACGAACTAACCTTGGGTGATTCAATCCCATCAAATGAAAAATACATATTTAAATGTTGGATTGAAGATGCATGGGATAATTATCATAACCACGCAGTAGCATTTGCTATTTTAGAAGGGCCGAAAGGGTTGGGGAAAGTTTTCACGAATGGTGCATGTCAATTGTTAGAGCATGCCAAATTGCAGCAAGGAAGCATGATAACTGCTACAACTATCATGGGAGTAGTTGCAGCGGATGGAGAGTCAATCCCGTATGGGAAGCCATACGCTGTTTTTAATTATGATCTATAACCGCTATTGAGCCGATAAGAAACTGCTAGATAATGATTAAATTGGAATCTCAACCGTGGTTTTATTTCACAGTCGATTTAGGTTTTGAGGGTTATGGGACTATAAATTTTATAAGGTTCATTGAAGTTAACGAAGATCGTGCTGGAGCTGTAGTTGGCATGAAAGAAAACAAATACTTTGGATTCCCTCAATTGATACTATTGCCTTGCGAGAGTGGTGTTGGCCCAGAATACTTCTCGATTAACGAGGAAGATAAATTATTATCTGTTTGGACTTTTGACGCGACTAAGTTTGAGGGCTCTGATAATGTTGATCTTAAATCCGAGTGGCCAAATAATATATTGGACAAAGCCGCTATCACTCCTTACGAATCAGTACTAGAAACTTTTGGCATAGTTAAATGACCGCTTTTGGCCGGTAAGCGACTATGAATGCTCCTAAGTACCCTTTAACCGTCAAGTATCATGAAGGTGACATTGTAGTAGCAGATAATGAAGTTGAAGCATGCTGTGAATTGGAATGGTTAGATACAGACGATGAGGTTGATCCCGTTGTAGTTACTGATGCGCTGGGTCGAAAAGTACGATTAAGGATAATTGCATTAGATATAAAAGCATGCGAACTTTT
>JBGCDS010000026.1:0-136580 GCA_045105615.1 Gammaproteobacteria bacterium
GGCAACATCCAATCCATTAATATCAAACTTGGTAGATCCTGTGCTAGCTTTTCTGTCGCTTCCCTACCATCAACTGCTTCATAAACTTCATAGCTATCGCTATCTAACGCGAAATACACCATGTCGCGTATTGGCTTCTCATCTTCTACGATCAATATTCGATGTTTTTTCATTTCTCTGGGAGAAAGTTTAGATGGCTGAAAAACTGACTGTAAATTCATAATAGCCTAATTAAACACAAAAGTTGTAAGTCAATCAGGGGATTATTCATTAGCTATATTAAAAGTTTGTTACAAGAGTAGAAATATTACAATCATAAAAAAGGGCAGTGAAATCACTGCCCTTAATTTAAACATCAAATCTTTAACTAGATTAGAACTTGAATAAGATATCTGTTTGAAATCTCTTCTCTTCATCATCATCTAAACCAGGTGCATCTTGTTCTGAATCATAATAATCAAGTGCAAGAATAATATTCTTTGCAATTGCATACTTAAAAATCAACTCGTTAGAATTATATCCAGTCTGACCGCCCAGTCTATTTGAATCACCTGTGAAATCTACAAAGGCATCTGCCTCTAAATCAGCATTAATATATTTAATTTGCCATGTATTTGCTTCCTTTACTTTCTTATCACCAAACTTGAAACCAAATGCGCGGCCAGTGTCTTCATCACTATCACTATTCTTAATGTATTCACCAAAAATGGCAAACATCTTGCCTGGGATGAACACATCTTTAACACCAGCTTCAGCAGATAAACCTAAGGAGTCATAGTCGAACAAGTACGTTCCACCCATGATCGTATTGTTTCCACCACTGCCAGTAATGATTGAAGCGCCTTCTAGCCCATCAAATGAGTAATATGTACCAGCGACATTACCGAAGAAGTTACCAGACTTAAATTTATGGCCGACTTGAGCATAGGTCAAAGTTGGATCATCACTAATATTTCTATCTTCACCTAAAATCCAATGGCCGACATTTCCATATGCTGTTCCAAATGAATTATCAGTTTGCAAATTTACTGATGCACCCTCAGGGTTAATATCGCCATCCCATATCATATCTGTTGGCGCCCAAAGATAATCTTTGCGTTTGTTGAATTTACCTCCGACAACACTCACCCAGTCAGCTGGTTTCCATTCCGCAAATGCATAGTCTAAACGCGCATCTTTAGTAGAGAATCCATCATCAAGAGTGCTATTTACCGAACGGGCATCATCACTACCGCTAGCAAAACCTAATCCAACGTTCACTTCATCTGTAACTTTGGCTTCAGCACCTAAACGCAAGCGGTAACGATACCGATCACGGCTTTGGCTCTCAGAATTTTCTGGATCAGTATCTATATATTCACGACGTAAACGCAAATCACCTTTAAGCTTAATTTTCTCAGCCCACTTAAGGCTATCAGGAACTTGTTTGACAGAGGCTAATTTTTTCTCAGTAGTCTCTTCTATTTTTGCATCAGTTCTTTCTTCATCTGCAGCAGCAGAATTCTTTAATAGGTTATACGCTTCATCAGTGATAGTGCCATTATCACGAAGCACTTTTAGCAGTTCTATCATAGCGTCGTTAGCAGCAAATACCGGAGTAGAAACTACTGCGCTTGATGCCACCAGTGCAGCTAAAGAGGCAGCACGAATATGTTTTAAGTTCATATTTAACTCTTTGTAATTAAAAAATTATTTTGATAAATGAATCAGTTAAATCAGTTATCGACTCATTGATCTAAAGGTTTAGATGGGCGGAATACTATTTGACTTAAATGACAGTATCGTGACAAAAATGCCAGATTGTCAGTTTTTTTATATTCTTCAATCTTATTAAGTACATAATTTTTAAAAGAATTTTAAATTCATCGAATTTTCATCACTCAATATCGTCATAACTATGTTGTCGTTATTAACAAGCTGACTACCGCCATACACCACCCAAGCAAAGCTCCAGCGATAACATCAGAAGGATAATGCAGCCCCAAAATAACTCGCGATATTGCAACTAAACTTGCAAACCCCCATAGCGCAGAAGTTAGCTCTGGCAGGTAATAAGAAAATAAAATCGCAAAGGAAAAAGCATGCATAGTTTGCCCAGAGGGAAAACTGTATTGATCCAATGCAGGTGCAGCTTGTTGTATATTTTCAAAACTAATAAATGGTCGCTCACGTATTAGTTGAGTTTTTAAAAACTTATATGTTGCCAACACCACTAATCAGCTTATCAGTATGTGAAGTGCTTCGATAAAACCCTGTCTACCATGCAGGTATGGTAGAAACGCGACTAAGGTATACCAGAAGACGCCATCGCCTAAACGGCTGACCACACGAAAAAAGGATCTTATAAATCTGCGTTCGCTACTATTATTAAGCAGCATGCAAAAACGCATCTCTAAATGGTTTGCTCGCTCGAAAAAACTACTCTCTGTTGAAAAACGAGCAAATCTATGAACAAACTAAATTAGCCGCCGTCCAGCATGCAAAGCAATGGGACTCAACGACACTTGCTGATAACATGTTAGAGTTCTACCAACAAATTCGCTGAATTAACTACCCTAAAAGATACACTAGACGATAATGGCCAATTTCAAAGACGAGACTGCAACTACCGTTGATGTTAGCCAGCCTGAGCTGTTTATCAATCGTGAACTCAGTCAACTCAAGTTCAATGAACGAGTATTAGAGCAGGCTAAAGACTCTAATACACCTTTATTAGAACGCTTAAAATTTCTTTGTATTTCATGTTCCAACCTAGATGAGTTTTTTGAGATACGTGTACTAGGTATTAAGCAACATATCGAATTTTCTACCGGCTACACCTCTGCTGATCAAAAACCAGCAAAACAAGTGCTACGCGAAATTCACGAATCAGCGACAATTTTAGTCGAAGAACAGTATCGTGTTTTCAATGAAGTAATATTGCCTAGACTCGCCGAAGAAAATGTTCATTTTTTAGCTCGTGAAAAATGGACAAAATCACAACGGGATTGGATTCAAAATTATTTTACTAGTCAGGTTGAGCCTGTACTAAGTCCACTCGGCATTGACCCAGGACATCCTTTTCCGCGCATCTTAAACAAAAGTTTAAACTTTATTGTTGAAGTTGGGGGGTCGGATGCATTTGGAAGAAGTGGCCACCTTGCGATTGTGCAAGCACCTAGATCATTGCCTAGACTAATTCAGCTCCCAAGCAATGATAATGATGAATCTGTTAATTTTGTTTTTTTATCATCGGTTATTCACGAATTTGTACATGATTTATTTGAAGGCTTACAAATCCATGGTTGCTACCAGTTCCGCGTCACCCGTAATAGTGACCTTTATGTAGATGATGAAATCGACAACTTACCACTCGCACTAGAGGGTGAGATTGCTTCGCGCCGTTATGGCGCGGCTGCACGTTTAGAGACATATAGAAATACCCCCGACCATCTAGTTGAATATTTACTGCATCAATTTGAACTAGATGAAATTGATTTATATAAAGTTAATGGCCCAGTAAATTTAAATCGGTTATTAAATACTTATGATTTAATTGATCGTCCAGACTTAAAATATAGCGGCTTCAAGCCTCTGCCACCAGAACCAATCACATCTGATTCAAATCTGTTTAAAGTAATCTCTAAACAAGATGTTTTAATGCATCATCCCTATCAGTCTTTTGCCCCTGTGCTTAACTTTATACACCAGGCAGCTAATGACCCTAAAGTGCTTGCGATAAAACAAACCCTGTATAGAACAGGCGCCAAATCTCGCATTGTTGACGCGCTGGTGATGGCTGCTACTTCCGGCAAAGAAGTCACTGTTGTGATTGAACTCATGGCTAGATTTGATGAAGCCGCAAACATTACCTTAGCTAATCGATTACAAAAAGCAGGTGCGCACGTTGTCTATGGCATAGTCGGCATCAAAACCCATGCAAAAATGATTTTGGTAATACGTCGCGAAAATAATCAATTAGTACGCTATGCTCATTTAGGTACTGGAAATTACCACCAGTCAACCGCAAAACTATATACCGATTACGGCATGTTTACCTGTGACCCTGAAATAACAACAGATTTACATGAAATATTTTTACAGCTCACCAGCTTTACAAAAATTCCCAGGTTGAACAATGTATTACAGGCGCCGTTTACATTATATAAAACCATTATTGAATACATTGAAAAAGAAACTAAACGCGCAACACAAAATCGAAAAGCGAAAATCATTGCACGTGTTAATTCATTAATAGAACCACAGTTAATACAAGCACTCTACCGAGCATCGATTGCTGGTGTAGAAATTAAATTAATTGTACGTGGTCCATGCTGTTTAAAACCTGGTGTCAAAGGAATTTCTGAGAATATAGAGGTGCGTTCAATTGTTGGAAGATTCTTAGAGCATTCACGCGTATTCTATTTTTACAATGGTGGACGCTCCAAACTTTACTGCTCAAGTGCTGACTGGATGGATAGAAATTTTTTCCGCCGCGTTGAAACTGCATGGCCAATCGAGGATCGTGCGATTAAGAAGTGTGTGCTTTCTGAGTTAGAGCTATACATTAAAGACAATCAAAATGCATGGATACTCCAACCGGATGGTGATTACATTCGCAAGAAAACAAGCAAGAAAGATAAAAAAGTCACCGCACAGTTAGCACTATTAAAAAAATATTCTAAAACGAGAGTTTAATATCAATCGCTTTCAGGTAATCGCTTTCCTGCTCTAAATCAATCTGTGTCAATGGTGATTGATCAATCCATTGCTGTTCAAATTCTAGTTTTATTTCATTACTTTTGGCTTTAATAGACTTCACAGGAAACTCATTATCAACGCGATCACGATTGAGCAATACAGCAAGCCTTAATAATACGATTAGATATTTTATTGGTTGGCTTTCCTCGCCCTGTAAAATATCAAACGAGTCTGGTCTTATCTTTCTACGGTGGCAACCAACCAAACAGGCAAGCACCTGCTGTTCACTGCTAGCAAAACCGGGCATATCTGAATGTTGCAATAAATATGCACCATGACGATGATAACCTGAATGAGCAATATCCAAACCCACTTCGTGTAAGCGTGCAGCCCATTTTAATTGGTTCTCATACTCTACATCACCTAAGCCCCACTGTTTTTTTACTTTATTTAGGAGCATGCCTGCGTTTAACTCTGTCCGATTGGCCTGATCAAAATCAACATGATATCTGTGCTCAAAGCCTCGAACAGTATCCACACGTACATCTTCGTGTTCGAGATGGAGCCTTCCCAACAGATCAAACAAAACTCCCTCTCTCAATGCTCCATCTGAGAAGTTCATTTGATCTAAATTAAGACTATCAAATACAGCTAGTAATATTGCCAAGCCTCCAGGGAACACCGGTAAGCGTTCTTTTTTTACACAAGACAAATCTAACTCTTTGGCTACCAACAAGTCGCGCAGTTTAAATAGTGCCTCTAATGATATTTCGTTGTTGCCATCAAGCTGATTATTTATTACTTCACTAATAGCTTTAATCGTGCCGGATGTGCCAACTTCTAAGTCCCAACCAATTTTTTTATACGCACTTACAAATGGGCGTAACTGTTGTTTAGCTGCCAGAAAAGCTTGATCGAAATTCTTCCGGGTTATTTTTCCATTAGTAAAATGCTGCTCACTCATGGATACACAGCCCATAAAAAGACTTTCCATCTTTAATGGCTGTATTCCCTCACCTACAATAATCTCTGTACTTCCGCCACCAATATCAACCACGATGCGGCGATCGTTAGGGCGCGATATTGAATATGTTGTACCTTGATAAATAAGACGCGCTTCTTCTATACCCGATATTATTTCAATCGGATGACCTAATGCAGCTTGCGCGGACTTTAGGAATTTGCGTGGACTTTTAGATTGGCGTAATGCATTGGTACCAATTGCTCGTACTGAGTTAGCATGCATATCACGTAAACGTTGACCGAACCTTTCTAAACAGGCGATTGCGCGTTGCATCGCTTCTTTATCAAGTTCTCGCGTTGAAGTTAAACCAGCACTCAAACGCACCATCTCGCGCAAACGATCTATAATTTTTAGACGGCCATGATGATTAGTTGCGACGACCATATGGAAGCTATTTGAGCCTAAATCCAGTGCTGCAATAATTTCTGGCTCATTTTCATCGCTGAATGAAATTGTGCACCTCCTGTATTCGCATCGAATATTCCTTATTCATTTGCTTTATATATTAAGCTAACTTTTATTGGTTACGTTCAACCAGTGCTTTTCCATTACCATAATCTATAACCACACCTTCAGGCACAATCGCTGACACAGAGGCATTGCTGCCAGGAAGACGATCACCCTGTTTATACTTGACCATATTAATTAGTACAAAGCTCCCTTTACCACTGTCATCATACACATGTACGTTTATTTGATATTGGCTCAATTGGGCTCGCTCATTAACAGGAATATCACTCAACCGGGTATAGTTTGATGAGCTGCTTTCTGCGATACGTTGTTTTTCTAACGCCGCAGTCACGGATTCCACAGTAGGCTTAGTGGGTTGCGTGGGTGCTGATAGAGGCTTACTTGAATATTGTACTGGCGGCGTTTTTTTAACAATGCTTTTAACCAGTTTCTTTTTATTAGGCTTTTTTACTACCGAGTCTTTCTTTACTTTTGTTTCATCCAGCAGAGAAGTTGCTGGCAACGTTTTATTAGTCACATCAGAAAGACTAATTGACTGTGGTGCTAACTGATCACTTATTTCACTTTCTAAGGGCTGATGCTCAACCTGCTTAGCGGGCAGAGTGCCTATAGGCTCTTGAACTGCCTGCGTCACTACCTGAGCTGGCTCAGCATTAAGCGTACTGATTGCCTCAGGCTCCTGATGTGTATAATTTTTCCACACATAACCCAACGACAACAAAATAATCAATGCGAAATTAGCGAGTAACGCAAACAACACCCATTTCTTAAGTCGGTCTTCTTTTATAGTTGAGCTAGTTGCATATCGCGCTGTATCCAAGCCAACAGCATTCTCTGACTGACGTTCTTTCTCTGCTCGCGATAACGCATCCAATATCATCGACATGGTCGTTATCCTTTATCCATCGACATCAACTTAGGCGCTGTGCTTGTATTGCTCACATTGACTAATTCAATAAAGGTTTCCCGACCGACTATGCCATCAGACTTTAATCCCTGCTTAGATTGGAATTGAGTGACTCGATCAGTAAGTGCAGCATTGAATTTTAAATTATCTGCAGAATATTCTGCTTCTTTCTTGCCTTCTATTTTATCTAACTGATGACGCAGCCATAAAACATCAGGGCCGACAAATCCTTCAGCAAGTGACTCATTATCAGGAAAGGGAGGCTTCCATAAAACAATATAATTACCCGACCATGACCGTTGTACTTCTTGCCTCGTCGCCTCAACATCTTGATTAGAAATTTTAATTTTTAATTTATCGCCATTGGCTTGATGCATCACAGCAAATACAACCTGTTGATTCGCATTCTTCAGCTCTAACACTGCCGGCCGATTGTATCGAAGAATTTCGGCAATTTCGCCTTGACCAAATATACAGCGCATGCCTGCTTTGATAGCTCTAGTGCATGCTGTATCACCTGTATATGCAGAGTAATCTCTTTGCCAAAGCGAAAATAAATTTGCAAATGCTGAAAACGTATCTGCCTTTTCAGACTGGCTAATTAGTTGCTCGGCAAAGGTGGATTGAATTTGCTTGCGAACAATAGGAGCTGGTGGGACTGACACCTGTGGTACCTGTTCAAGCTGTGTAGCTACAGCTACCTTTTCTTCAACGCTGTTATTATCAACCGTAGCCTGCGCATTATTCATGGATGGATTATCAGATAACAGTACTCCCCACAAACCTAGTGCAAGCGCTGTTATGGCAACAGCAATTCCTCCAATCGCTGGCCAGCCTATCGATAACTTCTGCTTGCCCTTGGAAGATTTCCCTAATACTTCCACCGCAGCATTTTTAACAATATCTTTTTTAATCATGGGCAGATTAGCCCCATAGCCACCAATTAACGCACGTTCACTTAACGTATTTATTAATCTTGGTATACCACGTGATAATTTATATATCTCGCTAACCGCTTGCTTAGTAAATACCTCGCGTGTCACACCAGCTATTTTCAAACGATGTGCAATATATTCACCCGTCTCTTCTCGTGTTAGTGGAGTCAAATGAAAACGCGCAGTGATTCGTTGAGACAATTGCCTTAACTCAGGCATATCCAGCATTGTCTGCAGTTCCGGTTGGCCAATTAAAATTATCTGTAAAAGTTTTTGTGTGGACACCTCAAGATTAGTTAACAGGCGAACCTGCTCTAACACTTCGGATGTTAAGTTTTGCGCTTCATCAATCACCACAACAATGCGTTGACCCTGCCCGTAAGCTTTAAGCAGATACAAATTCAACCGATCTATTAATGCTTTTAAACTCGTGACATTTTTTGGATAGACAACTTGCAGCTCATCACAAATAGAGGCAACCAATTCAATCGGGGATTGTTTTGGATTTAAAATTAAAGCTATGCGAACATTATCAGTAATACTTTCTAACGCACTACGACATAGAGTTGTTTTACCCGTACCCACTTCACCTGTAAGAAGTACAAATCCACCTGCCTCATCTGCACCATATAATAAGTGTGCGAATCCATCGCGATGGCGTCGGCTCAGATATAGAAAACGCGGATCAGGTGTGATCTGAAATGGCTTTTCCGCTAATCCAAAGTATTCTAGATACATAGGTGGTGATATGACTCAAATGTGTGGCTATTCTACTTGCAACAAAGACAGGCTGTAAAACTCATATAGACCATATATGTTGCATATGATTTCAACCATATTGACCTATGTTGATAGCAAATAATCTATATTTTACGCCAACTTGTCCCTTCTGGCCGATCTAGTATTTCTATTCCTAGCTCTGCTAGCTCATCTCTGATGCGATCAGCGGTAGCAAAGTCTTTATCGCTACGTGCTTGATTACGCTGCACAATGAGACCGTCTATCTTGGCCTCATCAACTTCACTGCTGCCGGCACCAAACCAAGCGCTAGGATCTTGTTGCAATAGCCCCACTGCTCTACCACATTCAAGCATTGCGGCTTTTAGTGCGGCACGTTGCTGATCATCACTGGCATTATTAGCCTGCTTGGCCAAAGCATGCAGCTCACTAAAAGCTAATGGCGTGTTGAGGTCATCTTCAACCGCTTTATAAAATTTTTCAGTCATCTCTGTTGAAGACTTGGTTGCCTTGATCGCACTTAATTCTTCTAACGCACCATAAAGCCTATCTAAACTTTTCTTTGATGAAGTCAACAACTCATCCGTCCAATCAAGCGGGCTTCTATAATGCGTACTTAACAGCGCATAGCGCACTGCTTCTCCAGGTGCATTCTCTAATAATTGATGGACTAACAATACATTGCCAATCGATTTAGACATCTTTTCATAATTAACATTAACGAAACCATTATGAATCCAATATCGACAAAACACCTGATGATCATGCGCACAGGTACTTTGGGCAATTTCATTCTCATGATGTGGAAAAATTAAATCTTGCCCGCCACCATGGATATCAATGGTGTCACCCAAATGCTTTTCAATCATTGCCGAACATTCAATATGCCAACCAGGGCGACCTGCACCCCAGGGACTCTCCCAGGCAGGTTGTTCTGGCGTTGAGGGTTTCCATAAAACAAAATCTGCGGGATCTTTTTTGTACGGCGCAACTTCCACGCGTGCACCTGCAATCATGTCATCTCGATTGCGCCCAGAAAGTTCTCCATAGGTTTTATATGCAGGCACATTAAACATCACATGTTGTTCGGCTTCGTAGGCAAATCCTTTCTCTATCAACTGTTCGATCATTGCAATAATTTGATCAATGTGGTCTGTTGCACGCGGCTCAATGTCAGGCATATCCACACCCAACGACCCCATATCTTGATGATAAATATCTGTAAACTTTTTAGTAACAACATCTATCCCAACACCTTGTTCGTTTGCGGCAGCGTTAATCTTGTCATCAACATCAGTTAAGTTTCTTGCATAGATAACTTTTTTATACTGCTGACGTAATAACTTAACCAATACATCAAACACGACGGCTGGACGCGCATTACCAATATGCGCATAGCTATACACAGTTGGTCCACAAACATACATGGTGACGCAATCAAGGTTTAATGGTACAAAGTCCTGCTTTTGTTTTGCTAATGTGTTGTACAGTTTAATAGTCATGTGATTAAGATATGTTGGTAAGCTTTAACTAATTAGCAGTTAATACAATCTCGACACGGAAAAATCTGCCAGACTAGTTAATGCTGTTTTATATTCACTTTCAGGCAACCAAGCCAACGCCTGCTTCGCTCTATCAGCTTCTTGCAATGCAACACTCTCTGTATATTCCAGCGCCTTAGTCTGTTGAATAATGCCCGTGACAAATTGCAAACTATCACGGTCACCGTTCTCAATAATTTTTGCGAGCTGCCTTGCTTCTTCTGCAGATGCATTCTTTAGCGCATGAATAATTGGTAATGTTGGTTTTCCTTCTGCCAAATCATCACCAACATTTTTGCCCATGGTTTCACTATCTGCACGATAATCTAATACATCGTCTATTAATTGGAATGCAGTGCCTAAGTGTTTGCCATAATCTTCTAGCGCCTGCTCTTCCTTTGATGTTTTACCCGCGAGCAAAGCACCGATCTGGGCAGCAGCACCAAATAATTTTGCTGTCTTACATTTAATTACCTGCATGTACTGATCCTCACTGGTGCCTGGATCATTACAGTTCATTAGCTGAAGTACTTCTCCTTCAGCAATCGTGTTGGATGTGGTGGATAAAATGTCCATGACTCGCATATCACCGACTTGGACCATCATTTCAAAGGCACGTGAGAAAATAAAATCTCCCACCAATACACTAGCCTCATTTCCCCATATGGAATTTGCCGTCTCTTTGCCTCGGCGAAGGTCTGAAGAATCGACCACATCGTCGTGCAATAAAGTCGCTGTGTGGATAAATTCAATAATGGCTGCAGTTAAATAATGTTTTTCACCCTGATACCCACAAGCTCTAGCAGCCAGAACCGCAATCACGGGTCGCAGTCTTTTCCCTCCGCTATTGACGATGTACTCACCCATTTGCTCAATCAGTACTACATCAGAATGTAGTTGGGCTCGAATACTGGCATTGACGCCATCCATATCTTTGGCAACAAGTGCCTGTATTTCATTAAGTTGCATGTAGATTTATGGGGTTTCGCTAGAAATGCCTCGCCGTAAGGCAGACACATACATATTATTAGATAGTCTCATTGATCGATACCTTCTTGGCATCACAGGGTGTATATTTGTTCTGTGGTCACAATAATGAACGGTCACACTCTAGTAGGCAAGACGATTGACCTATCACTACTTAGTCGTTAGAATGCCGCGCTCTTTTTCCTAAAGATACACGAAGTCACAAAAATTATGTATGCAGTTATCGCCACAGGCGGAAAACAATATCGAGTCGAGCAAGGGGATGTCCTTCGCGTCGAAAAATTAAATGTTGAAGAAGGCGGAACAGTCGACTTTGACCAGGTACTTATGATGGGTACCGGTGACAGCGTAAATATAGGCGCACCTTACATAGATGGCGGAAAAGTCAGCGCTGAAGTACGTGCTCACGGCCGTGCTAAGAAGATAGAAATTATCAAATTCAAGCGCCGTAAGCATCACCGCAAGCAAATGGGACACAGACAGTCCTACACAGAATTAGTTATTAAAGAAATTAGTCAGTAATACGGAATAAAACGCAATGGCACATAAGAAAGCAGGTGGTAGTACCAGAAACGGTCGTGATTCGGAATCGAAACGACTTGGTGTTAAATGTTTTGGTGGTCAACAGGTAGTTCCTGGCAATATCATCTTACGTCAACGCGGAACTAAATTTCACGCCGGACAAAACGTTGGATTGGGCAAAGATTATACAATATTTGCCAAGACACCCGGTGTTGTAAAGTTTGAAGTGAAGGGCCCTAAGAATAGGAAGTATGTCAGCGTCGTAAGCGCATAGTAGACACACCACTTTCAATTTTTAAAAAGCCCCGAGATTCGGGGTTTTTTTTTGCCCAGCAATAACGCATAAATAGGTCAGCGATATGAAGTTCGTAGATGAAGCTACAATCACAGTATATGGTGGAAATGGCGGCAACGGCTGCCTGAGCTTCCGCCGTGAGCGCTTTGTAGCCAAAGGTGGGCCTGACGGTGGCGATGGCGGCGATGGCGGCTGTGTTTACCTACGGACTAAAGAAGGTGTGAATACCTTAGCTGATTTCCGTTTCACACGTAGCTTCAAGGCTAAAGCCGGCGCAAATGGTGGTGGTAGCAACTGCACTGGCAGATCTGGTGAAGATTTATACATTGATGTTCCAGTCGGCACAGAAGTCTATGATGACAACACTGATGAGTGCATTGGCGATCTAACCACCGAAGGTCAGACATTACTAGTTGCCAATGGCGGCTTTCACGGCTTAGGCAATCAACGTTTTAAAAGTTCTACTAATCGCGCACCGCGTAAAACTACTAATGGCTCTGAAGGTGACATTCGTGATTTACGTTTAGAGTTAAAACTACTCGCTGATGTTGGTTTGTTAGGGTTGCCTAGTGTCGGCAAGTCATCGTTAATTTCAGCGGTATCGGAAGCTCGGCCTAAAATTGCAGATTATCCATTTACCACTTTGCACCCTAATTTGGGCGTCGTTAGAGTGGGTCCGTTACAAAGTTTTGTCATGGCTGATTTACCTGGCTTAATCGAGGGAGCAGCTCAGGGGCATGGTTTAGGCATCCAGTTTTTGAAACACCTTTCTAGATGCCGCGTATTAGTACATATGATTGATTTATCAGAACGAGGAGAGGGTGAGGACGCTATTTCTCAGTACCATACGATAGAAAAAGAGCTACAAGAATACAGCGAAGCGGTGTCGAATAAACATCGCTGGCTAGTATTTAACAAAGTTGACCTCTTACTAGAAGAAGAGCAACAACAAATGATTGAACAGGTATGCGAGAAGATTAGTTGGCAGGGACCTGTTTATGCCATTTCTACTGTTTCTAGGGTAGGCTTGGATCAATTATGTAAGGATATTCTTGGGTACCTAGTCGAGCAAGAAAACGAACATGAACAATGACAACACGTCGACTCAGCAATCTAAACGTTGGGTAGTAAAAATTGGCAGTTCGCTCATCACCAATGATGGTCAGGGTCTAAACTTAAGCGCCATTAAGGCCTGGATGCGCGAATTCGCAGAGCTACGTAAACAGGGCTATGAGCTTATCTTGGTTTCCTCAGGTGCTGTTGCCGAAGGCATGGCAAGACTAGGCTGGACACAACGCCCACGCACTTTACACGAACTACAGGCTGCTGCTGCGATTGGCCAGATGGGCTTAGTGCAAGCCTATGAAAAGTATCTACAAGAACATGACTTACACAGTGCTCAGGTCTTGCTTACCCATGAAGATTTACGTGATCGACAGCGTTATATCAACGCACGTTCAACATTAACGACTTTATTAGAATTGGGTGTCATTCCTGTAGTAAATGAAAATGACACCGTGGCAACCGATGAAATCCGTTTCGGTGATAACGACAACCTTGCTGCCCTTGTTGCTAACTTAATCAGTGCAGACCAATTAATTATCCTCACTGACCAGGCAGGTATTTTTGATAAGAATCCTAATGAATTCAAAGACGCGAAATTGATCGAATCTTGTTCTACAAATGATAGGATTTTGGACATTGTTGCTGGTCCATCTCACCATTCGCTAGGACGTGGCGGCATGCTCACAAAAGTATCTGCGGCGAGAAGAGCCGAGCGCTCTGGCACATCGACGATTATATTGTCTGGTAAACAAACAGATGTTCTACTTTCCGTCGCTGCCGGCAGCTATACCGGTACAACTATTCAACCTGCGATTGAACCATTAACCGCGCGCAAACAGTGGATAGCAAATCAGCTGAAAGTCGTGGGTAGTATTCAATTAGATACAGGTGCTAGTAATGTTATTAGATCTGGCGGAGCCAGCTTATTACCGATTGGTGTTACGTCTGTAAAAGGCGTGTTTAAACGGGGCGATTTAGTCGCCTGTACCGATGATCAAGGCAATGAGATTGCGCGTGGGTTGATAAATTATAGTGCCGATGAAACCAACAAGATTCTCGGCAAATCGACAGCTGAGATAGAACCTATCTTAGGCTATATCGATGAACCAGAGTTAATCAATCGAGATAATTTAGCCGTTCTGTAAGCGAGAAGTGCATTAAAGCATCTTCCTTTACAGACTAAATTACATTGCGCGGATGCGCGAATTCAAACGTTGCTTATGTCTCGCTGCTTTATTGGTATGAATGATACCTTTACGAGCAGATGAATCGATTACAGGCACAGACGCTGTATATAACTTTTGAGCTTCTTCTTTGTTGCCATCATCAATCGCTTTAACCACATTTTTAATAAATGTGCGAAGCTTTGATCTCATCGCGACATTTGCCTGTCGAGATTTCTCTGAAGTGCGTGCTCTTTTACGTGCTGAAGCTATATTTGCCAAAATCTGTCCTCTTGAATCTAAGCATTGTGTTTTAGGGCGTCGAACTATGCGTTTTTCGCTGTAAAATGTCAACAAAATACCCGTCTAAACCATCACCAATTGGTGCCAATACGGGATAATTGTCTATTTAGCCAAGCTGAAATAGACATGTAGCAAATCATCTTGGCAACAGTGATGCAAATTCGGCGTTAATAGGTTAGAGTTTTTCTTTACAAATCAATCAAATATCCTCTATTTAACACCACGTGAGCAAGAAGCCTGTTAAATCCACCTTAGTCGTTGGTGGCGCTACCCTAGTCTCTCGCATATTTGGCTATGCTCGTGATGCCATCATATTTATCGTGTTCGGCGCTAATGCAGGCACTGATGCCTTTTTCGTGGCGTTCCGCATCCCAAACTTTCTTAGACGCTTATTTGCAGAAGGTGCTTTTTCACAGGCTTTCGTGCCAGTAATGACGGCTCACTTACATAAAAGTGAAAATGATTTTAAACGCTTAATCGATCATGTTACTGGCTTGTTATCGGTTATTTTATTGGTTATCACAGCACTTGGTATTTTATGTTCACCCTGGTTGATACATATATTCGCACCTGGGTTTGATGATCCTACGCAAGAGCTACTGGCTAGCGACATGCTTAAGATCACTTTTCCTTATGCATTGTTTATTTCGCTGACAGCCCTTTCTGGCAGTATTTTAAATATTCGCCAAAAGTTTGCGGTGCCGGCACTAACGCCCGTATTTCTCAACCTTTCATTAATTGGGGCTGCCGTATTATTATCTCCTCATATGGCAAACCCAGTCAGCGCATTAGCTTGGGGAGTTTTCATTGCAGGCGTCGTTCAGCTGTTATTCCAAATACCTTTTCTAATCAAAGCTCACTCATTACCGTTACCCAAATTATCGGGTGCTAAACAGGGTGTCGATAGAATTCTCAAATTAATGCTGCCAGCAATCTTCGGTAGCTCGATAGTGCAAATCAATTTACTTATCAACACTATTATTGCCTCATATCTGCTTGCAGGCAGTATTAGCTGGTTATACATATCCGATCGATTTGTTGAGCTGCCTCTTGCTTTATTTGGAATTGCCACTGCAACTGTTATCTTGCCGATGTTGTCGAAACAACATGTATCTAATCAACATCAGGCATTTGACCAAACCATTCAGTGGGCACTAAAAATATCTTTACTAATCTCCATTCCCGCGATGCTAGGTCTTGTAGTTTTATCAGGGCCAATACTTTCCACACTAGTGCAATACCGAGAATTCAGTGTATTTGACACTCAGATGGCAACACTCAGCTTAATGGCCTACTCACTTGGGTTACCTGCATTTATTTTTATCAAGGTGTTGGCCCCAGGATTTTACTCGCGCCAAGACACGAAAACTCCCGTAAAAATTGGAGCTTTTGTGATAATTATTAATATTGCACTTAATCTATTGTTTATATGGTCATTGCCTGACATAAAAACACCTGGTGCGCACGCTGGCCTTGCACTTGCGACATCGCTATCTGCTTACATCAATGCCAGCCTATTATTTATCCTTTTAAGGCGAACCCAAGCGCTACAAGCAAACTCGGAAAGACTGTCGTTAGGCTTAAAGGTATTTTGTAGTTCCTTGATAATGCTACTGTGTTTATGGCTGATTAATCCTGGGCCTGAGGTTTGGTCTAACTGGAATAGCATTACTCGGTTTACCTCGCTAACCGGGCTAATTATTATCGGCATCTCTATTTATTCTGGCCTACTGATACTACTTGGTTTACGTCCAAGCCAGTTCCGCCTGCAATCGCGTTAATCGATATGATTTTACTTCGCGGCAGCAACGAACTTGCAAGAGTTGATCAACCAACCATCGCCACGATTGGCAACTTTGATGGTTTCCATCTGGGTCACCAGGAGATTATTAATTTTGTCATTAGCAAATCAGCACAACAAAAAGCGAAATCAGTATTAATCAGCTTTGAGCCATCACCCAAAGAATTTTTTGCTGGAGCAAAGGCCCCTGCTCGCATCTACCAAATACGTAAAAAAATTGAATTAGCCGATCAATTTGGATTCGACTACTTTGCCTGTCTCCATTTCAATAAAGCCTTAGCTAGTATGTCAGCAGTGGACTTTGTGCAGAAGATCTTGCACGATTCGCTACAGGTCAAAAACTTAGTCGTAGGAGATGATTTTAAGTTTGGGCATCAACGCAGTGGTGATATCGATTTACTCCGTGATATGGGTACATCGCTCGGCTTTGAAGTGGAAGATCAGAGCACTATATTGCATGAGCACAGTCGCGTCAGCAGCACGTTGATAAGAGAAAAATTAGACAAGGGCGAGTTTGAGAATGCAGCGACATTACTTGGTCGCCCATTTAGCATGTCTGGTTATGTTTTTCATGGTGATAAAAAAGGTCGTACCATTGGTTTTCCTACGGCGAATATTTTGATTAGGCGAAAAGTCTCGCCGATCAAGGGAGTCTTTGCTGTCAGTGCAAGTCAGTACCATAGTAAGTGGCAAGGTGTTGCCAATGTAGGCAACAGGCCCACCGTCAATGGTCAACGATTACAGTTAGAAGTACATTTGTTTAATTGCCAAGAAAATTTATATGGCAAAAGATTGGATGTTCAATTTCATACTAAGTTAAGGGATGAAATAAAATTTCCATCATTTGAAGCACTGAAACATCAGATAACTATTGATGTTACAAAGGCACAACACTACTTTAGTCAAAGGACGTAACACTCAGTGAGTCAGGATTACAAACACACTTTAAACTTGCCAAAGACCAGTTTTCCTATGAAAGGAAACCTAGCTCAACGCGAACCAGAAATGTTAAAGCGCTGGCAAGAGTTAGATATTTATCAACATATTCGTGAAGCCTGTGCTGATCGCAAAAAGAAATTCATTCTTCATGATGGTCCTCCCTACGCGAATGGAGACATTCATATTGGTCATGCGGTGAATAAAATTCTCAAAGATATTATTGTTAAAAGTAAAACTTTGAGTGGTTATGATGTGCCTTTTATTCCTGGCTGGGATTGCCACGGATTACCTATTGAAGTCATGGTGGAAAAGAAAAAAGGTAAGCCTGGCCATAAAATATCTGAAAAAGACTTTCGCCAGGCTTGTCGTGAGTACGCACAGAAACAGGTAGATCGCCAACGCGAAGACTTTATTCGTTTAGGCGTATTTGCTGATTGGGAAAATCCATACCTAACAATGAACTTCCAGGTTGAAGCAGATATTGTACGCTCACTTGGTAAAGTGATCGCTAATGGACATCTAGAAAAAGGCTTTAAACCAGTTTACTGGAGTGTCGCCAGTGGTTCAGCATTAGCAGAAGCAGAAGTTGAATATAAAGATAAAACTTCCTATGCCATCGACGTTAAATTCACACCTGCAGATCAAGCTGCTTTCAAGAAATTATTTGCTAGTGCTGCTGAGAACATTACCGCACACGTTGTGATTTGGACGACGACACCTTGGACATTACCAGCCAACCAAGCTGTCAGCTTACATCCTGAATTTGAATACTCATTACTAGAAGTTACTCGAGATGGGTCAAGTGAATATCTGTTATTGGCCTCAGATTTAATAGCGTCTTGTTTAGAACGCTATGCAATTGATAATCATAAAATCATAGGCACCTGCATCGGACAGGACCTTGAACACACACAGCTGCAACATCCTTTCTATGATAAACAAGTACCTATCATTTTAGGCGAACATGTCACTACTGAAGCTGGAACAGGTGCTGTGCACACAGCACCAGACCATGGTGCAGACGATTTCGTCGTGGGCAAAAAATATCAGTTAGGCACTATCAATATAGTTAACGATAATGGCGTCTATCGCGAGAGTGTAGAGTTATTTGCTGGCCAGCATGTGCATAAAGTGGACAAACCCGTCATTGAAAAACTAGAAGAAAATTCTAAGCTGGTTCATCAGCACCAAATTACTCATAGCTTTCCTCATTGCTGGCGCACTAAGACTCCATTGATATTTAGAGCAACACCACAGTGGTTCATCAGTATGAACAAAAACAACTTACTTCAACGTTCATTGGAAGAAGTTGAGAACGTTGAGTGGTTACCAGATTGGGGCAAGGCAAGAATTATTAGCATGCTTGGTAATAGTCCGGATTGGTGCGTTTCTAGACAACGCACTTGGGGCGTACCTATTACATTATTCGTGCATTCTGAGACACAAGAGTTACACCCAGATACTGTTGCTCTTATGGAGAAAATTGCACTGCGAATTGAAAAAGAAGGCATCCAAGCTTGGTTTGATTTAGAACCTGCTGAATTGCTTGGGCCTGAGTCAAAAATTTACACCAAGGTCACTGATACCCTGGATGTTTGGTTTGATTCAGGTGTTACACATGAATCAGTTGTACAACGCCAATCGCAGCTTAACTTCCCAGCGGATTTATATCTAGAAGGCTCTGACCAACATCGTGGTTGGTTTCAGTCTTCGTTAAAGACTAGTGTCGCTATCAATGACTGTGCGCCTTACAAAACAGTACTTACGCACGGCTTTACTGTTGATGCGAGTGGTCGAAAAATGTCTAAGTCATTAGGCAATGTTGTCGCACCTCAAAAAATATTTAAGTCTTTAGGTGCAGATATTCTACGTTTATGGGTGGCCTCTAGTGACTTTAGCAGTGAAATGAATGTATCTGATGAGATCCTCAAACGTACTGCTGATTCTTATAGAAGAATGCGCAACACAGTGCGCTACCTGCTTTCAAATTTACATGGCTTCGACCCCAGCAAAGATATAGTCGCTGCTAATGAGATGATCGCACTTGATCGATGGGCTGTGAATAAAACTGCGGTCCTACAGAAACAAGCAATTGAGCATTATGAA
This sequence comes from Gammaproteobacteria bacterium, assembly GCA_045105615.1. Lineage (GTDB taxonomy): Bacteria > Pseudomonadota > Gammaproteobacteria > UBA4575 > UBA4575 > UBA1858. The sequence continues at coordinate 19,478 of JBGCDS010000026.1, forward strand.
AAATATGAATTTCATCAGCTCTACCAAGCGCTTCATAATTTCTGCAGTTTAGATTTAGGCAGCCTGTATTTAGACATTATTAAAGATCGAGTCTATACAACACAAGCAGATAGTCTCGCTCGGAAATCAGCACAGACCGCTACCTATCATATTGCACAGTCTTTATTACGCTTATTAGCACCGATATTGAATTTCACAGCTGAAGAAGCTTTCTCACATATCCCTGACAACCAAGAAACCACAATCTTTACTAAAACTTGGTATGAAGACCTAGCCAAACTTGATAACGATGATGCTCTAAATGTTGACACTTGGGATTTGATATTCGATGTTCGACAGTTAGCTCTAAAGACTTTAGAAGAATATAGAGAAAAAGGAATTATAGGTTCTGGCTTAGATGCTGATGTGATAATTTATTGTGCCGGTGAAACCAATATAGCTTTATCTTTGCTTAAAGACGAATTGCGTTTTGTATTGATCACATCCTCTGCCACATTAAAGCCATTAGCTGATGGTGCCTCAGACCTCCAAGAATCTACTCTATCCAATGGCGAGAAGATCAAGATAGGCATAGAAAAATCAACCAACGAAAAATGTGTGCGTTGTTGGCATCTACGTAAAGATGTTGGAAGTCATAAAGAACATCCTGAACTATGCATGCGCTGCATTGATAATGTAGATGGTAGTGGTGAAGTTAGACAATATGCGTAAGTGGACGACCATACTAGTTATCGTTTTAACTATCATCGACCAGGTTACAAAACGCTTTGCTGAATCAGCTCTTGAATTTGCGCAGCCGGTCCCTGCTATGCCAATGTTCAACTGGATGCTTGTTTACAACGAGGGTGCTGCATTTAGTTTTTTAAGCGAAGCGGGTGGTTGGCAACGTTGGTTTTTTGTTGCATTAGCTACAGCTGTCTCTGTATATATTTTTAACTGGTTACGTAAACTTCCAAGTTCAGAAATATTGCTAGGTGTTAGCCTTAGCTTTATATTAAGTGGCGCGTTGGGTAACTTAATTGATCGAGCTATTTATGGAAAAGTCACAGATTTCATAGACTTTTATTATAGTGCTGACGAATGTATTTATTTTTTCTTCTATCTGCCTAATAGTGGATGTCACTGGCCTACATTTAATATCGCAGATATTTTAATTACACTAGGCGCTTGTTTAATGATTATTCAAATTTTTAAAGACGATTCCACCAATGACACCCATACAAATTAAGCTCGCCAACCCAAGAGGCTTCTGTGCCGGTGTTGATAGAGCTATTGAAATTGTCGAACGTGCTTTAGAACAATTCGGTTCACCTATCTATGTACGACATGAAGTGGTTCATAATCGTTTCGTAGTGGAGTCGCTAAGAGAAAAAGGAGCCGTATTTGTAGAAGAGTTAGATGAAGTACCCGATCAATCTACTGTCATTTTCAGTGCACATGGTGTTTCTAAAGCTGTTCGTAGCGAAGCTGATAGACGTAAATTAACTGTATTTGATGCAACCTGTCCTCTAGTAACCAAAGTTCACATAGAAGTGGTACGCAACTGCAAAAATGGCCGCGATACCATATTAATAGGGCACAAAGGGCACCCCGAAGTTGAAGGCACAATGGGTCAATGCACAGGCGAGCATGGTGGCAAGATTTTCCTTGTGGAATCACCCGAAGATGTCGACAAGGTTAACGTAGAAAACCCTGATGAAATATCTTATGTCACCCAAACTACTTTATCAGTCGACGACACTAAGGAAATTATTCAACGACTACAAACACGTTTCCCTAGTATCCAGTCACCAAAACGTGATGATATCTGTTATGCCACTCAAAACCGTCAAGATGCGGTTAAAAAGTTAGTTCACGACTGTGATCTATTATTAGTAATTGGTTCTGTAACAAGTTCCAATTCAAACCGATTACGAGAAATTGCTGAGAAAAATGGTATTGAATCCTATCTAATCGATGATGCTGATCAAATTTCCAATTCCTGGCTCAAGAACAAAATCAATATAGGCGTAACTGCCGGTGCATCTGCACCAGAAATATTAGTCAAGCAAGTAATCGGCAAACTTACATCTTCAACCAAGGCGAGTGTAGTTGAAATAGATGGCGTTGAAGAGAATATAACTTTCGCTGTACCGAAAGAACTTCGTAATAAACCATAATCTATTTACCAGTGTCCCAGCGGACCTTTTTGGTTTCTTGAATTATAGGTAAGTGCTGGGGCTCCAGCTGATACAAATGTCGGTGTTGCCGTTAACAATACGCAATCAGAGATTTCGTCTTCACCTTCACATGGTGCTGCTGATATAAGATAGCTTCCATTTTCTGAAGCTACAGCACCGGCTTCTCCATCAGCTTCAATATTATCTAAATCATCAATCAAATCATCGGTGAAGCGACTGTTATTTGTAAAAAATACTCTTTGCTGTTGCATAACTTCTAACAGTCTTATTTGAGCTTCAGTATTCCGTGCTTTATCTGTATGGCTAATATAAGAGGGATAAGCAATGCTGGCAATAATTGCTACTAATGCGACAACAATCATCAATTCAACCAACGTAATACCCTGTTGGTATGTTGATGATATCTTCAATTTATCTAGGTTGATAATTTTCACAACGTAATAACCACAGCCTTGTAATTTTACGTACATCATCGCTATCTATAGTGAACGCAATATCCTGGCCTATCTCAGAATCACTTAATTCGCTTTCATTAAAGTTACATGATGCCGTATTACCTGCATCTAAAATAATTGTTTCTTGAGGGATTACCTCATAGCGATTAGGACCTAGAAATATTGCTTCGCCTGATTCTGAAACTTCATCAATTCTGCCAAATTTTAATGCTTCCACAGTAATATTTGATAGTGGATTACTAAAACTACAGGCGCTGACTGGAAAGTTACTCTCTGTTAAATCACAGGGGTCTGCAGATGCAATAGCTATACACCCAGTGAAGAATAAAATGACTGACATTCTAAACATTAGAATTCCACCTCACGCCAAGCTTGTCTACCCACTAGGTCTGACTGCTCCGGATTCGTCTGAAAAGAGACAATATCAGTATTAGATAACTGTGTGATTCGGTAGTCTCCAAAGAAAGTGGAATCTGAGGGGGTTGAATCAAAGCGTGTTCCTACAATTATGCCGGCAGCGCCTAGTGTGGAAATATTATCTTGATCATCAAATACATTATCTGCATTAATATCAAATATTACTTGATCTCCTGCTGTGCCATCCTGCGGATCTAGAGCTAACGAGAATCCCCCAGGCGCTGGATTGCAACTTAACTCCTGTGGAATTAATGTATTTACAAATAATATATCATTTCTGAGTTGCAGTTCTCTCACAGCTTTCTCTCCAGGAAACTCTATTCCTGAACCATTTATATTTTCGACATCAAAATCAATAAACCAACCTTGATCTCCTACTTCGGGTAGATTCGCGCTAACCGTTCTAACATCCAGTGAAATCCCTAAAGCCTCATCTACAAATAAATTATTTTCCAACTCTTGCTTGGTTAAATTATTAATTTGCACTCTAGTACCTACTGCATCATTTTCTGCAGTACTATCCTCTACACCATAGATAGATTGGATATTAGTATCTATTGCATCACTTGTTGCAAAGTAACTGCCAGTTGCAACGATAACAATTACACCATCACCACTTTCATTGTTGACTGCTATCGGCCGTGTGGTTATTGGCTGTTTATTACCATCTGGACCAGTTGCTTTGAGCAATATAAATCTATTGCTGTTTAAGGCCCAATCATTAGGTGTTGAACTTGATATATTTACAACATGCAGATTACCCTCTAGATCTCCTGCATAAAGGCGGTCAACTGTCCCATTGCCATCTGTATCTATTCCTCTTACATCAGCAATTCCATTTGGTCTATCTATGCCTTCAATGCCCGTATTTATTTTTACTAAGTCTCCATTCTGTTCCCAGCTACCGTCTATGCCTCGATCAATAAACAATGCATATATGACTGCTTCTCCATCTGGGCTAGTGCTGTTATAACCATTACCAAATATGGCTATCCATCTTTGCTCATCCCCATCATTTGCATTACTCATTGCAATTAAAGGGCGCCCGAATGAAAAACCGAGATCACTGATTGAGCCATCAGCATTTGCATCTGGATCATCTTCTGGGCCAAATTCCCACAGCACCTGATCAGAGGGGATATCTTCCGGGGCATCATCTGTGACGTTAAGTGCATAAAATCCACGCCCACCAGCACCTAGACCACCTACGACAATAGTATTCCATGATAATGAGCCACCTGGCGTTGCTCTTATATAAGCATCTTCTACGCTAGGTGTAGAGTCTACAAAAAACTGATGCTGATATTCCGGAAGTGTTAATTGGGATAAGTTTTCAAATACAAAGCTAGGAATATAGGCGTAACGTTCATTGCCAGTCTCTGCATTAAACACATGGAACATACCATCATTTGCTGCGACTAATATTGACGCATCACGACCAGCTTGGCTTGTTTGAAAATCAAAATAAGTCTGTCCTTCGTCACTTGGCCATGCACCACCAAATCTTCCTACTGCCTGTGGTTGTCCAACAAATATTGGGGCAGCATTTGCAATTGTTCCAAGCTTAGCGTTATGAACCACCTGATTGCCTTCCGCATTTGTCCCTATTGTACTATCAGTTTCTGGACGAATCCTGAATTCATTATTTTCAAAACTAGTCCCTTCTCTCTCAACAAGTCCACCACGCAAATAAATTAAACGATCCTCGCCTAAATTCACTTCTGGGAATGGTCGAGGATCACTTAACAACTCTTGTTGAGATGGATCTAGTTGATCAAAATCAAACTCGATTCCATCGTTAGCCTGATTCGAATAAGTGATAATATTTCTTTGAGCATTATTTGAACCATCATCTTCTATCAGTCGGTCAAGCTGCTCTGCAGCACTCCATAGAAACTCGGGTGTGTCATCAGAATCTATATTCAATGATCCATCGTCATTAATAATGATCTCTTGAGCAACCAAGTCACCTGAATTACTAAATGAATCAAAGAAGGTCCTATACAAAACGACATTTGCACTCGTTGCTTGTGTGTTAATCGCAACAGGCGTGGTTGATCCTACACCGCTTGTAATCGTCCGCACTAAATCTTGTACTACGGCACTCAAGTCATTAGAAGTATTTACTATATCTATATATTGTCCACGCGCATTAAAGGCAGCATGAACCAGATTTTCTAACAGGCCAAGATCGTTAGTTGCTGGATCATTCTCCCAGGGTGGAATCTCGATCTCTACATTAACCTCAGGTGCTAATGAGGGCTGGATAGTGACAATGTGTGTTTTAATATGTTGATGTAAGCGGTCACCTTCATCCAGATCTGAAATATTAACCTCGGCAGTTTCTGGAACTACTTCATTTGGCAAAGTAGGTTGTAAATCATTCTCATAAAAACTGATCGCTATATCTGCGATGGTATTTGCAAACTCATCCCTAAAATCACCACCATCAAATGGTCCGTTTCTTAACTGTAAAGTTACTGGTGGCCCCGAACCTTCTATATCGTTGTTGGCGATGCCAGTGATACGATCATAAAATCCATCAGTAGCAACAATGATATTGTTTGCCTGGCACGTTCCCGCCGGTGCATCTTCCGCGGGACATTCTATATTATTTGGAAATACATCATTATTCTCACAGGCCAAATAATTTCTTGTTTGTTGATATCGATCTGCTAATGGGGAATCTTCAGCTGGATTGACCAAGCTTGATAACAAGTTGGGAACAGTACTATAAAGTGCATCTAGCAATGTTCGCTTAGCACCATCATCGATGATACTAGCGTTCATCTCTTCGACGGGAAGATTATCATTACCTCTGAAATTAACTAAACCGATTCGCGTACCACTTTCACTAGCCACGTATTCGCCTAATAATGATTTGGCTCGCAAATGGCGACTACGGTGATAAGTAAACCAGTTGGCGAAATTATCCATATCAACAATTGGAATTCCGTCATCAAGGGTTCCGCCTTCTATTTGATCAGATAAATTTTCAAAATTGCCGTTTTCATCTCTTCCACAGCTATAGAGTCGAAATGCATCAATGCCGGTTGCAGCAGCTGGAGACAGTAAATTAATCGTTGGTGAATTTCCTAGATATGGATTTAATGGCGCAGCCTCAGGTGACACATTTACAAATTCATTGCCATCATCACGAAAGCCCACCCAAGGTTTGTAATCAACATTAGGATTATAATAAAGTGTGTTAAACGTAGGGCAGCGAAATCTCCACGCCCTAGCATCTGCAACTTGACAGAGGTTAATAGACTCATCGTCTTGACTAACATTACCTTGATATAAATTCTCGCTAGAGAAAATTCCGTAGGCATAGCCACCAAATGCCGCTGCTTTTAATTCACAGCCTGTTCTTTGCGTAATCTCCAATTCAGGTTCCATTGATCCAAAGTTACTTCCATCTGGATTTGGGCCAAAAAACAAACCCGAACTTAATGCGTCTGCTGTCATCACTTCAAAATCCATACTGCCCGAATCATCTAAAAGGATCATGACATTTGGCGCAACAGTTGGTGTCAATTCTAATGGGGTTTGTGAAATATCTAATATTGGCTCTAGTGCATGCACTGTACTTACAACAAACAATGCGGATATAACAGCACTCAGACTCTTCATAAACTTAGGTTGATAATGCTTATATTGTTTAATTTGAGACACCGTACATTGCCTCTAGAAATACTACCGTATTATCCGATCCACCCGTACCACGCGCGGTGATCTTAAACATTTCTATCAAGGCATCCTCAGCATTAGCGTTATAAGAATTATCCACATTTAATCTGGCCTCGGGATTTACTTCACCAAAATGTTGGATAATATATCGTGGATTAGATTGTACGCCACCTATCGTGTCTGGCTCATCTGGGTCTAAGACAACAACCGAATTAACTTCCACTGAGTCTGTATCCCAATCTATCTCAACTGCATTCCATGCTTCATCATACAAATTACTTAATAACCCATCACTCTCGTCATCATCAAACACACCAAGATTTAAAGCACCGCCATTCTCTAGAAAGGATTCTGCTGCACGTATGGCAGACTCTGCTGCTTCAAATGCGGTTGTTTTATCCTGCATATTATTAGACATTAATGTTTGCAAACTTGATGACTGCATACTGGATACAACTAATAGCGTCAGCACAGTAAGCATAATCAACCCTATAATTAACACCATGCCCTTTTGTTTAGATTTTCTTATCATTTAATATAAATCTTAAGAATTAAATATTTCTTACGCTGACAGTCATCTCTGACACATATCTTTTACGTTGGTCCTGTGGGTGAGTAACATCGCCAGTAACACCTATACTCGTATTTGCTACAACATAGGTTTCAGTGTCGTCTCCTCCCGACCCCCGCAGGCCATCTTCACTAGCCATAAGCAAACCAATCTTTACGCTAACTACGTCAGCCCAATCAGCGACTTGATTCGCTTTTATATATTGATTTGCAAATGAATCAGTACTTGAATCAATGCCATACAACAACTGCATATTTTCAACGTCTTCAACCAATTCTTCTCGGTTTGAAACTTGACTATTTTCATTGGCGACATTCAAATATTTTCGAAACAAAGACAAACCATCACCGGACACAGATTCCGCGATGTAATATATGACTGCCTTATAATTAGTCAGTTGTGAATCATTTCCGTAAGCATAAATAGTTGCTTCTGAGTTCCCTGGGCTACTACCTGCTGACGCGACTTGAATAGTATTCGTATTGACAGTGCTAGCTTGAAATAGGGTTGCATTAGTTGCATCACATGCAATCATTAAACTACCATTGAGCTTATTACCTGCTAACCAATCCTGGTTCAGATTGCGCTGCATAACAAATTGGTTGTTTGCACTATCGTAGAAATTCACTCCCGCGACTCTCTCACCTCCACGCAGTATTAGAATTGCATCTGTACCTGGTGCGGAATCTATATCAGCAGGGAATGTGCTTGCTTCGGACTCGAACCCTCTAAGTCGGTTATCAAATACCTGCGCCCACCAATCATTGACACCCGCATTCACCACGCTATCGGTATTCTGTGGCTGACTGCAAGGAACATAACCTGCCATGCGAATATCGCGTGCCAACATATCTACAGAAAATCTAGTGTTCTCCTGTAGCCTAGATAGACCTTCAGTAATTCTATATGTAGCTTTCGTACCAAAGTAAACTTGCAACACACCGCCAACTAGTAAAAGACTTAATAATAGTCCTACCATTAGCTCAACGATGGTAAAACCTAATTGTTTATTTTTCATTTCTATATACTTGTAAACATAACAACACGATGTTCAGCACCAGCTGTATCTGTCCAACGTACAGTAACTTTAGTTTGGCCAGTGGCATCTTCAGATTCAATCTGTCCTTCACCATTAGGTAACGTAACCTGCGACACCAATCCTGCACAAATTGGTTCATCAGAGTACATGCCTAGATTACATTTCCATTCTTTCAAATCATATTTAGCTATATCTGCTGCATCACAATTATTGCTACTGCAATCAAGTCCATCTTCTGGGGGCGTTTCAAAATCAGTTTGATAGCTTTCTGTTTCTGCTGCTAAGGTTCGATTGGCTCGCATACGATCAATCACATTACGTGCAAGAGAAGTCGCTTGTGTTCGCAAATGTGCGTTATAGCTACTGGATATACTTTGACCTTGAAGATTAGCTAAACCAAGCAAGCCAACAGAGAGGACTATTAGCGCAATCAAAACTTCTATTAAGCTAAACCCTTGAGTAACTTTTTTATTGTTCGTCATATTGCACAATTTTCTGAACCCGCCTTATCAAAACGCGCTCTACCTAGGGAGTTAATTGCTATTTTTCTTGATTTATCTGCATTGTTTTCTTTACATAGATGCATGCTGCCAGATATTGCATTAAGTTGGCCTGAGGCTAGATAAGGGATATTGTTTTCGCAGCATCCTGCGGTGCCTCTCAATGTCATATTGGACGGTAATGACCCACTTACCCATATCAATTCCTCATCTGCTGCCTGTCGACTACCATTTGAGTTTCTATCAACAAACACTATCCAGCCATTTTCATATTGGTTACCTAAGCAGGTTGCGCCATCACTACTGGGGCATATTGAAACACGCTGATTTCTCTTAATTGCTTCACTTCTAGCAAGAGACATTGATGAGATAATTTGATTAATGCCACTAGTAAGCTGGTTTCTCTCTATCAGACCTTGAAAAGATGGGACGCCAATGGTGAGAATCACTGCTGCAACAGCCAGTGAAAGCATTAGCTCTACTATAGTAAAGCCGTTTAAGTACTTATGCTTCAAAGCGATTGAATTCATCTATGTAATACAGTGTCTATTCGTAAACAACTAGTGTTGTGTAGATTTTTTAAAGTATAGAGGAATGTACGAAACTGAAAAGACCTAATTTGCGTAATACTGTTCGCACCAATTTGAATGAATTACTTTAACTGCGTAATTCATCATTATGGATAATTGTGAGTTTTTAGTAATTTTATAATATTGAATAAACCGCAACCAAACTATGGAATATTAATTTACTTTACTTTGGTTGGCAGATTTCTGCGCTAAATCGTTGGTATTAGTGATTTATTCTTGATGAGAAACAGAGGTCAGCTTTGGCCATTGTTGTTGATGCGTTCGTAATTCAATCAGCTGAGTGACTGGTACCACCTCAATATTGTGCTCTAACAATGTCGGCAGATAATCGCTTAGTAATCTAATAGTTGATGGATAAGGGTGGCCAATCGCTACTGCAAAGCCTTTACGCATAGTAATTTTCTTTAAATATTTTAACTGACGTTTAATATCTTCTTCACTCTTGCTGTTATCAATGAATACATCCCTTGAGATGTTGGGGACATAATGTTCTTTGGCAATTTGACTGGCTACAGTTAATGCTGTGGTTTTACTATCGACAAAGTAAAGGTTGTCTTCCCTGTTTGATAAGACTTGCATCAACCATGACATATGCCCAGGGTGCTGAGTTAACAGACTACCCATGTGATTATTCACACCGCGTGCATGTGGCACAGAATTAATACTGAGCTGCACCGACTCCTGGAACTCTTTTTGTGTAAGCTCGATGGTAAGCGCGCCATAACCTAGATCTAACCTTCCAGAAGATTGCATGGGTAAATGCACCATAACTTCTTTGCCAAAAGAGGCGGCTCTTTTCGCTAAGCGTTCTGAATGGGGCCGATTTGGAAGAAATGAATAAGTTAACTGGTAAGGCAGGTCTATCAATTTCTGCCCCTGTTTAAGACTGTTGCCTAAATCATCAATGATAATCGCGACTTTATAAGTTTCATGCGCAATTAATGACTCCTCAGCACTTATGCTGGCAATAGATAATAGTAAGACCGCCCCAATAAAGAGGCGGTCTATTATTGATATTGTTTGTTTTTCTTGTTTTAAACTAAAACGTTTATGCACTCGCAGAGTCTTTGTCTTTAGCTAAGTCCTTAAGAATGCTCAGCGCTTCATTCAGCACGGCATCTTCCTCACTGTCTACCGCGATTGTAATATGTTTTATTTCTTTTTGTGCTTTATCTTTAGCTTTTTCTTGATTATTTTCTAAATGACCTTCTAGATCCGCTTCTCGCACAAATTCAAATCTCTTATTTTCATCACCTTCACCACCATGAATTTCTTCAACCAGAATATCTGGATCTATACCTTCACCCTGAATCGACTTGCCTGATGGCGTGTAGTAACGAGCAGTGGTTAATTTCAGAGCAGCATCTTCTTTCAGTGGCAATATGGTCTGCACCGAACCTTTACCAAAAGACTTCTGCCCCATGATAATTGCACGTTTATGATCTTGCAGCGCACCAGCAACAATCTCAGATGCAGAAGCCGATCCTTCATTCATCAGTACAATAATTGGAATACCATTGACCGAATCATTAGTACTTGCGCTATAGTTTAATTCTGCATCTTCTACCCGACCCTTTGTGAAAACAATTAACTCGCCATCTTCAAGGAAAATATCAGAAACACCTACCGCACCGGTTAATACTCCACCTGGATTGTTACGCAAATCTAATACAAGCCCATGCAGGTTTTGATCTGCTTTATCTAATAACTTTTCGACTGCCGCTATTACATTTCGCGTGGTTTTAGACTGGAAACTTGAGATACGAATATAGCCATAGCCTGGTTCCAAGATACGACTGCGGACACTTTTGACTCGAATCACATCACGTGTCACAAAGATTTCTAATGGCTTTGCTTCACCTTCGCGTACTATGGTTAATAGTATTTTTGAGCCACGCTTTCCGCGCATTAACTTTACGGCTTCATTAAGCGTTAAACCTTTAACCTGGGTTTCGTCTAGCTTAATAATTATGTCACCGGCTTCAACACCGGCTTTATCAGCAGGCGTATCTTCAATTGGCGAGATAACGCGTACAAAGCCATTTTCCATACCGACTTCAATTCCTAAACCACCAAATTCGCCAGTAGTACCTATTTGTAGCTCTTTAAATTCTTCCTGGCTCAAGTATGAAGAATGTGGGTCTAGACTACTTAGCATGCCGCGGATAGCACCTTCTAAGAGTGCCTGATCACCCACTTCTTCGACATAATCTTTTTTGATGCGTGCGTAGATATCGGTAAATAAGCGAATATCCGATAGCGGTAAATCCAATACAGCATTGTCACGTTTGGCAAATACTTGATGACTTCCTGCTATCAGCAGGCCTATGAGTAAACCGACGGTTAATCCTAAACTGAGAGGTCTTACGCTTTTCATGAATTTGCTCCTTGTGGCGATAGTGCTCCTAAGAGTTGACCGCTACTGGTTGTTTAGTCTTTCTATTTAATAGATTCTATTTACGAAGAATAAGCCATCTTGGGGTAAACACACCAGTCTGCTGGATCTACTGGCGTACCTTGGCGACGAATCTCGAAATATAGGCTAGTTTGATCTACATCGCCGGAGTCACCTACGACAGCAATCAATTCACCCTGACTGACATAGTCATCTACATTTTTATACAAACCTTCAGCATGCGCATATAAGCTCATAAATCCGCCACCATGATCAATAATTACCAGCCAACCGTAATGATCAAACCAATCGGAAAACACGACTGTACCCGGATATATCGCATGAATTTCACTGCCTCGGTCAGCATGAATTGACACCCCGCTCCACTGCAATCCTGCTGATCCCTGTCTATTTTCTCCAAAACGGTGCTTTAACTTGCCTTTAGTTGGCCAATTCAACTTGCCAGTGTTGCTTGCAAATTGCCCTTTCGACTTATTTATAGTTAATTTTTTAAGTAGTTTTTGTAACCTTTTTTTCTTGTTCTTTTCTTGTTTTAAGTTATTTTGATCACTCTTGATATTTTTTTCCAACTCACTCTGAGCTTTTTCTTTTCGAATACGCACTTCCTCTAGCCCAGACTGCTCTTTTGATTGATTATTGAGCAATTTTTGCAGAGTTTCTTGTTGTTTTTTAAGTGCGAGCTGATTATTTTTTACTTCTTCAGTTAAATTACTGATGCGGCTAATCTGTTCAACACGTGCTTGATGAATATAATCGTAGATTACTGAGTTCCTACCTGCATCCTGCAAGCTATTTTGGCTAAGTAATAACTTCCACTTACTCTGTGAACGAGTGCTATAGCTATTTCGAATCTGCTGTTTAAGCGATTTCCCCTGATTAGCAAGCTCTTCGTCTAACAGAATCTTTTCTTTTTGTAACTGTTTATGCCTATCTCTACTTGTCTCAATTTTTGCTTTTGAATTCTTAATCCGTTGGTGCAGCTTACCAATCTCTCGGTCTAGCTGACCCATTTCTTTACGTACAACATCATGATTTTTAACGCTTTTTGCGAGCTTGCTCTCTATTTGATCAACAATTTTTGCTATCGTGTCTAATTGCTGCTGAGTTTGGCTTAAATCATCATTTCCAATAGCTAAATTCATAGCTAAGAGATTGAAAAATAAGCAAATAACTAGCAAAGCAGCAGATTGCGGCTTCGTCGTTATTGCATAAAGATGAAGGAAAAGGCTATTCAACAGACAGATTCCCGACTATTATCAGCGTATTAATGGTTTAGAATATTAGATAATGCCATTATTAATTTATTAGGATATGAATGGAAGCGAACAAAATGACTGAAACCGGCTTTGTGTCACTCAATCGCTCAGACCTCATGGCAAAAGAGGATGATATAGAAAGAGCTTCACGCTCTTTAAAAGCGATGTCCCACCCTTTACGTTTAAAAATCCTATGCGTGCTGGGTAACCAAGAAGTCAGCGTACAAGACATTGTAGAAAATGTAGGCACCTCTCAAAGCAACATTTCACAACACCTCGCGATACTCCGAGACAAGGGTATACTCAAGTCTCGCAAAGACGCTAACCGAGTATTTTATAAAGTCGGTGATGAACGCACGTTGAAACTTATTGAGATGATGCAACACGTTTTCTGTTCTGTACATTAAAATAGACACCCTTAATTAATTCGTATAATACAGCCCAATAGTAACGGGGCGGCTTGCTTATGATTCCTGATTCTGAATTCTTTACAAACAACATTATTTTATTTGTCGCACTAGGCATTATCATTGCTTTGATTATTCGTATGGAAATTAAACGCGCCACGCGCGGGTTTAAAGACGTCACACCAGCTGAGGCCGTGTTACTAATCAACAAACAAGACGCGATAATTCTTGATGTACGTGAAAGCAACGAACTTGCACAAGGATCAATACGTGATTCAAAGCATTTAGCTTTAAGTGTGCTTAAGCAACGTGTCGATGAATTAAAAGCTCATACAGAGCAACCTGTGATTGCTTATTGCAAGTCAGGCACTCGTTCTTCAGCCGCATGTGAAATATTGAAGAAAAATAACTTTTCTAATGTTGTGTCACTCAAAGGCGGAATTGAGAACTGGAAAACTGCAAACTTACCGGTGGTAAAATAATGACTACTCCAAATGTAAAAGTATACAGCGGCCGCTTATGTACATACTGCAACGCGGCAAAAAGACTACTCGATAGTAAAGGTGTCACATACCAAGAAATATTAATTGATGACGACCAGACCATACGAGATGAAATGGAAAAGCTTAGTGGTCGCACTAGCGTTCCCCAAATTTTCATAGGTGATACACATGTAGGAGGCTTTGATGATTTAGCTGAACTAAATCGTGAAGGCAAACTAAGTGGCATGTTAGGTCTAGACTAATTCAAAAGCGTATAAATTTATTATAACTAAAGTATTTACATGGCTGATAACGAACAAAAATTTGAGATTCAAAAAATATTCCTTAAAGATGCCTCATTTGAATCGCCCAATTCGCCAGACATTTTTCGTGAAAAGTGGCAGCCAAAAACGGATATTCATTTAACTGCTCAAAATGCAAAGTTGACTGACGAACTTTACGAAGTCACTCTGAACGTTGAAGTGACCTCAACCCAAAATGAGAAAACAGCCTTTATGGTTGAATTAAAACAGTCAGGTGTTTTTCGAATTAAAGACTTTCCTGAAGACCAAAGAAATCATTTGCTTGGTAGCTATTGCCCACACACACTATTTCCTTTTGCCCGTGAAGTAGTAGCCGATCTAATTGGCAAAGGTGGCTTCCCGCCATTATTGTTATCGCCAGTGAATTTTGATGCTCTATATTCACAGCAGCTAGAGAAACTAAAAGAACAGCAGCAAACAACCAGCGAAGAGACCAAGCACTAAATTCTCTAGCAACATTTTGCAGGAGACATTCAGCATGACACAAGTAACTATTGGCGTACTCGGTGCCGGCGCATGGGGCACTGCCTTAGCGATACATCTCGCCAAGCTGCATCCTGAAATACATCTTTGGGCAAGAAATTCTGACGCCTTAGAAGAGATAATCTCTCATAAAGAAAATAAACGCTACCTCCCCGGCTCCACCCTACCTGACAACATTATTGCCAGCACAGATTTCGCCACTCTGGTAAACCATTGCACACATGTATTAGTCGCTGTACCGAGCACCACCATGCGCGACATGATGCAGCGCATTAATACCCATACTTCAAAGAATTTACGCGGCATCATTTGGGCATGCAAAGGCTTGGAGCAGGGAAGCGGAAAATTTTTACATCAGGTAGCTGAAGAAGAATTAACAGCCAATATCAACACAGCGATTTTATCAGGGCCTTCCTTTGCCCAAGAGGTGGGTAAGGGATTACCCACCGCTGTGACTATTGCATCAGTTGACGAAACATTTGCCAATGAAGTTGCACAGTTATTTCATCATCCTTTATTTCGTACTTACATTAGCACTGATGTCACAGGCGTTGAAATTGGCGGCACATTCAAAAATATCTTAGCCATAGCTGCAGGGATCATTGATGGCTTACAGTTTGGTGCCAATGCACGAGCTGCACTTATCACTAGGGGTGTCGCTGAAATGACACGCTTCGGAAAAAGACTTGATGTCAACACTGATACTTTCTCAGGCCTTTCTGGTATTGGTGACATTGTATTAACCTGCACAGAGAACATGTCACGTAATCGTCGCTTTGGACTAGGCTTAGGCGCAGGCAAATCATTACAGCAGGTTGAAGAGGAAATAGATCAGGTAATAGAAGGAAAATATGCGGCTAAAGTAGTATTTGATTTAGCCCAAAAGCTTGATATTGAATTGCCTATTAGTACACAAGTTTATGAAGTGCTATACAACGACAAGCCTGCGCGCGAAGCAGTTGAAGAGCTACTATCACGCTCACTTAAGAACGAAGCCGATTAAACTGCACCGTCAAAATTATTTTGCCGCCAAGCTTCAAAGATAAATATAGACACCGTATTTGATAAATTAATGCTACGGCTATTTTCTATCATTGGGACGCGTAGAATATTATTTTTATCAAAGGTATTTAATACATCTTCAGGCAACCCTCGCGTTTCTGGGCCAAATATTAACGCATCACCAGCTTGATAGTTAATTTGGCTATAATTCTTAGTACCTTTGGTTGAACATGCGAATAGTCGACTAGCAGATAAATTTTCTAAACAACTAGCGTAATCAGGATATTCTTGTACTAAACTCTTATCTATATAATCTAAACCTGCGCGACGCATTCGCTTATCATCTATCTCGAAACCAAGAGGATGAATTAAATGTAGCTGACAGCCACTATTAGCGCATAAACGCATAATATTGCCTGTATTGGGTGGTATTTCCGGTTGGTATAAAACGATATGAAACATGAGTTCTAAATATAATCAATTACATAACAAATTTTGCGGCCTAGAATTTCAAACACCTTTGGTGTTACTTTCAGGCTGCGTTGGGTTTGGCCAAGAATACACGCGCGTGGTGGGATATTCTAATCAAGAAATCGGTGCTATCTGCTTAAAAGGAACAACGCTTGAGAATCGCTTAGGCAATCCTGCTCACCGAATATACGAAACACCTGCCGGCATGCTGAATGCGATTGGTTTACAAAACCCTGGCGCGAAAACCGTTGTTAACGACTATCTCCCTAAGTTGGATTTTAACGAAACACGATACATCGCGAATGTCTCAGGATCGACAATCGAAGAATACACTGAGGTAACGCGGATATTCGATGATTCTCCGATTGACGCCATCGAGATCAATATCTCATGTCCCAATGTTAAAGAGGGTGGTGTCGCCTTCGGCAATGATCCTGACATGTCTGCACGTGTGGTAGAAGCATGTCGCTCAGTCACTGCCAAACCCTTAATTACCAAACTATCGCCCAATCAAACAGATATCGCCTATAACGCCAAACGCTGCATTGAAGCAGGGACTAACGGCTTTGCGGTGATTAATACCTTAATGGGAATGGCGATCGATATTAATTCTCGTAAACCAGTCATAGGTAACAATCAGGGTGGCTTATCTGGGCCAGCTATCAAACCAATTGCCTTACTCAAAGTGCATCAAGTTTACCAGGTATGCAAAGATCACAATATTCCTATTATCGGCCAAGGTGGAATTTGCTCTGGTGAAGATGCTTTAGAATTTTTGATTGCTGGTGCTAGTGCAGTTGGTATAGGCACAGGGCTTTATTACGACCCTTTAATTTCTACTGGTATCAATCAAACGATTTGTGATTATCTAGAAAATAATCAACTCTCCCATATTTCTGAATTGGTCGGCAGTCTTACTTTGAATTAATACTATGAAACAAGAAACTAAAAAAATTTTAGACAAGCAGCTTAAAAAAGATCGTCATTTTTTAATCTATGCAATTGTCGCAATCATACTCATCACCAATATCGTCTACATAATTTATTCGCCAGCCACAACTACTATAGTGACCGGCATGGCTATACAGATATCTGCATCAAACAACGATTCAGTACCATCGCATAATACTATGAGTGTATTACTAGATTCAGGCGAAACAGTACTAGTAGACATACCAGGACCAGATTTTTTCAAACATCATGCGAAAGTTGAGCTAACAAAAGCTGTCTCTGTCATGGGTAAAACAACTTACGAGTTTAATGACTATAAAGAGTAGTTCGCTCTTCACTCTATAGCTGTGCCACTGTATTCATACATATGTAACTCTTGAATTTTACGCGTAAGGGTATTGCGTCCCCAACCAAGTAACTTAGCAGCACGTTGTCTCTTACCGCCAGTTTTCTTCATCGCTACTTCAATCAGTACTCTTTCGAACTGTGGTGTTGCATCTTGCAGTATTTCGGCATCACCATTTTCAAGTTTTTGATCTGCCCAGCTTGCCAACATTGATTGCCAGTTGGATAACACCTCAGTAGATACCCCTCCCTCTTTTAACTCACTTGGCAAATCTTCAAGATGAATCGTTTTACCTGAAGCCATCACAGTAAGCCAACGACACAAGTTCTCTAACTGACGAACATTGCCAGACCATTCCAAACCACTTAGGTAGGTACTCACATCACTCTCTAGTTGTTTTGCTTCTACCTCTAATTCATTTGCTGCTGATGAGAGAAAGTGTTTTAACAAGATAGGAATATCCTGGCGGCGCTCTCTCAATGCTGGCACCTGTATACGTATTACATTGAGTCGATGCATTAAATCTTCACGAAACGCACCTTTTTCGACAAGCTCTTGTAGGTTTTGATGTGTAGCTGCAATGATTCTTACATCGGCTTTAACAGGCTCATGCCCACCCACACGATAAAATTCTCCATCAGATAACACGCGCAATAAACGCGTCTGCAAATCAGCTGGCATATCACCAATTTCATCTAAAAATAATGTGCCCATATTCGCCTGTTCGAAACGCCCGCGTCTTTGCCCCTGCGCACCTGTAAAAGAACCTTTCTCATGACCAAACAATTCGGATTCCAACAAGTCCTTCGGAATCGCAGCCATGTTCAATGCTATGAATGGTTTTGAACATCGCAACGAATGTTTGTGTAGTGCATGTGCAACCAACTCTTTACCTGTACCAGTTTCACCATTGATTAATACAGTAATACTCGATCTAGATAGCCTACCTATCGCACGAAACACTTCCTGCATAGCCTGTGACTCACCAATTATCTCAGGGACTTCTTCTTCAGTTGCTTCAGGTGAATCCGCTTCCTCATTAGACTGACATGCTCGTTTTGTTAGTTCTACAGCTTCATCGACATCGAACGGCTTAGGCAAATATTCAAATGCACCACCTTGGTAGGCATGAACTGCATTATCTAAATCTGAATGTGCAGTCATCACTATCACGGGCAGCTCTGGATGTTGTGTTTGTACTTTTTCTAAAAATTCAAACCCATCCATACCTGGCATACGCACATCTGTAATAATGACATGGGGTGTATTAGTAGCTAGTGCTTGAATCGCATTTGCTGCTGATTCAAACACAGTTACACCTAATTCAGCTTTTTTAAGTGCGCGCTCTAATACCCAACGTATAGACCGATCATCGTCAATTACCCAGACATCACTTTTCATATCTATTTACTCTATTCAAATTTATTGTTTCATAACTCATTAGATTGGTAGCAGTATCCTAAATTCTGTTTTACCTACTACCGACTCAAATTCAATTAGCCCATCATGTTGATTAATTAACATTTGAGATATAGCTAAACCCAATCCAGTACCATCAGTTTGACCAGACACCATTGGAAAAAATATTTTCGCAGCAATATCTTCAGATATACCTGGACCGTTATCTATCACGCTTAAACATGCCACTAGCTTGTGAGCTTTTCCATTTATCGTGTATCTACGCAGCACACGTGTTTTAAATATTATTTCAGCATCTTTCTCTACTGCACGAATTGCATTTCGAGTAATATTTAAGATAGCTTGTACTAATAAATCTCGATCAAAATTAATCATTGGAATGCTTGGGTCATAATCAATTCTGAAATTAATTTTTTTGTCATCTTCTGCAGAAACCAGGCTATAAACGTGATGCAATACTTCATGAATATTATGTGGCATTTTATTCGGCACCATGTTTGGGCCTAACATCCGATCTACTAATTTATGTAATCGATCTGCTTCTTTAATAATGATCCCTGTATATTCCGTTAGCTCGTTGTTATCTAATTCTGCTTCTAACAGTTGAGCAGCGCCTCGCAAACCCCCTAACGGATTCTTAATCTCGTGAGCCATGCCCCTCAACATACTACGTGTTGCTTGATGCTCTTTTAATAGATGATTTTCTTTTAAAATTTTCAATTGTCGATCTAGCGTAATAATTTCGACTAACGCTTTTTCATCACCCTCAAATTCGACTGGATTGATTGTGCAGTTCGCTGTTATTTCACGATTATCAGATACACGTATTAAACATTCATGTTCAGTCCATGATTGACCACGCTTAATAGATTCATGCATACGTTGATGAAAACCATTGTCATCATCTACCAACATAGCTGAAAACTTAATTCCGCAAGCACGCTTACTGCTGACACTAAATATTGCTTCAGCGGCTGGATTCATATACTCAAGCTCACACTTTTTATTTAGCAACAAAATTGCTGTTCCTTGATTATCAACTATCGTTGAATAAAAACTTTCCTTCATAATTATTCTTTCTTGCAAGTTCTGAACCAGACTATGTTTTGATAGGCTTGAATTGGCTATTTGCCGCAGAATGGCGCATCTGCGTCTATTTAGCAGATCACTTAAGGTGCAGTGCTGATACAGCTAAGAATACTCTTGCACAGTAATGGTGCAATAATTATTTGCGGGGATATTTAGATACTGAAACGGTGCAGAGTAAACGTTGTTACTCTAGTTTCTCTCAAGACAAATCCTTGATTATTAATGATGCTCGCTTTGATTTCGTGTGTCCCACGGTCGACATTATCGAGCAATATAGAAGTATTCTCTCCCTTTGACACCTCAACATCATCCATATAAATAACTAACTGATGACCAAGATCGACGAATATTTTGGGCTCTATTTGAACATTTATCGACACTTTTCCCGAATTTTCTCGAACTTCTGAATCGTGTAAAGGTGAGACAATAGCAAGGCTTTCATAAACTGCCTTTTTATCTTCTGGCTGAGACGAACTAATTGCAGTGCTTTTGTTTACTTCTAACCCAGGTACAGTATTGATACGCGGAAGAACTTTCTGTTTAACCTCGCCTTCAATTTTATCTAGCTCTGACGGTGGCTGGTCTGAGAATATTATATTGCCATCTGCATCTTTCCACTTAAAAAGCTCAGCATGGGCACTGATCGCAAATAGACTAATGACCAAAAACAATATTGATTTCATATCTCTAAGGTACGTTGATAGATAACTCTTAGATACACAATATTCAAGATGGTTGCAAAAAAAACGCCCCTGTACGGGGCGTTTTTACGACCAATGATCGATTTTACTACTTAACAGCTGTAATACATTTCAAATTCGATTGGATGAGTGGCCTGACGCAATGCAGTCACTTCTTCCATCTTAAGCTCAATGTAGCCATCAATAGCATCATCAGTAAATACGCCACCCGCTTTAAGGAATTCGCGATCGTTATCTAATGCTTCTAATGCTTCATCAAGAGAGGCGCATACCTTAGGAATTGCCGCATCCTCTTCTGGTGGTAAGTCATACAGATCCTTATCATTTGCTTCACCTGGATCAATCTGATTTTGAATACCATCAAGGCCTGCCATCAGCATCGCAGCAAAGGTAAGATATGGATTAGCTGCCGCATCACCAAAACGTACTTCGATACGACGCCCTTTAGGATTTGACTCAAAAGGAATTCGGATAGAAGCTGATCTATTGCGAGCTGAATAAGCAAGCATCACTGGTGCTTCAAACCCTGGTACTAATCGCTTATAGCTATTCGTTGAGCCGTTTGCAAAAGCATTGATCGCTTTAGCATGCTTTAAGATACCGCCAATGTAGTAAAGCGCAGTTTGTGAAAGGTTGCCGTATTTATCACCAGCGAATAAATTTTCACCTTCTTTAGCTAATGACATATGAACATGCATACCATTGCCGTTATCACCTACTAATGGCTTAGGCATGAAAGTCGCTGTTTTACCGTAGTTATGCGCTACATTTAATACAACATACTTCAAGATTTGGTTATGGTCAGCACGTGTTACCAACGTATTGAATTTTGATCCAATTTCACATTGACCAGCCGTACCAACTTCATGGTGATGTACTTCTGTTTCTACGCCCATCTCTTCCATCACTTGGCACATTGCAGAACGTACGTCTTGCAATGAATCTACCGGTGGTACCGGGAAGTACCCCCCCTTAACGCCAGGACGATGACCTATATTACCTTCTTCAAATACTCGGTTAGAGCTCCAAGCTGCTTCATCTGATGCTATTTCAAAAGATGCACCTGACATTTCATTTTTCCAGCGAACATCGTCAAAAATAAAGAACTCAGGTTCAGGACCGAAATAAGCCGTGTCTGCTATACCTGAGGACTTCAAATATTCTTCTGCACGCTTAGCCACTGAACGTGGATCACGCTCATAGCCTTGCATAGTCGCAGGTTCTAAAATATCGCAGCGTAAGACTAAAGTAGGATCACTGAAAAATGGATCCATCACCGCTGAATCAGCGTCAGGCATCATAATCATGTCTGACTCATTAATCCCTTTCCAGCCAGCAATTGATGAGCCATCAAACATTTTGCCTGATTCAAATACACTCTCATCAATACTATGGGCGGGAACTGACACGTGCTGCTCTTTGCCACCTGTATCAGTAAAGCGAAAATCGACGTAACGTACGTCGTTATCTTTTATCATTTTTAAAACATCACCTGCGGACATCTAGAAACTCCTATATTTTTTGATAATTTAATTAACCGGTAATGTGGCCGACTTTATTGTAGTTTTGTGTTGTCATTGGAACCAAGCATGATATGTGCCAGACAATTAGTCATTAAAAACAAAGGCTTAGCTACTCACACCAGAAGCAAATAAACAATATTGCCCTAAACTGGTGCGAATAAATACAA
This sequence comes from Gammaproteobacteria bacterium, assembly GCA_045105615.1. Taxonomy (GTDB): domain Bacteria; phylum Pseudomonadota; class Gammaproteobacteria; order UBA4575; family UBA4575; genus UBA1858. The sequence goes on from JBGCDS010000026.1 coordinate 41,956, forward strand.
AAGCGCTCTGTTATGGTGCAGACAATACGGTGTTGGCCCACTTCATAGAATGCAATTGAACGACTCTCCCTTATAGGTTCTTATAAAGTAAATTACCAACGCTGTCATCTTTAGCGTCATAATTTGTCAACAATAGCCAGAAAATGCTTAAACGTGAACTAGTTCCGCATTCAAAACCAAGCGCTAAATTGTTACGTCCATCTAAATTAATAAACCTTTCAATCTTACCAACTTGTTTCTATTCAGTAAGTTATAAAATCTAATATTCCTCCACCCGCAAACTTGGCATAGCGATTGCTCTTAATATAGTTAGCTCTATATGACACAGGTAATGCGATGAATACAGGGACTGTATTTTAGCAGTGCTCATCTCGGCAGGACGCCAGTTTAACGCCAGGACAGGATGTTCTCGTTAAGTTTGAGGTGATAGAGCTAAGGATAAGTCTCAAGCTCAGGGAGGGCTTAATTAGCTAAGGATGGCTAATTACGTGCAAGGACTTGGGATTTTCATGGAAGATCTATTGTTTCAGGATGAAATCTGTCAAGACATGGATGTCTTGCGACAGATCCTCAATTTCACTCGCGAAGTCATCAAAACTCCTACTCCAGTCTCTTTCTAGCAAAATAATACTCGTATTCACATATGTTCGCGGTACAATCCCCGCCTCTCAAGATATGAACACGTGAGCCGTGAGCAATCCAGTTAACTTTCAAACACTCATATTAACTCTTCAACAGTATTGGGCAGACCAAGGGTGTGTATTGCTACAGCCATTTGATAAAGAAATGGGAGCGGGTACATTTCATCCTGGTACATTTCTGCGTTCGATTGGACCTGAACCATGGAAAGCTGCTTACCCACAACCATGTCGAAGACCTACTGATGGGCGATATGGAGATAACCCAAACCGTTTACAGCACTACTATCAATTTCAAGTAGTACTAAAGCCATCACCAGATAATATACAAGAGTTATATTTGCAGTCGCTGCAAAAACTTGGGATTGATCCATTAGAGCATGACATTCGTTTTGTTGAAGATAATTGGGAATCACCCACCTTAGGTGCATGGGGTCTTGGTTGGGAAGTTTGGTTGAATGGGATGGAAGTCTCTCAATTCACGTACTTCCAGCAAGTCGGCGGTATTAACTGCCAACCTATCACAGGTGAAATTACTTATGGCCTAGAACGTTTAGCAATGTATCTTCAAGGCAAGGATGACATCTATCAATTAAATTGGAATGATGACATTAGCTACGGCGATATTTTTCATCAAAATGAAGTTGAGCAATCTACTTATAATTTTGAGCATGCAGACACTAATCATTTATTTGATGAATTTGATGCTTGCGAAACAGAGTGTAATCGATTAATTGAAAATATATTACCGCTACCTGCTTATGAACAGGTATTAAAAGCATCTCACGTATTCAATCTGTTAGATGCACGCCAAGTAATATCAGTCACAGAAAGGCAGCAGTATATTTTACGCATACGCACATTATCGAGATTAGTGGCGACGACCTATTTTGAATCAAGGGAAAGCAAGAATTTCCCTATGCTCAACAAATAAAGTTATACAAATGAGCACTGACACTCTACTAATTGAAATTGGCACTGAGGAACTTCCTCCTGCTTCCGCAAAGAACTTAAGCAATACTTTAGCTAACTACGTATCGTCGCAATTATCTGAAGCTGGTTTTACCTTTAACCAAGTTAAGCCTTACGTAACACCTCGACGTTTAGCTTTAATAATTTTAAATGCTACTGGGCAACAACCTGAACAAAATATTGAACGCAAAGGCCCTGCTGTTAAAGCAGCTTATGATAATGATGGCGAGCCAACCAAAGCGGCTTTAGGCTTTGCTAAGTCTTGCGGTGTAGAAATGCAGGATTTACAAACTGTAGAATCAGACAAAGGCGCATGGCTTTATTTCAAATCACTTGTTGCTGGCAAATCTATTCAACAGGTATTGCCAGAAATAATCGAACAAGGCTTACATAAACTACCCATCCCTAGACCTATGCGCTGGGGGAGCAGTGAAGTTGAGTTTGTTCGACCAATTCACTGGGTGGTTGTCATGTATGGCAGCGAAGTAGTTCCCTGCTCAATTAAAGGCATAAGCGCGTCTAACATTAGCCATGGGCACCGCTTTCATGCACCCGAAGCAATTACATTAACACACGCTAGTGATTACGAATCATCGCTAATTAATGCAAAAGTGATTGCAGATTTTTCTACTCGCCAAGATAAAATTCGTTTATTACTAGAGCAATGTGCAAACGAGAATAATGCAGACTTAAGTTATACCGATGCATTACTAGAAGAAGTCACTAACCTAGTGGAATGGCCTACAATTATCGTGGGTGATTTTTCACGAGCGTTTCTTGATATCCCACAAGAAGCACTAGTTGTTACTATGCAAGAGGCACAGCGATACTTCCCTCTGTTTTCAAAACAAGATGGCAAGCTATTACCTCTTTTTATTACTATTGCTAATATTGAAAGCACTAATCCAGACACAATCAAACACGGCAACGAACGAGTTATCAAGCCTCGTTTTGATGACGCTGGTTTTTTCTGGAATAGAGATAAACAAAAAACATTAGAAAGCAGAGCCGAAGACTTAAAAGGTATTTTGTTTGAAAAACAACTAGGTTCATTGCTCGAAAAAACACAACGCGTTTCAAACCTCTCACAAGCACTTTGCAAACAACTCAATGTTGGTGATAAGCATGCGACACGAGCAGCACTACTTTGCAAGTGTGATTTAGTCAGCGGCATGGTTAATGAATTCCCAAAATTACAGGGAATTATGGGTCGCTACTACGCACAAAATGATAACGAACCCTCAGAAGTTGCGACAGCTATTGAAGAACACTATCAACCATTACAATCGGGTAGCTCACTTCCCTCTAGTCTAGATGGAAAAATTGTAGCATTATGTGATCGCATTGATACTCTCGTTGGAATATTCGCTACTGGCAAAAAACCCAGCGGAGTTAAAGATCCCTATGCATTACGTCGTGCCGCATTAGGTGTTATTCGCATTTCCATTGATGGCAACCTCGACTACGACTTACAAAGTCTACTCGAAGATAGCGCAGGCTCTCTTAAAGATAAGCTGGATACTTCAAACAGCGCAGAAGAAGTTTATGAGTTTATTTTAGAGCGACTGCGTGGTTACTTTATCGATCAAGGCGTTAGACCCGATACCTTCGAAGCAGTTCGCAGCATCAAGCCTACTCGATTAATAGACTTTTCAGATCGTATCCAAGCTGTTCAAAATTTCCGCTCTTTATCTGAAGCTGATAGTTTATCCGCAGCTAATAAACGTATTAACAATATTCTCAAAAAAGCTGACAGGGTAAACAAGGAAATTAATGCCGAATTGTTTTCCGAAACAGCTGAACAAGAATTACATCAACAATTAGACTCTATAGAAAAATTAGCAATACCAAAATTTGAATCTCGCAGATATGCAGAAGCATTAACTGATCTTGCTCAACTACGATCAACCATCGACACATTTTTTGATGACGTTATGGTTATGGATGAAGATGAAAAAGTTCGTAATAATAGAATTGCTCTGTTAGCCAAAGTGAACCGGTTGTTCTCAACGGTCGCAGACATCTCTTTACTTCAAAGTTAATCCTCGCCGCTCTTTCCTATGCAAGCTGTAATCCTTGATCGCGACGGAGTCATTAATCATGATAGTCCTGATTATGTGAAGTCTCCTGAAGAATGGAATGCAATCGATGGCAGCTTGGAAGCCATCGCGCGTCTTACAAAAGCTGGTATTAAAGTGTTTATTGCCAGCAATCAATCAGGCCTTGCTTACGGCTTATTTGATTACAACACATTATATGCAATGCATAAAAAGTTATTGCAGCAAACAGAAAGTCTAGGTGGTCGTATTAGTGGCTTTTTCTTTTGTCCTTTTTTAACCGGACCATGTCGCAAACCAAACCCAGGCTTGCTGGTGGATATCGCAAACCGTGCACATATCGATTTAGAAACAACACCTTTTATTGGTGACGCAATGCGTGACTTAGAAGCTGCAATAGCAGTTGATGCAATACCTATATTGGTTAGAACTGGCAAAGGTACATCTACTTTTAACAGCGGCGAAGTACCAGATCATGTCCAGGTTCACGCTAATCTGTATGAAGCTGTTGATTCTTTATTAAAGCAACGGGTTACAGGCTAATGCGATTCATACGCTCAGCACTTTTTTTATTAGGTATGGCCATCTCCACCTGTTTATGGGTTATCCCCTGCGTAATTGCTCGCTTATTCCCTTATCGAATCTGTTTTGCGATTGTCTCTAGCTGGTGCACCTTCAATGTCCACTGGGCAAGAATTACCTGTGGCATACGATATAAAATATCTGGTTTGGAAAATATCCCTGAAAAAGCTTGCGTGATCATGTCTAATCACCAGTCTACTTGGGAAACGCTAGCATACCCTTCAATATTTCCCACACTAACCTGGGTAATCAAAAAAGAACTTTTATATATACCGTTGTTTGGATGGGGCATTGCGTCTACACAACCCATTGCACTTGATCGTAAGCAGGGCAAAAAATCATTTATTCAGCTGATTAAAGATGGCAAAGACAAATTAAGCTTAGGTCGGTTTATTTTAATTTTCCCAGAAGGTACTCGCATCCCCTACGAAGAGGTCAAGCCACTTAAGGTAGGTGGGTTTGTGTTGGCTAAAAAAGCAGATACTGACATCTTACCTGTCGCACATGATGCAGGTCGATTGTGGCCACGCAATGGTTTTTTAAAATCGCCTGGTACGATTCATTTGCATATAGGAAAACCTATCTCAACTCAAGACAAATCAGCTGAGGAATTACGCGAGTATTATACACAGTGGCTAAACCAATCTCGTGAGGAAATGAAACAGAAAGTTTCAACCTAAGGGCTAGGGTTAGGATATTCGCGATGGATATCTTCAATCTGCTCGATTGCTTCTGTACTTAATACAATTTCAGCACTTTCTATATTTTCTTTTAACTGTTCTATACAGGTAGCACCGATAATATTTGCGCCTAAGAATGGCTGGCAGTTCACATAGGCTAGCGCCATATGTGTTGCTGATATTCCTAACTGCTTAGCTAACATCACATACTTTTTAGTCGCTGCTTTTGCCTGCTCATTGCTATAGCGCGTATAGCCTTCAAATAATGTTAAACGCGCCTTTGAGAGATCACTACTTTGTAAATACTTACCAGTTAGCACTCCAAAACCAAGTGGTGAATATGCAAGCAGATCTAGGCTTTCTCTGTGGGAAAACTCTGATAGCCCAACTTCATAGGTTCGATTAAGCAAACTATAGGGGTTTTGAATGGTGATAATGCGAGGCCATTGATTCTGTTCAGAAATTTTCAAATACTGCATTATTCCCCAGGGGGTTTCATTTGAAATTCCGATATAACGAATTTTCCCTGACTTCACAAAATCATTTAGCACTTCTAGTGTTTCAGAAATCGGTGTGGAACTTAAGTCATCATACTGATAGCCCAACTTGCCAAAGAAATTAGTCTTTCGCGCAGGCCAGTGGACTTGATACAGATCAATATATTCCGTTTGCAGCCGTTGCAAACTTTCTTTTAGTGCCTGTTCCATATGGCTACGAGTTAGCTGCGCGCCTCCACGTAAGTAATCCATCATCCCTGGGCCTGCTACCTTGCTAGCAATAATGACTTTATCTCGGCATTTTCGCTTAGCCAACCAACTACCAATAAATTTTTCTGTTGTACCTTGGGTTTGCTGGCGTGGAGGGACGGGGTACATTTCAGCGGTATCAATAAAATTTACCCCATTGGCAAGTGCGTAGTCGAGTTGCTCATGCGCTTCTAGTTCACTATTTTGCTCGCCAAAAGTCATAGTGCCTAAACAAATTTTACTAACCTTGAGGTCAGAATTTCCCAGAATTTTATATTCCATCAGTAAACCTATATCAATAAAAAATCATTGGTCTGCATTCTCCATACTGAACGCGTTAAAGAATCATTCAATCAGTTCGTATACTAGACCATAAGCCATCTCTAATATGCTACAATTTGCTTCCCTAGGGTGAAGAGGCTATCTGCTTGTCACCTATAGCTTAAATTCGTTACAACCTCATTAGTTACCAACTAAGTCAGTAAGAAGGATTTTCGTTGAACTTATTAAATGTCGTATCTCAAAGATTAGTAAAACGCTTTATGCCTTTTCGTGGATGGATTCATGAATTGAAAGACCCTCAGGTCCTTAAAGCAGATTTAATCGCAGGCATCACAGTTGCCTTAGTACTGATTCCTCAGTCAATGGCATATGCACAGTTAGCAGGGCTACCACCTTATTACGGGTTATATGCTTCATTCTTACCTGTAATAATCGCTTCTTTAATGGGATCTTCACGTCAAGTACACACAGGTCCCGTCGCGGTCGTTTCTTTATTAACGGCTGCTGCGCTAGCACCATTTGCCTCAGGAGATCCCGCTCAATATGCGGCTTATGCTGTTATGTTGGCCTTAATGGTCGGAGTATTCCAGCTATCACTAGGCTTGCTTCAACTTGGTTTTTTCGTGGACTTTCTTTCTCATCCAGTTGTGGTCGGTTTTACTAATGGCGCCGCTATTATTATTGCTACCTCACAACTAGGTAAATTGTTTGGAGTCACCGCGGAAAGAGCGGAACATCACTATGAAACTGTCTGGCGTATCATTGAGCAGGCATACCACCACACACACATGCCGACCGTCGCCTTCAGTGTTGCCGCATTGGCAATAATGATTTTACTTAAAAAGTTTGCCCCTAAAATTCCGGGTGTTTTAACTGCGGTTGTTGTCACTACTATTGCATCATGGCTATTAAATTATGAGCAAATTGGCGGCAAAGTTGTGGGCACAATTCCTCAGGGCTTACCTGGTTTCGCATTTCCAGATATAGATATGCAGATAGCCGCACAGTTACTGACAAACGCTATCGCCATTGGCCTCATTGGTTTTACTGAAGCGATTTCAGTAGCAAAGGCTATCGCCGCTCAAACTCGACAACGCTTAGATGCTAACCAGGGCTTAGTTGGCCAAGGCCTAGCAAACATTACTTCTAGTTTGTTCCAGGGATATGCTGTTTCTGGCTCGTTCTCTCGTTCAGCAGTGAACTTAAGCGCGGGCGCTAAAACTGGCTTTGCTGCTATTGCTAGTGGCTTATTAGTGATGGTTACTTTGCTATTTTTAACGCCACTGTTATACCACTTACCTCAACCGACATTGGCTGCAGTTATTATTCTTGCGGTGTTCAACTTAATTAAGTTTAAGCCTATTAAGTATGCATGGCGTGTTCAAAAACACGACGCCATTGTAGCCATGATTACATTTATTCTAACGCTGTTGTTAGCGCCTCATTTAGAGCTAAGCATCTTAGTCGGTGTGGTTCTTTCTATGGGTTTATATATGTACCGCACTATGCGTCCTAGAATCGCAGTGTTAGCTATGCAAAGCGATGGCTCGCTTGCTGATGCAGAATCAAACATTCTTAAGACCTGCCCAAAAATCACTATTTTGCGTTTTGATGGCTCACTATTTTTTGCAAACACTGGCTATTTTGAGGAAAAAGTCCTTGAGCGTGTTGCATCTAAGCCTGATTTAAAATTCATTATTATTGATGCTGAAGGTATTAATGAAATTGACGCAACCGGTGAAGAAATGCTGCATCAGCTTGCTTTAAGACTGCATGGTTTAGGCATTGAATTCTTATTCTGTCGCACCAAGAAGCAAGTCATGGATGTATTCCTACGCACAGGCTTTGCTAGTGATGCCTGGCTTGATCATTTCTGCCATACGGAACAGCAGGCGATTGATTTTGCATGGAGCAAAATTGATGGGTGCCAAGAGGAAAGTTGTCCTTTATCTACTCAGGAAGGTTGCCCTGCCTGTACGATGAAAAGCTAACTATCTTTCTAGCTGATAGATTAAGTCACTTACTTTATGCCCAATACGTAATCCACGCTGCTCAAAACGCGTGGGTGGACGATTTAGTTTAAGTGGATTTATTGATGAATTTGTAGGTATAAATTCCTTCACCCTCGCCACATGTTTAATCATAAATTTCACATAAGGCTGCCAATCACTTGCTAAATGTAAAATACCCTTAGGCTGCATCACCTTTGCTAGTTGATGTAGAAACTCTTCTTGAACTAATCTGCGTTTATGATGTTTGGTCTTTGGCCAAGGATCAGGAAACCAAACCATTGCTCCTAAAAACAGGTCGTCATCAAACTTTGATTTTAATAATTGCATTACATCAGCATTAATTACACGAATATTTTCTAGTTCTTGCTTGTGTATGTTTAGCAGAACCGCGCCAATCCCCGGCCGGTAAACTTCAACGCCTATAAAGTTAAAATCGGGTCGTTGTTGAGCAAGTGAAATAAGCGAATCTCCACTGCCAAAGCCAATATCTAGAATCGTTGGCTGATTGACTGTGAACCAATCATTAGGATTAATCTTTTCCAGCTCTTCGCTAGAGATGCCATATTTTGGCCATAATTCTTCGAATGCTTTTTTCTGCGCACTCGTAAACCGGCCTTCGCGAATTACGAAGCTACGGTTTGTTCGCATTGGTGGGGTTTGCTGTTTCAAGGCTTAGCTGAGATTGTGTCTTCAATCGGCGAAGAAGCAGAGGCAAATCGGCGCTTAGGCATTCGACCAGCAAGATAGGCTAATCGGCCCGCCACGATGGCATGATTCATAGCAGTTGCCATCGTCACTGGGTGAGTTGCTTCAGCAATAGCTGTGTTCATTAATACGCCTTCACAACCCAGTTCCATAGCTATCGCTGCATCAGAGGCAGTACCTACACCAGCATCAACAATCACTGGCACGTTAGAATTTTCAATAATAGTGACGATATTATAGGGATTACGAATACCAAGCCCTGAACCTATCGGTGCGGCTAGCGGCATAATTGAAGCACAACCAATATTTTCAAGCGTTTTGGCAATAATTGGATCATCATTGGTATAGACCATCACTTCGAAGCCATCATTGACTAATATTTCAGCGGCTTTGATGGTATCGATGACATTGGGGAAGAGAGTGGTTTTATCAGCCAGCACTTCTAATTTTACTAAAGAATGTCCGTCTAATAATTCTCGACCTAATTTACAAACACGAACTGCATCTTCACAGCTAAAGCAGCCAGCTGTATTTGGTAAAATAGTAAATTCATCGGCAGGAATATAATCAAGTAAATTAGGCTGTCCGGCCTCTTGTCCAATATTAGTCCGACGCAGTGCGACTGTGACAATTTCAGCACCACTAGCAACGATGGCTTCTCTAGTCTGATCAAAATCACGATACTTACCAGTCCCAACTAATAATCGTGAATTAAACTGGCGCTCACCTATTTTCCAAGGAGTTTGTGTAATTTCCACTTGATTAATTTCTTTAATTATAAATGTATTTTATACAATGGCGCTATTTAACCACCACCTACGGCTTGAATGACTTCTACCTTATCACCTGATGACAATGCAAAAGAGTTATGTTGCGCCCGCGGAATAACCTCTTGATTAACCTCAACCGCTACTCTTTGATTCTTTAACGCTAATGTTTCTAACATCTTTGTTATTGAGCATTGATCTACCACCTGAATAATCTGACCATTCAATACAATTTGCATTTTAGTTAGTTCGGCTTACTTTAACAGCCAATGATTTTACAGGATAAGTATATAAATCTGTATCTACTACAGTATTTAGTATTTAATTCTTTGTTGTGAAAGCTGAATAGGCTCTGGAACGGTGGTTATGCTACATCGCATGACTAATGACGTATCTGAATTTGCCTGATTTTTCTGCGGGAATCTTTTCGACACAATCGATAATAATGTCTACCTGCTCGCCCAAGCGCGCTTTGAAGCCCTGTATGATTTCTGATTTATTTCTATCGGTAAAGTCACTACCAACAATCAGAAAAATACGTGTGCAGTCTTTTGTTTCTTGAACAATTTTAAACTCGCTAATACTGGTAATTTCTCTGAGCACATAGATTAATGCTAAACCATGCATCACGCTTCCACTTTGGCTAACTACGAAGTCTGTTGTGCGACCTTGAATCTCTTTCAATATCGGCAATCCTCGCCCACAAGCACATTGTTTATCATCTAGCACCCCAATATCACCCGTTCGATAACGAACAAACGGATAGCCTCTAGTAGCGAGATGAGTGACAACTATTTCACCTGACTCACCACTTTTAACTGGTTGACCCTGTGCATCTATAATCTCAACAATGATGTCTTCAGCAGTAATATGCATATTCCCCGACGGGCACTCATGTGCGATAAACCCCGCATCACGTCCCCCATAACCATTTGCTACTTTACAACCAAAGCAATTTTGAATTAACTCACGTTGTTCTGGATACAGGTATTCAGAAGTAACAAAAACTACCTTCACTCCAATTTTTTTCATATCAATAGAGTGATCATGTGCAAACTTAGCAATACGCCCAAGTGCTGAAGGGTAACCAAATAACATTTTTGGCTGGTAACGAATTATCTCATCGATAAATCCATGCAATTTTTCATCAGACATATCAAACGCTGGCAATAGTTTTGTACGTAATAATTTGTCTCGAATTAGTCGTACTTTATCTTGCGCCCCTAATTCTATTGGCGACCCCCATACAACTAGCTCAGGATCACCTATATCAACACCCCACCAGCGTGTAGCACGCCACTTTGCTGCCACATCATGACTAACTCGTTCATTGCCAATATAAAACACCAGCGGTTGACCGCTAGATCCACCTGTATTGAATTTGGCTAGATTGTCAGGAATATCTGATTTTAACTGTTCGGAATTTTCACGAATAATTGCCTTAGTTAAAAATGGCAATTGAGTTAACTCTTCTAATGAATTTATTTTCACTGGGTTGAAATTCAACTGTGTGAATAAATTTTTATAGTAAGGCACATTTTCAATGGCATGAATTAGTAGCTCACGCAAACGCTGTAATTGTAATTTTTTTAATTCAGCAGTAGATTGCCACTGGCTTTTTTCCAGTTTTTTAAGTGCATTAACCGTAATGTGTTTTTTTAGCTTCTCATGCAATGGAAATAAAACACTAGAAGCAAGTGATGTATAAACGTCAGAGTGTTGTCTTATTTTCAGAAAATCACTCATTACTGTATTGCTAATTTTTTATATAAAGATAGCCAATGTTGGCTGACTTCAGACCAGGCAAACTGCTTAACTAAATCTAGTCCAGAATTAACTAATTTATGCTGACATTGTTCATCTTCTAGTACCTGGCGAATTGCAGCTGCCATAGCCATATGATCTTCTGGACCTACCAATAGCGCAGTATTTTCATGCTCAACCATATAAGGGATACCACCAACATTAGTACTAACAACAGGCACTCCACTGGCTAATGCTTCCAAAATGGAATTAGGCATATTATCTACTCGACTAGGATTTAACATGACATCAGCTGATTGATATAGCGCAGGCATTTGTTGAGTATCTACACGGCCGGTAAAATTAACCTTCTGCGCTAAACCTAACTGCTCGACCAGTAGCTTTAGGTTGTCTAATTCTGGGCCGGTGCCAGCAATCGTTAACCCTGCACTAGGATAGCTGGATAATATTTCATTAAACGTTCTAATCGCTGTCGCATTGTCATAAATAAGCTCTAAATTTCTTGTCACTAACAAATGTGGCGAAAATTCTTTAGCTTGATTATCTACAGAATTAAATCTATCAAGATCAATAATGTTAGCAATGATCTGTGTTGTTATACCTCGTTTACTAAATACCTCTTCTAAAAATCGTGAGGGTACAACTATGTTAGAACTTGCATTCAATGTAGGTTTTACATATTTAAATGATTTGCTGAAAAACTTTTCTGCTTCACCTCCTCGATAATTAATCACTGTAGGTACTGAACGTATTTTTGCAATCCAAACTGCAGGCACAGTAAATAAATGCCAGGACCAACCCGAGTTAGCCATAATATGAAATACATCAACCTTCCCAGCAGTACTCCATAGATTAATTATATAAAAGGCTAATCTGAAAAATGCTCGCAGTACTGGAATCTTGGCCACCAATTTAGGCTTGTAATTAGCATTAGTTTGGATAACATCAACACCTATATTTTCTTCTCTAAGAAGTTTTGCAAGCTGTAGTGTTTGATTTGCCATACCACCTGATGGAGGCGGTAGTGGTCCAACTAATCCTATGTGTAAACCGTTACCCATTGCATTACTTGTAATATTTACTTAAGCATCTAAGCGATGCAAGAATGATTCAAACATTAACAACGACCAGATCGGAGCACTATAGTCTCGTACACCTGACTGGTGCTGGTCAACTAAGTGACTAAGATATTTTTGATTAAACATTCCCGTACTTGCTAGCTTTTCACCAAGAATAGCACTGTTCACTTTTTCTTTAAGTGGCCCACGGAACCAACTTGCTAATGGAACACCGAAACCCATTTTCTTGCGATATAAAATATCTTGAGACAGATGTGGTTCTAGTGATTTTTTGAAAATATATTTTCCTTCGGTGCCTTTTAATTTCATCTTCGGTGGTAATCCAGAAATCCACTCGACAAATTTATGGTCTAACAATGGCACTCGCACTTCTAGTGAGTGCGCCATACTGGCACGATCAACCTTAGTTAATATGTCACCTACCAGGTAAGTTTTCATATCCATGTATTGTACTAGTGAAAGTGGATCATCAGTTGGGGCACGATTTGCATGATGGCGCAAAACTTCAACAGCATTGTAACCCTGCAATTCATTTTTAAATGATTTGTTAAATAATAAATTTCTTTGTTTATCACTAAACAAGCTAACACTATGTAAATAACCTTGGCTGGTGTCACGCGCCATAGATTCAAATGTTGTTTTAGCACGGAATATTTTAGGTGCCCAATCAGCCTTTGGATACATGTGACCTAATGCTCCAAATATTGGCTTCCTAATTCCTAGTGGCAATGCTGAACGTATGCGTTCTTCATAGTTGTGCCAACGATAACGACGATAACCCGCAAAATTCTCATCGCCGCCATCTCCTGATAATGCAACAGTGACATTCTTTCTAGCCAGTTCACATAAACGATACGTCGGCATAGCAGAACTATCCGCATAGGGCTCATCGTATAAACCCCCTAATTTGCCAACTAAATCAAAATCATCAGGATCAACCTGTTCGACTCGATGATCAGTTTTATATTGATCTGCTATTTGTTGCGCATAGGATGCTTCATTAAACTTAGGATCTCCAAATGATATTGAACAGGTGTTAACAGCCGATTCATTCAATCCTGCCATCATTGCGACTACTGCACTTGAATCAACACCGCCCGATAAAAATGCGCCTAGTGGCACTTCAGAAACCAACCTAATATCTACTGCTTCTTTTAAGTGCCTAATTAATTCTTCACTAGCTTCTGTCTCATCCATTGCTGGATGCAGAATGAATGGTACATCCCAATATTCGCGCTGCTCTGGTATTCGCTCACCACGTTTAATTGTTAATGAGTGACCTGGTGATAACTTAAACGTGTCTCTAAATATAGTTTTAGGTTCAGGCACATAACCATACGCAAAATAGTCTTCGACCGCACGTGGATCTATATCTCTACCTAAACCGGGGTGGATCATTAAAGATTTCAGTTCTGATCCAAATATTAAATTACCATCTGGAAGTATTGAATAATATAGCGGCTTAATACCTAAACGGTCACGCGCCATAAAAAATGTATTTTTATTTCGGTCCCATATGGCAAATGCAAACATACCACGGAATCTTTCTACACAGGCTTCACCCCACTGTTCCCATGCATGCACGATAACTTCTGTATCGCAGCGGGTCCTAAACGTATGCCCAGCTGCCTGTAGCTCTTCCATTAATTCTGGGAAATTATAAATTTCACCGTTATAGACAACAACGACTGAGTTATCTTCATTATATAAAGGTTGTTTACCACTAGAGATATCGATGATAGATAATCGACGATGACCTAAACCTACGCCTTCTTCTATGTGCAATCCATCCTGGTCAGGTCCGCGATGGTATTGTGAATCATTCATCCGCGAGAGCACGCTCTTATCAATTGAACGCTTACCTTTTGTATCAAATATTCCTGTTATTCCGCACATCTAAGTTTGTCCGTTATTTCTTTTTATGAATTATATTGAAATGATAGTTTATGGTGTTTATGTAGCTAAAAATTTCCAGTAATGCAGTTAATTTTGCAGCTTAGACATTATTTTTTAGTAGCGACGTCGTAAAGCATTATTTATATTAATATCAATCACATAATGTCATCATAAACAGAAAGATAATTATCAACCATATGTTCTAAACGAAACCGTTTAGCGATTAATTGACTCGCTGCTTGACCGTCTGCCTGCCTTTTTCCCTCATTTTCTACATATGTCAATAAGGCATGCATCATTTGTTTCGCATCATCGGCTGGCACTAGTATTCCTGTTTCACCGTCTACAACCAATTCGGGATTACCTCCTACCTCTGTCGCGATAACAGGTAGGCCGGTCGCCATTGCTTCTAGAATAGTATTTGAGATACCTTCGTTACGAGATGGCAATACAAATATATCCAAGCAATTCATCAATGAATTTACGTCGTCTCTACTGCCAGGTAGCCATGCTTGTTTACTCATGCCTGCTGCATCTAGTTTTGCCTGTGCTTGAGGTCTTAACTCACCATCTCCAACTAGGACTAAACGTAAATTTTCCCGTTGTTGGTGATCACTTTGCTCTACTAATTGTATGAATGCATCCACCAAAGTCAGTTGATCCTTAACCGGCTCCATTCTGCCTACTGTGCCAATTAAAATACTATTTTTATTAATAAATTCTATTGGGAACGCACTAAAGTCCTGTGGTTCCTTTTCATCTAGATTAAAACGATCAGCATCAACACCATTATATATTTGGGTAAGCTTACTCAGAGGTATGCCTGCATCATGATGCAGATAATTTACTATATGTTTAGATAAGCCTATATAACGATGCACTATCGCACTCATCGCTCTTCTCAATAAACGGTATTTTAGATTTGTACCATTCAGGTCACTCATACCCCAACCGTGCTCACTATGAATTCTACGCTTAACACCAGCCAGCATTGAAATAGCCACCATTTCTAACGCTGCTAAGTTACGCGTATGTGTAATCGTGGGCTTAAGCTCTCGAAGCAATTTCCATAGACGAAAATATAAGCCGATATCATGACCCGGTTTTTTATTTAGACAGTAAATCTCAACATCTTTTCGATTTAAACGCTGTTTAAAATCAGTGCTATCTGTCAGCGATATAATGACATGTCGATATTGATCTTCTGGAATACGATTAATCAGATTAACAACGCCATTCTCAAGCCCACCCACAGCGAAGCGGTATAATATATGTGCGATAAGCGGTGGCTTAGCATCAACTTTAGAATGGCTCAGTGATGTTGCGGAGTCGAGGGCTTTGACTTGCATCGTAAAAATGTTTATTTAGGCTCAATAATTGTTCAATTATATCCTCTAGATCGACAAAAAAACTTTGATTACATCGCATTAAACCCAATACCCATTGCGGGTATTGGTTACTTCATCGGAAACTGCTTAGAAGATTTTACTCAACTCGTCTAACTGATTTAATCCAGCTTTGACGGCTTTGTTGCCTTTTGCTGTCAATACAACATCTACCACACGCCGATCTGTTTTACTTCGTTCACGTGTAATATAGTCAAGTGATTCCAATTGGTCTAGATAACGACTTATTGTTGCAGGCTCTACCTGTAAATGCTGCGCAACTGCCGCTGGTGTCACTGCATGCTCACTCCAGAGTGTTACTAGCACCTGCCACAAGTTATAATTTATACCAAATCGGGATACTTTTTTACTAATTGAGTATCCTACCTGACGTGACATCACGGTCAGATCTACCAATAAATTAGCACGATCTTTTGCGGGAGATCTTAAATCAGTCAGTTTTTTAGGTACAATTTCTTTATTGAACTCGCGAGCTGTAATCATTCTTTCTAAACCTCTATTAAAACTATTTATTACTTTATTTGATTTATTATCACCGTGTTATTATTTGAATGCATTAAATGTTAACGATATTTAACAATGTTTTACGAATCGAATCATTAACTCATACCATAGTAAATCAGTGTTATCAGTTCTCTTGTTAAATAACTAGGCATAACCATAGTGAAGTCAGACTTAGTTATTATAGGGGGTGGAATAATAGGTTTATACAGTGCCTATCTATTGGCGCAGCGTGGCATAAATATAACGCTTATTGATAAGAGTGACTTTGGCCAAGAAAGTTCTTGGGTAGCTGGTGGAATACTTGCACCATTACTTCCATGGCATTACAGCCCGCAGGTATTATCACTGACTACAAATGCATCCAATGACTATTACAATTTATCACAGCATTTATTTGAGCATACAAATCTAGATATTGAATACTGGAAATGCGGCTTAACAATTCTAGAATCGTATAGTGAGGAGACTAAGCAATGGTGCAATAAACAGAATATTGTCTATCAGCAAAATGAACAGCTCCCTCTAGATAGTATTTACTTACCTGATATAGCACAGGTAAGAATGCCACTTGTACTAACAGCATTAATACAATGCCTTCAACAAAAAAGTAATGTCAGGCTCCTCAACAACACAACAGTAGATAGTTACCATGTACATAAAAATCATATGGTCGCTGTTAATACCTCTATTGGCAATATTGATACTGAACATGTTTTATTAGCTACCGGTGCATGGTCACCCAAGATAAATAATTCTAAGAAACATTTTCGCATGCCTGCCATCTCTCCCATTAAAGGACAAATTATTGCAATACAGACAATACCTGGTCTACTTGATCAAATAATATATAAGAATGGACACTATCTAATCCCTAGAAAAGACGGATTAATTATCGCTGGAAGCACATTAGAAAATGTCGGCTATAGCAAAAACATTACAGATTCTGCACGTAATAAACTATGGGAAAATTCACTATCAATGCTTCCCGAATTAAACAATTATTCCATTACCTATCATTGGGCAGGACTGAGACCTGGGTCACCAGAAAACATACCTACCATTGGGCCTCACCCAGATGTTAAGGGTCTGTATCTAAATTGTGGACATTTTAGATATGGCGTTGCGATGGCCCCAAGATCCGCTGAAATAATCAGTCAATGGATTATTAATAATGGAGCCACCCTAAATGATCAAGAACGTAGATATAGATATGACAATTTTGCATAACTCAGCTAATAACCTTATCTAGTAGACCTACTCTCTAGTCTAAGCATGTGCTGCAAAATAGACTTATTCTAGATTCTGGTTATAATGCCGCCATGAATTCGGCACCTACAAACTTTAGTGATGACCCTATGCAACTAGCTTCTAGGCTACGTGCCCATGGTATTACGCCAACTCAACAGCGAGTGCTTATTGGTTCAGCCCTGTTTGCGAAAGCGCAGCATGTATCTGCAGAACAGGTATTATCAATGGTCAACAAAAATAATGAAACAGTGTCTAAAGCAACGGTCTATAACACGCTAGGTCTGTTCGCCCAAAAAGGCTTACTGCATGAAGTCATCTTTGAAGCTAACAAAGTATTTTATGATACTAATCTCGAAAATCATCACCATCTTTATCATATGGATACGGGTCGATTAGAAGACATACCAGCTGATCAAGTTAAAATAGATCAGTTACCAGAATTACCCGAAGGCACTATCCTTGAAGACATAGACGTCATTATTCGTCTACGCAGATCATAGTACCAGTTTGATTCACCAGGCATTCCAGCCTGAAATAATTTGATCCTATCTAGGTTAGCTGCACCTCCTTAATTTCACTATTCATATTCTCCTTATAAACTTCTCATATCACTTAAGTTTTATATATTTATTCTGATTAATTTATAAAACTCAGTATTACAAATACCACTTTAAAAAATTGTAATAACTATTATTTTTGAAGTTGTTCTCATCTTTATATTATTTTTCATGACAAATTGTTTGTACAAAATTCATGCGCGAAGGGGAGCATGATAATGAAAAAAATAATATACAAGAAACAAGATGAATTACAGTTAGGCTCACTCATGCAGGATACATTAGAGAGCTTTTTTGAATATGAAGATAGTATTAATCCAAGTGAGTCTCATAGAAAAAATGTCAAAGCCAAATTAGAAAAATTGATTTTGATATTAAAGGTCACAGACAACCAATACTTATCTGAGATCGAAGATTTATGTGAAAAGTTAAATTAAATTTAAATAACTCTTTAACTCACATTAAGTTAACTAACCTCTCTGGCAATTCATTATTACTTATACGACGCAAGTTATTAATTTGATTACAAAATCTTTGAAGTAGTAATTTCTTCTCTGTTTTATATTGAGACATATCTCACAACGCAATCTTCTAATCAGCAATACGATCGAGTGTAATAAGATTAGACGCAAATAGACGTCTGACACTAAGAAGAACTACACCACATAGAAGGAACTACGAGATGAACTCATTGAGTCGTCAGGCATTAAACTATCTGAACCTATCTGAAAGCAATGATAAGCAAGCAAGAAATAAACTCTGCTGTTTAATTCTGTTATTTGAAAAAGATTATAAATCCAAAATTGATCAACTAGACGAAGTATTACTTCTACATATTTTAAATCATCTAACCGAGTGTTATCTCGACTCTATCACTTATCTTGGCCAGGAAAAGCATTCAGCAACAGAACAGTTAATCAAACGATTAACTTTATCTGATATAAAAATGGGGACCAGTCGTGCCACAGTATTTAATCGCTGTACTTATTATTCAAGCGAGTTGCTTGGTGAATTTAATGAGGTTAAAAATCATCAAAATATGACTATTATGTCTGAGCTAGAAAAATTAGAGGATACTAACGTTACCGAAATTGATAACGATACCATGCCTCATTTAGAAGACTTCACTGAAACAGAATGTAATGAAATACCCGCCCCTTCAATGGCTAATATTAAAATTGAAAGTAGTGGGCCTATACATAAGAGTGAACAATTTTCTTCTATTTATACACTCTGGAATCAAAAACATAACCCAGCATTTAAGTAATTAATATATAGATATCATCTTGTCGACATTTTTGACCAAAATACAAAACAGTTTGAATCCGATCACATTTGACTAACTCACGAAAAATATTGATAGATTTTTTAACTTTAGTTAAAAATCCATTATTTTTGAGAGCATGCTCAAGATTTTCACACTTAAGTATGAGTAGGTGCCCGTGCCTATACAAATTGTGACCAATAGAACATAACTCTTGGGAGATTTTAGGTTTAATAACGCCTACAAGGACTGATGGACATGGATGTCAATTTTGACGCAGAGGCAATAGAACATGGAACAATTTGAAGAAACGGTTGTTAATCCAAATATCTCATTAAATAATTTTGAGGTGAAGATTCGCGAGAATGAAGAAAAGCACGTGCATCAAAATATGCCCGTCAGCAATACAGCTAAAAAAGATTCCAGCAATAATTATAAAGCAATTTTTTTATTGGCTATTTTAATCGGCGTGCTTTTCTATCAAATAACCTTTATATTATAAAAAAGCTGCTGTTATATCATCAGCGACCAAACATCACTTAATTTATTCTTTAAGCTAGTTGTAAATTTAACTCCTGCTACACCATCAATTGCACGGTGATCATAGCTTAATGACATTGGCAGCATTAAACGTTCAACAATTTCTTCTTCATTCTTAATTAGCTTAGTATAACTTCTTGACACACCCAGAATAGCTACTTCTGGAAAATTTATTATTGGTGTGAAGTGTTGACCGCCTATTCCTCCTAGACTAGTAATCGTCATGCAACCACCCTGCATATCTGTTGGACTTAATTTATTTTCTCGTGCCCGCACACTTACTTCCATTAACTCTACGGCTAGTTCAGGTATTTTCTTCTTATCTACATCTCTTATTACCGGCACAACTAGCCCACGCTCGGTATCTACTGCTATTCCTATATGGAAATATTTCTTGTGTATTAAACTCGTGATATCCAGATTAATAGAACTATTAAAATCTGGATATTCCTGTAAGCACTTCACCACCGCTTTCATAATAAATGGGAGCAGTGTTAATTTGATCCCATCAGATTTCATTTTTTCCTTAAGCTGTTTGCGCGCCAACTCTAGATCTGTAATATCAGCATCATCAAATTGTGTTACATGTGGCGCAACATCCCATGAATGATGCAAATGTTTTGCTGCTACCTGTTTCAGTTTATTAAGTGGTGTTTCTTCGGTTTCACCAAATTGGCTAAAGTCTGGCAATGAATACTGACGACTTATTTGCACACTACCTGGGATTGATACATTTTTTTGTACATGACTTTGCACATCTTGCTTTAATATTCTTCCATTTTCAGCACTACCAGTTACATGTTCTAAATCTACACCAAGTTCATTTGCGTATTTGCGTACTGCAGGGCTTGCATATGCGCTATCAGTGTCTAAAGCTTTATCCGATTTAACCTGTTTTGTAGTAGGCACCATATTAGTGGTTGGCTCAATATCTTCAGACTTGTCTTTTATATTACTGTTTTCTGTAATCGGTAGATCTTTTTTTTCTTTAACTAGTTGTTTTGCAGTCTCAAGAACTAATAATGTATCACCCTGTTTTATCTTATCGCCCACCGAAACAGTGACGCTTTTAACTCTGCCTGCATTAGGTGCAGGAAATTCCATCATTGCCTTATCGCTTTCTAAAGTGACTATAGATTGATTTGCTTCAACCTCATCACCGGCTGCAACCAAAACCTCAATAACATCAACTTCATCAAAGTCTTCTAGATCTGTTGCTGTAATTATTTTTTCTTCACTCATCTTTTATTATCCAAACATTGGATTAATTCTATCTGGATCCAGCTGATATTTTTCTATTGCCTGCTTTACAGCTTTTGCTTCTATTTTACCCTGGCCTGCAAGTTCACATAGTGAGGCTACTATTACATAACGATAATCAACCTCAAAATATTCACGCAGTTTTTCTCGTGTATCGCTACGCCCAAACCCATCTGTGCCTAGTACACGATAATTTGTTGGTACTAGCGACCTGATTTGATCGGCATACAATTTCACATAATCACTTGCTGCTATCACAGGTTGTGTACCCGTACCTAAACATTCGGTAACATATGATTGTTTCGCAGTCTCTTCTGGATGTAACATATTCCAGCGATTAGTATCTACACCATCTCTATATAGTTCGTTAAAGCTTGTAACACTCCAGATATTCGCTCTTACAGAGTATTCATTCTCCAGTATCTCTGCAGCTTTGATCACTTCACGGAGTATTGCGCCACTACCAAGTAACTGAACATCATATTCATCTTTAGAGGCTTGAAATAGATACATGCCTTTTATTATTCCTTCACTCACCCCTTCTGACATAGCTGGATGTTTATAATTTTCATTCATCACTGTAATATAATAGAAACAATCTTCCTGTTTCTGATACATACGTACTAATCCATCATGAATAATCACCGCTAATTCATATCCAAAGGTTGGATCATAACTACGGCAATTTGGAATAAAGTTGGCCATAATGTGACTTTGGCCGTCTTGATGTTGTAATCCTTCTCCGGCAAGTGTTGTTCTGCCTGCTGTGCCCCCAAGTAAAAATCCGCGAGAATGACTATCAGCCGCTAACCAGGCAAGATCCCCTATCCGTTGAAAGCCAAACATAGAATAGAATATATAAAATGGAATCATGGTTGTTCCATGACTACTATATGAGCATGCAGCTGCAATCCATGACGACATAGCCCCTGCTTCATTGATTCCTTCTTGTAGTATTTGCCCTGCTTTATCTTCGCGGTAATACATTAACTCGTCAGCATCAACTGGGTCGTACAACTGGCCTTTACGCGAATATATACCCATAGTACGAAACATTCCTTCCATACCAAATGTACGTGCTTCATCGGGCACGATTGGCACAATATATTTACTGATACTTTTTTCCCGTGTCAGTGCTGTCAATATCCGTACGAATGTCATCGTGGTTGAATATTCGCGCTTACCACTATCCGTGACTAATTTTTCAAAGATATCAAATGATGGAATCTCTACAGGCTCTAATGTTGGAAATGGTTTTCTTTGTGGAATAGAACCTCCAAGTTTTTCCCGACATTTTTTTATGTACAGAATTTCAGGACTGTCATCGGCGGGCTTATAAAATGGAACCTTATCGAGATCTTCATCTGAGATAGGTATTTGATACCGATCTCTAAACTCTTTAATTGATTCTTTTGTAGGCTTCTTTAGTTGATGAGCAATGTTGAGGCTCTCGCCGCTTTTACCTAGACCATAGCCTTTAACAGTTTTTGCTAATATAACTGTTGGCTGTCCCTTGTGTTTTACAGCTGAAGCATACGCTGCGTATACTTTTTGTTGATCATGGCCACCACGATTTAGGCGCCATAAATCTTCGTCTGTCATTTTTGACACTAGCTCTTCTAGCTCTGGATAACGTCCGAAGAAGTGCTCTCTTGTATATGCGCCACCCTTAGCTCGATAGTTTTGGTAATCTCCATCAACCGCTTCTTCCATGCGTTTTAGTAAAATACCCGTGTCATCGTTTTCAAATAATGGATCCCAGTTCGAGCCCCACACAAGTTTAATTACATTCCACCCTGCACCTCTGAATACACCCTCTAGTTCTTGAATTATTTTGCCATTACCTCGCACTGGTCCATCTAAGCGCTGCAAGTTGCAATTAACAACAAAAATCAGGTTATCTAAATTCTCACGTGCTGCTAATGAAATTGCCCCTAAAGACTCAGGCTCATCCATTTCACCATCACCAGTAAATACCCATACTTTACGTCCTTCTTCAGCTTTGATGCTGCGATCATTCAGGTACTTCATAAATCTGGCTTGATAAATACCCGTAATCGGTCCTAAGCCCATAGAGACTGTTGGGAACTGCCAAAAGTCCGGCATCAACCAAGGATGTGGATAAGAAGTTAATCCTTCTCCATCTACATCACGGCGGAAATTTTTTAGCTCTTTTTCAGTCAGTCGACCTTCTAGATACGCGCGCGCATACACACCTGGAGCTGCATGGCCTTGGAAATAGATCAAATCACCATTGTGTTGATCACTCGGTCCTTTAAAGAAGTGGTTAAAACCAATGCTGTATAAAGTTGCAGCTGATGCATATGAAGATATATGCCCACCCAGTTCTGTCGTTACTCTAGCTGCCTGTACAACCATGGCCAAAGCATTCCAACGTTCGAGCGAACGTACTCGATGCTCTAAAGATAGATCCCCTGGTAGACGTGCTTCATCTGCACTATCAATTGTATTGATATAGGGTGTAGTAGTTTTAAAAGGAAGGTTTACACCAGCACGGCGTGCTTCGGTGATTAGTGTTTCAATAATTTGATGAGCTCGATGTTCACCCGTATGTTCTATGACATCATGTAATGCCTGAATCCATTCTTGGGTTTCGTCATCTTGTATCTCTGGTCGCTTTGCCAACAAATGCTCCTTCTAAACCGCATTAAGAATTCATTGACTTAACTTATACCACTTTTTAAACGTTTACTATAGTCGAGAGATTACACACTATATGTAGGTTTAGACAATATCTATAAGTTAACTGTCATTAAACTGGCATAATATAATCTGTCGTATATTATACTTAATAAATATCAACTTCTTACCATAGAATATAATTGCATTACTGTATCACGTTGAAATGCTAAGACTAATCCAGTGTAAGTCACAGCACCTACAAATATCAGCATGACAAGCTCTATCACAGTATTACCAATCATTGGACTAATTAGCTCTCTAGCAAGCATCACCATTACATACATTATGCCGCTAAATAAAGCAGGATATGCAAATTCGCTTATATAAGTACTAAACTTCATTCCAATTGTTGCAAGTACTATTTTCATAGAAATATAAAAATAAGGTGGGTAAGCAATCAACCATGATAATGATACACCAACCAATCCTCCCCATACCGCGCCGATATAAAAAGCAATCGGCATAATCACACAGCCTATTGCTAGTGCTTTAACACCGACATCAGGTCGTCCCATCGCAAACAATAATGGATCTGTTATGTTCATCATCTTAAGCGCCATTACAGCACTAACTATTTGCAGCGGTAATGCGACCTCAGCCCATTTCTCACCCAGCAGTACTGCAACTAATTCTGGTGCGGTACAAGACATTCCCATAAATACTGGAAAAACCACAATCCCCAGTATCCGTACTGCTTTACGCAGCAGTTCATTCATTTTTTGTTGATTATCTTGAATTGTTGAGAATGCTGAAAAGCCTACTTCATTCAAAATCATCATAAACTTGTCCATCGGCAAACAAGCAATTTGCATTGCAACCGAATAAAAGCCTAACGCTTTTTGTCCCGTGATCTTACCCATCACTACGGCATCTGCCGAATTATAGATATAGTAAAGTATGCGATGAATAGTAATCATGCCACCAAAGCTTAATGCTTCGCCGATGCCCTCGAATGATAAACTTGGCATACGCAGATAACTCGACACTATCATTGCTCCCAGTGTTTGCACCGCTGTATATACCAGCGAACCGTACACTAAAGACCAAACACCAAATCCTAAATAGGCTAACACTAATATTGATAAGCTTTGTCCAACAACAGCCACAAATCGAATCAATGAGACACTACGGAAATCCATATCTCTTCTCATCATGGCATTCGGAACATAGAAGAAAATACGTATGAGTGTCTGTAGGCCTAATATTTGAATTATTATTGATAGACGTTGATCATCAAAAAAATCTGCGACAAAAGGTGCTGTCACATATAGTGCTATATAGAATCCAGTATTGAATATAAATAGCATACCGAATATTTGCCGAACAAATTTATCGGTTAGTTCTTTTTTCTTAACCAGTGCTGAAGCTAGGCCCATATCATCCAAGATATCTAACAAACCAATCACTACAGCAGCTAAAGCCATCAAGCCATAATCTTCAGGCGATAAAAGTCTTATAACTATTAATGTAGCTACCCAGGTAAATATTTGACTGATAACGCGCATGCCAGCCATCCATCGAATTGAACTAGATACTTCCTTT
This sequence comes from Gammaproteobacteria bacterium, assembly GCA_045105615.1. Classification (GTDB taxonomy): domain Bacteria; phylum Pseudomonadota; class Gammaproteobacteria; order UBA4575; family UBA4575; genus UBA1858. The sequence continues at coordinate 67,160 of JBGCDS010000026.1, forward strand.
CCAATAGACATGGCTTAATATTTTACTAAGATTGTAAATATGTTGCGCTTTATGAAAGCGATCTGATAAAACAACGTATTACAATTAACCTTATTCCACGGTCACAGATTTTGCTAAGTTACGCGGCTGATCAACATCCGTACCTTTAAGTACAGCGACATGATATGAGAGCAGCTGAAGAGGGATTGTAAATATAATTGGTGCAACTGCATTCTCCGGCGCATCTAATTCGATAAGTTGCATACCTTCCTCTAATTCAAACGCACAACCAGCATCAGCAAATACATGTAATTCACCGCCACGTGCTCGCACCTCTTCTATATTTGATTTCAGCTTTTCTAACAAGTCATTATTAGGCGCCACAGTGATGACTGGCATATCGCTGTCAACTAATGCAATAGGTCCATGTTTTAATTCACCTGCTGCATAAGACTCAGCATGTATATAAGATATTTCCTTTAGCTTCAAAGCACCTTCCATTGCAATTGGGTGGTGCGAGCCACGCCCTAAAAACAATGCATGATGTTTATCTTTATATAACTTAGCTAGTTCTTTAATTGGTTCATCTAGTGATAATGCTTTATTAATACGCACTGGTAAATTCAATAACTGTTCTACCAATATTTTTTCCATCTCTGGATGTAGGCCATTACGTCGGCCAACTAAAATAACCAGCATCATTAACGCCACTAGCTGCGTAGTAAATGCTTTTGTAGAGGCAACACCAATTTCTGGGCCAGCATGTGTCATAAGCGCTAAATCTGATTCACGCACTAACGAGCTTTCTGGCACATTGCAAACTACTAATGAACCAACATAGTTCTCTGAACTTGCCTGTAGTAATGCTGCAAGACTATCAGCTGTCTCTCCTGACTGTGAGATGGTGACAAATAAAGTGCCTGGTCTAACGACATGTTTTCGATAACGGAACTCACTGGCCACTTCCACATGACAATGAATACCTGCAATCTCTTCAAACCAATACTTAGCTACCAAGCCAGCATGGTAACTCGTACCGCAAGCTATAATTTGTACTGCCTCTACTTTGTCTAGGATACCCTTTGCTTTTGGCCCAAGAATTTCATCGATGACTCTACCATTGAGAATTCGACCTTCTAACGTGTCAGCAATTGCACGTGGTTGTTCATATATTTCTTTAAGCATATAGTGGGCATACTCGCCCTTTTCAGCTGCTTCAGAACTTTGTTTACTAGATTTAATTTCTCTTTCTACAAATTCACCCTTAAGATCAAATATAGAAATCTTATCACGCGTAATTTCTGCAATATCACCATTTTCTAGATAAATAAACTTTTGTGTTTCTTTTAATAATGCATGAACATCAGAAGCGATAAAGTTTTCATCTTCCCCCACACCAATGACTAACGGACTACCGCTACGCGCAGCGATAATTCTATCTTCATCTGTACGATCTATTACCCCTAATGCATAGGCGCCCTTTAAATCCTTCACTGTATTTTGTACGGCAAAAAATAATGAGTCACCTTTTTCTAAATATAGAACTATCTGATGTGCTATTACCTCTGTATCAGTATCAGAAGTAAACTTAAATCCTGCCTTGGATTGCATTTCGCGCAGTTCTTGATAATTTTCTATAATGCCATTATGTACAATCGCAACTCGCCCATTACAAATATGTGGGTGTGCATTATATTCAGAAGGCACTCCATGTGTAGCCCAGCGAGTATGTGCAATACCAACTATTCCGCTTAAGTTTGACTCTTGTAATGCATTACCTAATTCAGCAACTTTACCTGGGCGTCTTATTCTTTCTAATAAGCCTTTATTAAGTACCGCCATACCTGCTGAATCATACCCTCTATATTCAAGGCGTTTTAATCCTTCTAATAAAATATCTGATACATCTCTTTTTGAGATTGCTCCTACGATTCCACACATATCAAAAATCCCTTTACTTCTTTTGTTTATTTGGACGTTGCCAATTATCTATAGTTGTTTGTTTACTACGAGATAGTGTTAATTTTTCTGCTGGCACGTCTCGCGTTATCGTTGATCCTGCGCCTATCGTTGCACCATCATCAATTGTTACTGGTGCTACTAACTGAGTATCGGAACCAATAAATACATTGTTGCCAATTATCGTTTTATGTTTATTAGCACCATCATAATTACAGCAAATAGTGCCAGCACCTATATTAGTTTTTTCACCAATATTGGCATCGCCAATATAACTTAGGTGATTTACTTTACTTCCGGTAGCAATATTTGATTTCTTAACTTCAACAAAATTACCCAGTTTCACTTTGCTGGCTAATTCTGTCCCGGGACGCACGCGAGCAAAAGGACCTATTTCACAGTTCTCGCCTATATTTGAATCTTCAATCACTGAGTTTGGATGTATTACCGTCCCAGCCTCGATCACACTATCCGTAATCACACTGTTCATGCCAATTGTCACATCATCTCCAATCGTTACGTTGCCACGTAATAAAACATTGGCCTCAATAATAATGTCATTACCTATTTCAACATTGCCCTCTACAAAGATACTCGCTGTATCACGCAGTGTTGCGCCATTAATCATTAACTTTTCTCGTTCTCTAGCCTGAAATACGTTTTCCATGTCGGCTAGATGTACTCGATTATTTACGCCCATCACTTCAGTTGGATCTTTACAGATTACGGCTTCAACTGACTTTCCTTCGGCTACAGCGAGACCCACACAGTCTGTTAAATAGTATTCTTGTTGCTGATTATTGTTATCAATATTATTTAACCAATTGATCAGACTTTGCGATGATGCACATAAAATACCGGTGTTTATTTCTGCTATCTGTCTAATGTCATCATCGGCATCTTTCTCTTCTACGATCTTTTCTACTTTACCCACTGCACTACGTACTATGCGGCCATAACCCTGTGGGTTAGCTAGCTCTGTCGTTAAGATTGCCATTGAATCATTGGGTTTTTGTTCGACCAGTGTTAGTAATGTGCTTTCTCTTACTAACGGAACATCACCATACAATATAAGAATGTTTTCATCTGACTGTGCAGTGAAAAATGGAATAGCCTGTTGAACAGCATGACCCGTACCCAGTCTTTCTGACTGTTCTACCCATTCAACTTTTTCGTTTTGGATAGTTGAATGAACCGCTTCACCACCATGTCCATATACTACAATAATCCTGTCGGCACCTAGATTTTCTGCTGTGACTACTGTATGAGCCAGCATTGATTTGCCCCCAACCTGGTGTAATACCTTGGGTAGCTTACTACGCATGCGTGTGCCTTGACCGGCAGCTAATATAACGACGTTTAGTGACATAGATCTATTAATTCTTTGAGATATAAAAGGTTACACTATTATTCTAGTCCATATTTTGAACTAGTTACCTTTACATAGAAATGAAAAAGGCAGCCATTGGGCTGCCTTTATGTTCTATTTATCTCAAAGCTTTGAATCTATTGAGGATTTAAGCTTTAGACCTTTCCTTTACGGAATTTTTCAATCATCCGTAGCTGTGCTGCGGCTTCGGCTAACTCTGCCAATGCTCTTGCACTATCTACTTCAGACTTCTTATCTTTAAGTAACTCTTCAGCATGCTGCTTCGCTTCTAGTGCCATAGTCTCATCAAGATCTTCAGCTCTAATGGCAGTATCGGACAGGACCGTAACCACATCGGGCTGTACTTCTATCATGCCACCTGACACATAGATGAATCGGTCTTCTTCACCTTCCACTTCAATTTTTAACTCACCAGGTTTGAGGCGAGTTACCAATGGAGTATGTTGAGGGTAGATTCCCACATCACCGATGATCGCTGGTGCGAATACAGCATTCACTGTTCCAGAGAATATCTCTGTTTCAGCGCTTACGATATCAAGTTGCATATTAGTAGCCATGATTGACGATTACTTAAGTTCTTCTGCTTTCTTTAAGACTGAATCAATATTACCAGCCATATAGAATGCCTGCTCTGGTAAGTGATCGTACTCTCCATCAACTATTGCACGGAAACTAGCAACAGTTTCATTCAATGGCACTAGTTCACCTGGTGTGCCAGTAAATACCTCAGCAACACTGAATGGCTGTGATAAGAAACGTTGGATCTTACGAGCACGTGTTACTACCTGCTTATCTTCTTCAGATAATTCATCCATACCAAGAATCGCGATAATATCTTTAAGTTCTTGATACTTTTGTAATGTGTTTTGTACATCACGTGCAGTGTCATAGTGCTCTTGACCAATGACTAATGGATCTAATTGACGGCTAGTTGAATCTAATGGGTCCACCGCTGGATAAATGCCTAGCTCTGCTACTTGACGTGAAAGTACTACTGTTGCATCTAAGTGAGCAAATGTTGTTGCAGGAGATGGATCAGTCAAGTCATCAGCTGGTACGTATACTGCTTGAATTGAAGTAATTGAGCCACTGTTAGTAGATGTAATTCGCTCTTGTAGTGCGCCCATTTCTTCTGCAAGTGTTGGCTGATAACCTACTGCAGATGGCATACGGCCTAGTAGTGCTGATACCTCTGTTCCTGCTAGTGTGTATCGATAAATATTATCGATAAACATTAATACGTCTTTACCTTCATCACGGAAATATTCCGCCATGGTTAACCCTGTTAACGCAACACGAAGTCTGTTTCCCGGTGGCTCATTCATTTGCCCATAAACCATCGCTACTTTATCTAGTACGCCGGCTTCTTTCATCTCGTAGTAGAAATCGTTACCTTCACGAGTACGCTCACCAACACCTGCAAACACTGATAATCCTGAGTGTGCTTTTGCAATGTTGTTAATTAATTCCATCATAGTCACAGTCTTACCTACACCTGCACCACCGAAGAGACCAATTTTTCCACCCTTAGCAAATGGGCAAAGTAAATCAATTACTTTAATTCCAGTTGTCAGTAGCTCATTTCCACCTGCCTGCTCTTCAAAGCTCGGTGGTAAACGGTGAATAGGCATTGTTGAGTCGTTACCAATTTCACCAACGTTATCGATTGGATTTCCTAACACGTCCATGACTCGGCCTAGTGTCTTTGGTCCGACGGGTACGTTAATCGCGGTACCTGTGTTTGTCACTTCCAGTCCACGTTGCAAACCCTCAGATGCACCCATAACAATAGTTCTTACGACTCCATCGCCAAGCTGCTGTTGTACTTCTAGCGTCAATCCTTTTTCATCTACTTTTAGTGCATCGTACACTTTAGGTACCTGACTGGATGGAAACTCCACGTCAACGACCGCGCCGATTACTTCTATAATTTGACCAGTACTCATGATAATTCCTCGTTACTTCAATCTTTAATATAAATTCTTTTCAGGCTTATACCGCTGCAGCGCCACCAACAATCTCAGATAATTCCTGAGTAATGGATGCTTGGCGTGCTTTGTTATAGGCAAGTTGTAAATCATCGATAAGGCTACCTGCATTATCCGATGCACTTTTCATAGCGATCATTCTTGCCGCCATTTCACATGCGACATTTTCAACTACACCGCGGTACACAATTGATTCAACATATCTAACTAATAGTGAATCTAATACTTCTTTTGCATCAGGCTCATAAATATAATCCCAATGATGTTTTCTAACTTCTTCTTCGTCACTCGGAAGTGGTAATAGTGTGGATACTTCTGGCGCTTGCGTCATAGTATTCACGAATTCATTCTCTACTAAATGTAGACGATCAATGTTGCCTTCTGAGTATGCATCTAGCATTACTTTTACAGGACCAATGATTTCATTCATGTGAATGTTGTCACCTAAGCCACTTGCATGAGATACCACGTTCAGGCCAGATAGACGTCTAAAAAATGCCATACCTTTTGAGCCGATAATACTTAAATCTACTTCAACACCTTGATCTTGGTATTCTTTTATCTGACGCAATGCACTTTTAAATACGTTGACGTTCAAGCCACCGCATAGACCACGGTCGGTAGAAATAATAATGAACCCAGCACGCTTAACTTCTGAACGAGCACTCATATATGGATGCTTATACTCAGAATGTGCAGCAGCAAGATGGTTAATTACCTGCTTAATTTTAATCGCATATGGACGTGTTGCATTCATGCGGTCCTGTGCTTTACGCATTTTACTCGCAGCAACCATTTCCATTGCTTTAGTGATCTTCTGAGTATTTTTAATACTCGAGATCTGGGTACGTATTTGTTTAGCGCCTGACATCGGTCTTACCAAACACCATTAGCTTTAAACGCTTCAACAGCTTTCTTAATAGCTGCTTCAATATCGTCGTTATAATCGCCAGTTTCGTTTATTTGATCGAGAAGGTCTTTATTGTTTGAACGCAAGTAGTCATGCATTGCTGCTTCAAAGGCTACTACTTTATTCTTATCCACATCATCGATATAACCCTTATCAACTGCATAAAGAGATATCGCCATCTCACCCACTGTTAATGGAGAGTATTGTGGTTGTTTCATTAATTCCATGACACGCTCACCACGCTCTAACTGCTTACGAGTTTGCTCATCTAGATCTGATGCAAACTGTGAGAATGCTGCTAATTCACGATACTGTGCTAGTGCTAAACGAACACCACCACCAAGCTTTTTAACAATCTTGGTTTGTGCTGCACCACCTACACGAGATACTGATAGACCCGCGTTAATCGCTGGACGGAAACCGGAGTTAAATAAATCTGATTCCAAAAAGATCTGACCATCAGTAATTGAAATTACGTTAGTTGGCACGAATGCAGATACGTCACCTGCCTGTGTTTCAATAATTGGTAACGCTGTTAAAGAACCTGTTTTACCCTTGACTGCACCATTGGTAAAAGCTTCAACATATTCTTCGTTGACACGTGATGCACGCTCTAATAAACGTGAGTGTAAGTAGAAAACATCACCAGGATATGCTTCACGACCTGGTGGTCTACGTAGTAATAGTGATACCTGTCTATATGCTACCGCTTGCTTAGATAAATCATCATAAATAATTAATGCATCTTCGCCACGATCTCGGAAGTACTCACCCATTGTGCAACCTGAATAAGGCGCAATAAATTGCATCGCTGCTGATTCTGCCGCTGCTGCTGATACAATAATGGTGTGACCCATTGCATCATGCTCTTCTAATTTTCTTACCACGTTGGCAACTGATGAGTTCTTTTGACCAATTGCTACGTAGATACATTTAACGCCAGTATTCTTTTGGTTAATGATGGCATCTAGTGCTACTGCTGTTTTACCAGTCTGACGGTCACCAATAATTAACTCACGTTGTCCGCGACCAATTGGCACCATGGCATCAATTGACTTCAAGCCAGTTTGTACTGGTTGATCTACCGACTTACGTTCAATTACACCTGGTGCAATTTTTTCAATTGGCGCATTTTGTTTTGCTTCTATTGGACCTTTACCATCGATTGGCTCACCCAATGAATTCACAACACGACCAAGTAATTCAGGGCCCGTTGGTACCTCTAAAATGTTACCGGTACATTTAACCTTGTCGCCTTCAGAAATCTGCTTATAGTCACCTAGTACAACTGCACCAACTGAGTCTCGCTCTAAGTTCAAAGCCATGCCAAAAATGTTGCCTGGAAATTCGATCATTTCTCCAGAAACCACATCGGCTAGACCATGAATTCGAACAATACCGTCTGTTACTGCGACGACTGTTCCTTCTGTGCGCGCTTCAGACGCGGCTTCAAACTTATCAATACGTTGTTTGATTAAGCTTGTTATTTCTGTAGGGTTGAGTTGCATATGAATTCCTCTTGAACTCTATAATTTAATCTAAATTCTATTTGGTAAGCGTGTTCGACAGCTTTTCTAAGCGTCCGCGTACTGAACCATCGATGACCATGTCACCGGCTCTAATGATTGCACCACCTATTAATGTTTCATCAATACTCGTGGTGATGGATATTTTTTTACCAAGTCGCTTTGCTAATGATGCAGATATTGCTTGTACCTGTTGCTCGCTTACTTCAAGCGCACTAATTAACTCTGCATCGACAGTGCCTTCAGCTTCTGTTTGATAGTGGTGATACAAAACAGCAATATCTGGCAGTAAAGAAATACGATCATTTTCTGCTAATAATTTAACAAAGTTTTTCCCGTGCTCGTCTACCTTGTCCGCACATACTTCATTAAACAAATCTGCTGCCTGCTGCCTATTTAAACTTGGCTGATCTAATGCTGCTTTCATAGTTGCATCATCAGCAACTGCTCCACAGAACGCTAACATGCTAGCCCACTGATCAGTGACACCATTCGCTGCTGCATAATCAAACGCTGCTCGTGCATAAGGGCGTGCTGCTGTCGTTAATTCTGACACATCAGTTCCTTATATTTGCGCAGCTAGTTCATCAAGCACGGCTCTATGAGCATCGGCATTGATTTCTTTATTTAACACTCTTTCAGCACCAGACACTGCTAATACAGATACCTGTGTACGCAACTGTTCTTTTGCTTTATTGATTTCTTTCTCAATATCAGAATGCGCTGCTGACTTAATTCGATCGCCTTCTTGTACAGCCGTGCCTTTAGCTTCTTCAACAATTTCGTTTGCACGTTTCTGAGCTTGGTTAATAATCTCAGATGCTTGTTGTTTTGCTTCTGTTAACTGTACTTGAACTTGTTCTTGAGCTAGCTCTTGAGACTGCATGCCTCTTTCTGCTGCTTCTAAGCCTTCCGCAATTTTCTTTTTGCGTTCAGCCATTGCTCCCGTGATCGGGGGCCAGACAAATTTCATGCAAAACCATACAAAAAACAGGAATGCAATTGATTGCCCTATTAGGGTGGCATTAATGTTCACCTTAGCACCTCATTTAAATATAAATAAATGATCTTAAACCTTAGCCTTACAGAGCAAAGATCATGTAGAACGCGATACCTACTGCAATCATAGGAACGGCATCCACTAGGCCAAGTACAATAAACATTTGTGTACGTAACATTGGGATTAATTCAGGCTGGCGTGCAATACCTTCCATGTATTTACCACCTAAGTTACCAATACCGATAGCTGCACCTAATGCGCCTAAGCCCATTAATACTCCGCCTGCTAAGAAAACAACTGCTTGTGCTAATTCCATAACGTCTCCGCTCTACTATGTTGATGTTTTAATTAAGATTCAATTCGTGTGATTTTGTTTGTCTAGTGTTTCTCATGCGCCATATTTAAATAGACGATAGTTAACACCATAAATATGAATGCCTGTAGTACTACTACTAATATATGGAAAATTGCCCATGCTAATTGCAGCAGGCCACCTGAAGCTGCAGCAATTACGCCACCTCCATACATCAATGCGATCAATATAAATATCATCTCACCGGCATATAAGTTTCCAAATAATCGCAGTCCTAGTGATACTGGTTTTGCGAGTAGTGCTACACCTTCCAAAAATAAGTTGATTGGCATCAAAATAATATTGAAAGGGAATTTTGCGCTGAAAGGTTGTAGCGTTAACTCACCGACAAACCCGCCGACGCCTTTCATTTTAATACTATAAAAGAGCACTAAGAAAAATACTGTTAGTGACATTCCCATGGTTGCGTTAGGGTCAGTCGTCGGAACCACTTTCATAAAGTGTATGCCAAACATTGTTGCTAGATGAGGAATCCAGTCAACCGGAACTAAATCCATTAAGTTCATTGCCAACACCCAGATAAATATTGTCAGCGCCATAGGTGCGACTATCGGGGTATTACCGTGGAATGTGCTTTTAACATTGTCATCGACAAAATCGATAACCCACTCAGCGAAATTCACCAAACCATTTGGTGTACCTGCGGTGGCTGATTTTGCAGCTCTTGCGAATATAAACATCAACAACCCGCCCAGGAATACTGACCAGAACATGGTGTCTACGTTAATTGCCCAAAACCCCATTTCAGAAGCTTCTGCAGCACTATGCGCAAAACCCCAGTGGCCATCCGCATGTTGGCCATAGGTAAGGTTAGTTAAGTGATGCTTAATATATCCAGAAGCGGTCAGCTCTTCGCTTGCCATTTCTATAAATCCCTATTATTTGTTTAATGCCGACATAACCACTGGAGTTAACCAGTGCGTCAGTTGCGCAAACCCAAATCCAGCCAGTAGCGCCACCGGATGAATCCATTCTTGTGTTGCAAATACACCAGCAAAAAGTGCGGCTGTAATGACAATCTTGCCAATTTCTGCGGCGTACATATTATTTTTCAGCTGATACACATCAGCCGTTCGTTTACCTGTCAATTTGCGGGCCAAATAAAAATTTGGGACCACACAGATAAATCCACCGAGCAATGCAGAAAGTGCGACTAGCTTGCCTTGATATAGCAGGCAAACGGCTATCACACAGCTCATAACTACCTGAGCTATCAATATACTATTCACCGGCGATTGCTTATTAGCCAAGTTTTTTCAACCTATTCAGGCATTTGCCAAGTAAAGTTGATACTTTCATTCGCTTGAATTTGTTGATTTAAATTAAGGATATACACCCTTAAGCTACAAACGAATCTTGCTCGCGGCGCGGAGTATAAGCGTTGGCGAATAAAATCTCAACATGCGCACATCAATAATATTGACCCGGTTGATTTGTACACTACCGGCATAGTGGTGTAATTAAATTTGCGCACCAATTTTGCGCAAAATACCGTCTAGTTCATCCAAGTCATTGTATTGAATTTCAATTTTACCTTTCTTTGAACTAGCGCTTTGCTTAATCACCACCGCGGCGCCTAGCGTGTCGGCAATAACATTTTCTAAATTCTGAATATTAGGGTCTTTATTAGATGATTTTGCAGATTTTTTATCACCACTAATAAGCTTTCTGATTGCCTGCTCGGCCTGTCGTACCGTTAAATTTTTGGCGACTATGGTTAACGCCATTTGATTCTGCAGATTTGCAGGTAAAGAAAGCAAAGCTCTTGCGTGACCCATGGTTAATTTATTCTGCTTCATGAGTTCACGTACCTCATTAGGCAACTCAAGCAATCGCAACATATTACTGACGGTAGCACGTGCTTTACCTAGTACATCAGCCACCTCTTGGTGTGTCCAATCAAATTGTTTCGTTAAATTAGACACCGCAACGGCTTCTTCAATGGGGTTCAGATCTTCCCGTTGAAGGTTTTCAATTAATGCCATTGCTGCTGCAGATTCGTCATTTACTTCTTTAATGACGGCTGGAATATCACTTAGCCCAGCTTTTTGTGCTGCACGCCATCGACGTTCTCCCGCGATCAATTCATAGCGGTTTGCTATCTTGCGTACGACAATTGGCTGGATCAGTCCCTGACTACGAATCGAATCTGCTAGTTCTGTTAAGCCCTCTTCGGTCATTGTTTGACGCGGCTGATAGGGACTACGGTCAACTAAATCGATAGGGATATAATCTAATCCAGAAGCAGCTGGTACTTCGTCAGACTTTTCAGGGACGGTCTTAGCTGGAGTAGACAGTAAAATATCAATGCCTAAATTACCCAAGCCTTTACGTTTTTTCTCACCACCCATATTTATGATGCCCTCGGCTGCGATGCTGCTTCTTCACGCCTTAGCATTTCACCTGCTAAGGCAATATATGCTCGCGAACCTCGCGAACCTTTGTCATAACGAATGACTGGTAGTCCATGACTTGGCGCTTCTGCTAGCGTGACATTTCTAGGAATAATTGTGCGATATACGTTATCGCCAAAGTGCGTGGTCAATTGTGATGAAACATCATTAGCCAAATTATTTCGAGGATCAAACATAGTCCTCAAAACCCCCTCTACTTGTAATTCTGGATTGGCACTTTGGCGCACTCTCTCAATGGTGCCAAGTAATGCGGATAATCCCTCTAATGCATAGTATTCACATTGAGTAGGGATAATGACGCTTTGCGCTGCCACTAAGCCATTCACCGTTAGCATATTCAGTGATGGAGGACTATCTATTAAAATATAGTCATATTTATCATCAACGTCTTCAAGCGCACGACGTAATTTAAACTCTCTGCCACGTGCTTCTAATAATCCCACTTCAGCACTGGTCAATTGCTCATTCGAAGGTAATAAATCGAAACCTGCAGATTCGCTAGTAACGATACACTCATGAATCGAATGTTGTTCTAATAAGACATGGGCAACTGATATCTCTACAGTTCGCTTATCAATTCCAGAACCCATTGTTGCATTGCCCTGAGGGTCAAGATCTACTAACAGTACTCTTCTTTTTGCTGCTGCCAGTGACGCTGCCAAATTAACTGTAGTGGTCGTTTTACCCACTCCACCTTTTTGATTAGTAATTGCAATAACTCTGGCCATATTAACTAAGCTCGATTTGCAATTAGAAAGTGACGTTGTGAATCTAAACCAGGAATAGTCACTGAATTCACTTCAACATCGATGACACCCTTCACCACGGGCAACTCATCAGGTCTAGTACCTAACATAAGTTGTACCTGCCCCGGAGAAGCACATACTGCACATAGCATGTGTAAAGCCTTATCCACAGGCGCAAAAGCACGTGCGAGCACCATTTTTGGGGCTACACTAGGCTGATAGTTTTCTACACGAGTTTGCACAATTTCAACATTAGTTAATTTAAGGTCCATGACCACCTGGCGCATGAATCTGGCTTTTTTGCCATTTGAATCAAGAAGGGTGAATGATATGTCAGGTAGACAAATAGCTAAAGGAATACCTGGTAGGCCCGCGCCACTTCCAACATCTAACACTGGCGAATCTTTAATATTATGAACGATAGAAATACTATCAAGCAGATGTTTTTTTACCAGCTCATCAGCATTTGAGGTACCCACCAGATTATAAGCCTTGTTCCATTTCTGGATCATCGTAAGATAAGCCAATAACAAATCAAATTGACTTTCGGTGAGTGCCACAACTAGCTTCTTAGCGCCCTCTTCCAGGCGAGTACGAGTATCCATAGGCTAGCTGTTTCTTGTCGGCTATATTAATTCGCAGCAAACAAAAGATAGCCTAACCATCCTGTGCCGCCTGTGTTTTATCACTGTATTCATTTACCAACACTTGGTTACGTGCTTTTAAGTGCACTAACAATAACGATACCGTGGCTGGCGTTACTCCAGAAATCCTAGAGGCCTGGCTGACTGTTTTAGGTTTTATGCTAGTAAGGTTTTGTAACGCTTCGTTAGATAGCCCTTTAACCAAATTATAATTAAACCCTTCTGGTATTTTTGTATCTTCAAGGCGTTTAGATTTTTCAATCTCGTCAGTTTGACGCTGCATATATCCGGCATATTTTGCTTGAATATTTATCTGTTCAATGACTTCTTCATCTTCTAGATAAGGTTGGTATTTAGTGAGCTCTCTAAATGAATCATAAGACACTTCTGGTCGGCGTAATAAGTTCGCCATGCTGTATTCACGTTCTATATTACTGCCAAACAAACGTTTACCCTGATCAGCACTAAAATGATTAGGCTGAACAAAAGTTTTTTCTAGTCTCGCTTGTTCTTTTTCTATAGTTTCTTTTTTCCAACAAAAACGTGCCCATCTTGCTTCATCAATTAAACCTAAATCATTAGCTATAGAGGTTAATCGAAGATCAGCATTATCCTCGCGTAAAATTAATCGGTACTCTGCTCGGCTAGTAAACATGCGGTAAGGCTCTTGAGTACCACGCGTGACTAAGTCATCTATCATGACGCCTATGTACGCTTGATCTCGGCGCAATATAATAGCTTGTTCATTTTGCACCGAACGTGCGGCATTTATGCCAGCCATTAGGCCCTGTGCTGCCGCTTCTTCATAACCCGTTGTTCCGTTAATCTGTCCAGCAAAATATAGACCCGCTAACGACTTTGTTTCTAAGCTTGGTTGTAATCCTGTGGGATTAAAAAAGTCATACTCAATCGCGTAACCTGGACGGGTAATATGACTGTTTTCCAAACCAGGAATTGTGTGCACCATTTCAAGTTGTACCTCATAAGGCAGGCTTGTTGAAATACCATTTGGGTATACCTCATGAGTATGCAAACCTTCAGGTTCAATAAACACTTGGTGGCGGTCACGATCTGCAAAACGCGTAACTTTATCCTCTATAGAAGGACAGTAACGCGGACCAACGCCTTTTATTGCACCACTGTACATTGGCGACTCATGCATAGAGTCACGAATAACTTGATGGCTTTGTTCGTTGGTATAAGTGATGTGGCAATTAACCTGTTGGGGATGCTGTTCACGCGAGCCCATAAATGAAAACACCGGCAATGGTTGATCACCTGGTTGTACTTCCATTTTTGAATAATCAATTGTCTTTCCATCTATACGCGGAGGGGTGCCTGTTTTTAAACGATCAACGTCTAGAGGCTGTTCACGTAGTCGGTCTGCAAGTCTGACAGAAGCTGAATCTCCTGCTCTACCTGCTTGATAGGTCTGTGGCCCTACAAATATTTTCCCACCCAGAAAAGTCCCTACCGTGAGTATTACAGCAGAGGATTTAAAACATAGTCCCATACGAGTGACAACACCACAGACACGACCCTGCTCAACGATCAGATCATCTACTTCTTGCTGGAAAATAGATAAGTTGGCTTGGTTCTCAACAATTGACCGAATTGCTTGGCGGTATAAAGCACGGTCTGTCTGTGCACGTGTAGCGCGAACAGCTGGGCCTTTGCGTTGGTTTAGTACTCGGAATTGAATACCCGCTAAATCCGCCGCCGTGGCCATTACACCACCCATAGCATCAATTTCACGAACTAGATGGCTCTTCCCAATACCACCAATGGCTGGGTTACAGCTCATTTGACCAATCGTTTCAATATTTTGGGTCAGCAGAAGCGTGCGCGCACCCATCCTGGCCGATGCCAATGCGGCCTCGGTTCCAGCGTGTCCACCCCCGACAACGATTACTTCAAATTCGTGCTGCATTACCTTGATTTATTTAGTATTAATTTTATCTTGGCCAGAAATGATACAGCACCCGCGCTTACTTGCCGATACAAAATTCGCGAAATACGTAATCTAATAAGTCATCAGGAGTAAATTCACCTGTAATCTCACCAAGAACTTGTTGAGCAACGCGCAATTCCTCAGCGACCAGCTCTAATGGGGATAAGTTTTTTATCTGCTCCAAAGCTAGTTCAAAATGTTGCAAGCATCGTCGCAAAGCATCCAAGTGTCGTGCTCGTGCCGAAAATGGTGCCTGCTGATCACTAGGCTGAATATTTAATAATTTTTGCATCGCTAGACGAAGATTATCCAGGCCCTGCCCAGTTTTCGCGGAAATTAAAATACTCGATGCTAGCGGCGTAAAGTCATTAGTTAATAGGTCGCTTTTGTTAATGACTACAATTTCATTAGCGTTAGTCTTTTCTGATAGCAGTTGTGATGATATTTCTGTTCCATCAAATACATGGATTATTGCATCAGCCATCTCAATGGCAGACTGTGCACGTTCAATACCCTGCTGTTCAACCTGTTCTGCGTGTTCACGAATGCCTGCAGTATCCAATAATCGAACTGGCACCCCATTTAACTCCATATCAATAGAGACAACGTCTCGTGTGGTGCCAGGAATATTTGTCACGATTGCGCGATCCTGTGCACACAATGCATTAAACAAAGAGGATTTGCCAACGTTAGGACTACCAGTAAGTACAATGGTAAATCCTTTTTGTAACTGGGCACCCCTTTGGGCTAGATCAAATAAGTCATTAACCTGTGCACTTAATGTGATTAATTTTGTGCTAACAATTTCACGCGCTTCGGTTTCTATATCCTCTTCAGCAAAGTCTAACGATGCTTCGATATGTGTGCGTATCTGCACAAGTTGCGCTAACAACTGTTCAACTTCTTGAGAAAACTTTCCCTGCATAGATTGAACAGCGGACTTAGCTGCCTTTTCTGATCCGCTCGCGATTAAATCTGCTATTGCTTCCAGTTGAGTTAAATCTAATTTCCCATTAATAAATGCGCGCTCACTAAACTCGCCCGCTAATGCTTGGCGTGCACCCTGTTTATTAAAGCTGTTAATAATTTGCTGGCAGATATAGGGATTACCATGCGGCTGAAGCTCAACTACTTCTTCCCCTGTAAAAGAATTTGGCGCAGGAAAATAGATGGCAATACCTTGATCGATAACCTCGCCATTATCATCAAAAAAATTTGAGAAATGTGCGTATCGTGGTGTGAGGTTTTTATGTGTAACTAACTTTGCTAGCTCTAGTGCACGAGGCCCAGAGAGCCGAATAATTCCTACGCTAGCATTACCAGTTGGTGTTGCTAGCGCACAAATTGTTTCAGGCGATGACACGTTTAATCGTTTGCGTATTTACGTGTGATGTACCACTGTTGGGCAATCGAAAGTAAGTTATTTACAAACCAATATAAAACTAAGCCTGCTGGGAAAAATGCCATAAATACTGACATGAATACAGGCATAATCATAAATATCTTTTCCTGCATTGGGTCTGGTGGTCTTGGGTTCAGTTTAAATTGAATAAACATTGATATACCCATCAATAACGGCAAGATAAAAAATGGATCTTTAGATGAAAGATCTTGTACCCAAAGCATAAATGGCGCATGGCGCATTTCAAC
The DNA here is from genome assembly GCA_045105615.1 of Gammaproteobacteria bacterium. Taxonomy (GTDB): domain Bacteria; phylum Pseudomonadota; class Gammaproteobacteria; order UBA4575; family UBA4575; genus UBA1858. The sequence goes on from JBGCDS010000026.1 coordinate 83,690, forward strand.
ACTTTCTATTAATACCCAATATAACGATAAAAATACCGGCATTTGAATTAAGATCGGTAAGCAACCTCCAAGCGGGTTTATCTTTTCTTTCTTATAAAGATCCCACATTGCCGTATTTAGTTTTTGCTTATCGTCACCATAGCGTTCACGCAGTGAAACCATTTTCGGTTGCACTTTACGCATTCTCGCCATCGACTTATAACTCGCTGCTGATAAACGATAAAATACAAGTTTGATCAGTAGCGTGACTAAAATGATAGACCACCCCCAGTTTCCTACATACTGGTGAATGAAATCTAAAATCCAGAATAACGGCTTACACAGCGGCGTAAACATTCCATAGTCTGTCGTTAACTCTAACCCTGGTTGAATCTGTTCGATACGTTTTTGTAATTTTGGACCAGTATATAAACGACTATTAAATTCTGCAGTTTGGCCTGGTGCTATTCTTAACGGCTCAGAACGCAGACCAATAATGTAGTCTGAACCAACCGGATTTTTAACCACATTAGTGTAGTAAAAATTATTTTCAAATTCTTCAGCTAACCAAGCAGAGAAAAAATAGTGCTGGAGCATCGCTGCCCACCCGCCTTTTATTTCTTTCTCTAGTGGTTCATCTAACATATCTTCAAAAGAAATCTTTTCATATTTTGAATCATAATATGCACCACCAGTATAAGTGGGTAGCCTTAATAAACTTCGTTCGCCACTGACATAACTATGGCGTAATTGTCGATACTGTCTGCCTACCCAATCCTGCTGACTTTGATTAGAAATCACGTAATCAACTTCTATTAAAAACTTATCTCTCTTAAAACGATAAGTTTTTGTTACTAAAACATTGTTATCACCACGCCAGGTAAATGGTACGGTTAACTCTTCCTGCCCATCAGCTAATACATATTTTTTATTTTCTGCGCTATAGATATTGTGATGGTTAGGCGCCAGTGGTCCAACTTCAACATTAGCTACTCGATCATGTAGCAACCCTGACTGAGCAATATAAGTTAAAGATTCATTATCCAATAAAACTAGAGGTTGGTCTTTATGGTCATTATCGACTGGGTAAGTTTTTAACTCAGCACGGTGTATATCTGCACCGCGTGTATTTATATGTAAAGTAAAGACATCCGTTTCAACAACAACATATTCATTTTGTAGTTGCGTATTGTTTATCGAAGTCGGACTTAATTTTGTAGGTGTCGTTATGGTTGAACTTGTGGGCTGAGGTACATCATTTTCTATATTTGCTGCAATTGAAGAAGTAACCTGTTCTGTCGGCTGAGCTTCAACGACAGGTGCATTTTCACGAGACCATGAGCTCCACAATAAGTAGGAGACCATTAGTAGTGATATGTATAAGAAGAATCGTTGATTATCCATTAGCTTTTATCCATGATTTTTCCCGGTACAGGATCATGACCGCCTGTATGGAAAGGATGACATTTTGAAATTCTTTTAATCGCAAGATACAAACCTTTAAATGCACCATGGGTTTGAATTGCCTCTAACGCATACTGCGAACAGCTTGGTGAAAACCGACAGTGAGGTCCAAGCATTGGACTAACACACAACTGATAGAAACGGATCATCGTTACAAAGATTTTATTCAGCATGTGTATTTAAAAACGTCCAGTGTTTCTGTAGTTTCTTAGAGAGAGACTGGTTCAGTATATTCCCGCAATTTTTCTTGCATATTACCACTACATCAAAGGTGCTAATAAATTGTTTGTTGCTACGGAAACTTTCTCGAACAATTCGTTTTAAGCGATTTCTGCCAACTGCTTTAGGAATGTTTTTCTTACTAACTATTACACCCAGTCTGGGACCAGATAATTGATTTGGCCTTGCGAGTATTGTGTAAGCTGAATCAGCTGATTTTATAGGCTTGGCAAATACGTCTTGGAAGTCTTTCGAGGATAACAAACGATCCTGCTTTGAAAAACTATTAGGTTGGGATTTAATAAGCAACCGTTACGGGCAGAGTTTAGCTCTTCCCTTTGCTCTACGTGCTCTAATAACAGCACGGCCACCACGAGTTTTCATTCGTGCTCTAAATCCATGCGTACGTGCACGGCGTAAATTACTTGGTTGAAACGTCCTTTTCACTGCAAATACCCGATTTTGATGATTACATATTGAGGGGGCGCAAACATTAATTGCCAGATGCTATTTTGTCAACGATTATAATACTGTTTTAGTGCCCAGATTGAACATTATAATGATTAAATCAGCGCTAGACTGTTAAATTACAAAAACTTAACCCCATATCGAAAAATAATAATGACCAGCCCTCTTTGGAATTTATGTGTTCGCCAGCTCGAATCCGAGTTGTCTGAACAGTTATTAAACACATGGATTCGCCCTTTACAGGCACAGGAACAGAATGATGTACTTATGCTGTTAGCACCCAACCGCTTTGTATTGGATTGGGTAAATGACCATTATTTAGAAAGAATTAGCCAGTTAGTTGAATCAATAGGGAAAGAATCAGGCACTACTCAAGTAACAATCAGCGTTGGTAGCCGTAGCTCTGTTACTCCTCTACCAACGATACAAATGTCCCCACAGCCACCAGCAGCACCCAGCAGCAAGGCCTATACACATAATTTAAATCAAGATTTTACATTTGATAGTTTTGTGGAAGGTAAATCTAACGAATTAGCCAAAGCTGCTTCTGTGCAAGTCGCTAATCATTCGGGTAAAGCTTACAACCCTCTTTTGCTCTATGGCGGAGTAGGTTTAGGTAAGACCCACTTAATGCATGCCATAGGTAATCAAATTTTAGCGCTTAACCCGCAGGCTAAGGTTGTATATCTTCACTCAGAACGATTTGTACAAGACATGGTAAAAGCCTTACAACACAACGCGATCGACGAATTTAAACGACATTACCGTTCAGTTGATGCACTTTTAATCGATGATATCCAATTTTTTGCTGGAAAGGAACGTTCTCAAGAAGAATTTTTTCATACCTTCAATGCTTTATTAGAAGGCCAGCAACAAATTATTATGACCTGTGATCGATATCCAAAAGAATTAGATGGATTGGAAGAACGATTAAAATCTCGCTTTGGCTGGGGCTTATCTCAAGCTATTGAACCACCAGAATTAGAAACACGTGTTGCCATCATGCAGAGTAAGGCAGAGGCAGTAAATATTGATTTACCACATGATGTGGCATTCTTTATTGCTAAACGTATCCGTTCAAATATCAGAGAACTTGAAGGTGCATTGCGCCGAGTATTAGCTAATTCACAATTTACCGGTGAAGCAATCACTTTGGAATTTGCTAAAGAAGCACTACACGACCTAATAACTCTGCAGGAAAAATTAGTCACCATAGAAAATATTCAAAAAACGGTAGCTGAATATTATAAAATTCGAGTATCTGATTTAAATTCTGCTAGACGTACTCGATCCATTACTAGGCCAAGACAAATAGCAATGGCGCTGGCAAAAGAAGTAACTAATCACAGCTTGCCGGAAATAGGGGAGGCGTTTGGTGGTCGTGACCACACAACCGTTCTTCATGCTTGTCGAAAAACTAAAGAATTAAGGCAGGGTGACTTTAAAATAAATGACGACTATGTGAATCTATTACGTATACTTAGCACCTAACTTGTGGATAAGTCGTTCACAATTATTGGATAACTTTATTCCATCCAGTTAAAAATACATTTGTGCTAAGTTATTGTTAATAACGAAATAGATATCCACAGTTTATCATCTTAATAACATATTGTTATTTATATAAATTAAAGTGATATCCACAGAAAATAGCCTACATAATAACAATAATCTTATATATCAAAAAAATATTATTAAAGAAATATGAAGTTCAGTATTCAGAGAGAAGATTTACTAAAACCAGTTCAACTTATTGTTGGCGCTGTTGAACGCAGACAAACTATGCCGATTCTTTCTAACTTTCTGCTTAGAAACGTCAACGGTAGGTTAGTTATTACTGCAACTGATTTAGAACTTGAAGTATCAGCGACAATTGATATTACTCCTGAAGGTGACCCCATCACTATTCCAGGACGCAAATTATTAGATATATGTAAATCGCTACCTGAAGGTAGTGATATTAAATTTTCCTTCAATGGAGAAAAGGTTGAAATTAAATCTGCAAAAAGCCGTTTCTCTTTAGCAACATTAGCAGCAAGTGAATTTCCTTTAGTTGATGAGATTGCTGTAGATCAAACAATATCTGTCGAAAAAGACTTACTTCACTCGCTTATCGAAGACACTTCTTTTGCAATGGCTCAACAAGATGTTCGTTACTACCTAAATGGTTTGATGATGGAAGCTGAAGGTGGAAAATTAAGAACAGTCGCCACTGACGGTCACCGGTTATCCATGGCTGATACAGACTTAGACAGTTCTGTCCCTGATCGACAGGTCATTGTTCCTAAAAAAGCTGTGCAAGAATTTATGCGGATTTTATCTGCATCAACAGGAACAGTAGATTTAGCATTTAGCCAAAATCATTTACAGGCAAATTTTGGTGATATTAGATTTGTAACTAAGTTGATTGATGGAAAATTTCCAGATTATCAACGAGTGGTTCCAGAAGGGCATCAATATATAGCTTCAATTGAACGTGAGATTCTACGTTCATGTTTAATGCGAGCATCGATATTAAGCAATGAAAAGTATCGTGGTGTTCGTTTAGGATTTAGCGAAAATCTTCTTAAAATTCAAGCGCATAACCCAGAACAGGAAGAAGCTGAAGAAGAATTAGATATTTCTTATAGTGGTCCAGAATTAGAAATTGGCTTTAATGTTAGCTACTTGGTTGATGTGCTCAACACTATCAAATCAAATGAAGTCCATTTCTATCTTCAAGATACCAACAGTAGCTTACTTATCGTTTGCCCTGAAATGGAAAATCGCAAGTATGTTGTTATGCCAATGCGGCTCTAGTGTGGTTGCTTCTTTAGATGTGGTTGCAGCAACTGCAGGCGCAAGGACTGCGCTCTTTTAGTGAATGTGAATTAGCATTTTCATCCGGCATTAATGTTCTCTACGGCGATAATGGTGTTGGTAAGACCAGTATTCTTGAAGGTATTAATATTTTAAGTTGTGGTAAAAGTTTTCGCACCAGTAAAGTTAGTAACATCATCACAACCGGCAAGTCTGAACTAATATTATTTGGCCAAGTATCTAATCAAGAAAAGATTATTCAGTTAGGTGCACAAATTGCTACTGGCTCAAAAGAGCTTCGTGTTAATCGTGAAAAAGTCAGCAAATGGTCAAATTTGGCAAAAAATCTACCCATCCTAGAAATTCATCCTGAATCGTACTTATTAGTTACTGGTGGACCTGTTGAGAGACGAAAGTTTTTAAACTGGGGTATGTTCCACGTGGAACCTAATTATGCACAACTCTGGTCTGAATATTCTAGAGCATTGAAGCAACGCAATATTTCTCTGAGAACTAGAAATATTAAGTCTGCGCGTCATTGGCATCAAAGTTTGTCTTATCAGGGCGAGTTCATTACACAGGCATTGTTAAAATATAGCCTAGAAATAACACCTTATGTGGACGAAATGCTACAAATATTTGGTTTTACAGACAAAGTAGAGCTCAATTATTCGATGGGTTGGGATAAGAGCTATAGTTTAGAAGAAATGCTTGATCAGGAATTGCAGTCTAATGATTTACCAAATTCGACACAAAGTGGGCCCCACCGAGGTGATTTGAAAATAGATTGGAAGGGGAAAACCTTCTCTAAGACCAGCTCACGTGGCCAGCAAAAGGTGTTAGCAATTGCTTTAAAACTGGCTCAAGCTAAATTGCTAAAACATCAATATGATAAAGCTTCTATTTATTTGATAGATGAACTTCCAGCTGAGCTTGATAGCACACGCAGAGAAATTGCCTTTGATATATTGGGAAATCTTGATTCACAGGTGATAATTTCAGCGGTATCTCGAGAGTCTATGAGATGCTTAAACAAAGAAGTAAAATGGTTCCACGTGAAACATAGTAGCGTTTCATCGGTGGTATAATGCGGTTTCACTAATTAAATAAATAGCAATGAGTTACGATTCTTCGAATATTCAAGTATTAAAAGGCCTGGAAGCCGTTAGAAAGCGCCCAGGAATGTACATTGGCGATACAGACGACGGAACTGGTCTACACCATATGGTATTCGAGGTTGTCGATAACTCTATTGATGAAGCCTTAGCTGGACACTGTAAAAGTATTCAAATAAGTATAGAAGTAGATAACTCGATTACTGTGACAGATGATGGTCGTGGAATCCCAACAGATATTCATCCAGAAGAAAATCGTTCAGCGGCAGAAGTCATTATGACTGTGCTACATGCTGGAGGAAAATTTGATGATAATTCTTATAAAGTCTCAGGCGGCTTACACGGAGTAGGGATTTCCGTGGTAAATGCACTATCTGAGTCACTTACACTTACTATATATAAAGCAGGGCAAATTCATAAGCAGGACTATGTTATGGGTGAGCCCCAAGCACCACTCAGCGTGGTGGGGGAAACGGAGAAGTCTGGAACAAGAGTAAAATTCAAACCGAGTGCCGAAGTATTTACAGATACTGAATTTCATTATGAGATTTTAGCTAAGCGTATTCGCGAGTTATCCTTTCTTAACTCTGGCGTTAATATTCAGTTAACAGATCATAGAACAGGAAAGCAGGACGTTTTCCATTATGAAGGCGGAATAAGTGCCTTTGTTAGCCATTTAAATTCAAAGAAGACGCCTTTGCATGCAACAGTCATGTATGCAAAGAAAGAACGTGATGATGTAGAAGTTGAAGCAGCGATGCAGTGGAACGATTCTTACCAAGAAAACATCTTTCCCTTTACGAATAATATTCCTCAAAGAGATGGCGGAACTCATTTAGCAGGATTTAGAGGTGCGTTGACTCGAGGGATTAACTCCTTTATGGAAAAAGAGGGTTATAACAAAAAGCATAAAATTAACCTTACCGGAGATGATACGCGTGAAGGTTTAACAGCAGTGCTTTCTGTCAAAGTGCCTGATCCTAAATTTTCTTCACAAACTAAAGATAAGTTGGTTTCTTCAGAAGTAAAACCGATAGTTGAATCTGTCGTCTCAGAAATGCTTCAAGAGTTCCTTATAGAAAACCCTACAGAATCTAAGGCTATTATTGGTAAAATTGTAGATTCTGCACGAGCACGTGAAGCAGCACGAAAAGCGCGTGAAATGACTCGTCGTAAAGGCGCACTTGATGTTGCTGGTCTGCCTGGAAAATTAGCAGATTGCCAAGAAAAAGATCCGGCGAATTCTGAACTGTTCCTAGTGGAGGGTGACTCTGCAGGAGGTTCAGCAAAGCAAGGGCGTGATCGTCACGCACAGGCAATTCTTCCTTTAAAAGGAAAAATTCTCAATGTGGAAAAAGCACGCTTTGATAAAATGCTTTCTTCTCAGGAAGTCGCAACTCTTATTACTGCTCTGGGCTGTGGTATAGGTAAAGAAGAATTTGATCTAGAAAAGCTTAGATATCATCGAATCATTATTATGACGGATGCGGATGTCGATGGATCTCATATTCGCACACTGCTATTAACTTTCTTTTACAGACAGATGCCAGAGTTAATTGAAAATGGACATGTCTACATAGGTCAGCCACCATTATTTAAAATAAAAAAAGGTAAACAAGAAACATATGTAAAAGATGAAGCTGAATTAAATAGCCACTTACTGCAAATGGCAATTGAAAATGCTGAGTTACATATCAACCCTAACTCACCACCGATTCAAGCAGCAGCACTAGAGACACTAGCAAAAGAATACATGTCATCTATCGCAATAGTGCAGAGATTAGCAAAAGCTCACGATGACGAAGTACTTAAATCTATGCTTAAGATCCCTATTCGAAAATTAGCAGATACCGCAGAGATAGAAGTTGAATATACACAACAGGAATTACAGGAGTGGATTAATTTAATGCTTGAATTATTAAATTCAGATCAGCCTCCAGGTAGAAGATACAGCGCAGAGATTGAGTGGAATGAAGAAATAAAAAGAGTCATCGTACAAAAATTTGTTCATGGATTAAGTAATGATGATATCTATTCAAAAGAATTTTTCGAAAGCTCAGAATTTAAAATTCTACAAACAGTCGCATTAAATACTAATGCGCTGATCGAACAAGGCGCATATATAAAACGTGGCGAACGCTCACAGGAAGTAACTCAATTTGCAGACGTTATGAGCTGGCTTATGGAAGAAGCTAAAAAAGGCCAAGCAATATCTCGTTATAAAGGGCTAGGCGAAATGAATCCTGAGCAGTTATGGGATACCACGATGGACCCTGATACTAGATTGTTGGTACAGGTAAATATTGAAGATGCAGTGGCTGCTGATGAAATATTCTCAACCTTAATGGGAGACCAGGTAGAGCCAAGACGTGAATTTATTGAGAAAAATGCACTTTCTGCAACTAATATAGACGTCTAGTAATAAACACATAGTGTATAAAAATTAACAGCTTCGTCGCCTGATTTATAGAGGCTATGACTATCGATATAGCAGACTAGATAGAAGTATGAAACATTTCGGTTTGACTAAAAATAGTGTGAATACACTAGATAGAGAGGCATTCCATGATGGCGAATAAATTATTAGCTTTATTAATATTATTAATTCTATTTCCAATAAGCAGCTTGGCAGAAACAATATTTGTTACTGACAGCTTAAAGCTTAAATTACGGGTAAATGCGAGTAACGATGCAGATGTTGTAACAAGCTTAGATAGCGGGCAAAAGCTAACGCTAATAGAAAAGCAAAAGAGATTTACGAAAGTTAAAACGAGTGATGGAGAACAGGGCTGGGTACAGTCCTGGTTTTTAACTGATAAGCCCCCAGCAACATATCAGCTGGCTACAGTGACTAAAGAGAACGAGTCACTTACTAGTAAATTAATCGCAGCAACATCAAAGCTTAAAAACTTTGATAGTGAAACATTGAAAGAAAATGATCAACTGAAAACCGCAGTTGCTTCGCTATCCGGCAAGATTGAAAGTTTGACAGAGACTAGAAATGAACTTCAGTCAAATTTAGATACACAAGCAAGTGAACTAGCAAAGTATGAATTTGCTAATAAATATAATTTAAATTTAATTATCCTAGTATTCTTTCTATTCTCATTTATAGCCGGTGTCGTTAGCTATCGAATCTGGTCTGGAGTGCAGGAAAGAAAGCGCTTGTGGGGATATCAGTTAGCTCATTAATTTATGAAAATAGCCAGTTGGAATGTCAATTCACTGCGAGTACGTCTACCGCAAGTTTTAGAATGGTTACATCAAACACAGGTGGATATATTAGCTCTACAGGAAACAAAAACACAAGATCTTGAGTTTCCAAAAGAGAAGATAGAAGCTGCTGGATACCAGGTAGTGTTCTCTGGCCAAAAAACCTATAACGGTGTTGCTATTCTTGCAAAAACTTTGTTAAAGGATGTAGTGACGGATGTGAAAAACCTAGATGATCCTCAGCGAAGAATACTGGCTGCAACAGTAAATGATGTACGCGTGATAAATTTATATGTAGTAAATGGTTCAGAAGTTGGCAGTGAAAAATTTGCCTACAAACTTGATTGGATAGAAAAGGTCACGACTCATATCAAGAAAGAAATGAAGGCCCATAAAAAAGTAGTCGTTTTAGGCGACTTTAATATTGCACCGGATGACCGCGATGTGCATGATCCTAATAGGTGGAAAGACAAAATACTGTGTAGCAAAGAAGAACGTCAAGCGTATCAGAAAATGTTGTCATTAGGTCTTACAGACACTTTTCGCCAATTTGAACAAGAGGACCAATCCTTTAGCTGGTGGGATTATAGAAGTGGTGGTTTCAATCGTAACAATGGTTTGAGGATTGATCTAATCCTAGCAAGCGAAACGCTTAGCGAGCGATGTAAACTAAGTAGTATCGATAAAATACCACGAAGCTGGGAACGACCATCTGATCACACGCCTGTTGTGGCAGAATTTGGTGAATAAATAAAGCGCTGGCTTGAGACTTACCTGCGCATAGTTCAGAATCACGGACTGATTTCATAAGCACCACCTAAATTAGGGGGATATATGCGTCATATCATGGTAATCAATGCCAAAGGCGGTTCTGGAAAGACCACCATTGCTACCAATCTAGCAAGTTATTTTGCGTCTCAAAACAAAAATGTCACCATTATTGATTATGACCCACAGGGCAGTAGTCTAGACTGGCTAGCAGCACGATCTTTAGCTAAACAGCCAATACATGGAATTGCCGGGTTTAAGCAAAAAGCTGAAAAACCAGGGAGAAAAACTGATATTGTCATTATGGATGTGCCCGCTGCTTTACACGGAGCAGAACTAACCGCACTAGTAAGAAAAGCACAAACAATAATAATACCTATATTGCCATCACCTATCGATATGCGTGCGGCAACTCAATTTTTAACAGAGCTAAAAAAATGTGCGCCTGTTTCTCAAAAGAAAGCGAAGTTAGCATTAGTAGCTAATCGAGCTAGAGAAATTACTAATATTGCGTGGGAGTTAGAAGAATATCTGAGTAAACAGAAAATACCTTACCTAACTATGCTGCGTGATAATCAAAATTATGTAAGAGCAGCCGAAAGAGGGCTAGGTATATTTGAAATGGGTCCTGCAGCGACAGCTGTTGATAGAGACCAGTGGGAGCCCATACTTAAATGGATTAAGAGTAAGCGAAGTCAGCCATAATCGGTTTGTGGATAGTATAAATAACAAGGAATGTGATCGTATTTATGCGAGTAATACAAATAGTGCTAGTGTTAATATTTTTGATATCGGCACCAATAGCAGCTGATATCATCACGCCGCTATTATTGGAACCAGTGAAAACAACAATTCAGCCTAAGCTAGAAACCAAGTCAGAGACGAAGAAAGAGAGTAAAGAATTTGATGGCTTTGTCGATTATGTATTGGTAAAAAAAAGTCAGCGAAAGCTTTTTCTATATTCTGAAGACCAGCTAGTTAAATCGTATAAAATTGCTTTAGGTAAACAGCCTGATGGACAAAAGCTGCAAGAGGGTGACTCAAAAACACCAGAAGGTCTATATACTTTAGATTGGCGAAATCCTAATAGCAGGTTTTTTCGTTCTATACACGTGTCCTATCCAAATGTTGTCCAATCACGGTCTGCGAAAGAAGCAGGTGTTAACCCTGGTGGCGCAATAATGATTCATGGCCAACCCAATGACTGGGCAGAGAGAATAAAACTGACATTTAGTTTTGAAGATTGGACTGAAGGGTGTATCGCCTTAGAAAATCAAGACATGATAGAGGTTTGGGATCTCGTACGTGACGGGACCCCAATTAAGATTGACCCATAAGCTAGTTTGCGAAAACCTTTTTAAGTAGCTCGGTAGTTCTTTTAGCAGGGTTTTCTCGAATAGCTTTTTCTTCTGCCGCTAAATAATAAAAGATCCCATCGATACCTTTGTTTAATACATGCTGACTTAAGTCTGCTTGTACGTCTGGAACTAGAGGCAGGGATTTATATTTACCCATCGCATTATTATAGCTGTTGATAGCACCTACCTCGTTTAAGCTGTTATCCACAATTGGTTTCATTTCAGCTGATAACGGAGAAGACATCTTACTTTTGAAGTATTGTGTTGCAGCATCATCAGGACCATTCAGAATGATTTTCACATCGTTCCAAGAAAGTTCTTTAATAGCATTTAATAAAAGCGGCTTAGCTTTTTCAGTGGCTGTTTCTGCCGCTTCGTTAAGCTTGTTTTCCAGACTATTCAAGGAACTGCCCATACCGAATTTATTCATGGTTTTCTGGACTGTCTGCAAAGAGTCCGGTAGAGGAATTCTGATCTTTGGATCAGAATTAAACCCACCTGGTGCACTGAGCTGGCTGACAACATTTTCTGAACCAGCACTAAGTGCATCTTTTAAAGCACCAGCAATTTCATTATCTGTGACTGAGGAGGTGGATGAACCACCGCCACCTGTATTAATTACTTCTTTGATTTTATCAAACCATCCAGCCTGCAATGGGGTGATGACAATGACGCTTGTAACGATAAAAAGAATTAATGAATGCTTGAGTATAAGAGCCATAATTTCACCTGGATTGTAGATTTAATAGAAAAATTTATACCTATAGCTTTAAATGACATTTTTAATATGAATAGCTATTTTATAGACATTATTTTTAAATAAGGTTTCCATATAAATAGAATTAAAAGGATTACTGGTATACCCATTAATGCGGTGATGGCAAAAAAAGATTGATAGCCGGCATAATCAACTATCTGTCCAGAATACCCTGCTAATAGTTTAGGGAATAAAAGAGTAATAGAACTAAATGCTGCATATTGAGTAGCACTAAATTGTTTTGATACCAGTGTTGATAGAAATGCGACAGCAACTCCACCGGCCAACCCGCCGGAAAGGTTGTCACCAATTATTGCAACTATTAATGCCGCTGATGAAGGGCTAGACAAATTGGCTAAATAAATAAACATTAAATTTGAAAGAGAGGCAACAACTGCACCAACAAATAAAATTTTCATTACACCATAACGAATCGCAAGTAGTCCCCCGAACACACCACCAATTAAACTAACAATAGTGCCAAATACGAAACTAATGCGACTAATTTGAATTTTACTGTAACCTATATCAGTATAAAACACCTTTGCCATTACACCCATAACGATATCTGAAGTTCTATAAAGGCAGATCACAAGCAGTAGCCATAAAGCTAATTTTCCATAGCGACTGAAAAAATCTACAAATGGGGTGATATAAACTTCGCTAAATTCTTGTTTACTCAGTAATCCCAGACTACTTAAAGCACTACCAGTAACAATTGCAATTAGGGCAGATAGGGCTAGCCTTATTGCTGAAAGTAAAAGATTAAAAAATGCTACATCTGACTTGAGCAGAGATAATAGGCTGCCTAGGGCAATGAAACCTAATATAAAGGCTGCGACAATTAACAGGAAATGTAAAAACAATCTTAATTGACTCGTTATTGGTGTACGTGAAATTTCTATATGAGGCTCTTTGATAATTAGTGTCGTCGCGATACCTATAATCATAAATCCAGCCATACATAAATAAGCAAACTGCCAAGATTGATAGTCGTAGGTATTTTCTTCTCCTACCCAGGCGCTAATTTCTAGAGCACCCGCTCCCGCAAACAGCATACCGATACGATAACCTGCAATAGCAATACCAGCTAATAATGCTTGTTGGTCGTTAGGTGCTATATCAATTCGATAGGCATCAATAACAATATCTTGAGTAGCAGAAGCAAAACCAAGGAGTACCGCTCCGGCGGCAAGCAATATAAAATTTAAATGAGTTTGCTGTGGGTCCCATAAAGACATCCACACTAGTGCTGTAATAACAGCGCCTTGAGAAATAAGCATCCATGAACGGCGCCGTCCAAATCTCTGAGTTAGTATAGGTAGATTTAAACTATCAACAATAGGGGCCCAAATAAATTTGAACCCATAGGAAAGCCCTGCCCAGCTTAAAAAGCCAATAGTAGCTCTTTCTATTCCTGCTTCTCTTAGCCAGACAGAAAGCGTACCGAATACTAATAAGATAGGTAGACCTGAAGAGATACCGAGGAAAAATAAAGCAGCAGTGTTTGAGCGGAGGTTATTATTCATAAATTCCGTTGATCAACTACAAAGAAAGTTTGTAGTTTAAAATTAATGGAGCATGATCTGAAAAACGTTCCTCTTTATATATGGATTCTGAAGTAACGAGACCTTTTAGCCCTGGTGTGGCAATTTGATAATCGATTCTCCAGCCAACATTTTTTGCCCATGCCTGCCCTCTGTTAGACCACCATGTGTATTGATCTTTTTCTTGATTCACCTCGCGAAAAGCATCAACGAATTTCTCTTTATATAATAAATTATCGAACCAAGCACGTTCTTCTGGTAAGAAACCAGAGTTTTTCTTATTTCCTTTCCAATTCTTTAAATCTATTTCTTTGTGGGCAATATTCCAATCGCCACAAATAATATATTCACGTTTACGTCGTTTTAGTGATTTTAGGTGTTTCATGAACACTTCCATAAAGCGAAACTTAGCCTGCTGTCTTTCGTCGCCAGAAGAACCCGAAGGTGCATACAGTGAAACAATGGCAATATTGTCAAATTGTACTTCTAGGTATCTACCTTCGTTATCAAATTCTTCAACACCTAGTTTCGTTACTACTTTAGTTGGCTTTTTTCGAGAATAAATTGCGACACCACTGTAGCCCTTCTTTTGGGCATCGACGTAATAGTGATAATAACCATCCGGGAAGAAACATGGGACAGGCTGCAATTGATCAAACTGTGCTTTGGTTTCTTGTATACATACAACATCAGCATTTTGCTGAGGTAACCAGTCAAAAAAACCTTTTCTAGCGGCAGCTCGAATGCCATTAGCATTCAAAGAAATTATTTTAGTAGTAGGCAATGGAAATTAGGTGAGATTGTTAAAAGAAGAAGCATACTTTAGCATGCTGAAAAACAACTATCATTAGACTTAAATTATTATGAATGCAACTTCATTTGTTCAATTTGCCCTGGAAAACGAGGCGCTACAATTCGGTGAATTTACACTCAAATCTGGGCGTATTAGTCCGTATTTTTTTAATGCAGGTAAATTCAATCAAGGAGCCGCCTTCAATACATTAGGCCGCTTCTATGCTGATACTTTAATCCAGGCAGGGATAGAATTTGACCTACTGTTTGGACCTGCTTACAAAGGGATACCGCTGGCAACAGCTACCTCAATCGCTTTAGATAGCCAATATCAGCGTTCCGTATGTGTTGCCTTTAACCGAAAAGAAGCTAAAACCCATGGAGAAGCAGGTAAGTTAATTGGGGCACCATTAGCTGGGCGTGTCGTTATTGTCGACGACGTGATTACAGCTGGAACTGCTATTCGTGAGAGTATGGGGCTTATAAAAGAAGCCGGCGCTGAACCTGCAGCAGTATTAGTGGCTCTTGATAGACAGGAAAAAGGGCCTGAAGGAAATAGCGCCATCCAAGAGATTGAGAAAACCTACAATATTCCTGTTTTAGCCATTGCAAAACTGGAAAACCTGTTGGACTTCACCAAAACACAAGAAAACCTTTCCGGCCAACTGGAACAATTGACGGCTTATCGACAAACTTATGGCATTGAGTAAGAACTCATCGGAAAATTAGTGATCTAATCTAAAGTTTTAACCAGGAATGCATTGATATAGTCAGTAACTATATGCGACTACATAAAACCACAATATTTATGTTGATAACCACTGTTATGTGGAGCGGATTCGCATCGGCTGAATATTTCCGTTGGCAAGATAAAAATGGAGATACACAGTATGGGGACCAAGTCCCAGCAGCAGAAGCTGATAATGGACGTATTAGGGTTAACGAAGGAGGACAAGTCGTTGAACAAATCAGTCCTGCAAAAACGCCTGAAGAACAAAAACGTTACGATGAACAGCAACGTATTGCTAAGTTAGAGCGCCAGCGTAAAGAAGAGCAAGAAGCTTATGATCGTTTATTACTAGCAACTTTCAATAGCTCTGAAGAAATCGTTGAAGTAAGAAATGAAAGAATAGCTTTGATTGAACAGTCGATTAAACTATCTCGTGAGCGTCTACGTAAGCAGCAAAAAGAGCTAGTTAAATTACACGATAGTCGTAATCGATTTATAGACAGAGACATGGAACCACCTAAGTGGATCGATGATAATGAACTTAAAGTACTCAGTCGTATAGCCGGTATCGAGCAATATATCAGTGACAAAGGTTTGGAAAAAGAAAGGTTACGTAAGCGTTTTGGTGCAGATTTAATTCGTTATAAAGAATTGACTAAACGATCCATTACCTCTCGATAAGAGTTCCAATTCCCTGATCAGTAAGTAATTCAAGTAATACTGCATGTTGTATTCGGCCATCAATAATATGAGCAGTTTGAACCCCTGATTGCAACGCATCCACGGCACATCGTATCTTAGGTAGCATACCGCCATAGATGATTTTTGATTTAATCAACTCATCTACTTGAGACGGAGATAAACCCGTAAGTAGCGTGTCGTCATCCATTACACCGGTAGTATTGGTCAATAGAATTAATTTTTCACTCTTAACGACGGCCGCAATACTAGCAGCCACTGAATCGGCATTAATGTTATATGTTTCACCGCTATCTCCAACACCGATAGGCGCAATCACAGGAATAATGTCGCTATCAATAAAAGTATTCAGAATTGCGGGATTAATACCGCTGACTTCGCCAACATGACCTAGATCTATAATTTCTGAAGCACTCGCCTCAGGATCTGAGGAGGATATTTTAAGTTGCTTAGCATGAATCAAATCGCCATCCTTACCAGATAAGCCTACCGCACTACCGCCTTGCTGATTAATTAGATGAACAATTTCTTTATTTACTTTACCGCCAAGCACCATTTCGACAACATCCATGGTTTCTTGGTCAGTCACTCGCATACCTTCGACGAATTTAGATTCCTTGCCTAATGCCTTAAGTAATTCACCTATCTGAGGGCCACCACCATGAACAATAATTGGCTGTAAGCCCACCTGTTTTAACAACACGATATCTCGCGCAAAGCTATTTTTTAAATGTGGCTCGGTCATTGCGTTACCACCATACTTTATAACGATAGTTTTACCTGAAAATCGTTGTATATAAGGTAAAGCTTCGCTAAGAACCTTTGCCGTATTGATGGCGTCACTGGAGTTCATAATGGTTTAAAAGGGTAAGTTAATAGTTGAATCAACAGAGTGAATTTGAGATTTAAAGTTATCTTTTAGTTGTTGTAATTTTTCTTCGCTTTCTGCCTCAAATCGTATTACTAATGAAGGTGTTGTATTTGATGCACGTACAAGGCCCCAACCATAATCAAAGTCTGCACGTACACCGTCTATAGTTGATAGCTTTGCATCAGCAAAGTTCGATTGAGCAATAAACTTTTTAATAAACTCATGCTGAGCACCATCTTTATTAAGAGTAACGGTAATCTCGGGGGTACTGACATCATTTGGAAGGTCGTTAAAAATTTGACTAACAGGTCGTTCATCTGCGGCAAGTATTTCTAACATACGTGCCGCTGAATAAAGGCCATCATCAAAACCGAACCAACGCTCTTTAAAGAAAATGTGTCCACTCATTTCGCCTGCTAATAAAGCACCAGTCTCTTTCATTTTATTTTTTATAAATGAATGGCCTGTTTTCCACATAGTTGCTTTGCCGCCAGCTTGTTCAATATAGCTAGCCAAATTGCGCGATGACTTAACATCAAAAATTATTTCAGCGCCCGGATTACGTGATAGCACATCTTTTGCATATAGCATCATTTGACGATCAGCCCATAACACTTCGCCATGTTCATCAACAATACCGACACGATCGCCATCACCATCAAAGGCTAAACCTAAGTCTAGTTTGTTTTCAGTAACCGTTTTAATTAAATCTTCTAAATTTTCAGGTTCACTTGGGTTTGGGTGATGGTTTGGAAAACTACCATCAATATCACAGAATAATTCGTTTACCTGAATACAACCCAAGCCGTTAAATAATTTAATTGCTGTAGGGCCGGCAACACCATTGCCACAGTCTATCGCAATTGAAAGTGGTCGTTTCAATGTTACTTCCTTGAAGATAGTATCAAGGTAGTCACCTAATATATTAATTTCCTCGACTTTACCATCGCCTGCTTTGAAACTTCCTTGCTCAATACACGCATAGATGTCTTGAATCATGTCACCAAATAATGTTTTTTCACCCATGACCATTTTAATGCCATTATATTCAGGTGGATTATGGCTGCCTGTCACCATTAGTCCAGAGCCAGTGCCTAGAGAGTGAGTGGCGTAATAAAGAACTGGTGTGGGTACTTCACCGATATCAATAACGTCTATTCCTGTCGAGCGTAGACCTTCAATTAAGTTATCGGAAAGTAGTTTACTGGTCAGTCGGCCATCACGTCCAACCGCGACATTTTTACACTCTGTGTATAGGCTACCAATAGCTTTACCAATTAGCATAGCAACATCAGGGCGCAGGTCCGTCTTAACAACGCCTCTAATATCATATGCGCGGAATATACTGGAGGTTACGTCCATTGTTTTCTCCTCTGGTTAAATACTTAAAATCACTATTGCTTACCCGTATGGCCAAAGCCACCTTCGCCACGATCTGTTTGTGTAAAGTTATCGACTACCTCAAAATTTGCTTGAATCACTGGTACAAAGACCAGTTGAGCAATGCGATCACCAGGTTCTATGTTGAAGTCTTTATCACCTCGATTCCAAAGCGAAACCATTAAGGGACCCTGGTAATCTGAGTCTATTAGCCCGACTAAATTACCGAGTACAATGCCATGCTTATGGCCTAGGCCGGACCGTGGAAGAATAACAGCGGCTAATGATGAATCATCAATAAATATTGAGATACCAGTGGGTATCAAATGTGTTGCACCAGGCCTAACGGTCATTGTTTCGTTAATACATGCCTGCAAGTCTAGACCGGCAGAACCACTGGTAGCATAGTTGGGCATTGGAAATTCTGTTCCAATGCGGTTATCTAATATCTTAAGCTTTATTTTATTTTGATTGGAGATAAGTGACATTTGTTTGAGAGGCTTCTTTTTTTAGTTGATCAGCAATGTTCTTAATAATTAATCGAGCAAGTTGTGATTTGTGTGCTTTAGCTAGAGATACTGTGCTGTTATTTGAAATGATTTCTACTGCATTGTAATCACTATCAAAGCCCTGATTTGGTAATCCAACCTGGTTAGCAATAATCATGTTGAGAGATTTTTTTCTTAGTTTTACTAAAGCATGTTCAATAAGGTTTTCTGTTTCTGCAGCAAAACCAACACAGAATAAATCAGGTTGAGATAATTTAACCTCTTTTAATATGTCAGGAGTCTTCGATAATTGTATAGAGATAGCATCATCTTGTTTCTTTATTTTTTGATCTGAAACATTCATCGGTTGATAGTCTGCGACAGCAGCAGCGGCAATAAAAAGATCAGCATCAGCACAGTATTTTATAGATGCAGTATGCATTTGCTGTGCAGTTTCTATTTGTACATAGTTGATGCGCTCGTTCTCATCTAGGTGCGTTGGTCCGCTAATCACGGTGACCTGCGCACCTGCCTCTAGTGCAGCATCAGCAATAGCGTAACCCATTTTCCCAGATGAACGATTACTAATAAAACGAACAGGGTCGATTGGTTCTATAGTTGGTCCAGCAGTAATGACGACTTTTTTAGTGTTGAGGCTGTTGCTAGTAAATAGTGAGATACATAGGCTAACTAAATCATCAGGCTCTAACATTCTTCCTTCGCCAGATTCACCACAGGCTTGGATTCCTTCGGCTGGCCCAAATATATGAACACCACGTTCTTGTAGAGCGATGATGTTTTGTTGAGTCGCAGGATTGTTCCACATGGCTTGGTTCATGGCTGGCGTAATCGCTAAGGGGCCTTGATGTGCAAGGCAGAGTGAACTGACAAAGCTGTCTGCTTCACCGTGACTAATTTTAGCGATAATATTTGCGGTAGCAGGTGCAATCACAATGGCATCTGACCAACGTGATAAAGCAATGTGATCCATACCGGCTGTATCAAAGCTACCATTATCAGAAGTTTGAACTGGATAACCCGACAGAGCTTGAAAGGTCAACGGTGTAACAAACTTAGTCGCACTTTCGGTCATAACAACTCGCACTTGTGCGCCAGCCCTTTGTAGTGCGCGTACGAATTCGGCACTCTTATAGGCGGCAATACCGCCACTAACCGCGACAAGGATACGTTTGTTTGTAAGCTTCATGGCAAAGAAGTGTACCAGAATCAGTCCTTATATCGTGAATCTACCCCTAGTTTTTACTGTTAATGCTACGAAATTGGCCAACTGAAAGTCGCCCGCGTGAAAGGCTTATTAATGAAGGTCCTGAAGCACTTACAGATGCTGAACTGCTTGCGATTGTTCTAAGAATAGGTACGCCAGGTAAAAGTGTAGTGGAGCTGGCTCAAGAACTACTTAACCAGTTTGGTAGTCTGCGAGAATTACTTGCATGTGAAAGCGCAGAACTGCAAAAAATTAAGGGTTTAGGCCCGGCAAAGGTGGCACAAATATCTGCGATTAAGATACTTGCACAGCGTAGCTTGAAAGAGCTGTTAATATCTAAGCCATCAGTGAGTGGGTCTAAAGATGCTGCCAATTTCTTATTTTGTAAGCTGCGTGATTATAAAAATGAGATCTTTGTATGTTTATTGCTAGACACACGTAACCAATTAATTCGCTATGAAGAACTATTTAGTGGGTCTATCAGTGGTGCAAGTATCTATCCACGCGAGGTAGTGAATTTAGTCTTGAAAACAAATGCCGCGGCAGTAATTTTTGCACATAACCATCCTTCCGGGAATAGCGAACCAAGTGAGGCCGATAAGAAAATCACTAAAAGACTTAAACAGGCATTAGATTTAATCGATGTGCGTGTATTAGATCATATTGTTATTGGTGAAGATACTTACTCTATGGCAGAGCATGGACTAATCTAACTTTTAGTTTCTAATGCTATAGAATTTTTAACTTCAGTTAAAGCATTAGCTAATTGATCAATTTGTTGCAGAGTGTGTTCACTTGATAGTGTGATACGTAAACGGGCTGTATTTTTTGGTACGGTAGGCGGTCGTATAGCAAGCACTAATAGTCCACGTCGTTCTAATTGACTGCTGAAATTTAATGCGAGTTTGTTTTCACCTATAATAATAGTCTGTATCGCAGTGATAGACTCTAGTAATTGTAAATTTGTTTGTGCAATAGCATGACGAAAATATTGAATGTTATTGAGCAGTTTTTGTCGTCGTTCAGGCTCATTAATAATAATATTTAAGCTCTGTGTTGCAGCTGCAGCAAGTGCAGCAGGTGGTGCAGTGGTATAAATTAGCGTGCGTGCTTTTTGTATCAAGAAATCAATCGTATTGTTATCACTCAATACGAAGGCTCCACTGCCACCAAATGCTTTGCCGAATGTCCCAATTAATACATCTACCTTTGAGGTGTCAACGCCAAGATGTTCCAGACTTCCTCGACCATTAAGACCAAGCACGCCTATACCATGTGCATCATCAATAATTAATTTATCGTTAGAATCCCGTTTAAGTTGATGGAGCTGATCTATAGGAGCAATACTGCCTTCCATGCTAAATACGCCATCACTTACGATTAAATGCGAATCTGATTGGCTATCATTAACTATGTCTTGAGCCTGATTAGTATCACGATGATGGTATCGTTTTAAATCGCCACTGGCATTTTTTGCTGCATCGATAAGAGAGGCATGGTTAAGGCGATCTTGTAAAATTAAACTATGGCGTGAGCTAAGTGCTGAGATAACGCCTAGGTTAGCAAGGTAGCCTGAAGAAAATAATACGCAACGTTGGTAGCCTAGAAACTCAGATAGCTGTTCCTCCAACGAGGCATGCAGTGTTGAATAACCACTTATAAGTTGGGAAGCACCGGTGCCGACACCATAATGAGATATAGCATCTTTGGCTGCCTGGCAAACGCGAGGATCATTAGCTAAGCCTAGATAGTCATTGCTGCAAAAAGATAAAAATTGTTTGCCATCAATAATGACTTTGATATCTTGAGGACTGCCTAATTGACGTCTTTGCCTATAAGCGCCCTGTTGTTTTAGCTCAGTTAGTTTCTGAGAAATTGGAATCTGCACTGATGATATTATTAGTGACTTGCCTGCGCCTCTAAGCTCATACCTAAGCGTTCAAATAAGCGTGCGTCTTCATCAATATCCGGATTTGGTGCAGTTAATAACTTCTCACCAAAAAATACAGAATTAGCACCTGCGTGGAAGCAAAGGGCTTGCATGGCATCATTCATAGATTCGCGCCCAGCAGATAATCGGATGTAAGTCTTTGGCATTAGTATGCGTGTAGCGGCAATCATGCGGGCAAATTCAATCGGGTCCAGTTCATCAGTGCCGTATAAGGGCGTCCCTTCAATCTGTACCAATAAATTAATAGGCACAGATTCTGGCTGAGGGTCCATGTTGGCTAATTCAAGTAATAAGCCAACGCGCTGTTGTCGGTTTTCACCCATGCCCAGAATACCTCCAGAGCAGACATTAACTCCTGATTCCCTCACGTGCTTCAAAGTGTCTAATCTGTCTTGATAATCCCGCGTAGTGATAATCTCTCCATAGAACTCTGGTGAGGTATCAAGGTTATGATTGTAGTAGTCCAACCCGACTTCGGATAAACGCTTAGACTGTTTTTCAGTGAGCATACCTAGAGTAACGCAGGTTTCTAAATTTTCCGATTGAACCTCTTTGATCATTTCAATCACTGTCTCTAGGTTTTTATCGGTAGGGTTACGCCAGGCAGCTCCCATACAGAATCGAGTCGCGCCCTGTTGCTTGGCATTTTGAGCCGCAGTTCTAACCTCATCAAGAGAAAGTAAGCGTTCTCGTTCTAACCCAGTGTCATAGCGTGCGCTTTGTGGACAATATGCACAATCTTCAGGGCAGGCGCCTGTTTTGATTGATAGTAGCGTGCTAGCTTGAATAGTATTCGGGTTATGGTGAGTACGATGAATACTTTGAGCTTCAAATAATAGGTCATTAAATGGCTTAGCAAAAATATCGCTAACTTCTTTTTTTTCCCACATTTTTCTACTCATTTACGGCTCACTTTTGAAATATATAGGTACGGGAGTCTAAACGCCTGTAGGCACTTGTCAAATGAAAGGTATTGATAGATTTTACAAGTTAAGATCGATAGCAAGCAGAATGATATATCCATGGGTGTGTTGTGTCTGTGGCTCTCATAATAAGGGGCACTCAGGAATATGTAACTCTTGTATTAGTCATTTACCCTGGTGTCTGAACGAAAACTTGTGTGTGGTTTGTGCACTCCCTATTTCTGTTGCAAGAAATACGAATAAGATCTGTGGAGAATGCCAAAAATCACCACCTAATTACGATCAGATTCATGCTAATTTTTGGTATCAGTCGCCTATTGATAAGTTAATTTCCAGGTATAAATATCTGAATCAATGGGAAAATGCGCATACTTTAATTGAACTATCTGTTAATGCATTTACTGAAATATCGAAATCGGGTTTAGTGATACCGATGCCTAGTCATCCAGCGCGTGTTCGTGAGAGAGGGTTTAATGCTGTATTTGAATTACTTAAGTTGTTTAACAAACGAATAAAATTCGATTACGCGCTTGATAGGGTATTCCGCAGTAAATATACAGAAACACAAACAGGCAAACTAAAAAGTCAGCGTAGAAAAAATGTTAAAGGGGCGTTTACAGTTGTTAAACCATTTAATAGAGATCATGTAATTATATTTGATGAAGTTGTGACAACAGGAGCAACGGTCAATGAACTTAGTCGTTGTTTAAAAAAAGCAGGTGTTAAACGAGTGACAGTCTGGGCAATTGCACGGACTAAATAGGTAACCAATAACTCGCGGCAATTCCGATAAAGATAATTAAACCAACATAATTATTATTTAGAAATGCATCGAAGCAGTCTAGAGGTTTACGTGCATAAATCAGTATCTGCTGATAGATAAAAAATAAAGCTACAAGGAATAAACTACAAAAATACCAATAACGTAGTTCGACCTGTGTGCCAACAGATATTAAAGCAAGTAATACAAAGACTTGTAAAATGCCAATGATAGTGCGATCAGAAGAGCCAAATAAGATCGCAGTAGACTTAACCCCGATTCTCATATCATCTTTACGGTCAACCATGCCGTACATAGTGTCGTACGCAGTTGTCCAGAGAATAGTAGCAATAAATAATAACCAAGCCCATTTAGGAGGATAGGAATCGGTTAATGCTACAAATGCCATTGGTACAGCCCAGGCGAATGCTAGTCCTAGGTGTACTTGCGGCAAATAGTGCAGGCGCTTAGTAAAAGGATATGAAGCAGCTAGCGCGACAGCGAGTAAAGAAAACATAAGAGTGAGTTTATTTAAGAAAAACACCACTAAGCAAAATGCTATTAAACTTAATACTACAAATATTGAGATGGCTTCTAATGAGGATACATTGCGAGTCACAAGGGGACGGTTTTTGGTTCTTTCAACATCGCCATCAAAATTTTGATCAGCATAATCGTTGATTGCACAACCGGCAGAACGCATTAGAATTACACCAAGTATAAAAACAACTAATGTAGATAATTCGGGCGTTCCTTCACCTGCAATTAGTAATGCCCAGAGTGTAGGCCAAAGCAGCAGAAAAATTCCTATAGGCTTATTTAAGCGTATTAGTTGAGCATAGGCGAGTAGCTTATTTTTTAGTGACATAGTGTTTTATAAGTCATTATCTGCTTAGTCATAGGCATGATAGCATTACCATAGATAATTCAATCATTAACATCAACATACTCAGTTATGGCTATTAGAACATTTCAAACACATACGCCTAAGATAGATAAAACCGCTTACATTGATCCCACTGCTTTAGTCATTGGCCAGGTAGAAATGGGGGCAGATAGTTCGATATGGCCTATGACTGTTGTGAGAGGCGATATCAATACTATTTCAATTGGTGAGCGAACAAATATACAAGATGGCTCAATTTTGCATGTTAGTCATGATGGTGAATATAGCCCTGGTGGTGCGAGTATGACTATAGGAAATGATGTCACCATAGGACATTCTGTTGTTTTACATGCCTGTACATTGATGGATTGTTGTTTAATCGGTATTGGATCGGTGGTATTAGATAATGCTATAGTGCATAAGCATGCCATAGTTGGTGCTGGTTCATTAGTGACTAATGGAAAAGAGCTTGAAGGTGGTTATCTGTGGATGGGGCGACCGGCTAAAAAAGTACGCGAGTTGAGCGATAAAGAAATTGAGTACTTATCTTACTCTGCAAAGCATTATGTGAAAGTTAAACAGATGCACGAAAGTAGTGGGAGTTAATTTTTAGGGCGTAGTAAATCAAATACCGGTTTGGTGTCTGGGCGAAAGCCTCGCCATATATAATAAGACTCGGCAGCTTGTTCGATTAGCATACCAATACCATCAATAGATTTTTTAGCGTTTAAGTTGTTTGACCAACTCATGAATGCGGTGGGTTTATCGCTATAGGCTAAGTCGTAACAAACTGTTTCAGTGCCGACAACAGTATTAGCTATATCAGGAACATCATTGTTTAAGCTGGCTGAGGTAGCATTAATGATCAGATCAAAAACCTGACTAGTATCAATTTGATCAAAACCACAACTTTGAATATTGCCTGCGGTTGAAAAACTATACGCTAGGTCATTGGCTTTAGATACGGTTCGATTTGCAATTAAAATACGGTTAGGCATTTCTTGTAAGAGGGGCAGAAGAATTCCTCGTGTCGCACCACCAGCACCAAGAATAAGAATATTGTTATTCTTTAGTTGAAGATGTTGATTGTGTTTTAAATCAGTTAATAAACCAATTCCATCAGTATTTGCGCCCATCCAGCCTATCGTAGAGTCAAAGCTAATCGTGTTAACTGCACCAGCCGCCTGAGCATATTCATTGAGATGCTGGCACTGTCCGTAAGCAACTATTTTAAATGGGACGGTGACATTTAAGCCTAATCCGCCTTGGCTGATGAATTGGTTAACGCTTTGGGCAAACTGATCCGGTTCGGCAAGGATCCGTTGGTAATCTATATTAATTTTTTCTTGTTCTGCGAAAGCGCTATGTATTTGTGGTGATTTACTGTGTTGTATTGGGTTACCAATAACTGCGTAGCTGTTTTTCACTGGAGAATAAATTACTCAGTACGTAACCAGGCTGCAACATCTTTTGCGTAGTAAGTCAGTATAGCGTCTGCTCCAGCACGCTTCATGCCTAAAAGCGATTCAAGTACACATGATCTTTCATCAAGCCAGCCATTTTGAGTTGCCGCTTTGAGCATGGCGTATTCCCCACTGACCTGGTAAACGAATGTGGGAACGCCAAATTCCATTTTTACTCGCTGTACGATATCTAAATACGGCATACCCGGCTTAACCATGACCATATCGGCGCCTTCATCTAGGTCTAACTGCACTTCTCTTAATGATTCATCACTATTAGCAGGGTCCATCTGGTAGCTGTATTTATTTCCACCACTTAAATTACTAGCAGAACCAACCGCATCACGAAAGGGGCCATAGAAACTGGAGGCATATTTAGCAGAATAGGAAAGAATTTTCGTATTAACAAAGCCATGTCCTTCGAGCTCTGTCCGAATAGCTCCTATCCGTCCATCCATCATATCTGAAGGGGCGACAATATCTGCACCGGCTTGTGCGTGTGATAGTGCCTGTTTGGCCAAAACTTCTACTGTTTCATCATTGACAACATAACCATCTTTATCAATTAAGCCATCCTGTCCATGAGAAGTAAAAGGGTCTAATGCCACGTCGGTAATTACACCAAGTTCAGGGACTGCATTTTTAATTAAGCGAATTGCCTTTTGTGCCAATCCTTCTGGATTAAAGGCTTCTTCAGCCGTTAAGGATTTTTTATGGTCAGGTATGACGGGGAAAAGTGCGATAGCTGGAATGCCCAGTTGACAAATAGTAGCCGCTTCTTTCTGTAATTCATCTAAGCTGACGCGTTCGACTCCTGGCATTGAAGTGATGGGCTCACGCTTAGCATTTCCCTCAATAATGAACAGGGGGTAAATTAAATCTGAGACAGTTAATATATTTTCCTGCATTAATGCACGACTAAACTTGGAGGCGCGCATTCTGCGCATTCTGCTGTTGGGGAAGTAGCTCACTAAATTGTCCTTAGTGTTGGTTTAACCAATCTTTTGCGTGTAAAAAGTTTTCATAGAGGTCAGCTTCTGGACTTCCATTTTCTGGTTGCCAATTATACTCCCATCGAACCTGTGGTGGCAGTGACATAAGGATTGACTCTGTACGCCCCCCCGACTGAAGGCCAAATAATGTGCCTCTATCATAGACTAAATTAAATTCAACATATCTACCACGACGGTATAACTGAAATTGACGTTCGCGATCTCCGAATGCTAAATCCTTTCGTCTTTCCACAATAGGTAAGTAGGCTGGAATAAAGTGATCGCCAACACTACGTAAAAAAGAAAAACTAGTTTCAAAATCAGGTTCGTTAAGATCATCAAAAAATAATCCACCAATGCCTCGAGGTTCTTTGCGGTGTGGAAGATAAAAATAGTCATCACACCATTTCTTGTATTTATTATATGTATTGTCAGCGAAAGGGTCGCAGGCATGTTTAGCGGTTTGGTGCCAATGAACTGCATCTTCTTTAAATCCATAATAAGGTGTTAAATCAAACCCGCCACCAAACCACCATATTGGATCTTTACCTTTAGGTTGGGCTAAGAAAAAACGTACGTTGCAGTGACTGGTTGGTGCATAAGGGTTGTTAGGGTGCAACACTAGTGAAACGCCTGCGGCTTCAAAGCTGCTACCTGATAATTCAGGACGTTGTGTTGTTGCTGCTTTAGGTAATTGATTACCGCTAACACGTGAAAAATTAACGCCAGCCTGTTCAAAGACAGCCCCGTTTCTTAATACACGACTGCGACCGCCACCACCTTCTTCTCTGGTCCATTTATCTTCAGCAAACTGATTTCCATCTAATTGAGACAAATCATTACAGATGTTATTTTGTAATGATTCTAGATAAGTAAGGACGTCTTCTAAGTTTGGAATGGTGCTCATAAGTTTGTTCTACCCGCGTAAAATGTTGCCGCTATTCAAATCAATAATAGTACTAGACTTTGCAGTACCTGACGCTTGACTCTGGTCAATGTAATCAATATTAGGCCCAAATACTTTTCTTGCTTGTTGAATATCTTTACAAACTGGTTGGTTGCTAATGTTTGCGCTAGTGGAGGCTATTGCACCGACTTGATTGCAAATAGACTTAATGCCTTTATGGTTAGTAATTCGAATAGCAATTTTATTGGTATCCCCAATTAACTGTTGTGAGACATTACTTTTTGCAGGTACTAACCAAGTGGTGGGCGTTTTAGTAGCTGTTTTAAGCGTGTTAATAGAATCTATATCAACTTGAATAAAGTCGTTGAGCTGATCTAGTGATGAGGCTAATAAAATAAAACTTTTGTCAGGGGGTCGTTGTTTAATTCGGCTTAAACGCGACAATAGCTTTTCAGCTGGCAAGCAAGCTAGTCCAATCACAGTGTCTGTTTGATGTGCAATCACACCATCATGACTTAAGATAACAGCAGCCTGATTGTGTGATGAATCGGTCATCAAAGAATATCTTTGAATTACTTAGAAGCTTTTTTCTTTTTGGCAGTTTTACGTCGTGCTTTACGAGCAGGCGCCTTAGCAATCATTTCTTTGCATTGCTCAAGTGTTAAAGATGCGGGTTCTACATCTTTTGGTATTTTTGCGTTTTTCTTCCCGTCAGTGACATAGGGCCCATAACGACCATTAAGTACTTGTATGCCATCTTCTACGAATTCATTAATAAATTTATTAGCGTCTTCTTCTTTTTTAATCGCAATAAACTCAAGTGCTTTCTCTAGAGTAATAGTGTGTGGGTCTTCACCTTTAATGGATGCATATTTAGTCCCATATTTAACGTATGGTCCAAAGCGCCCAAAGCTGGCTGCAATTTTTTCACCATCCTCTGTCTCGCCTAACTCGCGTGGTAATTTAAATAACTCCAGCGCGTCTTCCATGGTGACAGAATCCATTTTCTGTCCAGGGCGTAATCCCGCAAACTTCGGTTTTTCTTCATCATCCTTAGTACCAATCTGAACAAAAGGCCCATAGCGACCCATGCGTACACTCATAGGTTTGCCAGATTTGGGATGCATGCCAAGCTCGCGAGCTTCTATTGCTTCTTCACGTGTAACAGAAACTTCTTTATCTTTAACTAAGGCATCAAGTGGTTGCCAAAATGATTCCATCACAGGTACCCACTCTTTTTCACCACGTGATATTTCATCTAGCTCGTCTTCAAGACGGGCTGTGAAATCATAGTCAACGTATTGAGTGAAGTGCTTAGTTAAAAAGCGTGTGACTAGTCGCCCTATATCTGTTGGGAAAAAACGTCTGCTTTCAACTTCTGCATATTCTCTATTCTGTATGGTAGAAATAATCGAAGCATAGGTTGAAGGTCGGCCGATGCCGTATTCTTCTAATGCTTTAACTAAACTCGCTTCTGAAAATCTTGGCGGAGGCTCAGTGAAATGTTGTTCACTACGAATTTCTTCTAGACTAATTTCATCACCAACTTCCATCGCAGGAAGTAATCTTTCGTCACCACTATCAGCGGGTTTATCATCAGCTCCTTCTTGGTACACAGCCATAAATCCTGCATCTTTTATGGATGAGCCTAAAGCACGGAAGATATTATCTTTATTACCGCAATGGAGTTCAACTGCAACTGTATTTAAAGTTGCGTGGGTCATTTGACTGGCAACAGTTCGCTTCCAGATCAGATCATATAGTTTGTACTGTTCTGCGCTTAAGTGTTGTTTAATTTCTTCAGGTATACGTAATGCAGAAGTTGGACGAACAGCTTCGTGGGCTTCTTGAGCATTTTTAGATTTAGTTTTATAGACAGGTGGCTTTGCTGGCACAGAATCTTTGCCATAGCGTTCATTGATTAATCCACGTATCTCTTCTACTGCTTCATTAGCTAAAATGACGGAATCTGTACGCATGTAAGTGATAAGACCAACAGGACCTGACCCTAAATCAATTCCTTCATACAACTGCTGTGCTGTACGCATAGCTTTCTGTGCAGAAAAACGAAGCTTGCGAATTGCTTCTTGTTGCAAAGTCGAAGTGATGAATGGTGCAGTTGGATTACGGCGTCTTTCTTTTTTATCAACCTTGCCAACAATGAGTTTTCCATCAGCGGCTTTAGTTAATGTTTTGTGCGCTGCTTTAGCTAACTTTTCAGTATTAATGTCAAACTGTGTGAGCTTATCTTTTTTATAGTGCGACAGCTTAGCTTGGAATGCCTGTTTTTCCTTTTTACAGTCAGCTTCAATTGTCCAATATTCTAATGCTTCAAATTTTTCAATTTCATCTTCACGTTCGCATAGAAGTCTTAAAGCAGGACTTTGCACACGACCAGCTGATAATCCGCGTTTGATTTTTTTCCATAATAAAGGAGATAAATTAAAACCGACTAAATAGTCGAGCGCACGTCTTGCCTGTTGTGCATAAACTAGGTCATTGGCAAGTCCGCGAGGGTTATCAATGGCATCTTGAACAGCTGACTTAGTGATTTCATGAAATACAACTCGATGAACTTCTT
The DNA here is from genome assembly GCA_045105615.1 of Gammaproteobacteria bacterium. GTDB lineage: Bacteria > Pseudomonadota > Gammaproteobacteria > UBA4575 > UBA4575 > UBA1858. The sequence goes on from JBGCDS010000026.1 coordinate 114,025, forward strand.
TATCATCAAGCAGACCTCTTTCTTTTAATAATTCAGATAAATGCCATGAAATGGCTTCACCTTCTCTATCTGGGTCAGTCGCGAGATATAAAGCATCAGATTTTTTTAAAGCCTTGCTAATCGCTGTGACATGTTTTTCATTTCGTTCAATCAGTTGATATTTCATTGCAAACTGATTTTCAGGGTCAACAGCACCTTCTTTGGGCACAAGGTCACGCACATGACCATAAGACGCCAGTACTTTGAAGTCTTTACCTAAATATTTTTCGATTGTCTTGGCTTTAGCCGGAGACTCTACGATGACGAGGTTCTTACCCATTTTGCTACTACGGAAGTAAAAAAGTGATCAGTAGTTTAATGTATGTGGGATGAGGATAAATCCATAATCACATCTTCTAACCAATTATATGGTACGTCAGTACCAGAGAGGTTATACAACACGATCAGGCATACCCATCTAAGTTGCTCAATATTTATTTCATCCGCTTCTAATGCCATTACTCTATCAATAACAAGTTCGCGACTTGCGGCGGTAAGAATGCCCATTTGCTCAAGTTCTAATAGGTAGCCCTGGCAATCTAAGTCGAGTTTTTTGAGCTCCCACGGATTATAAACCCGTGTGGATCCATTCACAGGTGATGATAATTGTAAGTCATCATTTGAGGTTGGCAAGTCGGCTAGCCAGTTAAAGGCTTTCTCAACATCACCGTGATCAAATCCGACTTCAACTAATTCTTCTAGTAACGCCTCACGATTAAACATGGCGTCAGCTTCTTCAAAGTAGCTTTCAAACATGTAAGTTAAGACGTCCAGAACATTTTCTTTCATTTATCAAATCCGTTGCTATGCGCGAATATAGTGTCCAAAGGCGTCTGAGGTTACTCGGCCGCCAATTTCAAGCTCTGTCAGCATGGAGGAAACTTGTTCTGGGGTCAATCCACTTTTTTCAATAATTAATTCCATTGTCATGGGAGTGTATTCAAGATGGTCGAGTAAATCCTTGGCTTCATTGGCCAGTGGCTGCTGAAATTTCGTACAAGATGATGTGTGAATGTCGGTCTGCGCTAAAGCTGGTACCTCTGAAAATATATCCTCAATACAGGTAGTGAGCTTAGCTCCTTGCTGAATTAGGTCATGGCATCCTTGATTGAGAGGGTTATTGATTGGTCCCGGGACTGCAAAAACCTCTCTACCCTGCTCAAGGGCATAGCGAGCGGTGATTAAAGAGCCACTTTTGGCAGCAGCCTCTATGACTACTGTACCATGGCAAAGACCACTTATAATTCGGTTTCTTCTTGGAAAATGTTGGGGTAATGGACTTACACCAGGTGGGAATTCTGAGAGTAATAATCCGCGCGAAGTAATTTCATGGGTGAGTAGACGGTGCTGTGGTGGGTAAATGCTGTCTAAACCATTGGCTAGTACAGCGATCGTTTTACCTCTGTCATTACTTAAAGCACCTTGATGGGCTTGCTTATCGATACCTTTGGCTAAACCGCTTACGATCAAAACATCCATAGCGGCAAGTTTTGATGAGAAGTCAAAAGCTAAAGATTGGCCTAAGGAGCTCGATTTTCGACCGCCAACGATAGCTAGGCATGCGAAATGATCTAATAACTCAATATTGCCTGATGCATAAAGGATAGGGGGAGGCGCATATATCTGCTTAAGTAATTCTGGGTAGTCAGCGTGACAACTAAGAATTATGTGATTAAGTGGAGTCGCATTTAACCAATCTAGATCCCGTTGATAACGTGTAGAATTTTGAGAATGAAGGGCATGGGCAAGTCGAGGCGGGATATCGTTAGCGATTAGGTCACTGGTACTTGAGATGAATAAGTCTGCAATATTGGGGTATTTGCTGACTAAAAAATTGAATGATTTTGGCCCAATGCCGTTTATGTGCCAGAGTTTTAACCAGTACTCTAAATTACTCATTGATAACTTCCCTTACCTTTATAGGCAAGGGAAGTTACTTAGTGATAGATTTATATGGAAGTGTTAACGCACAACCTAACTTAAAATATTAAACTCTAGTTAGGTGTGTTAACTAGGTCACCCTCCCTTACAGGGCGATTAGCGTCTAGAATGAATAGGTAACTTAATTCATCAAAAACCCGGAAAACAATTGCATCTGCTGAACGTTCATTTGGCAGCTGTACTTTTTCTTTTTGCCCTTTTTCTGCATAAGGGTCTGAAACATAACGACCTGCTTTATTTATCGCTATTACATGACCTTTCTCAATTCCATGCTTCTTGCCCACATTGGCGACAACAATTTGATAAGCACCAACCTGAGTAATCGCATTATATAGGTAAATTATTTGACCATTGATATCCTGCTCAGGAGCTTTTGGGTAAAAGTCTGAGTCCACATCTAGGTTTTCAACTTCTAGTATTCTGTCCCCACGATATATTTCTCGCTTGGCATTAGTTATATATAAAGAAGCTGGATCACCGGCTTTAGAAAGTTTTCCATCTCCTACGTGAATTGCTTCATAGCCTAGTATCTTTTTAGTGTCAGGGTCTGTTAGCGCTGGTCCTGGTCTATAAATATTATATAGATTATCTACTTGTAAATGAGAAGAATCTCGAACGTATACTAAATCATTAACACCATAGACAAGACGGTCATCTCTCGATGCGATGATATGGGGTGATGCGTCTAATTCATCCCGGCTAACGACTAACGGACGCGTTAAAAATTGTTCTATGGCTTGAATAGGGATGACTTTTTGGGTGGCTTCAATTGCTTCTCCACGCATGATGGGAGAAAGCCGCTCAATTCCAGATACTCTATTGTCCCCATTAACAGTTATGTATGGTTTGCCACCGACATAAAATACGTTAATGACATCACCTGGGTAGATCAGGTGAGGATTTTGAACCTGTGGATTCATGTACCAGATTTCTGGCCAATACCAAGGTTGATTGAGAAATTTATTTGATAAATCCCACAGAGTATCGCCTTCTTGCACAATATATTGCTCAGGGGCAGAGGACCTTAGCTTAGCTTGATTATTCTGGGGTGATACTGGCAAATCATCCACATCAACATCAGCATTATCAACCTCATATACTGTAGTTGAAGAGGTATCCTGCTCCATAGCCATAGTCTCTTTGACCATGCTATCAGCGGTATCTGTGGTTTCAGATTCTTCAGGAGTAGTACTGCATCCCACAGAAATAAGCATTAGGCCTAGTACAGGGGGAGATAATTTATAAATTCTATTAAGATATTTGCGCATTGGACTTTACGATGGTTTAAAATATTAGCGTTAGTTAAGATCTGAATTGTAGACCTAAGAAATTATTTAACAAAGCGAAACTTGTTTAATCAACTTTAATAACTCAATGGCACTGCTTGAAATATTACACTTTCCTGATCCTCGATTAAGACTTAAAGCGTCTCCAGTTACTCAGGTGGACGATCAAGTGCGACAAATGGTGAAGGATATGCTCGAAACTATGTATCAAGCGCCTGGAATAGGCTTAGCTGCAACACAGGTCAATATTCAGCTTGAAGTAATCGTGATAGATGTATCGGAAGATAAAGATCAACCCTTATGTTTGATAAATCCTAAAATTATCGAATTAGATGGAGTTGAAGAGATGCAGGAAGGGTGTTTATCTGTGCCAGGCTTTTATGAAAATGTAACTCGGGCAGAAAAGATTAAAATTCAAGCACTTAATGAGAATGGCAAAAGATTTGAGCTGGAAGCGGATGACTTACTTGCAGTGTGTATTCAACATGAAATGGACCACTTACAGGGCAAGTTATTTGTAGATTATCTTTCGCCTCTTAAAAGGCAGCGTATCAAGAAAAAGCTGCTTAAATTAGAAAAAGCGGGTGAACTACCAAGCTCGAATCACTCATCTAACGTTATTTAACCGCTCGTTCTCACATCTAAAAGACATTTAGTCATGCAAAGTTTTCGCATTGCATATGCTGGGACGCCTGAGTTTGCTGTTCCAGCGCTGGAAGCTATTAATCATAGTTCACATGAGTTGGTTGCTGTATTAACTCAGCCTGACCGAAAAGCTGGTCGAGGCCGTAAAATCTCAAAAAGTGCTGTGAAGCAATCGATAAATTCTGCAAACGTGCTGATATTGCAACCTGAGCGAGTCAATGATGATGAGGTATTGTCACAGCTATCTGCACTCAATATCGATCTACTAGTCGTAGCAGCCTATGGGCAGATATTTTCACAGACATTGTTAGACTTACCAAAACTAGGTTGTATTAATATTCATGCATCTCTACTGCCTAAATGGCGCGGTGCATCACCTATCCAGCATGCAATATTAGCCGGAGACAGCGTGAGTGGAGTGACCATAATGCAAATGCAACGAGCAATGGATGCAGGGGACATCTGGCTGCAGTCTGAATGCATGATATCTGAAGAAGATTCTGCCCAAAGTTTGCATGACAAACTTGCTGTACTGGGTGGAAAATTAATACTTGAGGCGATTGATGTCGTTGCAGACCAATCAAATGAGCCAACTCCGCAAGATTCTTCTAAGGTTAGCTATTGTTCAAAATTAAAAAAGAGCGATGGCATGATAATCTGGACTGAACCAGCCGATCTGATTTTACGTAAAGTAAGAGCATTCCACCCATGGCCAGGGACATATACGTTACTTAATGGCAGGAGACTACGTATTACAAAAGTCATGCTGATTCAGGAAGATGTACAGGGAATTAAGCCAGGCACCATTACTGAGGTATCTAAACAGGGTATAAATGTATCCACAGGGGAAAATACACTAGTGATATGTGAATTGGTGCCAGAAGGCGGTAAGCGGGTATCAGCAGTCGATTTTTCTAACTCAAATGTGTTGGAAAACCAACTTCTTGGAGATTCCGAGATTTAAGATTTATCAACGGTTTTCAGCTTATTAATCAAGACACTAGTGATGAATTTTGGCAAGATAGAGGCAACTTAGGCAGGATAAAAATAATGCGCCTACTAACTTCATTAGGTCTTCTCTTTATTATCGCATCAATACTGCACCCCACCTCCGTACTCGCAGGCACTGGCATCACTGTGAGCGAATTATCATCAAAGGTTACTGAGAAAAAGATTACAGTTGACTGCGAAATTCTATATAACTTGGATGACCGAGTTAAAGAAGCAATGAGAAATGGAATAGAAATGTCATTTTTGTTGGAAATTGAGTTACGCCAACAAAGTATTTATTGGATTGACCCATTGCTAAACCAATTACAAAGAGAGTTTAGGGTTAAGTACCATGCGTTATCAAAACAATTTGTTATGGTCGAAACGGGTAGTCAAAAAGAGCGAAGCTTTCCAGATTTATATTCAGCTTTTTATTATCAGCGCCGCATACATAACGCAGAACTAGCCGACTTAAACTTATTAAATCTAGAACAAGAATATTATTTTAGAGCACGCGCACGATTAGTCTCTGAAAAGCTGCCATTACCTTTACGTATTAAAAGCTATGTGTCTACTGGCTGGCGGCCATCTAGCGGATGGACTGTATGGCCAATGTAAGAAAAGTCTTAGTACGCGAACGATGGTTGCTAGCCATCATGTTTGCTGCATTGGTTGCTGCGATTTTGTTGATGGCGGATGCAACGCAAAGTGTGGCTTACTTCGGTCGATTACATAATTGGCTACTGCCAATCAATACTGCACTATTAGCTGTATTCATTGGTCTAATTATCTATAACATTGGGCGCCTAATGGTGCGTCTAAGACGACAAGCTCCTGGAGCAAAGTTAACATTACGTTTAGTTTTGTTATTTGTCCTGACAGCTAGCATGCCTGTTTTTATTGTTTATACATTCTCTATCTGGTTATTGGAGCGTGGAGTTGATAGTTGGTTTGATGTAAAAGTTGAAAATGCACTACAAGATGCAGTGGATCTAAGTCGTGCATCTCTAGACTTGCATATAAGGACATTACGACAACAGGCAGATCCTTTAGTATCAGAATTTATTGATGCAGAATCGTTCAACGCAACTTTGCTTATCAATGATTTGCTTGGAAGCACAGGTGCTGCTGAGATAGCATTATTTGATTCTAACAATCGTATTATCGCCTCTGGAAATACAGAACCAAGTGCAGCAGTGCCGCAATTACCAGCAGAAAGTGTTTTGCAACTCGTTCTGCAGGGAGAAAGTTATGTAACACTTGATCCAACTACAGAAGCCGGACTACAAATTCGCATGGTGTATCCCGTGCCTTCGGATTCTGCAGCGGGTGAAACTCGGTTGCTTCAATTTTTATATCCAGTATCAGATCGCATTGGAAATTTAGCATCTAATGTTCAAGCCGCGTTTGGCCAATACAATGAGTTAATTTATCTGCGTACACCTTTAAAACAAAACTTTATTCTAGTGTTAACCCTAGTGTTAGCCTTGGGCGCATTGTTTGCAGTATTTGCCGCATTCTATTGGTCGCGTGTATTAGTAGCACCAATACAAGAACTTGCCGAAGGAACAAAAGCAGTTGCAGCCGGCCAATACCATAAAAAGTTGCCTGTAAGGCAGGATGATGATCTCGGTATGTTGGTAGCTTCGTTCAATAGAATGACAGAGAGACTCACTGTCGGGCGTGATACAACGATTATTAATCAACGAATTATTGAAAATCAGCGCACATATTTACAAACAATATTAGAACATTTGTCTTCAGGTGTTCTGAGTTTAGATAGCTCTTTTGCATTAAAAACAATTAATGCTGCAGCCAGTGAAATTTTTCATATCAATATGAATCAATTCATCGGCAAGCAATTTGTACAGATTGGAACAACTCATAGTTTCCTTAAAGATTTTTGCACACTAGTAGCTAGTAAAATACGAGAATCTTCAGAGGAGTGGCAAGTGGAAATGGAAGTATTCACACCACAGGGTAGAAAAACAATTATGTGTAAGACCGTTAAACTTCCAAGTGAAGATGAATCTCAGCGAGGCTGTGTGCTAGTTTTTGATGACGTCACTACTTTACTCCAAGCACAGAGAGATTCTGCATGGGGAGAAGTGGCAAGGCGTTTAGCCCACGAAATCAAAAATCCATTAACGCCAATACAATTATCAGCAGAGCGATTACGTAGAAAATTATTACCAAACTTAGCACCAGAACAGTCTGAGTTAGTCGATCGCGCAACACATACTATAGTGCAGCAGGTAGAATCAATGAAGCTAATGGTAGATGATTTCTCTGACTATGCGCGTATGCCGACAATGGAACCGACCCCGTTAGATTTAAATAGCTTAGTATTAGATACGGTTGAGTTATATAAGGGTGATCAAAAGAGCGTAGATATAAAATTAAATTTAGATGTGAATTCACTCAGCATACGTGGTGACTCAGTAAGGTTGCGTCAAGTAATACACAATTTAATCAAAAATGCGATTGAATCAATGCCAGGGGGTGAGAAGTGTAGATTAAATATCAATACTTTCCCGTTTGAATTCACGAATGCTAAATACGCAGGTTTAGAAATTGCTGATAATGGTCCAGGTTTCCCTAAGGATGTGCTTGGAAGAGCCTTTGATCCTTATATGACGACTAAGCCAAAAGGAAACGGTTTAGGGTTAGCGATAGTTAAAAAAATAATAGAAGAACATAATGGTGTCATTAGAGCGACTAATCAAAAACAGGGCGGCGCTGCTATTAACATACGTTTCCCTTTGTATGATTACGATATAAAAAAACGTCAAGAAAAAATGAGAGCAGAAACTAGATGAATACAGAAAGAATTCTAGTCGTAGATGACGAGCCAGATATCTGTGGTCTAGTCAGTGATATATTGACTGACGAAGGTTACCAGGTAAATGCTGCAGAAACTGCCGCAAGTGCTCGCAAACAAGTAACTCAATCAGAGTACGATTTGGTTTTATTAGATATCTGGATGCCAGATGAAGATGGCATTACTTTACTAAAAGACTGGAAAGACAATAAAATTTTACAGTGTCCAGTAGTGATGATGTCTGGGCATGGCACAGTTGAGACAGCGGTAGAGGCAACTCGACTGGGAGCATATGCGTTTGTTGAAAAGCCATTAACAACGGCAAAACTTATTCAAACAATTCGCAAAGCATTGGATAGTCGAAGTAAACAAACAGATATAAATACACTTGCAAGAAATGTAAATAAGAATTTTGTGACGCCAGTAGGAACCAGCGCTGTCATGAAAAAACTATTTGAAATTTGTGAGCGCTGCGCCCAAGTGAATACTAATTTGCTGATCTCCGGTGAAGAAGGTTCAGGGCGATACACTATTGCACGTCATATTCATGAAAAAAGTGAACGTGCCGGTAAACCATTCGTGCTCGTTAATAATGAACAGTTTGATATGACAAGGATAGATGAATCAACATGGTCTAAGCTTAAAACTGAGTTAATTGATTCAATAAAACTGGCGCAAGATGGCACAATATTTTTTGAGAATATTGATCAAATAAATCAAATTGTGCAAAAAAGGTTTATTGACCTGTTGCAGCAATTATCAGCGGTACAGGTATTTAAACGATTCAACGTAAAAGTAACTGCATCGATATCAGCAGAAATACCCGCTGCGCTAGATGAATTACAAACAACTCTGTCTATGACACGAATTAGCGTGCCTGCTTTAAGGGCTCATAGTGAGGACATCCCTGAGTTGGTGAACCTAATTATTGATAACCTATGTGCCAGCGATAACTATGCTTATCGAAAGTGTTCTATTGCTGCTCAAAATGCATTTCTACATTATCAATGGCCTAGAAATATCTCTGAGTTAAGAGCCATTATTCAAGAACTGCTGGTGACTGGGGGAAGTGAAGAAATCTCGGTCGATGATGTAAAACAAGCCCTTTCAAACAAGACTGAAGAGATAGAAAGTAAAGGTACTATTGTTGAAAGCCTACTGGATATGCCACTAAGAGAAGCGCGAGAAGCCTTTGAAAAGCAATATTTACTGCATCAGTTAAAAAGAGTGAATGGTAGTGTCAGTAGGTTAGCTGAATTGGTGGGTATGGAAAGAACTCATCTATACCGAAAATTACGCTCTTTAGGTATAGGTTCAAAAGATTCGACTTAACAGTGTTTGTTCGTGGTGAATGAAGTTACAATTCGAGCCAAATTTTGACCTCGTAATATAAATGAAAATAATAATTCTAGGTGCTGGACAGGTTGGAGGGTCATTGGCGTTAAGCTTGGCCAATGAGTCCAATGATATTACCTTGGTTGATAGTGATCCTAAGGTGTTGCGAGAAATACAAGATCGTGCTGATTTACAGACCATTACCGGACATGCTTCTTACCCTAGCATTTTGGAACAAGCAGGTGCGCGTGATGCCAACATGATTGTGGCATTAACGAATAGTGATGAGACGAATATGGTGGCATGCCAAATTGCTTACACTCTGTTTCACACGCCAACTAAAATTGCACGAGTTCGGACAGCCGATTACTTAGACTACCCTGATTTATTTGTCCAGGAAGCGTTGCCCGTTGATGTATTGATTAGTCCTGAATTGCTTGTCTCGAGATACGTACAAAATTTAATAGAGCACCCAGGTGCGTTACAGGTATTGAATTTTGCCAATGGCAAAGTTCAATTAGTTGCAATCAAAGTAAATGATAAAAGCCAGATTGTAGGTAAAGCGATAAGTAAAATATTCGATGGTATGAAGACGATGGATACATCGATCGTCGCCATGTATCGAGGCGAGGAAGCACTGAGTATCGATGAGAACACGATGATTGAAGCGGGGGATGATTTATTTTTTATTGCTTCAACTGCTCAAGCTAAAAATGTCACTACTATGTTACAGGGTATAGATAAGCCAAATCGCCGAGTTATTATTGCTGGCGGCGGTAATATTGGATCACAACTCGCACAAATTTTAGAATCACATTTTCGCGTAAAGCTAATTGAGCGTGATGCGGATCGTGCACGCGTATTATCAGAAACCTTAGATAAGACTATTGTATTACACGGAGATGCCGCAGATGAAAATATGCTGGTTGATGAAAATATCGATAGTGTTGATGTGTTTTGTGCTTTAACAAATGATGATGAAGCAAATATATTGTCAGCAATGCTAGCAAAGCGTTTAGGCGCAAGAAAAACCATGTCATTAATCAACCGACCTAGTTATGTAGAACTGGTTGAAAGCGGTATGATAGACATCGCGATATCGCCGCAACAGGTCACTATTGGCGCACTATTAGCACATATACGCAGAGGGGACGTCGTGGCTGTGCATTCATTGCGCAAAGGTTCAGCCGAAGCAATAGAAGCGGTAGCCCATGGAGATGCAAATACATCAAAAGTGGTTGGGCGCAAAATATCAGAATTAAAATTGCCTCGTGGTGCAGCGTTTGGTGCAATAGTACGTAATGAGGAAGTGCTTATTTCAAAACCTGATTTAATTATTGCACCTGAGGACCACGTTATTATGTTTTTAGCAGATAAACATAAAGTGGGTGATGTGGAAAAAATGTTCCAAGTTAGCGCAACATTTGTGTAGCAATTAAAGACTAGTATGCAACATACAGTCATCCAACGGATTTTAGGCCAGTTATTAATGGTATTTAGTGTCACGATGCTGCCACCATTATTGGTCGGTGTGTATTACGGCGAGACTGATGTTTACAATAGTTTTGGAAATGCGTTTGTCGCCACCGTGTTAACAGGCTTTCTACTTTGGCTGCCTTACCATAAACACCATGGTGATTTACGATTACGTGATGGTTTTATAATTGTCGTTTTATTTTGGACGGTATTAGGAATATTTGGTGCGCTACCTCTACTGCTATCTGATGCAGTACATATATCTGTTATTGATAGTTTGTTTGAATCAATCTCGGGTTTAACCACGACTGGCGCCACAGTACTGACTCAGTTAGATACTCTTCCATACTCAATTTTATTCTACAGACAGCAACTTCAGTGGCTAGGTGGCATGGGAATTATTGTGCTAGCAGTGGCTATACTGCCAATGCTAGGTGTTGGAGGGATGCAGTTGTATCGTGCGGAAACGCCTGGGCCAGTTAAGGATAGTAAGTTAACGCCTAGAATCACTGAAACTGCAAAAGCACTTTGGTATATCTACTTATCATTGACTATCGCATGTGCACTTACATATTGGTTTGCTGGTATGAGTATATTTGATGCAGTTAGCCATAGCTTCTCAACGATAGCGATTGGTGGATTTTCCACACATGATCAAAACATTCAATACTTTAATAGTGCGGCTATCGAGTGGGTGGCGATTGTTTTCATGTTGGCTTCAGGTGCAAATTTTGGATTACACTTCGTCGTTTGGCGTAAACGATCTATGCTCTATTACTGGCGTGATGCAGAATTTAAGATGTACATTTCAATCTTGGCTATCGTTAGTGTGGCTGCATTTATAGTTTTGTACATGCATCAATCGAATCCGCAGTTGTTCATGCTAGCGACTAAGTCAATCTTTCAAGTAGTCTCAATGGGAACCACTACTGGCTTCACTTCTGAGAATTTCTATCTTTGGCCAACGGTGCTGCCAGTACTGTTAATCATGATTAGCTTTATTGGCGGTTGTGCAGGATCAACTGGTGGTGGTATGAAAGTGATTCGTATATTGCTTCTATTTAAACAGGGAAAGCGTGAGATTATGCGTTTGATTCACCCTAATGCTCAATTTGCTGTAAAGATTGGTAAAAAGCCGGTAGAAAATCGAATTATAGAAGCTGTTTGGGGGTTTTTATCAGCCTATATAGCTGTATTTATTGTGATGCTATTACTATTGATGGCGACTGGAATCGACCAAGTGACAGCCTATTCTGCGGTAGCAGCAACGTTGAATAATCTGGGCCCTGGCTTAGGCGAGGTGGCACAAAACTATTCCAGCATTAACGGGTTTAGTAAAATTGTTTTATGCTTAGGTATGCTACTTGGGCGTCTTGAAATTTTCACGCTACTAGTCATATTTACACCTGTTTTTTGGCAACGTTAAAAGTTAATGAGTACCATTGCAGATAAATGGGATAATATTTATTCGCAGCAAAACTGTGCTGACATTACCCCAAGTACTGTGTTGGTTGAAAATGCTCACCTATTGCCCGGTAGAGGGAAGGCGTTAGATCTTGCATGTGGATTGGGTGCCAACGCTATCTATCTAGCACAGTCACAACTACAGGTAGATGCTTGGGATGTTTCTTCTAAAGCATTGAAAAAATTAGAAGCGTATTCCCAATTAAATAATTTAAGCATCAATACATCTGTGCGAGATGTAGAAAAAACACCACCAGAAAGAAATTATTTTGATGTAGTGACTGTATCGCAGTTTTTACATAGACCTACATTTCATAATCTATATGAAAGTTTGCGGATTGAAGGACTGCTGTTTTACCAAACATATACTTCTAATAAGGCTCATCAAATCGGGCCAACTAATCCAAATTTTTTATTGAAAAAAAATGAGCTTCTTAAGCTTTGTGATGGAATGGAAGTATTAGTGTATCGCGAGGAAGGTGTACATGGGGATATTCATCAGGGTTGGCGTAATCAAGCAATGATAGTAGCTAAACGAGTAAAATAATCTATCTGGCTATATTAATAAGGGTAACTATCGCCTGGTGCGGGGATTTTAAATCTCTTATATCCCCAAATATATTGTTCCGGTGCTGTATAAACAAAACCTTCAATGCATTTATTTAACGCATCAGTTGCGAGATAAATATCATCATTGTAGATCTCTTTAGATGCTTCATAATAGTAAGCATCATAACGCAATGATTCTTGAGTGTTTCGTAATGCGTAACAAAATACGACAGGACATTGTAATTTTTTAGCTAGCTTGCAAACCAAAGTGCTAGTGTAAGTTTTCCTGCCAAAAAAAGAAGACTGCACGCCACCATTCCCATCAGGGACTTGGTCGGGCAGTATACCTACACTGCCACCATTTTTAATATGTTTAATTAAGCGCTTAGCATTTAATTCATCGGTGCTTATCACCGTGCCACCAGTGCTACTCCTGCCTTGACAAGAAAGCACGGTTATATGCTTAGATTTAGGAGGCGCATATAAAATAAGTAAATCACTATTTGCTGCAGTAAGTAATCCTATAAATTCCCAAGACCCAAAATGTGGCGTGACAAATATGGTTCCCTGCTTGCGTGACCGCTTTAATAACTCATGATTTTTTACGTTACCTAGTAACGAGTCTAATACCTGTTGTGGATGCCGCCATAACCAGAAACATTCAATAAGGGTTTTACCATTTTCCTGTAGCGTTTTTTTTAACAGTTTTTTCTTTTCATCGGCACTAAGATCTGTAAAGCAAATATCGATGTTAACTTGGGAGATGTGTTTATTGCGATTATTAAAAATGAAAAGTATTGAACCAATAAACTTACCTAAGCGATGGTGAGTGCTTAGAGGAAAATAGGATAGAAATCCTAAACTTAACTTTGCGGGTAAAGTGCTCATCAGGAATTAGTTGGCAATAATATTAACCGACTGATTGATCGCTAGTGTTGTTTTTGCTGATTAATGGCCGCATGGCTGAAAGCAAACTTTTGTATACCCCAGGGTTGCTTTTTTCTTCGTTAGTTAATAACTGCTTGAAATAATAGCGCTGTGTTGGCATATCAAAACAAGCAGGACAATTTTCAGGAATTACGGGTAGCTGAGCTTGTTCAGCAAATGCCTGTGTTTGTCTTTCGCGCGCATAAACTAGCGGGCGAATTACTCGCAGGTCACCGGCATCAATCACATAATTTGCTTTCATGGTATTTAATCTTCCGCCATGAAATGCAGACATTAGAAAGCTTTCTGCAAGATCATCTAGGTGCTGCGCTAAGGCAATGACGTTATAGTTTTCCTTTCTTGCTGTGCTGTAAATAATGCCGCGTTTCATGCGAGAGCAGAATGAGCAAAACGATTTGTTGTCCATATGTTTATCTGCCAAGTCTAAAATTGGCTCAGATTGATAAAAGTAAGGTACGCCTAAAGATTTCAAATAGGGTTTTAATGGAGAAGGATCAAATGATTCTGATTGTGGATCGACAGTAATCACACCAACATCAAAAGAAATCGGTGCATGTCTTTTTAAATGTAATAAAATATGCAGCAGACTAAGTGAGTCTTTACCACCAGAAAGACCAAGCAATACACGGTCGTTAGCTTGGATCATTTCGTAGTCAGCAATGGCTTTGCCAGCTAGATGTAATAATGATTTAGGTGGTTTTGTATATTGCATGTAATTAACCCAAAAACTTAACCAAAAATTTAATGATATAAATGTTAACACTTTATCCACAGATATCCTCGCGCAAAGAATTTTATCTACCCGTTTCTGACGAGCATGAATTATGGATTGCTGAATATGGAAATGAGCAAGGCATCCCTGCTGTTTTTTTGCACGGAGGCCCCGGCGCGGGTTGTGAAAGTTATCATCCTCGCTTTTTTGATCCAGAGAAATACCGAATCATTCTTTTTGATCAACGTGGATCGGGACGTTCAAAACCCCATGCTAGTTTGGAAGAAAACACCACTCAGTATTTAATCGATGATATCGAGAAAATACGGATTCAATTGAATATTGATAAATGGGTCGTGTTTGGTGGCTCGTGGGGGTCAACTCTAGGACTTGCCTATGCTCAAGCTTATCCAAGTAACGTGCTAGGTTTAGTGCTTAGGGGAATATTTCTTTGTAGGCCTGAAGATATTGCATGGTTTTATCAACAGGGAGCTAGCGCAATTTTTCCGGATTATTGGCAAGACTACCAAGCGGTTATTCCTGAGCAAGAACGCGAAGACATGGTGAAAGCTTACTATAAGCGCCTCACTAGCAGGGATAAGCAAGAACAGCTTAAGGCTGCTCGAGAATGGTCAGTATGGGAGGGCCGAACATCAACTCTACACCCAAAACAAAGTGTGACTGATCACTTTGGCAGCGATGAAGTTGCGCTAAGCTTGGCCAGAATTGAGTGCCACTACTTTATCCATGATTCCTATTTAGAACCGGATCAGTTACTGCAAGATGCCCATCTACTTAGGGAGATTCCTGGCTATATCGTTCATGGTCGTTACGATGTTGTTTGTCCTATCCAGCAGGCCTATGCGCTACACCAGGCTTGGCCTGAGGCGGATTACTATATTGCGCCTACCAGCGGGCATTCCGCGAGTGAGCCGGAAATTGTTGATGCGCTAGTTAAAGCCACCAATAAGCTAGCATCACGATACTCATGATAGGACTAATACAACGAGTATCTAGTGGGCAGGTAGTGATAAATGAGCAAACAGTGGCAAAGATACAAATGGGAATTGTTGCATTGGTAGCCGTGCAGCCTAATGATTCCACAGAGAGGTGCGAACGTTTATTACAACGCATCATGAATTACCGAATATTTCCTGATAATGCTGATAAAATGAACCTTAGTCTGCTAGATATAGACGGTGGCTTGATTCTCGTCCCACAATTTACCCTAGTAGCAGATACTAGCCGCGGGAATCGGCCCAGTTTTGGCAAAAATGTTCCGGCGGAGGTAGGAAAACATTATTTTGAGCAGTTAATCGTTCATGCTAAAAAAGAATATAATAGTGTCCAACACGGAGTATTTGGTGCCGATATGCAGGTGACTTTGACCAATAAAGGACCTGTGACTTTCTGGCTAGAAGTGTAAATTAGCACTACAATCAGACTCTAAATATAACTGTTACCTATACAATAAATCGCTATGGCTTCACGTGCTGCAAAAATTGAACGAAACACATTAGAAACTCAAATCTCTGTTGAATTAGATATTGATGGTAGTGGTAAAGGTGAACTTGATAGTGGAGTACCTTTTCTTGACCACATGCTTGATCAAGTCGTTCGTCATGGACAGTTTGATATCAAACTCAAGGCCAAAGGCGATCTGCATATTGATGCACATCATACGGTTGAAGATGCAGGTATCACATTAGGTCAGGCTTTCAATAAGGCGATGGGTGACAAAAAAGGTGTGCGTCGTTATGGCCATGCCTATGTGCCTTTAGATGAAGCATTATCAAGAGTGGTCATAGACTTTTCGGGCCGACCAGGGCTTGAATACCATGCAGATTATCCACGCGCACGGATTGGTGATTTTGATGTTGATCTCGTGATTGAGTTTTTACAGGGTTTCGTAAATCATGCCCAAGTGACCATGCATGTTGATAACCTGCGTGGCTGTAACGCGCATCATATTGCTGAAACAATCTTCAAAGCATTGGGAAGAGCGTTGCGCGTTGCCTGTGAGATGGACCCACGTATGTCTGACCAACTACCTTCTACTAAGGGAGCGTTATAACGGACCTATAAGACTGGGTGATAAGTTACTACTTAAATATAGCCGTTATATTTACATCATGGAAAAAGTAGCCATCGTGGACTATGGAATGAGCAATCTACACTCCGTATTCAGTGCTCTCACAAAAGTATCGAATGGTAATTTCGATATTCAAATCAGTAGAGATCCTAGCGTTATTAATGACTGTGATCGTGTTGTGTTTCCTGGACAGGGAGCGGCAGCAGACTGTATGCGTCAGATTAACCACTACGGTTTAGCGGATTCGATTCAAAAAGCAGCGTCAGAAAAGCCATTTTTGGGCATATGTATGGGGATGCAAGTATTGCTAGAAAATAGCCAAGAAAATAACAATACTGAGTGCCTGGGGCTATTAAAGGGCTCAGTAAAAGCATTTTCTGAAGCTTTTAAAACCACTGGCGTAGGTAATGAACATAAAATTCCCCATATGGGTTGGAATACCATCGAACAAAAATTTGATCATCCAATATGGGCAGGTATCGAACAGCACAGCTACTTTTATTTTGTACATAGCTATTACGTTAGTCTTGCGGATGCTAGACAGTCAGCAGGAATGACAGATTACGGAATTGAATTTTCATCAGTCCTTGCAAATGGTAAGGTATTTGCTATGCAATGCCACCCTGAAAAAAGTGCTGATAATGGCTTACAATTACTAACCAACTTCCTCAATTGGAACGGCAATTAAACAGAGCTAATAACTGACATGATTATTATTCCTGCGATTGATATAAAAGAAGGCCGCTGTGTACGTTTACGTCAGGGTCGGATGGATGATGAAACTATATTTGATGAAGACCCGGTCGCGGTTGCGGAACGCTGGATTGAAGCTGGTGCTAAAAGATTACACTTAGTTGATTTAGATGGAGCCATCAACGGTGCACCACGTAACTTTGATATTATTAAATCAATTACAGCTAATCACCCTGATATTCCGATTCAAGTAGGTGGTGGTATACGTGACGAGGATACCGTACAGGAATATTTAGAAGCCGGTGTGCAGTATGTGATTATTGGCACGCGCGCTGTCACTGCTCCACATTTTGTCAATGACCTGTGCCTGGAATTTCCAGGACATATTATTGTTGGACTAGATGCTAAAAATGGAAAAGTAGCCATTGATGGTTGGTCAAAGCTATCCCACCATGATGTGGTTGATCTAGCTCAACATTTTGAAACAGATGGTGTAGCTTCTATTGTATTTACTGATGTGACTCGTGATGGAATGATGCAGGGCTTAAATGTCGAGTCGACAGTTGAACTGGCAGAAGCGATACATATTCCAGTAATAGCCTCTGGAGGTGTTACTAATATTGATGACATCAAGAACTTATGTGCGACTGATGAAGAAGGTATTGTCGGCGTTATTGTGGGTCGAGCTTTATATGAAGGCACAATTGACCTTGACGAAGCGCAAGAAATTGCCAGTAAACACATGACATAAATTCATGTCACTCGCAAAACGTATTATTCCCTGTCTTGATGTTGATGCTGGACGTGTTGTAAAAGGCGTCAAGTTTGTAGACATCCGTGATGCGGGTGACCCCGTTGAAATTGCCAAGCGCTATAATGCTGAAGGTGCAGATGAGATAACATTTCTGGATATCACGGCAAGTTCAGATGAAAGAGACACTATCGAGCATGTTGTTGAAAAAGTAGCTTCGCAGGTATTCATTCCCTTAACCGTCGGCGGTGGAATTCGAAAGGTTGATGATATCCGTAGAATGTTAAATGCAGGTGCGGATAAAGTAGGTATTAATACAGCAGCTGTACATAATCCAGAATTCGTTCAAGAAGCATCACAAAAAGTCGGTTCTCAATGCATTGTTGTCTCTATCGACGCTAAAAAAGTATCTTCTGATAGTGAGGCTGACCGTTGGGAAATATTTACTCACGGTGGACGTAAGGCAACCGGCATTGATGCCATCAAATGGGCAGAAAAAATGGCTGACTATGGGGCCGGTGAGTTGTTATTAACGAGTATGGATCGAGATGGCACCAAATCAGGATTTGATATAGAGCTGACAAAAAAAATTAGTGAGTCTGTCTCTATCCCAGTGATTGCTTCAGGCGGTGTCGGAAATCTCCAACACTTAAGTGATGGTGTATCAAAAGGACGAGCTGATGCCGTATTAGCCGCTAGCATCTTCCATTTTGGAGAATATTCCATCGGGGAGGCAAAAGCTCATATGCGCAAACAGGGAATTACCGTTCGGGGATAAACTTTCTCACCTCTATACCGTCAGAACCCCTATAGAAGGTGGGTGTGATATCTTTAAATCGCTGAATAAGGCATAGTTATTAGTATGCAAAATCAAGAAATACTAGAACAATTGCAACAGGTGCTGATAGCACGTAAGGGCGCAAATGCGGATGAATCTTATGTGGCTAGTTTGTATGAAAAGGGATTGGACCACATATTGAAAAAAGTTGGCGAAGAATCCACTGAAGTGATTATTGCCGCTAAGGGGTCTGATGCTATCGAGTTGACTAAAGAAGTAGCAGATCTTTGGTTTCACTGCATTGTATTACTCGCAAACCAAGGTTTGGATGTGAATGATGTATTAGATGAATTAGCTCGAAGATTTGGACTTTCAGGATTAGAAGAGAAATCCAGCAGATTAAGTAAGGCTAATCAAAAATAGACAAGAATTAGGAGACCAGTAATGGGAATTAGTATTTGGCAGCTGCTGATAATTTTAGCGATCGTTCTATTATTATTTGGAACAAAACGCTTAAAAAATATGGGCGGAGATATCGGTGGTGCAATCAAGAACTTTAAATCATCAGTCAAAAGTGAAGAAGCGAGTAGTGCAGCAGATTCAGATACCACTGAAGATAAGCCTAAAGACAGCTGAACAAATTAATATAAGTTAGCCATTATGTTTGATTTTAGTTTTTGGGAAATGGCTATTGTTGTCATGGTAGCATTACTAGTGGTCGGCCCTGATAAACTGCCAGCACTAGCCGCTAAGATAGGACGTTGGGTCGGCAAAGGAAAACGCATGATGATGTCTGTGAGATCAGATATAGAAAGCGAACTAAAGGCTGCTGAGCTAAAAGAAATGTTAGAAAAGCAACAGAGTGAAATATCTCAACTAAGAAACATCCTTAATGATACACAAACAGAAACTGAGCAAGAAATTCAAAAAGCTTTAGATAGCGCTGATGCAAATCATAATAAAATCTCTAGCAAGTCTGATTAATAATTATCGCTCCCTGACAATCATGGCCACTTCCTAATAAGACTGATTAGCATAAAAGATCAAGTCAATGACGACTGAAACACAGGAAGAAAAACAAGAATCCTTAATTACTCATTTAGTTGAGTTACGTGATCGCTTGATTAAAACATTAGTAGGTGTGGCGATCGTACTATTGTGCTTGTTTCCATTCGCGAATGAAATTTATTCATTTTTAGCAGAACCATTATTAAAACACTTGCCTGAAAGTAGCACGATGGTTGCCATCGATGTTGCATCACCATTCTTAACGCCATTCAAAATGGTGATGTTATTAGCCATAGTATTAACGATTCCATGGATTTTATATCAACTATGGGCTTTTATAGCGCCAGGGTTATATAAACATGAGAAACGTTTAGTTTTGCCTCTACTAGCCTCGAGTTCGATACTGTTTTACTTGGGAATGTTATTTGCCTATTTTGTTGTATTCCCACTGGTATTTGGTTTCTTTACGAAGGTAACACCAGAGGGTGTTGCCGTCATGACAGACATAAGCCGATATCTAGATTTCGTTACGAAATTATTTATTGCCTTTGGTGTAGCATTTGAGGTCCCGGTGCTAACGTTTGTTTTAATTATGACGGGAGTAACCACAGTTGAAAAATTGTCTGCGGCCAGGTCCTATGTCATTGTTGCGGCGTTTGTTGTGGGTATGTTGTTAACGCCACCTGATGTTATTTCACAAGTATTGTTAGCGATTCCTGTCTGGTTGTTATTTGAATTAGGCCTGTTGATGTCAAAGATAGTAAATAAACGCACGGTACCAGAAGATAGACGATTCCGTACTATGACCGATGAAGAAATGGATCTTGAGCTAGATGAGATTGAATTGCTTGAGTCGGAACCAGAAAATAAAATTAATAAACCATAATATTTAACTGCAATGTCTGTAAACGAAAATGACGCTATTCGGCGTGCGATATTAATAATCATGGATGGTTATGGTGTGAATGAAGATGGCGAAAATAATGCCGTCACACAAGCGAAGACACCAAGATTAGATAGTTTCTTTTCAAATTATCCTTATACAACACTGCAGGCATCAGGTCCGGCCGTTGGTTTGCCTGAAGGTCAGATGGGTAACTCTGAAGTAGGTCACATCACAATGGGATGTGGCAATATTATTCATCAAGATTTAGTGTTAATTAATGATGCTATTCATAATGGTAGTTTTTTTAAAAACCCAGTTTTAATTGCAGCGTTACAGACTGCAAAGCAAAAGTCGAGACCTATTCATTTATTAGGTTTGGTTTCAGATGGTGGTGTGCATTCCCATATAGAACACCTTAAAGCGCTATTAGCAATGTGTAAATTGAATGGTGTAAAGCCAGCAATACACATGATTACAGATGGTAGAGATGCTAGCCCAAATAGCGCACTTGATTTTCTTGATGATATTAAAGAACTATTGGATGAAGCTAATGGAGCTGTGCATAGCGTAATTGGAAGATATTACGCAATGGATAGAGATCGTCGCTGGGAACGTACAGAGCTTGCTTGGAAATCACTGATAAGCGAAGAAGGACTATTCGCAGATTCCCCAGCAGCAGCAGTTAAAGCCTCCTATGAAAAAGATGTTTATGATGAGTTTATATTGCCAACCATTATTAGAGATACCAGCAGAATAGAACAGGATGATGAAGTTATATTTTTTAACTTTAGGAACGATCGGCCTCGACAGTTAGGTGCAGCTTTAGCAGAACCTGAATTTAAAGAGTTTGATTTAGGCAGCTTTCAACCAATTAATATGTGCACAATGACGGTATTTCACTCTTCGTTTTGTAGCCCAGTGGCATTTTGTTCAGAACATCCAAGAGTGTCGTTGGCTGAGGTAGTGAGTAATATGGGTTTGAGACAATTGCACTGTGCCGAAACAGAAAAATATCCTCATGTCACATTCTTCATTAATGGTGGTAAAGAAACCCCATACCCTGGTGAAGATAGAATTATGGTGCCATCGCCTAAAGTTGCTACTTACGATTTAAAGCCAGAAATGAGTGCTAAAGAAGTTGCTGACGTGGTGATTAACTCGATTAAAGAGGGTGAACATAGTTTAATTATAGTGAACTTTGCGAATGGTGATATG
Organism: Gammaproteobacteria bacterium; assembly: GCA_045105615.1. Classification (GTDB taxonomy): domain Bacteria; phylum Pseudomonadota; class Gammaproteobacteria; order UBA4575; family UBA4575; genus UBA1858. The sequence continues at coordinate 135,654 of JBGCDS010000026.1, forward strand.
GTTGGCCATACTGCTGTCCCAGAAGCTATTCTCAAAGCACTAGCAGTTATGGATACTGAAGTTGGACGGGTATTGGATGCAGCGATTGAGGAAGAGGTTAATGTGTTACTAACTTCAGATCATGGCAACTGTGATGAAATGTATGATGAGCTAACAGGAGATCCCCATACACAACACACTACTAATCCTGTGCCATGCATGGTGATTAATCATGATAATAATAACATCAGACTCGAAAAAGGCAGAGGGCTAGGCTCTGTTACACCTACTATTCTAGAGTTAATGAACATCCCCGTACCTGGCAATATGGAGGAAGATTCTCTGGTGATTTAGACTAATTATTAATTATTTAATAACTAGTCAAACGGGTTCCACCATTTCTTATTCTTTTTTTCTTCTTTCTTGATTTCATCGAGCGTAGGCTGTGATTTAATGTATTCTTCTTGTGTGGGTGGTACATAGTCATCATCAAGCACCTTGGCTACTTCACTATCTGAGCTGCCAGCTTTTTGCAGTTCGGTAGCAGAGGATAATGTACGTATTGCACTGACGACATTAGGTGGCGATGAATTTCTTCTCAAAGGCAAGTCAGTTGTATTACCTGTTTCTTGTGATTTATATTTTCTTTCCAATAAGAAACGTATATCTGGTGAATAAGCATCCCAAGGGTCTGAAGTTACATATTTACGAGTGATGTTATTACTGGAAATAGACACAGTCTGTTGTCCAAACAATAGAAATGCAGCACCAGAATCAGCAACACGCAATCCATCTCTATCAATTGAGAATGCTACATCTATACATGTATTAACACGTTGTTCCTTCTCTGGCGAATTTCCGGCTCTAATACATACCTTGCGAATATAACTAATATGAGTATCAGTTACATCAACTGATCTTCCGTCAATACTACCTGATAGTTCTGTA
>JBGCDS010000027.1:0-79805 GCA_045105615.1 Gammaproteobacteria bacterium
CGGCTGGCTTTGCAAATATTGCGGGTACGACATCGTCCAGCCCTGCTGACTTATCGTTTCTGCTAAGCCATTATCATCTAACTCTATGTGATCAATAGTCTCAACTGGCACTGGCACTGCTTGAAGCCAATAGCGCATACCTGTGACCGGAATATTGATGGCGAACAGTTCATTAATGAGCGTTTCCGCATCATCACCTTGATAGCGTTCACCCTTGGAAGTTTTTGCTACTACACCTGATGGTGTTCCATCAATAATCGCGATAGTCCTACCGATAAAATCACGCAACTTAATTTGGTAGTTTTCAGACTGTTGCTTCCAGATCACCCGGACTTTAAATTTTTGCTGATGACTATTTCCCACCAACGCAATATGCGCTGTCCAATCTTGCTGCTCATATAAATAATTAGTGCGAACATCCCATGCCTGCTTAGCATCTTCTACCGGGAGCGGTTGGGTAACCTTAATACAGGCAGGCAGCAATAGCGCAGTGAGTATTAACACACTGATCTTTACTTTTTTAATTGAGAAACAGCAAAACTGTGACTTAAAAATCATTGATCAAATTATTTAGCCAAGCCAAATGCTTGAGATTTTTATTCTGAAAACTGCTTAATGAGTTTTTGAATATAGCTATCTTCAGGATGCCTATCCATTGCTTCTCTTAGAAGGTTTCTTGCTTCTTCATAGTTGCCTTGAGCCCAAAGTAGTTCGCCCAAGTGTCCGATGATCTCGGCATCATCCATTAGATTAAGTGCTTTGCGTAAGTAGTTTTCTGCCTCGGCATAATTACCTTTACGAAATTGAATCCACCCCATGCTATCCATGACTGCCGGATCATTTGGTTTTAATTCGTATGCACGCTCAACATACTTCTGTGCTTCGTCTATACGCAAACCACGATCTGCCAGCGTATAACCAAGCGCGTTCAACGCATTAGCGTGGTCGGGATCAGACTGCAAAATAATCAGTAAATCTGACTCTAACAAATCGACTCGATCTATATATTCAGCAGTCAACGCACGCGCATATAACAAATCAGGATGTTTTGGAAATTCTAATAGTCCTTCACTATATAATTCATAGGCTTCATCATACTGCTTTGCCTCATGAAGAATATGTCCTTCAGCCAAGAATACACGAATTACATCTTCTGGCTGATCAACTCGGCCACGCACATCATTTAAATGTTCTCGCGCTTTATTTAAACCACTTTCTTTAACGTATAAATCCGCCAATCTCACCGCAGCATCTAGATATAAATCACCATAGGCAACATCTTGATAGTGTTTTACAGCCTTTGTTGAATCTCCTAGCTCTTCTGAAATACGCGCAAGATAATAATTAGATTCATCCAAACGGCGGTTATCATCTATCAAAGCTTGGAAATATTGCCCAGATTTAGAATACTGCTCTGCTTGCACATAGGTAAGACCTAGCATATAGGTGATATCAGGGTCTCCTGCTCGCTGACTCAACAATTCTTCAAACTGCTTGCCTGCTTGGTTAAACTGTTCTGCTTGCAATAACATACGCGCATAACCCAAACGAAGATCAAAATTTTGCGGATCAGCATCAACCAATGTTTGCATTTCTACAAATGCCGCATCATGGTCTCCAATCAATCCTAATGCTCTAGCACGCAATACTCTTGCCTCAGAAAGATCAGGCTTGAAACCTAATGCAAGTTCGCTTTGATCGACTGCTAACTGATATTTTTTTGCCTTCATCGCCAAATTGGCATAAGACAAATGGCCATATGGATTGGTAAAATTCCTTGCCACTAAGCGCTCCATCAACTCAAGACTAGCATCAACGTCATCAACACGCGCTAATGTCGCAGCTACAATACTGTAACCTTGGCTTGGTGAATCAGCAGCTGCATCCATCACCGCACTGAAATGTTTTGCGGAAGAATCCACATCACCCTGACGTAAATATAAAACGCCAAGTACCTGCTGAGCTTCTATATTTCCATCTAACGCATCTGACCAGCGATGTGCAATTTTCAATGCTAGCGGCCAGTCTTTTGCAAAGATCGCAATGCGCATTGCCCGCTCAATAACATGTGGATCATCACTTAATTCGCTAGCCCGACTATATGCCTGCTTAGAACCCTCAAGATCACCAAGCTTGCCAGATAATTCACCGGTTAAAATTTCATACATCAGCTCACTAAGGTCATCATACCTAGCATCATTGACTGTTGTATTAATGACCGCTTGGTCACTGATTGAATTCTCAGACTCACCCTGCCCCGATGTCGATGGCCCGGTTGCGCACCCAGAAATGATAGTGGCAAGCACCACAATGAGCATATATTTACAAAGATTGTCTTGAGGCATAATTTTGGAGTGTAAAATAATTTATATAAATCTAGAGTCTATGCAGCAATTCTACGTTATTTCATATGTCATTACATGAGCGCTTCAGCAGCCACTTCTCACTTTTTATACGAATATCACCTCTTTATTCCCCTTGTAATGCTCAAGGTGCGCTAAAATAGCTGCCATGTCCTTACTAACTATAGGTGTTAACCATACTTCCGCGCCGGTTGAAGTGCGTGAGCGTGTGGCTATTCCAGACTCAGTGCTACCATCCGCGCTAAGCGCACTGATGGAAACACCGACTATAGAAGAAGCCGCCATAGTTTCTACCTGTAATCGAACTGAGCTTTACTGCAGCGTCGATTCATTTGAGGCAGGCAAAATTGCGACTGTGAAATGGCTAAGCGATTTTCACAAGTTAGACATCGATCATAATCAGTCTTATCTGTACAAACACAATGATCAAGAAACAGCCAAACACATGTTCCGCGTGGCCAGCGGATTAGATTCCATGGTACTCGGCGAGCCTCAAATTTTAGGCCAGCTAAAACAGGCTTATCAGCATGCGGTGGGCGCCGGGACTCTAGGCAAACAGCTTAATCAGTTATTTCAGCATTCTTTCAATGTTGCCAAAAAAGTTAGAACGCACACATCGATTGGTACCAACCCCGTCTCAGTGGCATCTACAGCAGTATCGCTAGCGAAACAGATCTTTGGTGATCTATCAAAACGGAACGCATTATTTATTGGCGCAGGGGAAACGATTGAACTTGCCGCACAGCACCTTAGCGCCGTCGGCGCCAATCGAATCACTATTGCTAATCGAAACATTACACGCGCGCAAAAACTGGCAAATAAATTTAATGGCTATGGCATTAGCCTTTCCTACATAGGTGAAGTATTACCAGAAAGCGATATTGTGATTACTGCAACTTCCAGCACATTGCCCATCCTAGGCAAGGGCTTACTGGAAAGAAGCTTAAAGCGACGCAAGCACAAACCTATTCTTGTAATTGACCTAGCGATTCCTCGCGACGTTGAACCTGAAGCGGCTATGTTACAAGACATCTACCTCTACAGTGTTGATGACTTGAAACAAGTAATCCAAGAAAACATGCAATCAAGAATTAATGCTGCTGAAGAAGCTCAAATCATCATTGATGATGAAGTGACTAAGTTTTATCAGTGGATGCGTGGGCAAGATGTAACGGATGTAATTCGCACTTATCGCGGCCACGCAGAGCAACATAAAAATGAAGCCATAGAAAAAGCAGCACGCATGTTGAAACAAGGAAAATCTTCTGAAGAAGCCATGCAGTTTCTTGCTAACACATTGGTCAATAAACTGTTGCATAGTCCTACCGAAGCATTAAAATCTGCAGGCGCAGAAAATCATCAAGAATTACTTGAGGCGGCTAAAACAATTCTTGGCCTGCCTCGCGATTAAGCTCGCGAGTATCCTCACAACTACCCCTTAATAATATCTATCATGAAAGATTCAATTGTCTCTAAGCTTGAATCGTTGCAAGAACGTCACCAAGAAATTGCCGGACTACTATCTGATCCAGACGTAATCTCAGACCAAAATCAGTTTAGAAAATTATCCATGGAATATGCGCAACTAGAGCCTGTCGTCGCTGCATTCAGCAAATACTCGCAAACAGTCGAAGATTTAGCTGGCGCAAAAGAAATGCTTGCGGATGATGACACTAGCGTACAAGAAATGGCTCAACAAGAGATTAGCGAATTACAAAAACAACAAGAAGAAGTTGAACTTGATCTGCAAAAATTACTATTGCCTAAAGACCCTCTAGATAATAGCAATGTGTTCATCGAAGTTCGCGCAGGTACTGGCGGCGATGAAGCTGCTATCTTCGCGGGTGATTTGTTTCGCATGTACTCGCGTTACGCAGAACAAAAACGCTGGACAGTCGAAGTTGTTAACATCAATGAAGGCGACCATGGAGGCTACAAAGAAGTCATTGCACGCATTGTTGGACAAGGCGCTTATTCATTACTTAAATTTGAATCAGGCGCGCACCGCGTTCAACGTGTCCCAGAAACAGAATCTCAAGGACGTGTACATACATCAGCAGCAACTGTCGCTATTCTAGCGGAAGCAGATGAAATCGATGATGTCGAAATCAATCCTTCAGACTTACGTGTCGACACCTTCCGCGCATCAGGCGCAGGCGGACAACACGTCAACAAAACTGATTCAGCCATTCGACTCACACATTTACCTACAGGCGTCGTCGTCGAGTGCCAAGATGAACGCTCACAACATAAAAATAAAGCTCGTGCGATGTCATTATTAAAAGCACGTTTGCTAGATGCAGAACAATCCAAACAATTTGCCGAACAGGCTGCGACCAGAAAGAGCTTAGTCGGCAGCGGGGATCGCTCGGAACGCATACGCACTTACAACTTTCCTCAAGGACGCGTGACAGATCATCGTATCAATCTAACCCTATACAAGCTCGACGAATTAATGCAGGGAAATCTAAACGAAATCATTGACCCGCTAATCAACGAGCATCAAGCTGAACAACTTGCTTCTTTGAGCGACTAGTCATTACGCAAATACTCGTGACCAGTATCAAACAAGCCATTCAATATGGTCGCGAGTTATTAACCAATAAAGTCTACAACCCTCAGCAGGAAGCATCCCTCCTACTTGGATACAGCATCAATAAAACTAAAGAGTTCTTAATTTCTCATTCTGATGAATCAATCAGCGAGATTTCATTTCAACACTACCAAGCATATCTATCACGTCGTGCCAAAGGGGAGCCCATCGCCTATATTCAGCAACAAAAAGAATTTTGGTCGCTAGATTTAAAAGTAACTCCCGCAGTATTAATCCCTCGGCCAGAAACAGAATTAATTATTGAAATCGCCCTTCAGCTTTTACAAGGGAAAAATCATGCGAACATTCTAGATCTAGGCACCGGCAGTGGTTGCATTGCACTAGCAATCGCAAAAGAAAAACCTGATGCGCTTATTACTGCCTGTGACAACTCTTCGGATTGTATTGATATTGCTAAAATTAATGCACAAAAACACGCACTTGATAACATTACCTTTATCACCAGCAATTGGTTTCAGTCAGTAGACACTAATAACTTCGATATCATTATCAGCAATCCACCTTACATCTCTAATGATGACGAGGATATTGAATACGGAGTACAAAAATACGAGCCTAAGCCTGCACTATTCTCGAGCAGACAAGGATTAGAAGATTTATTTCACATTATAAATCACGCACCTAATTATTTATCTTCTAACGGGACATTATTAGTTGAGCACGGTTATAAACAAGGCAACGATGTTCGCACACAGTTTAGTAAATGCGGTTACAATAACGTTCAGACTTTACATGACATACAACAACTTGAACGCGTTACCCAAGGAACGGCGGCTAAATTAATGGACCTAAAAACTGACGAAGACGGATTCTTACTTGACCCAGAAGATTGGGATGAAGATTTCGCATTATCTACCGCTAAAGAAACAGAGTTAGAATTAAATCAAGATCATTGGCGCGTCATTCATATGATACGTCAACTTTATTCCGACTCTGGCGTGGTTCCTGAGCTGCGTACTATTCTAAAAAATTTACGTCAAGAGATAGGTAAAGATAACGCAACACGAAAATATGTGTATGCATTATTCCCATATGGCTACGGTCAACAGGGTTGCAAAATTGCTGGCATGCGCAAACCACTGAAACTATGGTTAGATCTATAACACCTCTAAAACTAACAATATAAAATTACCCCCCCCTAAAACATAGCGATACATTTCGCTAACTCGTATTACACGTACACAGATCAGCGGCCACTAACAACCGATGAGCTGTTGCACCTAATTTGGCTATTTCTAGTCACATACATAAGTCCGCAGATAATCAATTAATTATAGCGGTTCGTCTTAGTGGCCTATAACCTTAGCCGGCAACTCAACTATTGTGACCACAATCACAATAGCTGCTTAGCTAGTCACTAAGCCAACAAATCTATCCAGAGAGGATTTTTCTCAATGCTTAAACTTATCCAAGTATCTGTTCTTTCTTTCATATGCGCATTTGCCACTCAATTTGCTTACTCCGCTAGTGTCGGTGATGACGCACCCTCATTTCGCGCTCGCTCATTAGATGGCTCTGAAACTATCAGTAAAGCAGACCTTGAAGGAAAAGTAGTATTTGTAGATTTCTGGGCATCCTGGTGCCCGCCTTGCCTTAAATCATTACCCGAATTTGAAAATCTACAGACCTCATTTTCAGGCAGAGATGATGTCGTTGTGATTGCAATCAACCTTGATGAAAACCCTAAAGATGCCACTGACTTCATCAACAAGATCAATGTCTCTTACAAAATTCTTGCCGACCAATCAGGTCAAATACCAGAAGCCTTTGGTGTTAATGCCATGCCAACCTCATATGTCATCGATCAGTCAGGTGTGATTCGCTATGTTCATAGCGGATACAAATCAGGTGACGTGGATAAAATCAAAAATGAGATTGAAAAATTACTATGAAAATCAAACTTAGCATTGTCTTTATTATTCTCATGACATTAGTCACCTCAGGTTGCACTGCAGTAAAACCTTGGGAACGTGGCACTCTTACCAAGAAAGAAATGGCGTGGTCACCTGACCCACTCGCGGCAACACTAGGCGAACACATTTACTTTGCTAAAGAAGCTGCTGCTGGCGGATACGGATCTGCAGGAGGCGGTTGCGGTTGCAACTAAAACAAAAGCCAATGTCTTATACTAAAAAACAAACGTTAAGCCCTACCGTAGCAGCTTTATATTCTGCAGCATTTGCATTACCCGCTTACAATAAAGCAGTAGAAGCAGCTTCGCCAGATAGCGAACCTAGCATTAGTGCGCGTGTATCAAAATACGAAGAGGATCGGCTAAGCAGTAGTAACTTCTCTGGCCTAGGAGATCAAGAACGTTACGACATTGAAATAGGACAGGTTAGCGTTGTGTATCCCATCAATGACACAATGCAACTCACAGTAAATAGTGCATATGAAAAAATGAGTGGTGCCTCTGCTTGGTTTGTTCAACCTGATGCTGAAGGCAATCCAGAGCAGGTCATGAGTGGCGCAACCATTGATGATGAACGCTTGGATGCAAGTGCAAAACTGGATATTTACAAAGGCAAATACACTATTAGCCCAAGCATTGGATTCTCAACCGAAAAAGATTATCAAGCAATATTCGGCGGCGTGTCAGTCGCACGTGAGTTAGATAATAAATCAACGACACTCCGCGGTGGAATATCCGCTTCTTTTGACGAGGTAAAACCAACATCAGATCCGGACATTGACCCTGGCCGTATCGATAAAGAAGATAAAGAAAATATTAGTGCCTTTGTTGGTATTGGGCAAGTTATCAATAAGAACACTGTCGTTCAGTCCACCTTCACACTCGGACACCTATCTGGATTTTTATCTGACCCTTATAAATTAGTATTTAATTCTGCACTGCCTGGATTACGAGATAGTCGCCCAGATGACCGTACCCAATATATATGGTCTGCGCAGCTAAGACGTTGGTCAGAAACTTTATCTGCAGCATTGCATGCAGACTACCGATTCTATTATGACGATTGGAATATTCGTTCACATACATTAGACCTTGGATTTTTAAAACATACCGATAGCGGTTGGAGTTTTGAATATTCAATGCGCTATTACAGCCAAACACAGGCTGATTTCTATGAGCCATTTTACAACGCTGTACGCTCAGATGGTTATTACTCAAGTGATTATCGCCTATCACCTTATGGAGCGTTGTCATTCCGTGTAAAACTTGCCGAAACAATCAACAACTGGACATTAGGCGTATCCGCTGAAAGATATATCAGTGATAAATCTTATTCATTGCAAAGTGTCGACGTGGAAAATCCAGGCTTGGTTGACTTCACCCTATTCACATTTGGAGTGGACTATTCATTTAAATAATCATGGAAATTTATAATTTTCCATTTCGCGCGATGGGCAGTCCGTGCGAGTTTCAACTCTATACTTCAGATAAAGACACTGCTGAACTCGCGTGCAAAAAAGCGCATTCAGAAGTCACACGCCTAGAAAAAAAATATTCACGCTATCGTACCGATAGCGTGACCAACACCATCAACAAATCTTCTGGCAATTTAACAGGCATTAAAGTCGATAGTGAAACAGCGTTACTTTTAGACTATGCGCAGGCTGTTTACAAACAGAGCGAAGGTTTATTCGATATTACTTCCGGCGTATTAAGACGCGCATGGAATTTCAAATCAAACCAATTACCCACACAGAGCCAAATTGATGAAGCACTAGAATTAGTTGGCTGGCAACATGTCGAATGGCAACGCCCACATATTGTACTGAAGAAAAAAGGTATGGAAATCGATTTTGGTGGTTACGTAAAAGAATATGCTGTAGATGCTGCAGCAAACACATTACGCAGTTATGGCATTAACGCCGGCCTAGTTGATTTGGGTGGTGATATTAAAGTATTAGGCCCACACCCAGACAATAAGCCCTGGCAAATTGGTATCAGACATCCTAGAGACCCGGCTAACGCCATTGCCACCACCACGTTAGGACAGGGAGCCATTGCGAGCAGCGGTGACTATGAACGTTTCATTACTATCGAAGGTAAGCGCTATGCGCATATCCTTAACCCAAAAACAGGCTGGCCAATTGAAGGATTTAGTGCTGTTAGCGTGATTGCTAGTGAATGCTTAATCGCTGGAAGCTGTTCAACTGTTGCCATGTTGAAAGGTGAGCAAGACGGAAAGTCCTGGCTTGATTCGTTAAAACTTCCTTATATTAGTGTTAATAAAGACATGCATGTAGAAGGCACTACCAACATCAGTTAATTCAAATTCAGTAACACTCTCACTTTTGGTGTAAGCAAATCTTCAAGCGTATAATCATCAAGCACAGACAAAAATTGATCCAACGCCCGCGTAAAAATAGTTGCCAATTTGCAACTCGGTGTTAGCACACATTGATTCTCAGTAGAGAAACATTCCACCAAATCGAAACTTTGTTCTGTCGCACGCACTACTTCACCTAAATTAATCGCTGCTGGTTCGCATACCATCTCTAGGCCGCCACCCTTTCCACGAATCGACTGTATAAACCCTAACGTGGCTAACTGATTCACAACTTTGACCAGGTGATTTTTAGGTATCGCATAGCTCTGTGCAATTTCATCAATCGTACAACGACGATCGGCACTCGCCAGATAAATTAACGTTCTTAAAGCAAAATCGCTGTATTTAGTTAAGCGCATAGTAATAATTCTGTTGACATTAACATACATATTATATACATTTTATAAACATACATAACAAATACATCTTTAAGGGGGATATTTATGTCAAATAGCTTATTTGAACGAATTGGTGGCGATGCTGCTGTCGGAGCAGCCGTTGATATTTTTTACCAAAAAGTGATTTCTGATGACCACATTAATGGCTTTTTTGAAGGCGTTGATATGTCCAAACAGATGCGCAAAATGAAATCTTTCTTATCTTACGCATTCGGTGCTGACACACCCTTCCAAGGTGAATCTATGCGCACTGCACATGAAAGACTAGTCAAGCAAGGATTAAACGACAGTCACTTTGACGCAGTAAAAAATCACATCGATAGCACATTAAAAGAATTAGATGTCGCTCAACCTCTAATTGATGAAGTGTTAAATATTACTGAGTCGACTAGAAATGACGTACTTAACAAATAAACACTCAACTAATACTACATAGATGTATTAATAAGAGAGATTCTTTGTAATTTCACTAGCGAGGTGAATCATGGAAAATATAAGCGAGCAAACAAGACACATCTTAAAAGATACTGAACATCTTCTATGGGAAAAACAAGTCGAAGTCACGACTCGAATGTATGAGATATTGTTTGAAAAATATCCTGAGACCAAAAATTTATTCCAGAGGTTTCGCTCGCATCAACCTAATATGTTTGCGGCTGCACTTATGGCTCATATGATGAGCTTAGACGAACCTGAAGAGCTTCTTAGCTTACGGGTTGGTATATGCCGCAACCACGTTATTGCTGGCGTTAAAGAAGAACATTACCCCATGCTGGCAGATGCATTGATCTCAGCTATGAGAGAACTACTATCTGAGCAGATGGATGAAAACACTATCGCTGCCTGGGAAAAATGGTACTACTTTCTTGCCAATCTCCTTATTGAGAGAGAAAGAGATCATTACCAGGAAAAGCATCTACTATTTCCTAAATAACCCAATTTAAAATAAGCAGCCTCTCTACTCTCTTAAGACGATTGCATTAACAGAGATAGGCACGACTGCCAGAGAACTACCTAGAGAATTAGTAGCTATCACATAAGCTTCAGTTCGTGCTTGTGGGGTGGTCGGCACTCCGCCAATTTCACATGTACGTCCATCTGACGACACAGACACCAATACGCCTTTAGGCAATCGAAACGATTCACACTTGATCACTTGATGACCTCCCATATTCTGAATGCGAATTTTTGGAATAGGAGAATAATGCGTAAAAATCAATTCCTCGGAATCACTTAACTGAGTGATTCCGGCCAATTTTCTAACTGGGCTCGGATCATTCAATTGAACGCACTTTAGCCGCACAAACGTCATTAGATAATCCTGAATCAACCCTGAGCTAAGGAGAAAATTAGCGGCTATCAGTAAGCAACAGATTAAAAGTAACACTCTCACCATGGAAGATAGATTTAATATCGAATTATTAGATAGTTAAATTATCGTACATCTCCAATGATATCAATACTATCCTTGGCAAATGTCTACTATTGCGCAAAGAATTCTACAGGCCCGAAAAGCCTGTGGATTATCACAGGAACTACTCGCCGAGAGGATGAAGGTTTCACGGGGCGCCTGTGGGCACTGGGAAAGAGGTAAAGCACTACCCAGTACTGACCATCTCACGCAACTTGCTAATATATTAAACGTACGCCTGGAATGGCTTGCGACTGGCGAAGGTGATATCAACGCCTCCCATCAAATTTCAGAATCACCTGGTAATGAATATTCGATTTCAACCCAAGATGAAGAAACCAAAGAAGTCGCCGAACTTTACTTTCGACTACCTAAAAGGAAACGGCAAATTATTTTAGACTTACTACGAGAACTATAAGGTTAGTAATCAATATCCCCTAGCGGACGCTTGAAAGTATAACGTGCAGGTTCATTAATGAGATGCTCACGCACTTCTGGTTCGTTACCTCCCAACAAACTAAACGGCAGAGATACCGTATAAATTGCCGTGCCAGCTACCGTTGTTACTAATCCAATCGGACGCAACAAAACAGCATCTACGACTATCTTTTCACTTTTAGACAACAAACTCCCATGTGAATAACCATGATAGTGTCCCGCATAACTAACACTAGTAAACAGCACTAGGAACGCACAGATTAAAAAGTAACGTGTAAAATATTTCATACAAACCTCAATCAATAGGGGTTATTTAGTGAGCATTATCGCATAAACCAAGCTAGAAAATGAGCCCCTTCAAACGGTTATTCACTCAGATAAATCAGTGATTCACAGGTTACCAACCTTCGAACTGATGTGACTTATCATCAATCCTCTATAAATGTGTGATAATTCTTTTCTATAGCCACAGACCAAAGGATTCAACATGAAAACAAGACGACTAATAACGCTTAGCATATTATTTACTTTTTTAACCTTACTTATTACCGCATATGCAGACACTCCCAATGATGCTGATGCATTGGAAGGCATAGATACGGGTAAAGTAATATGGGATGTAACGTTAAGCAAGCCCAGTCGTCTACTATTTGTCATGAAAGTCATTGATGAAACTTATGAAGACCTAGTCCAGCAAGGCGTTAAACCAGATATGGTATTCACCTTTCATGGGCGCGTATTAAAGCTATTGTCCTCACAACCCATAGAACTAGATCTAGATGAAGAAGTTGCCCTAGAAGAGTTACTCGTGTTAATTCAAACACTGAGCAACAAACCCGGCGTAAAGATGGAATCATGCTCAATCGCCTCGCGTATTCTAGGCATAGATAACAGCACGATTATTGCTGAGGTGAAACCAGTGGGTAACACCTTTGTTTCAATGATTGGGTATCAGCAAAAAGGCTATGCGTTAATTCCAATTAATTAACGCAGTTTGAAATTAGCTTATTTACTCAGGCTTTCGAAACTTTAGAGTAATACGTGTAGATTCACCAATTGCTTGTAAGCGTGTACGCAGCTCTGGATTATCTTTACTGGTGGATAATGAAGGCGGCAGACGCCAAACCATGTCTTTTTCTGTTGGTTGGTCTTTTTCGTTGATGCTAATGCGACTTTCATCCACATATTCAAAACCTGCATTTTCCAGTTCTTTGATAATTAGGCTTTTCTTCAGGTAACCATTAGACCCTCCCGCCCATTCATCAGACATAGACTCATCAGCAAGATGTTGAACAACACCGACAATGCCGCCAGGCTTTAGTACCTGGTAAGCATTATCTAGCGCGGTAGAAAGGTAACCGCCGTCGTTCTCGAATCGTTTAAGGTTGTGTAAAGCACGAATAAATAATACTGCATCAGCAGTGCCTTTAATATTCTCTGGCATAGAACCAAACACAAATGCAGAAACTACTGCGCTATCCTCATCACCCCACGTTTGCGCCTCTTTGCTCCAATCTTCCACCCAAGTCTTTTTAGACTCAATAAATTCTTTGGCAAAAAAACCAAATTTGGGATACATATCTTGAGCGTAGTCTGCGCCAATCAACTGACCCTGCTTACCTAAATAAGGAATCAGAATCTTTGTATACCAACCTCTACCAGGAAGTGCCTCAACTACTGTCATGTCAGGAGTAACACCAAAGAATGCTAAAGTTTCTTGCGGGTTTCGATAGCTATACCTCGCTTGCAACTCAGCAGGTTGTTTTTTTAACACATCGGCCAATCTATCCGCATCAAACTCAGCGGCATAGGCACTTGAAATTGAAAGCGCAAGAAGAGTTAACGATATTACGTAGGGAAAAATTCTCATCACAATCTATCCTTATTTAAAATGACATAACAAATAAAAACGAACCACGTATGAACAGGCAAAAGATTAACATAGTTGCGTTGCAAGAAATCCCTCATAAACAAAGAGGCATTATTTTTCCACCCACTGATATAGAACATCAAACTTATAACAACACTGTCTCTTTCTAGCCTCAAAAATAAAAAGGATCAGAGCTCTTAAATATCTTCATTCTTCTAATTTTTTTTAAAATCTAAAAAAATAAAAGAGCTTGGACCCTTTATATTTGCAATAATACTCAGTATGAGACGTTCAAATCACACATTTATTTTTTTCCTCTGCCTAATTGCTAGCGGCTGCGCTACTACCCAAACCAAACAAGCTGATAGCAATGAAGTATCTCCCTTTAGCGCACAGGGCTGGGGTGGTGCTACCTGCGAAGATTTAATTCACGACATCACACCTAAGAATGTTGGCTTTCAACAGGCAGTAGAAAATATTCGCTTGTACCAATCTTGGGCTAGCGGGTTTGTCTCTGGCGTTAACTACTCTGACAGCGATGTTTATGATGTTTCGGGTGCTACCACACCAGAGGATACCTTTATTTGGTTAAAGAACTATTGTGAGGATAATTCAGAAACGGTGATACCGATTGCGCTACATGAATTACTGGGGATATGGAAGCAGGAAGGAAAAACTTTAAAACAAGCTAAATAGCGATCTTCGACTTACTAGAAATCTTTTACTAACGCGTCTAGTTCTTCTAGCATTTTAGCGCGCGCTTCATCCTCTACTATTGGCACCGAATAAAATACGCGATCGACTATATTGGTAATACCACAGAATGCTAATGTACCTTCAGTAGTGCTTTTGGTTAATTGATCCGCATCTTTCCCGAAATCTTCTTTAGTACCGCCCGCTGTCACAACCACCATTGCACGCTTGCCAGTTAACAAGCCCTGCACACCATTCTCATCAAAGTTAAATGCAAAACCGTGAGTGAACACGCGGTCAAACCAACCTTTTAATATGGCTGGGCGATCAAACCACCATAACGGATAAATCACCACTAGTGTATCCGCCCAGGTCACTTGTTCTTGCTCACGCTTGATGTCGTCAGGCAGCTTGCCTTCGCTCTGCAATGATAGCTGAGCTTCACCTAGCACTGGATCAAATCTTTCTGCGTACAAATCTTTTAAACGTACGGTTGCGCCTTTGTTTTTAAATGCAGAATTTATTACCTTAAGAATTGATTGATTGAAACTCAAAGGATTAGGGTGTGCATAGACAATGAGAACATTCATAGTGTTGATCTTATTAAACCAGCTTTTTCTTTAACAACTCATTAACCTGCGCAGGGTTTGCTTTTCCTTTGGTGAGCTTCATGACATTGCCCACAAAGAAACCAAATACTTTATCTTTACCCGACAAATATTGCTCTACCTGCTTAGGGTTATCAGCAATGACCTTATCTACAATTGCTTCAAGCTCACCGACATCTGAAATTTGCTGCAAGCCTTTTTCTTCGATGACTTGATCAGCGGTTTTATCACTGCTCCACATATCATGAAAAACTTCTTTAGCAATTTTCCCTGAAATAGTGTTATCGGCAATACGTGATATTAGCTGTGCCAAACGCTCTGCACTAACTGGACTTTGCGTCACATCTAAATTATTTTGATTTAACGCACCAGACAATTCCCCACACACCCAATTGGCCGCCATTTTTGCTTCGCCTTTAACATGCGACACTACCTGCTCGAAGTAATCTGCCACATCTCGTAATGCACTGAGTTGTTCAGCATCATCTGCACTCAGACCATACTCACTACAGAAACGCTTCTGTTTTACATCAGGCAACTCTGGCAACTGTTCTTGCAGCTGCGCTAATAGATCAGGGTCAAGCTTTACAGGCAATAAGTCAGGATCTGGGAAATAGCGATAATCGTTTGCCTCTTCTTTACTACGCATGGTGCGGGTTGAATCATCATCAGCATCGTATAAGCGTGTTTCTTGCACAACACGGCCACCACTTTCAATCACATCAATTTGGCGTTCTATTTCGTAATTGATTGCGCGTTCTACAAATCTGAATGAGTTTAAATTTTTAGTTTCTGTGCGTGTGCCCAGTTCAATTTCTCCTGTGCGTCTTACAGATACGTTAGCATCGCATCGGAATGAGCCCTCTTGCATATTGCCGTCACAGATACCCAAGTATTGAACAATAGAGTGAATCTTCTTCATGTAGGCAACGGCTTCTTTGGCTGAGCTCATTTCAGGCTCTGAGACAATCTCTATTAGCGGGGTACCGGCTCGATTTAAATCGATACCTGTCATACCATCAAAATCTTCATGCAAAGACTTACCTGCATCTTCTTCTAGATGCGCGCGAGTGATTCCCACTATTTTTGTTGAGCCATCTTCTAAAGCGATTTCTAATTTTCCATGCTCAACAATAGGAATCGCTAATTGGCTAATCTGATAGCCTTTTGGCAAGTCTGGATAGAAGTAATTCTTACGGTCAAATACAGAGCCATCATTAATAGTGGCATCGACCGCTAAGCCAAACAAAGCTGCTTTCGCGACAGCTTCTTTATTCAGTACTGGCAAGACTCCAGGCAAGCCTAAGTCAACCGCACATGCTTGCGTATTTGGCTCTGCGCCATAGGTTGTCGCTGCTGCGGAAAATATTTTTGTTTTAGTGTTTAGCTGTGTGTGTATTTCCAGCCCAATAACCACTTCCCATTCCATACTCATCACCTATTCAAATTCTTTTGGCATTTGCAAATGATAATCAGTCTGTTGCTGATACTGATGCCCAAGATTTAATAATGTTTGCTCTTCGAAATAATTACTCACTAACTGCATACCTACTGGCAGGTCCTGCTGAAAACCCACCGGCAATGAAATACCTGGCAAACCAGCCAAATTGACGCCGATGGTATATATATCAGAAAGATACATAGTGATTGGATCATCTGACTTTTCATTCACTTTAAATGCAGTCGTGGGCGTAGTGGGACTTAGCACGGCATCCACTTGATCAAACGCAGCTTTATAGTCCTCACTAATTAATCGGCGTATTTTTTGCGCTTTAAGATAATATGCATCGTAATAGCCCGCTGACAATGCGTAGGCACCCACCATAATGCGCCGTTTCACTTCTTCACCAAAACCTTCACTGCGTGAACGAGAATACATGTCTTCTAAATTAGTTGGGTTGTCACAACGATAACCGTAACGCACACCATCAAAACGCGATAAATTTGATGAACATTCCGCAGGCGCAATCACGTAATAAGCAGCAATAGCTAACTTTGCATTAGGCAAGGAGATGGGTTTAATTTCACAGCCCAAATCTTTAAGCAC
The DNA here is from genome assembly GCA_045105615.1 of Gammaproteobacteria bacterium. Classification (GTDB taxonomy): domain Bacteria; phylum Pseudomonadota; class Gammaproteobacteria; order UBA4575; family UBA4575; genus UBA1858. The sequence continues at coordinate 16,738 of JBGCDS010000027.1, forward strand.
ATCACAGGCTTTATGTATTTTTGCAGCAATATCTGGATCCAATCCTTCTTGAAAAAATTCTTCTGGCAACCCTATTCTCAAACCTTTTACTGACTGTTCTAATCCTGCAACATAATCCGGCACTGGTTGATCAACACTAGTTGAATCACGTGCATCATGCCCAGCAATGGATTGCAGCATGTAAGCACAGTCTTCGGAACTAACGCCAAATGGGCCGCCTTGATCCAAACTAGAGGCATAGGCAATCATGCCAAAACGTGAAACGCGACCGTAAGTTGGTTTTAATCCTGTTATGCCGCATAGAGCAGCGGGCTGTCTAATTGAACCCCCCGTATCTGTTCCCATGCTGACAGGCGCTAATCGTGCTGCCACTGCAGCGGCAGAACCTCCTGATGATCCGCCGGGTACACGCTCTGTGTCCCAAGGATTTTTTACCACGCCGTAGTAACTTGATTCAGACGATGAGCCCATGGCAAATTCATCCATGTTTGTTTTACCTAACGACACGGCACCTGCTTGATTTAATTTTGTTACTACCGTGGCATCATAAGGCGCGATGAAATTATCTAACATGCGTGACGCGCAACTTGTTTTTATTCCATCAGTACAAAAGATATCTTTTAGTGCAATAGGGATACCATTTAAAATTCCACCCTCTGAACCACGCGCATCAGCTTGCTTAGCATTTTCTATTGCTTGTTCTGGCGTAAAGGTCACAAACGAATTTAATTGTTCGTCATGTGCTTCGATGCGTTGAATGTAGTGACCCACTAATTCTTCACTACTAAACTCTTTAGCAGCGAGTGCTTTCGCTTGTTGTGCGACTGTTAACTTATGCATAAATAAAAGATAGGTTGTGTATTGCTAATAATGCGAAATTTATTCGATAACTTTAGGGACGAGATACAAGCCGTCTTGCGTTGCCGGTGCAATCTGTTGAAATTTTTCACGCTGATTAGTTTCTGCAATTTCATCCACGCGTAATGACTGCATCATATCTTGCGGATGTGCCATCGGCTCAATATTCTCCACATCGGCTTGATTCATCTGCTCGACAAATTCCAATATGCGAGAAAGATCCTGCTTGTAGCGATCAAGCTCATCTTGATTAATTTGCAATTTTGCCAGTTTGGCAATATCGCGAACATCTTCCGTTGAAAGTGCCATAATTTGCTCCTCGATAAGGTACAGAAAGGTACCATATATAACGTCTTGCCCAAACCCATACCCGCTGTTAGAGTACCGTTTCTATTCCAATGATTATTAAAGACATTTCCCCCACATGTTTGGACGAATTCTAGGATTATTTTCTAACGACCTTTCTATTGATCTGGGCACAGCGAATACTCTTATTTATGTGCGAGACAAAGGTATTGTACTCAATGAACCTTCGGTAGTTGCTATTCGTAACGATCCGAACACTGGTACACGTTCGATTGAAGCAGTCGGCTCTGGCGCCAAAAGAATGTTAGGCCGCACGCCAACCAATATTGAAGCCATCCGCCCAATGAAAGACGGCGTAATTGCTGATTTCACCACGACAGAGCGTATGTTGCAGCATTTCATCCGCGCCGTGCATAAAAATATGATTTTACGCCCTAGCCCACGCGTACTGGTATGCGTGCCCTGCGGCGCGACCCAGGTGGAAAGACGCGCGATTCGCGAATCTGCTGATGGCGCTGGCGCTCGAAAAACGTACTTAATTGAAGAGCCCATTGCTGCGGCGATTGGCGCAGGATTACCCATCGACGAAGCCCGCGGCTCAATGATCTTAGATATTGGTGGCGGCACCTCTGAAGTTGCTGTGTTATCACTAAATGGTATTGTCTATTCAGCCTCAGTGCGCATAGGCGGCGACAAATTTGACGACGCTATCATCAGCTATGTACGCCGAAATTATGGCGTATTGATTGGTGAAGCCACGGCTGAAAGAGTTAAACAAGAAATCGGAACTGCTTATCCAGGCAAAGATATGCTGGAAATTGAAGTTAAAGGTAGAAACCTCTCTGAAGGCGTACCTAAGAGTTTCTCCTTAAATAGCAATGAAATTTTAGAAGCATTACAAGAACCACTTTATGGAATTGTCAGCGCAGTGAAAACTGCTCTTGAGCAAACGCCTCCTGAATTAGGCGCTGATGTCGCAGAACGCGGCATCGTACTTACTGGTGGAGGTGCATTATTACGTGATCTTGATCGTCTAATAATGGAAGAAACAGGCATTCCGGTCGTGGTTGCAGATGATCCACTTACCTCTGTAGCACGTGGTGGCGGTAAAGTACTCGAGATGCTTGATGAATTTGGCAGCGATTTGTTAACTGGAGACTAAAACAGTTAGCCATCCACATTTGATGGTCGGAGGATCACTATAAAACCTCTATTTACATTTGATGCATCCGCATCATCCAGGCTACTAATTTTGGTCATTGTTTCTGTTGTCATTATGACAATAGATCACCGTTATCAGCACTTACAAGTAGTTCGCTCTTCACTAGCAGCAGCCACCTATCCATTACAGTACTTGGCACATTTGCCTTCCGCTATTAGTGAAATATTTAGCGAGAATCTTGCTGCGCGCATAGACCTGCTTGATGATAATGAAACATTACGCGAACAAGCACTTTTCAACCAAGCAAAGCTACAGCGCTTAGCATTACTAGAACAAGAAAATGCACGATTAAGAGAACTGCTCGGCTCACCGATTCAGACTTCTCATGAAAAAGTGTTGATTGCCGAAATTTTGTCAGTCGACCTTCATCCCTTCAAACAATTAATCACCATCAACAAAGGCAAACGCCAAGGCGTGTTTGACGGTCAACCACTGATTGGAGCAAAGGGCATCATTGGGCAAATTATTGAAGTCTATCCGATGCATTCTACTGCGCTCCTCATCTCCGACCCTAACCATGCATTACTCGCAGAAAGCAATCGGACAAACTTACGAGCACTACTGGTTGGCAGCGGAAAAACTGATCGTGTTGAATTAAAAAATGTTTCTTTATCTGCCGATATTCGTGTTGGAGATTTACTACACACCTCCGGCTTAGATGGGCGATACCCTCCCAACTACCCGATAGCAGAGGTTACCGAAATCAATAACCGACCTGGCGATGCTTTTCTAAATGTAGAAGCTCGACCCCTAGCAGACTTAGACACCATACGAGAAGTATTACTATTATGGACATCGCCCCCTGAAGAAGACGAATTAAATTCAGAAGAAAATAGTAGCGATTCAGACACAGCTAACAGCGCTGAGTCTACTACCATGCAAGAAACACCATAGGATGCGTAAAACAACACGAACATATTATGTATTGATTGGCTCATTCATCATTGCCACTTTACTCACTATCATGCCTATTCCAGTATGGGCCGAACCATTTCGACCAGAATGGATTTTATTGTTAGTCATTTATTGGAGCATGACTACACCAAGATGGATTGGCGTTGGTTCAGCCTGGGGACTTGGACTTATAGTAGACGTATTACGTGGCGCCTTGCTAGCACAGCATGCATTAGGCTTTGCGCTAACTGCATTTATCAGTATTCGCTTTTATCAACGCGTGCGCATTTATCCATTACATCAACAAGCTTTATTTATTGCGATGATCTTATTGCCCCACATGAGTGTTTCATTATGGGTCTATGGAGTACTCGGCCAAGACCCTGAATCCTGGACTTACTGGTCTCCCGCATTAACTAGCGCCATTGCTTGGCCATGGATTTATATTGTTATGCGTGCCGTCAGAAGAACTTCTGACTTATAGACTAATTTATCCTCCACCTTAGACGCTGAACTTTTAAGTTCGATTTACCATTAAATTAGCCACGCCCACCATCATCAACGCTACACCAAGTACTAACCACACACTAAATGGTTCGCCTAGCAGATAAATCGCTAACACAATAGTGAATATTGGACCTAGCATTCCAACAATTCCTGTTTGCGTGGGACCTATTCGACTCAATGCCTCAGTCATCATAAAGCTTGGAATTACCGTGCTTAATATAACGAGCATTACTAGCCAGAACCAAGCTGCATGGCTAATAGACAAGTCTGAGAAATCTAACACCACAACACCATGTAACAAACCAAATATGCAAGAAGAAATCATGGCTATACAAGTAAACAGCTGGGATCCTAAGCGCTTAATATACCGTTTACTAAATAACACATAAAACGCAAAGCTCAATGCAGCTCCCAACACCATGAGCGTTCCCTCAACTACTCCTTCGCCCACTAGCTTTAACTCATGACCCATGACCACATACAAGCCTGCATAGGTGACAATCAATGAAATTATTATTCGTCGTGTAATATTTTCGTTAAAGAAAAAATAACCCAATAGCGCCACCATAAATGGATAAGTAAACAAACTTAAGCGTTCTAATTGTGCGCTAATCAGCTCCAAACCCATCAAATCTAATAATGACGCCAGGTAATAACCAAAAAAACCTAATGCAAAGATTGTTATCGTTGTTTTGAAATTTAAACCTATATCAGATGACTTCTTAGATAATGACCAAATCAACATTCCTATATAAATGGGCAGTGACATTGCCATGCGCAATACCAGCACCTCATCTGCATCCATATTCTCCGCATAGAGGAATTTGATAAAGATTGATTTCAATGAAAACAGAAGCGTGCCAAAACCAGCTAGTGCAAAGCCCAGCGATAAATTTTTATCTGGAGCAGTTTTCAATTGTATAATTGGTAACTATGATTTTTCAGCTGCCATGAAATTACAAGCTTCGATGAGCTTACACCCTGATCAACATGACAAGCATAACTACCAATCAAGATGGAGCTAATATTAGTTACTATGACTTGCCTGATGGATTAGTATATTGATCATTAAGTTTCTGAACAAAGCCATCAGCAGAATCACGTAGTTCGCTAATTTTATCCATCGCTTTTTGATCCCATCCAGCTAAGCGCCCAAATAATACACTCTTAAACCAACGCGTATTCTTTAGGAATGCTGCTCGCAAATTTCCATAGTAACCATCCTCCGCTAAGCCGCGCGCATACCATTTAGCAATAGCGCCTCTAACAATAAAATGCACCAATACAAATACAGCGGCAATAGCAATTAACAACACATTAGACATCACACCACCATAGCCATCTGCCGGCATACCTGGAATAGCAAAGCTAAATCCCTTCCAATAGCCATGAGAAATTGTGTACGACAAGAAAAAAATAAATAACGGAATTAGCACAATGACATCCGCAATCAGCACACGTTTTTTCCACACACTAACTGCTGTTTGCAACTCAGGAACTATTTCTTTTTCAATGCGATTTGAAAAATTCTCTAGTGCACCAATAATCCTATAAGCACGCTCAACACTTACCTGTGCAATACGTTTAGTAATTTCATGCAAATCAGCATCACGCTTGCGTTTATATCTCTCTTCTAAGCCTGGGTCTTCAATTTTAACTGCCGCATCTTTATTATACAAAGTATGGAAGCTGCCGCTAACTAAGCCACCTTGAGCAATGGCGCGTTGCCATGCTGCGACTACATCCTCTAGATTATCTTCTGCTGCAGTGGTATCAATTTGATTCAAGATAAACATTATCTTATTGGCATCTTTGCGCCGTACTGTGCCAGCAACCAAGTGTTCCAAAGTATCTCTCATTGCGCCAGGCTCTGGATGTCTGGCATCAAAAAATACCAACACTAAATCAGAAAGATTAATAATATGATCTGTTATACGTAATGTTGAGTCCCTCTGAGAATCAGCATCAAATCCTGGTGAGTCAATCAAGATTTTGCCTCGCATAACATCAGTAGGACAGGTTTTTAATTGCAGATAAGTATCAATTCTTGAACCTTCACCTTCAGCTACTTTATCAATTGCTTCACTCATTTGATAAAATGGGAAACGCGGATCCGCGTCCAACGCTATTCCGGGCAATACACGCACAGTGTCATCACTGCTAAAACAAAGCACAGTAAACTTATCATCGACGGCTTGGTTCCCCGTCTTCTGAATAGTGTCACCCACATACTGGTTTATAAAGCTCGACTTCCCTGCCGAGAATGTCCCCAAAATTGAGATCAGAGGCCACCATGAGATTTCTGTCGTGTATGAGTCACGTGCATTCAACACACCTAAGCCCAAACCTACCTCATCTAGCTCAATAAATTTATCCACAACAGAGACCAACAGTGGACTCTCTTGCTCTAAATGTTTTTGCAGGCTTTTTATCCGATCAGTTGTAATCTTATCTTGCATGGCAGTACGACTATTTAGTTAGCTTTTTCATTTTCTTTAATTGCTCAGCAAACTCAATACATGGGTCTTGATTGCGCTCACTGGGCGTGAAGTAAATATAATCAAATTGCTGAGGTAAATCAGTATGATCTATATATTCCTCTATATGCATTTTATCAGGATCAACATTCACAAAAGCAATACTGACAGATTGTTTTCCTAAGCGTTGCAAGTGTACAGGCACACCGATATCTTTGCGAACATGAACCGCGCCTGCAATCAGAGCCACATTATGCGTATCTGCCATTCTGGCCAGCGATAATGCAAATGATGCATCTTTAGCCAGCTGGGCACGCAATAATGGCTCTGTATGCGCTATCGGTAAATAGCCGCAATGAGCATCAAAAATCAGTTGTTTAATGGCATCTTTCATGTCACCTGTAATGGAATCACAGAACTCTAGAGATACACCAAATCTAGATACTCGACATTGCTCACTAGCAGAATATTTTTTTATTTGCTCACGAGTCAGATTCGCCCCTATCATCGGCATCTGATGTTTAATCTGCACCTCTAAAATAGGTTTATATATTTCCCAATCCCATTGCGCGGATATTTCTTCAAGCTTTTCATGCAAACTTTCTAATGGCTGTTTAAATGAATATTCAGTTTGTAGCTCAGCCCAGTCATCGTAAGCCAACATCTCAAATACTAAGGCTGAAGGCTTATCTATGGACAGCCATTTCTCTATGGTCTTAGCTTGAGCAATATGGTGATCTGGATTTGTATGTGTTTCGCCTAGTAAGATAATTTGCTCATGTTGGATATTTTTATCCAGCTGTTGCACAGAAATCCACGTTTTATCTTTAACAGAGAAAACTTTTCCTACAAATGGGTGGTCTCGATAGTATAGTGACTGCCAATCATCATGTACTGGCGACGCCACGCAACAAGTGAACGACATAAATAACAATAAAAGCCAGATATAACGACGCAACCATGTTTGTTTCATTACTACTATTACTCAAATAAAGTTATTACTCAAAATGCTCCCTAACGTCATCACCACCATTGCCGATTTAGAATCATTTGTAGAACAGATCTCCTCTGCTCCCTGGCTGGCAATGGACACAGAGTTCATGCGTGAATCTACTTATTACCCAATCCTGTGTTTAATCCAGATTGCAACCGATGATGTCAGCGCATGTATCGATGTACTTACCTTGGATCATATTGACCCATTACTGGAGCTATTGCGACAAAACTCTCAATTGAAAATTTTTCACTCCTGCCGTCAAGACATGGAAGTATTGTATGCCGAATATCAGCTAATCCCAAAACCGCTATTTGACACTCAAGTCGCAGCTAGCATTCTAGGCCTCAATGAACAGATCAGCTATGCTGAATTAGTCGCACAAAAATCATCTATTCATTTAGCCAAAACCGAAAGCCGTACTGATTGGAAAAAGCGGCCACTAAGCGCTGCCCAGATTGACTACGCTTTAGATGATGTAATTCATCTAGGCCCCCTGTGTAAGAAGTTGGAATCTGATTTAGAGACAGAAAATAGAACGCCTTGGTTGGCAGAAGAGTGTGAAAAGTTATTACTCTCATCTAACTATTTTGTTTCTCCAGAAGATGCTTGGAAGCAAGTCAAAGGAATAGGCAAACTGAATGCAAAACAATTTTACTATGTGCGTAAAATTGCTCACTGGCGTGAGCAGTCTGCCCAAACCAAAAACTTACCTAGACGATGGATATTACCTGACCCTGCCATTCTAGAAACCTGCCAATTAAAAGATTTTAGCGGTGAATCTATCTCGCAATGCCTTAAACAGCATGCACCTAAATCGATGCGCCACTCAAACAATATTATTCAAATTTTACAGCAAACCATTCCTGCTGAAATCGTCAATGATCTTCAAGAACCGGCTGACAATAGACTTAGCAAAGAACAGAAAACACTAATTAAAAAACTTATGGAATTTTCTCGCAACCGCGCTGAACAAATCAATACATCTGCTTCTTTGCTAGCAAATAGAAAGTCATTGGTAGATTTAGTGCTAGGGAAACAAAGCAGAGTTGGGTCCGGCTGGAGAAAATCTCAAATTGGCGATGAGCTGGCAACCATTGTTGAATCAGAACCCCAAGAATAAAGTTTTACTCCCTGTCGGAGATAGCAAATAAACTTTACTAGTAGGTTACACTTGCTCTAATTATTAACAAAAAAACAACCACTAATTATTAATAGCCATGGAAACATCAGAAATAAAAAAGTTGATTGAAGAGGGCATTACCAACGCAGAAGCTATTGTGACAGGTGATGGTGGCAAATATGAAGCAACAGTTATCAGCCCTGTATTCGAAGGCTTAAGCATGCTCAAAGAACATCAATTGGTCTACAAGACAGTTAATGCTCAGATTGCTAGCGGTGAGCTACATGCATTAACAATTAAAGCGTATACCCCAGAAGAATGGGAACAGAATAAATCTTAAAAAATAAACGCACTTAGCAGAATACTGCTAAGTGCGTTTAGCTTTACTTACTAGGAAGTTCTAGGGTTTCTAGACCATCTAAGCTAGCATAATATGCGGCTAAATCTTTCATATCCTGCTCATTAAGTGCAGCAACAATACCGCTCATAATCGGATTATTTCGCGATCCAGACTTATAGCTTTCTAATGCGACGTATAGGTAATCTTCGTATTGACCAGCAATATTCGGGAATGTTGCCACTGCACTCATTCCAGATTCTCCATGACAAGCTACGCATGTCTGTGACTTCTCTTTTCCTGCCGCAACGTTACCACCGGCAATGGCACTGGCTGCAAAGACAACTTGTACCAGTAAAATAAGCATCAAGCGTTTCATCTAATTTCCTTTTAATTCTATATATAACTATTAGTGGTTATTATTTGAGCGACGCTAAATAAGCCGCGATATCTTCGATATCTTGGTCACTTAAGTTAGCTGCTTGAGCTCGCATAGTAAGATGTGAGCGCTCCCCTGAACGGTAACCTTTAAGTGCTGCTGCTAAATAATCAGCATGCTGACCACCTAACTTTGGCACCTTATAACTAGGGTAAACGTTGTCATAACTAGCTACACCATGGCAACCAAGGCAAGTTTCGCCTCGAATTTCTCCACGTGCTGCATCGCCTGCAGCAAATGTGTGAGAACTGATTACCAATAAGCTGAATAAAGTAATTCGTCGTACATGTGAAATCATTAGTGATCTTTCCTATTTGAATATCCATACAATGGTGCCCACCGGGCGGGCGCTAGTATACATTAAATGAGCAAAATCGTATGCCACTTCAATACTTTTCGCTACACTATTTGATATCGGTCAAGTTGACGATTACTAACTATATGACCGACCAAGCGTAGAAATGCATAGTTTAAAAAACATCCAAACAACCGCTTTACGTCCACTTTTTGACCGTTACCAGTTAAACCTGGAAGAAGTGGGTATAAGTGATGATATTCCCTATAGCTTTTGGGGTGCGCCTGAGGCTGGGCGATCCAAATCCACACTCTATGCGAGAGAAGATACTCCCATCCATTCACTACTCCATGAAGCCTGCCATTTTATCTGTATGCCGGCCAAGCAACGTATTAACGATTCACATGATGCCGGTGGATCAGCGTTGATCGAAAATGCCTGTTGTTTTCTGCAACTCGTATTATCGGACCATATCCCCAATTTCAACCAAGCCATCCACATGCATGATATGAATACCTGGGGCTACAACTTTCGTCTCGGATCCGTGGCACGCTGGTTCTACGCGGACAGTGATGATGCCAGCCAATGGCTAATCTCCCATAAAATCATTAATAATCAATTCCAACCTACCTGGCAACTGCGCTAATAAGCGTGAATTGCTCACCCGACAACAACAAAGGCTGCTAAAATTTAGCGAGTTACAGAGCAAGATACTTAATACTTATTTTTACATCACCAATATACTTATGAAAATTGAAACAATTGCTATTCATGGCGGCTACTCACCGGAACCTACGACTAAAGCAGTCGCAGTACCAATATATCAAACCACCTCATATTCGTTTGATGACACTCAACACGGCGCCGATCTCTTTGACCTAAAAGTCGAAGGTAATATATACACACGCATTATGAATCCAACCTCTTCAGTATTGGAGAAACGCGTGACAGAAATGGAAGGTGGCGTTGGCGCATTAGCCTTAGCCTCTGGCATGTCTGCGATCACCTATGCCATTTTTGCCATTGCTCAACAGGGCGACAACATTGTCTCGGCCTCATCACTTTACGGTGGCACTTATAATTTATTCGCACATACACTGCCGCGCTTAGGTATAGAAGTACGCTTTGCCGATCAACATGATGTTGCAGGCATGGAAGCACTTATCGATGACAATACCAAAGCCGTGTTTGCCGAAACAATTGGAAATCCTGCAGGAAATGTTTTAGATATTAATGCAGTTGCAAAAATGGCACATAGCAATGGCGTCCCATTGATTGTAGACAACACCGTACCTTCGCCATATTTATGCCGTCCATTTGAACATGGTGCAGACATTGTTGTGCACGCATTAACAAAATACATGGGTGGACATGGCACCACTATTGGCGGTGTGGTTGTTGATTCAGGAAAATTCCCCTGGGCAAAACACGCGAAACGTTTCCCCATGCTGAATGAACCCGATCCTTCTTATCATGGTGTGGTGTATACCGAAGCGATGGGTGACGCTGCGTATATTGGGCGCGTTCGCGTTGTTCCACTACGCAACATGGGAGCCGCGATCTCCCCATTTAATAGTTTTCAAATCCTACAAGGCATCGAAACGCTTGCTGTTCGTATGGATAGACACTGCGAAAACGCCATCACGGTCGCCAAATATTTACAAGATCACGAACAAGTAAGTTGGGTACGCTACGCCGGCCTAGAAAATCATTTAGACAAGCCATTAGCTGACAAATATATGGGTGGACGCGCTTCGGCAATATTAAGCTTTGGTATTAAAGGTGGCGCAGAAGCTGGGGCAAAATTCATCGATGCACTCAATTTGATTGTACGACTGGTTAATATCGGCGATGCAAAATCATTAGCCTGCCACCCCGCGAGCACAACGCACAGACAGCTGTCTCCAGAAGAAATGAAAGCTGCCGGGGTTAGTGAAGACTTAATTCGTTTGTCCATTGGCATAGAACATATCGACGACATCATGGCTGATTTAACGCAAGCACTAGAAAAAGCTAAGTAGCCTGACACATTGCCAGTGAAGAAAAATAATGCAGCCCTATATTGGAAAAGGAATATTCCGTAATGGTCATACGAATAGCATCTTAGCGGGCTCACCTGCTCGCAAGCTGATAGCGATGCGCAAAAGCAAAGATTTTCGTAATCATGCTACGCAACAAATCATTCCCTCGGGGCATGGTATTCGTTTATCAGCCCAGTACAATCAACAGAATCAAACTGATGCACCGGTTGTCGTTCTATTACATGGATGGCTAGGCTGCTCAGATTCTCTTTATCTTATCACCCTAGGCGATTTTTTATTCAAACAGGGCTTTACCGTGGTGCGTTTGAATTTGCGTGACCACGGTAATTCACAGCATCTTAATGAAGAAATATTTCACTCCTGCCGCATACAGGAAGTAATTAATGCATGCATTCATATACAACATAAATTCAAACAAGATATTTCATTAATAGGCTTTTCACTCGGCGCTAATTTTGCGTTGCGTGTTAATGCTTTCACTACCAAACAACAACTGAGCTTAAATAGCACGATTGCATTTTGCCCTGTGATTGATCCAAGTCATACCTTACATGCGTTAGAAAAGTCTTTGATGGTATATAGAAATTATTTCATGCGGCGCTGGAAAAGTTCTTTCTATCAAAAAGCCGACGCTTTTCCACAGCTATTTTCAAAACAAACATTTGATAAATGCAAAAACTTAACTCAGGCGACCGAAAACCTTGCTACTCAATACGCCGGGTTTAAAGATTTAGACTCATATTTAAATGGCTACTCAATCGCAGGTGATAGACTAAGCACATTACAATCAGCAGCACAGATTGTTCTCGCTAAAGATGACCCCATCATCCCCTGGAAAGATCAATCCAAGCTAGGAAAAAACAAATTTACAAATATTCTTACCACAGAACATGGTGGACACTGCGGTTTCTTGGAACCTGACCTCTCCTGCCCATGGATAGACCAATTCTCACTAGCACAATTAAGTTCATAGCACGATTGAGTACATCTGGTGAACTTGATCGGATGGTTGGCACAATCCAAATACGACTTAAGATACAAAGTCACTCTAGCAAAACCAACGTCTTCATAAAAATCGATACTTCCCAGTACTAAGAAATGCTATTTCTGCATCTGTGTTTTTACGGCCCAGTATTTGATTTAATTCTGGAAAGCGACCAAACAGTGAAATCACATAGTGATGACTCTGAGCAAAACTAAGTGATTTTGAGAATACCTGTTTCAACTCAGCAGGAACATCATCACGAAGTTCAGCAAACATTGACACTGCAAATTCCTGGGTAGCAATATCTTCAGCATGCATTAACGGCATATAAAAGAATTTTCGCTGGATGAAATATAACGATTTATCGAGTTGATCATCTATTCCCTGCTTAACAAGCTCTACAGTTTTCTTGTCTTGGGCATATGCTTGCGCACTATTTCTATGAATATGACGAGAAAATTGATCTAGCAATATAATTAGCGCTAATAATGTTCTAGGCGACTGACGCCAGGCATCTAATTGACCATCACAGGCTTGATTATAAATAGGCAGGAAATTTTCACGAATCTCATCATCATAATCAGCACCATTAACAAACCACATTGCTGATTTATCCTGCGCTAGATCTGTTGTGCTGTTTAATGCACCAAACCAAAAATCTAATATTTTTTCAGCGTCTAGAGACAAGTGTTTATTTTGCAGGAACAGGGGGCATTCGTGATTGCAAACGCGTCGTTTTGTGTGCCATCTTCCATTCGTAGACCGTCGAATAAGCCATCACACGGCGTACATACTTACGTGTTTCATCATAAGGGATAGTATCCACCCAAACATCAGCAGACATTTTCTCGTTTGGCGGTAGCCAGCGTTTCACTCGGTGAGGGCCAGCATTATATGAAGCTGTTGCTAACACCTGTTGATTGTCATACCTATCTAACATTGAGCGAAGATACTTACTACCTAACTGCACATTAACTTTAGGCTGAAGTAAAGCCGTACGATTTGGAGATTTAATCTTCAATGATTTAGCAACATCTTTAGCCGTTGCTGGCATTAGTTGCATCAATCCTCTCGCACCAGCATGGGATTTAGCAATACTATTCATAGCACTTTCTTGACGCATCACACCGTAAACATATTCAGGCGTCAACGAGAATCTTCTAGCATTTTTACTCACAATATCATCATAGGGTTGAGGAAAACGCAGTTGCAAATCATCATAGTGCTTCCCCCTCGCAACAGTAAAGATAGCGGTATGATACCAATCCCATTGATGCGCAATATATGCAGCTATCTGTAACTTCTTAGCATCAAAGCCAGCGGTGAGATATTTCCATTCATTGTAAGCATGCGATGTTTGCCCAGCCTCTAATAATTCACGCGCACGAATAAGCGGTGGATATTCCAATACTCTACCAATTTCAAAATCAGTAAACTGTAAAGGCTGATCATTCATTTCGTAAGGTTGTTGAACACGATCTGCAGCTAAGAAACCATAGTAGTCTCGTTCCCGTGCAATTTTCTGATAAATGTATTTTGCATCTGTATGCACACCCATTTCTTCAAGAGCACGTGCGCGCCAATATTTCCATTCCAGCTCTTCTTTGGTTTCCACATCCATCAATACAATACTTCTTAACACAGCTGGCCAATCATTAGCACGCATCGCGGCACGAGCTCGCCACTGTTGTACGTCCGCATCTTCAATATCAGCCGGCAGTTGACTCATCAGGTCCGCCGCCAGCGAGTGATGCCTAAGCGAAGCTGTTAAGGCAATATCTGCTTGAGTTTGGACAAGCTGCTGTTCGCTGAACTGGTATTTACTGCTGAGTTGCTGCCATGCTTTAGCGGCCGCAGTAACATCTTTACGCGCCCAACGCCGTGCACCATAAGCAATTACTTTTCTCGCTAACGGATGATCTTGTTTTAGATCTGGGTCAGTTAATATTTTTTTAGGATCTCTATGTACGCTGTTTAATAATGCAAACCAATGAACTTGCTTGGTAGATAACTTACCAGCCAGGTATTTTGCTAACTTAATGTCACGCTTCGCCATTGCCAGATCAATACGTTGCCAAATAAGCTCATCATCCATATAGCCTTGCTTTTCTAGCCAAGCAAATAGAGGATCACATTGATTAGGTTGAGAACTACCCACCAACCAAAATGCTTTAATTTCTTTAATCGCTTCCGGCGTGTTCCCAGCTTTCATTCGCGCCTGCAAGTCAAAACAATTATGCGCAACTTTATTACCCACCTCATAATATTGCTGGAACTTGCTATGTTGCCCACGCTTCATTAACTCATTTAACCAGGCCTGCCTAATTCTGCGCGCAGCAGGAATATAGGAATAATTGTCTAGGAAAGCACGTATATCTTTTTCTGGCGCACTAGACATTCTACGGCGCAACTCTTCATACCTTAGATAAGGGTATAGGGGGTAATCTTTTAACTGTGATGCTAGATATTCAAAATCTTTCAAGTCACCCACCGCTAATTCATGACGCGCCTGGGTATATAGCTCACGCTGTTTAGACAACCCCGCCGCATCGGCGTTATTCGCGATAAGCGCTAATGCTGTGAAGGTAAGTATGACGCTAGCAACGCTGAACGCTGACCAATTCATGAATGATGATTTCATCTAGTTATTACAGTTAAGCTACGTTATACGCCCTTGTTTAGTTAAAAATTGCGCAGTCCTTCAAACAATTGCCGGAAGCTGCCCCTTACACTATGAACCAGATAAATGAATTAGTGAATCACTCCACAAATATAATTAAGCTTAAAGAGAACATTTTAAATGGATACAGAGATGCTAACAATAAATACTGACATCATTAGGATGGATACTGGCATGCAATTAATAGATAATGAACCGATTGATCAGATTGAAAATGATAGCAAAACAGCAGGAAGAGGAATCAGCGAAATGAATAACCCTTATATAGGTAAAGAACGACGCCTAGCTGAACGACGCATTGAAGCCAGTGAACGCCGCGAATTAGTTCGTTATGAAATAAATAAAGCACCGCGAAGAACTGGACAGGACCGTCGCAAGATTAACGGTTGGGCAGAATTCTCAGAATACAAGCTTATGTAATAGCACAGAGTCCAGCCTATCCAGCTATATCTTATGTACGACTCTATAAACATTCTTTTTAGAGTGTTTTTCCTGACGTAAATTTTCTTCTACAGCCAACGAATATTGGCTGATCTCTACCGCCGATTCAATACTTCGCGCGGCGATAGCAGAGTGATAAAACACTTCTCCAATGTCAGCTACCATGGCATCTAAGTCAGCTATATCTGCATGATTTTCTGTCATATCCTCATGCACAATTAATACACTCCTATCATCAAGATGAGACCAGGCATTCTGCAGTAACTGCTTGTATTGCTCAGCACTTATTTTTGAGTACAGACCACTCACTACCACCACATTATGAGCCCCTTCAAAGGCAACTTCACTAATATTGGCATAGCTCATTTGATGCAGATCTTGAGTATGTGCAGAAAAATAACGAGAAATACTATTGGCTAAATCATTATCAACTTCACCAATATGCCAACTATGTGCATTCTGCACATTAACCAGGGAAGACAAAATCACATCGTTAGATAGCATTCCATAATCAGCACCCACATGTAGCATAGAGCATGACTGTTTCTTACCTAGGTATTGGCTAATAATTCTTTCCGTGACCGCACTGGCTGCATATTCATTCCAAATTGTTTTACATAGAGGAATAAAAGCTTGCTTGATATGCGTATTAATATCGCCACCAAACTTACCTGATTGCAGACTTGCTAACAAAAGATTGCTGCGCTCTTTAAAGAACCATTCAATACTACTTGGCATAGGTGTAGGCCATTTTCTGCCTACTCGAATAGACATGACACCATCATTTTCAGCGGTGATATTACTAAATCCAGTCCACCGTTCACGACTCAAGAATATATTCTCAAGAAAACTACGTGACCAGAAATCTTTCTCAGCTGCCTGCCCCTCAGGATAAACCGGCACAATAATTGAGCCACCTGGTTTCAAGTGTTTCAACAGCTCTAAAATAAAAGAAGTACCCCAATGATTGGCAAACAAAGACACACTGATACCAATATAAATTCTGTCTAATGCATCTGGTAGTAGAGGATAGAAAAAATTACCCACCCTGCTATCTGAAAAATCCATCTCAATATGCTCGCTAAATGGAGTCATACTGTAGATCGACTGATCGGGGCGTACTTGATTATTTTTATCGCGCTCACCTGAAAAATAATATTCGAGATCTTCTTCTATATATTCTTCACCGAGATGTAAAACCACCTGACTCATGCAGCGTATCCTGAATTATTTAATTGTATATATGCAAGGCGATGTACATTAGCAAAAACGCTGGGCGAACTAAACCCGCTAGCAGAAGATGTTTGACAATATTACTAGCTAATCTTAGCGTGATGCTGAAAAAGCGGCACTAGAGCGATTCACTTTAGCTTTTTGAGAAATCCCAGAACGAGGCTTTTCTAAATGCGTCTTTTGATGAGTTTGCTTTGGATAATTGCGCTTATATTTATTATTGTAATGGTGCGATTTATAACGCGGATAATATGCAGGCACATAGTAACGTCGCTCCGGCTCATTAGCCTGCAGATAAACAGTTTCAGGGGCCTGCCTGCTCGCTGATCTTGCTGCAGCAGCTTGTTGTTTTTCAGCCTGCTGTTGAGTCCGGCGTTCTTGTAATCGCTTTAATTGGTTTTGAATTGAATAGTAATCATCTTGCGTATTAGGCACTTGATAATCATCCGTAAATTCAAATGCAACATGATCAATATCCTGGCTAGGCAGCGCTCCCCCATAGTGCGTCACACCATGAGCGTCAACCCACTTGTAAAGCTGCTGCGCCTGCGCCTCAAATGTATATACACTCATCACTAATGACAGAACAACTATAATATTTAGTCTCATAATCAACACTCTCTGCAAGGCTTTATGCATACCTAACCGCTATTATACAGTAGACCTGAGTACCTTTGGGTAAACTTACAGAAACCTCATCACCTATACGCCTTTTCATTAATGCACGCGCAAGCGGCGAATCCATACTGATATATTCTGGCGCATCATCAAACTCATCAGGGCCAACAATTCGATACTCAGATTGCTCACCCTGCTCATCTTCAACCTCTACCCAAGCGCCAAAATAGACACATTCATCATCATCAGGTGCAGTATCAACAACGGTGATATCACCTAAGCGTTTTTGCAGATACCTGACGCGATAGTCAATTTCACGCAGCTGTTTTTTGCCATAGATATATTCAGCATTTTCGGAACGATCTCCTTGAGCAGCAGCCTCTTGCACATTACGTGTGATCTTGGGACGTTTGACTGTCCATAGGTAGTCATGCTCTTTTTGAAGCCGGTCTTTACCCGCCGCTGTAATGTATTTTGACTTTGGTGGCGCAGGAGGACGATATCGACCCATAACCTACTCGTGTTTAGTCCAGCCATTAAGATCTTCTGGTGCACTATGCTCATCCAGCTGATCCCATACCACATACCCCGTACGTTTATTGTAGACAGAGCGGGCAGCGTCGTCGGGCGATTCAAAGGTTAATGTAGGCATTCCATCTACCCATAAATCCCACAACCCGTGAGGTTCTTGATGTATCTCAAATTTAGCGACATCTGTATCTAATGTATATTCCATTATTAGCACTTTCATGAGAGTTTTATATACTAATAATATGTGGGCTTAAGGAGCAATATACAATGTGCAAAGCAAAATTTGTTTTTCATGGGATATTCTCTGATGTTGTTGATTCCAGCAACACATCCAAACAGATTACTCGAGTGCTATTTGATGTTGAGTTCAAAAAACAATTTCATTCTCATTTGATGGCTGATGTTGAACTAATCAAAGAAGATGGTGAATTTGAAGTTCGCAGCCAACTCCCATTCACTTGCAAGCAATTTGCAGCCGCAGCAATACAGTATTATCAATATGCACTAGGTCCACAGGCAGCCAAAATCAGCCATAGCGGCCCCAAAGGCGCCAGCATCGCAACAAATAATGTGATTCGTGCGCAATGGCACACGGAGCTAGAAGCAGAAGATTAAAACCCCGACATCAAACAAACTGAAGTGGATCTGACAAATAGCTCACCACTTCATATAACTGATGACCACTTTGCTTATATTTTCTTTCGAATGGAGTGAAGGTTGTTTCAACATCAAGCATTAATTCCTCTACAGCCACCTTCTTCGAACCAACCATTTCTAATGCCTGTGCAAACTCTTGCGCATACACTTCCCAATTAGTGCGCATCGTCAATATGCCTCCCAGCGACATCATAGTTGGAAAGATTGGATGCCCATGCCACCGACGCTGCAAATGCCCTGGTTTTGGCCATGGGTTTGGATAAAATAAATAATGCCTTTCAACATCCCACCCTGCTTGCTTAATCAGGCGCCATAAGTGCACACAGTCACTTTGCAGCAATAATAAATTACTCGGTTGATCGCCATTTGCATGACTTCGTTGCAGACGTTCAATTGATTTATCTACACCGACAACCCTATGTTGCGGAAACATTTCAGCTAAACGATAACTACTCTCACCGGTACCACAACCACTGTCCAATATCACTTTATTCGACGACACAAACCGATTGGCAATTTCAAATGCATTTACTGCGTGCATAGGTATAGACTCTTGGAACACAGAATTTTGATACTTCAGCACTAGCTTAGCCAAATTTTTATGCGGCGATGTTTGACTACTAACAATTAATGGTGATTTAGCGATACCCATAACCTGACACTATAAATTAAATGAAAGCACCTATTGCAAAAAAAATATCCCACGAAATCACCATGCATGGTGACACAAGAAACGACCAATACGCATGGTTACGCGACCCCGACTGGCAACAGGTCATGCGTGATCCTAATATATTGCGGGAAGACATACGCGACTATCTAGAGCAAGAGAATGCATTCACTAAAGACTGGATGCAAGACACCGAGCAATTACAAACATCTCTTTTTGAAGAAATGAAAGCACGCATCAAAGAAGATGATTCATCTGTACCCAGCAAAGATGGCATTTATCATTATTATGACCGTTACGATATCGGCGCAGAACATTCTTTATATTGCCGCTACCAACAACCTGGGGAAGAACAAATACTGTTAGATGCGAACACACTCTCCAAACAGTATGATTACTTCGATATAGGGGAATGCGAACATAGCCCCAACCACCGCTATTTAGCTTACTGCATAGACACTAAAGGTTCAGAGTTTTACACTCTGTATATTCTAGACTTAAACAATGGAGAATATTTAGCAGAATCGATAAACAATATCCAAGGTAACTTCGTATGGGCCATGGATAGCGAAACACTTTTTTACACTACGCTAGATTCCAATCATCGCCCTGACAAAGTATTTCGTCATACTTTAAACACCTCTCCACAACAAGACGAGTTGGTTTATCAAGAAACTGATTCTGGATTCTTTGTTGGCTTAGACAGAACAGAATCGAATCGCTTTATTTTAATTTCTGTTCACGACCACACCACCAGCGAACTTCACTATCTAGACGCTTATCAACCACGGCAAAACTTCACCCTCTTCCAAGCACGTTGCACAGATATTGAATACTCCATAACTGACCATAATGATACTTGGTACATCACTACCAATGCAGATGATTGCGCAGATTACAAAATAATGTGCGCCCCATTAGAGAACACAAACCGTGAGCACTGGAAAGATTTTTATTTGCCTGCCAAAGGAACACTATTAAGAGGCATCTATATGTTCCAAGCATACCTGGTCCGTTACGAGCGTAGCCAAGGACTGCCAAAAATTATTATTGCTCCTTTAGACGCCGACACATCTGAATACGCAATCGAATTTGATGAAGAAGCTTATGAATTGGGTATAGACCCCGGACTGGAATTTGATACCACTCTAGTGCGCTTCTCGTATACATCGATGACCACACCCAGCCAAGTGTTTGATTTCGACATGCAACAACGCACGCGTGAACTACGCAAAGAACAACAGGTTCCATCAGGACATAATGCCAACGATTATGTTACCAAACGCATTTTTGCTCGCGCACAGGATGGCACAAACATCCCTATTTCATTACTTTATAAACACGACACTATGATTGATGGCAGTGCACCCTTACTTCTTTATGGATACGGATCTTATGGCAGCAGCATGCCAGCAAGTTTTTCTACCAGCAGATTCAGCTTAGTCAATCGTGGTTATGTGTATGCGATTGCACATATACGTGGCGGCATGGAATTAGGTTATGCCTGGTACACCGATGGCAAGCTTAAAAACAAGAAAAATACTTTCACTGACTTTATCGCTGCAGGGCAATATTTAGTAAAGAACAAATACACCTGTCACGGTAATATTACTGTGCATGGCGGTTCAGCAGGCGGCATGTTAATTGGTGCAGTGATAAATCTTCAACCCGACTTATTTCACTCCGCTATCGCAGACGTTCCTTTTGTCGATGTGTTAAACACTATGAGCGATGATAGCCTGCCTCTAACGCCACCAGAATGGCCAGAATGGGGAAACCCCATTACTCATACTGAGGACTACCATTACATCAAAAGTTATTCACCCTATGACAACATTCAATCTCAGCCATATCCGCATCTATTAATTACCGCCGGCCTAACAGACCCTCGTGTGACTTACTGGGAACCTGCCAAATGGGCAGCGAGACTACGCGAGCTAAAAACTGATAACAATGTAGTGCTATTGAAGACTAATATGGATTCAGGGCACGCTGGTGCATCTGGCAGATTTGACAGCCTAAAAGAGGTCGCCTTGATGTACGCATTTGTATTAAAATTGCGCAAATAGACGTTTTTTTCACCTCTTCAAAAATGAAAATATTGCTCGAATTTAGAGAAATAGTATAACTTACTGTTTTATATAATATTTACTGGTTATCGCTATTTTGTACAAAGCACGCT
This sequence comes from Gammaproteobacteria bacterium, assembly GCA_045105615.1. GTDB lineage: Bacteria > Pseudomonadota > Gammaproteobacteria > UBA4575 > UBA4575 > UBA1858. The sequence continues at coordinate 38,229 of JBGCDS010000027.1, forward strand.
ATTTGAGAAATTTATACTAGACAAGAGCCGTTAGATGTCTAAAATGACCAATCTTTTTTAGCGAACACTAATATAACTATAATTCGCAGAAGTCCAAGGAACGAAAGGGAATCTCAATGACGAATGAAAACCTCATCAAACGTGATGAAGACACAGGCTACATAATCGCCTGGAAGCATAAGTATGACTTTCAAACTGGCAAGTTCGACGAGCAAATGACATACGGCGAAGCATGTAAAAAATGTGAAGAGTTAATCGCAGGTGATGCAGAAAAGACTTATTGGCCACATAAAGTTAAGCCAGCACCTGAGTGGCATATTCTTTATAGTTAATCTACTTACGGAGACAGTCTTTCAATAGTCCAGTCTCCGTTAGCCCCTCTGTTATATTTCAACCGGTCATGTAGTCGACTTGGTCTACCTTGCCAGAACTCAATGGCCGTGGGTATTACACGATAACCTCCCCAAAAGCCTGGTCTAGGAATCACAACTAAATCTTTATACTGCTCCTCTACCGCGTCAACCTGCTCGCGAAGCTCTTTATATGTAGTCATAACAGCGCTTTGCTTTGAAGCAATAGCACCTAGCTGACTGCCTCGTGGGCGAGAATGAAAGTAAGCATCACTTTCCTCATCGCTGACCTTCTCAATTCTCCCCTCAATACGCACTTGTCTTTCTAATACGCCCCACCAAAAACACAAAGCAACGTCAGAACAGCTAGACATATCCTTTGCTTTGCGACTATCGTAATTGGTATAAAAAACAAACCCACGTTCATCAACGCTTTTAAGCAACACCATTCGCGATGACAACCCATCCTGCTGAGAATAGGTAGCCAAATTCATTGCTGTTGGCTCGGGCATATCAGTATTCACTGCTTGATCCAACCATCTTTTAAATTGTTCTATTGGATTTTCATCAAGCTCTGACATAATTAACTTCCCTACTTTATAATCTTTTCTTTGTTGCAAAATGTTATCTTTATTATCCACAAGTTCTCTCAAGCTATCGCATGGGCTCTATCACAGTTACCTTATCAATTAGCACACAAGAATTTGAGCGATTATATCGAGGTCAAGTCCGTGATGTGATTTGCACTGCAACCGACGGTCGCACTGTTCAGTTCCCAGCTAATGTACTCAGACAGTTTCTAACCCACAACGGCGTGCATGGTGAGTTCGAGATATTTTTTACTAGCGACAATCGATTCTCTAAAATTAAAAAATCGAAATAAAAAACAATCTCGACTTATGCAGCAAAGACTATCATTTATTGATCTTACACACCTGATTTTTCTTATATCGCCAGTCAGCAAAACGCTTATAGAAAAAATCCAATAAAGCAATCAGCTTGAATTTAGTCACGACAAATCCAAGCACTCTATAATACTTCAGAGAATTCCATATCAATGCAAAAGCAGCTGCACCTGTAACGATAGTGCCATCACTATGTACCGCATGAATCCGCCTAAGTAATGTTTCTTTACTGAACCCATAATGTTGAATATCATCCCATGACGAATTAATACCCAGCCAATGAATATCATGTAATGGCTTTAATTTTTTATAATGCTCAATTTCGGCATCACAAAGTGGGCATGCATCATCATAAAATACAATATGCGGGTTTGTACTCAATTCAAATCATCCTTAATTTATAAATCTAGTGTTACTCGAAGACCAGACTTATTTTCTACAAGTTGAATATTTGCGTCATGCAATTCCAATACAGCGCTGACCAAACTCAAACCTAAACCAGCACCCTGCTGTGACTGTTGACTTGGGTCGCGATAAAATCGCTCAAATACTTTGTGCCTAGATTCTAGAGGTATTCCAGGGCCGTTGTCATCAATATGTACTTTACACCCCCGCTTATAGGGCTCCATTTTAACATTGATCACACCACCCTCAGAGGTGAATTTAATCGCGTTATCCAGCAAATTAGCGATCACTTGAAACATTAGATCTCGATCACCAATATAAGATGCCGGCTGCGTTTTTATCGTTATGCACTGGCTTTTTTCTTGTGCAAGCGGGTCATATAACCCTACTGCATCTTCAATCAGTTTTTGCAAATCAAACTCAACAAACTTAAGGGGTTGACGGCCCGACTCAATACTAGAAAGACTAAGCAGCGAATTGAACGTCTTAAGCAAACCATCGACTTCAGTCACAAGCTGCTCATCCTGCTGAGCGTCCAATTTATTTCTCAATCGCGCCAAGGGTGTACGCAAATCATGCGCGATAGTATCAGTTATATGTTGCACACCAGACATTAGCTTTTCTATCTTGTCTAACATACTGTTCAACACCTGGGACAAAAAACTCAAATCATCCCAGCGAGAATCTACCTTCAAGCGCTTTGTTAAATCGCCCGTCGACATAATTTCATCCGCAGTATCTGCGATACGGTTAATTCGCGTCACAACAAAAATACTAATAAGGTAGCCAGCAATCACTAACATTAACAACGGCACGACACCAGCAATAATTAATACCACTACAACATTTTGAGAATCATCACTAGTAGACTGCAAATAGAAATACAACGCAGCACTCAAACAAGCCGTTGAAAACAATAACAACAACAAGAATAAATTAGCCACCTTAAAACTCGAGCTCTTCTTATACTCTCTAGCAATCTTCAATGATGTATCCTGAACCACGCTTGGTTTTAATTAAGTACTGAGGATCATCCTGGTCGATTTTATGCCTAAGCCTGCTAACATGAACGTCAATCACATTGGTTTGCGGATCAAAATGGTAATCCCAAACATACTCAAGCAACATAGTGCGAGTAACAACCTGTCCTTTATTACGCAGCAAATACTCTAGCAATCTAAACTCGGTAGCCTGCAAAACAATTTCTTTATTACCGCGATTTGCTTCCCTCTTAAGCAAATCTAATTCTACATCACGCGCATGCAGCACTGTTTCAGATTCAGCTGCATGCTGGTTTCTTCGATACAACGCTTCTATTCGTGCAGTTAACTCAGAAAATGCAAATGGCTTCACGAGATAATCATCACCGCCTGACCGCAGACCTTTTACCCGGTCATCCACCTCTCCTAACGCACTAAAAATAAGTATTGGTGTTAAGTTGCCAGCACCACGCAGTGTTTTTGTAATAGTTAGACCGTCCACCTCAGGCAACATACGATCAATCAGCATTACATCGTATTGCTCAGTTGTTGCCAGAAACAGACCATCTCTACCATTCACAGTCACGTCAACGACGTGGCCATCCTCTGTCAAACCTTTCTGCAGGTAATCCAGTAATTCCTGATCATCTTCGATACATAATATTCGCATAACAGTGAGGCAGTTTATAGCAAGCCAGAATTTTATTCGATATCACCAATAATAGTGAATATGCCCATAGCTCAACATAAACCCAACATTAAATATATTTAATGTTGGGTTCACTCAATATTTATCCTGAGCGTGAGACGATGTGCCAACATCACAGCAACAGAGTTGGAGATGAATAAATTTGATTTATTGTTTTTGGTATTCATGCTTTGCTTTGCTAACAACAGCATTGCCGAGAAAGAAATAGTGGGTGAGTTACCCGAAATAGTTTCCAATCAATGGAACGTAACTGAAAAAAAAGGCGATACACGATTCAAAAAATTAGGCCTGCATATTTACGATGCTTCTTTATGGTCACTTGCTGATAGCAAAACACTAGAGCATTCTACTAACGCAACTGCTTTATCGATAATTTATGCACGAAACATTAAAGCGCATCGATTATTGTCCAGTACACATAAAGAATGGAAACATCTTGGATTTGCACATCAGCACCCATTAGATGCATGGTTAGATGCACTAGAAAATATATGGCCCGATATCAAGGATGGTGATTATCTAGTTTTTGTCAACTACCACGATGGTAACAACGCATTTTATTCTGGCACCAAGCTTCTTGGCAGCATCAATGATTCGACATTTGGCTCGGCCTTCTTGGATATTTGGCTAAACAAAAACGCCCGATATCAAAAACATAGAAAGGAGTTAATCGGTGAGAAAATATGATTTTCGACTAATATTATTAGCCATTGCTCTCAGCGTCTCGTTATCCGCCTGTAGCACCACACTTGACGAATACGAGAACACAGCACCAGAATTCGATTTGCAGCAGTTCTTCACTGGAGAACTAAAAGGCTGGGGTCTAGTTAAAGACTGGCAAGGCAAGGTCACTCAACGTTTTAGTGTAGCGCTTGATGGAAAGTGGGAGCAAAACAAAGGCACTCTTTATGAATTATTCACCTATTCAGACGGCAGATCCCAAGAGCGCATCTGGCAATTAGAAAAACTCAAAGATGGTAAAAGCCTCGGCCGAGCTAATGATGTGGTTGGAGACGCCAATGGAAAACAAGAGGGTTTTGCTTTCAACTGGTCCTACCAATTATTAGTAGATACTAAAAATGGCCCCATAGCAGTGAATTTAAACGACTGGATTTATCAAATAGACAGTCATGCGCTTGTTAGTGAAGCTCAGATTAAAAAATTCGGCTTCAATGTTGGTGAAGTACTCGTTTTCATCGTCAAACAGGATCAAAAAAATGGATGACAAACTCATCACAAGCTTCGTAGATGACATGAACTCACTATCAAAAAACAATATCAGTGAAGTATTAGAAAAAGTCTATACCGACGAAATTGAATTCATTGATCCCGTCAAAGGCATCCATGGCTTGGACGACCTTACTAGCTACTTTGCAGGCTTATACAAAAGCGTAGATCATTGCCACTTTACTATTAACAACTACATTCCCCACGGAGATCTACACTCTATAGAATGGAAAATGAAACTCAAGCATCAAAAGTTAGCAAAAAATAAAGAAATCACTTTAGATGGTGCATCATTTATTCGCTTTAAAGACAACAAAGTATGCTATCACCGCGATTACTATGACCTTGGCGCATTGATATACGAAAGAATTCCTATTTTAGGCTCAGCAGTAAGGATGGTGCGTAATGCTTTCTAACAAAGTCATTAATTATTTCGATGACAAGGTTATTTGGATTACTGGCGCCTCATCAGGCATAGGTCGCGCATTAACGATCAGCTTATCCAGCATAGACTGCGAGATTTATATCTCATCACGTTCACAGGCTAAGTTACAGGAAACAAAATCATTGTGTGAAAACCAAAATAACATTCACATCTTAGAAGGAGATCTAACTGAAAAGGCATGCAATCAATCAATCAGCGAAAGCATTAAAAACAAAAATGGTCATTTAGATATTGCAATTTTAAACGCAGGCACATGTGAATATGTTGATATAGACCAATTTGATAGCGCACTTTTCCAGCGCGTCATTAATAGCAACTACATGAGCATTATCTATGGCATAGAAGCTACTCTACCACTCCTCAAACAGTCTAATAATGCACATCTAGTCGGCATGAGTAGTACAGCCGCTTATTTAGGCCTACCTCGCTCAGAAGCATATGGTGCAAGTAAAGCAGCAATTCTTAATTTATTCAGGGCGTTAAAAGTTAGCATGATTCCATACAATATTGAGGTATCTACAATATGCCCTGGGTTCGTTAAAACAGAACTTACAGATAAAAATAACTTCCCGATGCCATGCTTAATCGGCTCGAATCAAGCTTCTGAAGAAATATTAAAAGGCATTGCTAGCAAAAAGCATGAGATCCACTTCCCCAAGAGATTTAGCTACGCATTAAAGGCTATCTCATTTTTACCTGATTTCATTCAATTCAGACTATTAAGTAAAACAATACAGAAATCATGAAAATTGCCATTATAGGTTCAGGCATCTCAGGCCTAACCATTGCACATCATTTGCATCATGACCATGATATTCATGTGTTTGAAAAAAATAGTTATGTCGGCGGCCACTCGAATACTATCGATGTTAACGAAGGTGATACTAACGTTGCAATTGATACTGGGTTCATTGTTCTAAACGACTGGACTTACCCCAACTTCGAAGCATTACTAAAATCATTAAAAGTCGAAGTGGAAAACTCTGAAATGAGTTTTTCGGCTAAATGCGAACTCAGTAAATTCGAGTGGTGCGGGAAAGGTATTCAAGGCCTCGCCTTAAACAGAAACAACTGGTATCGCATTAAGTCATACCAAATATTATTTGATTTTTTACGCTTCAATAAATTAGCTAAAAATCTCATCACTAAAAATAACTCCCAACTAACATTAGGAGAGTTTCTAAAACAAAACAATTTCACTAAAGCATTCACAAAATATTACATATTACCTATGGGAGCGGCTATATGGTCTTCATCAACTGAAGATATATACGACTATCCAGCTCATAGCTTTTTAGCATTCTTCAACAACCATGGACTACTTAATATAAAAATCAGACCCCAATGGAAAACCATAGTTGGCGGCTCTAGACAGTATGTAAACAAACTGATCCAACCATTCTCAGGAAATATATCGCTAGATTCTACTATCACCCATATTGAACGTAATAATGACAAAGTCGTTATCCACCATCAGAGCAAATCTCCCGACATGTTTGATCATGTCATTTTTGCCTGTCATAGCGATCAAGCATTAGCGTTACTTATACAACCATCTCATGATGAGCAAAAAACTTTAGAGAAAATCAGGTATCAATACAACGAAGCTGTATTACATACAGATGAAGACTTAATGCCAAGCAACAAAAAATCCTGGTGCGCCTGGAATTATTTACTACCAAAACAAGAAGACACATGCGCCAAAGTCACTTATTACATGAATCGTTTACAGCCGCTACAGACAAAAAATAATTATTTCGTCTCACTGAACTTAACTGACCGAATTAATCCAGAAAAAATTATTAGAACAATTAGCTATCAACACCCTGTATTTGACAAGCCCGCAATAGATGCGCAGAAAAATCTAAAGCTCCTTAATGGAAAGCATAATACTTGGTTTTGTGGTGCTTACTGGAGAAATGGCTTTCACGAAGATGGTGTCTGGAGCGCACTAACAACCCTAAAACAATTCAAACACGAGGTTAGCAACGCTGATGATAAACAGCTGCATTTACAAAGGGCAAGTTAGTCATCGCCGATTTGAGCCTCGCGCGCACAGTTTTACATATTCACTATTTATGATGTATGTAGACTTGGAAGAACTAGATACACTGACCAGCAAACATTCCGCCCTGTCTCACAACAAACCTGGGCTAGCAGCATTTTATAGAAAAGACCACCACGGCAATGATTCAGAATCATTATCGAATTCAATCCGTTCTCTCGTAAAAGAAAGGACCGGGGACTCTATAGAGGGCTCTATTCGCCTACTCACACACTTTCGCTACTTCGGTCATGTCTTCAATCCGATCAGCTTATATTTTTGTTACGACAAACAAAATAAAAATGTGACCCATGTTGTTGCCGAAGTCACGAACACACCTTGGAAGAAGCAACACTGCTATGTTTTATCAGGGGAAACAAGTGGAAATACCTTCATCACACCCAAACAGCGCAAAGTATTTCATGTGTCGCCATTCATGAACATGGATATGGATTATCGATGGCACATCCAAATACCCAACGAGACCCTTAATGTAAGAATAGAAAACATTAAAGATCAATCAAAGTTATTTGATGCATCAATCAACCTTAAGAAACTTGAATTAACTTCCAGCAATATAACTAAGACTCTATTGAATTTCCCCTTGATGACTATAAAGGTTGTTAGCGCAATCCACTTTCAAGCACTCAAGCTATGGCTAAAAGGGATTAAATACGTACCCCATCCAAAAAATAATTAGGTAGAACAATGTCTATTATTCCAAATCAAAATAAAAACATACAACAAAACTATCAAGGCAACTGGCTTGATAGTATCGCCATGTCTATATTGCTAAAAAAACTAGACAACATTAAAACTGGTCTATTGCAAATCTATGTCGACAACATGCTTTACGAATTCGGAAACACCAATAGCAAAAGTGATATTCACGCCGTGATTCGCGTGCAGGACATGAGGGCATTTAGAGCAATCATCACTGGTGGAGAACCCGCTGCTGGAAAGACCTATATTGACGGCTGGTGGACATCAGATGATTTAATCGAAGTGTTACGTATATTCACTGTAAACAGACATGCATTGTTTGGTTTCAAGCATGGCGTTGCATCTTTAGCAAAAACTATAAGCCGATTCTCAAATAATATTCTTAGGAACACGTTAAAAGGTTCAAAACGAAACATCAAAGCCCATTACGATATAGGAAATGACCTATACGAGCTATTCCTAGATGAAAACATGATGTATTCATCTGCTTATTTTCGCAACGAAAACGAAAGCCTGACAAGCGCATCCGAATACAAACTTAAACTCATCTGCGAGAAATTAGATTTACAAGCTTCAGACAGAGTGATAGAAATTGGCGCCGGCTGGGGAGGCTTCGCTATCTATGCAGCCCAAAATTATGGTTGCCATGTAACAACAACGACCATCTCTGACCAACAGTTTGATCATGCAACCGCCAGGGTAAATACATTAAAGTTAACGAAACGCATTAACGTTATCAAACAAGACTATCGTGCCCTTTCTGGAAGCTATGACAAATTAGTCTCTATTGAAATGATTGAATCCGTAGGCCATCAATATATGGATAGTTATTTCAGCATTTGCAACAGGTTGCTTAAACCATCAGGCGCAATGCTAATCCAATCTATTACCATGTCCGATTACCTATTTAAAGATTACATCAACTCAACAGATTTCATTAGAAAATATGTATTTCCAGGAGGCTGCTTAACTAGCACAAACTCTATGATGTCATCAGTAGCCAAGCATACAGATCTAACCCTCTATCATAGCGAAAGCTTTGCATCTAGCTACGCCAGAACCCTCAAAATGTGGCATCAAAACTTTCATAAAAACAAGGACAAGGTCATTGAACTTGGCTACTCAACAAATTTTATAAGATTGTGGGAATATTATATAAAGTACTGTCAAGCTGGATTCGAGAATAGAATCATTGACGTTCATCACCTGGTGTTAAAAAAGCCTGACAATCGCTTCAATCACCTTTCAGCCTAACAAAATGAAGCTATCCCCTCATACAGCTTTTTTAATATTTAACTTTCTTGGCTTACAAATCACCTGGGCCGCATGCGCTTATGGTGCAACAAACTCAATGCCAATTTTAGGCGTGGTAGTTGGACTAATCTATATCGCCTTGCACCTGTTATTAACAAAAGTACGCAATCAAGATTTATTAATATTATTGACTATTAGCATTATCGGGATAAGCGTAGATCATATAAACACATACTTGGGCTTAATGGCATTCACACCTAACAACACAACACACTCAGTCATTCCATTATGGCTTATAATCTTATGGATGGTATTTTCATTAATGCTGCCACACAGTTTGAACTGGTTAGGAAAAAATACGGCACTTTCATTTCTTATCGGCGGCCTTGGCGGCGCAAGTAGTTATTGGCTAGGACACAAACTTAGCGCTATAAGCATATCAGAGCCATTATTATTAAACATTTCAATTCTATTTATTGAATGGGCAGTTATATGCACTGTTGCCTATCGAATACTAGCATTCATAAGAGCTAAAATATCCAACAAGCAGTTAATAACTAACCCCTAAGCCACCTAGTCCACAATAACCTCGTGGATTCTTTGCTAAGTATTGCTGATGAAAATCCTCTGCATAATAAAACTCTGGCGCTGATATGACTTCTGTCGTTATGCGCCCATGCCCAGCTTTTGTTAATTTGGCAGCATATAGTTGCTTTGATTTTTCTACCACCTCTAACTGCGATTGATTGTACACATAGACCCCAGAACGATATTGAGTTCCCTTATCATTACCTTGGCGCATCCCTTGAGTAGGGTTGTGTGATTCCCAAAAGATACTCAGCAGCTCTTCAAGCGTAATTTTACCAGGATCGAACATTACTAATACCACTTCATTGTGTCCGGTTAAACCTGTACACACTTCTTCATAACTAGGGTTGAGCGTTATACCTGCGGCATAGCCTACCGCCGTCGAGTAGACACCTTCTATCTGCCAGAATTTTCTTTCCGCCCCCCAAAAGCATCCCAGCCCAAACATGATTTTCTCTATATGGTCGGGGAATGGTGGCTTGATAGGATTCTCTTTCACAAAATGTAATGGAGAAACCAGCATAGCTGTATCACGTCCAGGCAGAGCTTCCTGCTGTGTTGGCATTCTTTCTTTAATACTTAACATACTCACTACAATTCACCTTACTAATTGTTTCATGATATTGGACTCACGCTGGAAAAACCCCTTTGTGTGCAACGAATCTTCCAACTGATAATACTCATAGTCTAAATGATGACAGAACTCATGCACCAAAGTTCTCAAATAAGTTTTGAACGCAACCACCTGTAGTCTTTTTGCTGTGCGCATCCATACATAAATTCTTGCGCGCGGTCGCGACTCATCAACTGGCTCATACAAACCATGCAATTCACTTGCATCGTCATGCGGCCTTCTTTCCAGCACATGTACACGCACATTAGAAGAATTAAGCTGTAAACATATTGCATCAATTAAGTGCTGACTAGACCTTTCAACAAATTGTAAATTTTCCAATGATAGCTGATGATTTATTTCCTGCGCCATTTGTTGCAGTTCTATTAGCTGATTTAATTTAACTGCAGGCAAGGCATCACTATTCCTGGCTATTTCTTTTTGTGCCCGGGTAAAGCGATTATAGCTAGGATAAGCCATGCTTAGTTAAATATGTAAGCCCAGCACTTCACATGCGTTAAGCAAAGTTTGTTGTGCTACCTCTTGCACAGGCATTAACCTTATTTCTGCTAGCGACTGTAAACAATGAGGCAAATACTCCGGACTATTTCTCTCACCACGATGTTGCTCGACCGCCATATCCGGCGAATCAGTTTCTAACACTATGGATTCCATTGGCAATTCACCTGCTAGCTTTCTTAATTTCGAAGACCTTTCATAAGTCAACATGCCGCCAAAGCCAAATTTAAAATGATTGGCTTGATAACGCTCAGCCTGCTGAAGACTGCCATTAAAAGCATGCACGATGCCGCCAATGACAGGGAATTTCTTTAAACATCTCAATACGTCCTCATGTGCTTTTCGCACATGCAAAATCACTGGCAAATTAACTTCACAGGCCAATTCTAATTGTCGCTCGAATAACAATATCTGTTTATCAACATGAAAAGACTTATTATAAAAATCCAATCCAATTTCACCAATCGCGACAGGATGATTGTCAGCGACACACTCACGCAAGTCACCAATATGATCCAAGTCATGTTCTTGCACAAACATTGGATGCAGCCCTAACGCATAATGCATATCCTTCGATTGCCCGCAAAGCGATATTAGTGATCCCCAGCTTGCCTGCTTAACTGCCGGAATCACAAATCCGCTTAAGCCATTTTCCCGTGCGCGCTTAAGCACATCATCGCGATCATGCTCGAACACATCAAAATCAAGATGGCAATGGGTATCAATTATTTGCATAAAAATAAGTCGTTGCCCTTAACATAATTTTATTCAATTATAAGCATATTATGAGCAAACAAACTTCCAGACGATTTATTGGAATTGAACGGCTTTATGGCCAACAAGCATACCAAAAAATCACAAACAGCCATATCTGTGTCATAGGGATTGGGGGCGTTGGCTCGTGGGTAGTGGAGTCTTTAGCGCGTAGTGGTGTAGAGCAATTAACTTTAATAGACTTAGACCATATTGCAGAATCGAATATCAACCGACAGATACATGCATTATCAGAAACACTTGGGCAATCAAAAATCATTGCCATGCAGGAACGCATTGCATCCATTAACCCAAACTGCATAGTTAATTTAATTGACGATCATTTATCTTGCGACAATATCCCGCAACTACTCAATCCCTCGTTCAATTACATTATTGATTGTATCGATCAATTTCGCATTAAGGCTTGCCTCATCCATCACTGCAGAAACAACAAAATTGACTTGCTCACTATTGGAGGCGCCGGAGGCAAAATAGACCCAACACGTATTCAAGTTGATGATCTTAGTCGCTCCTCAGGTGACTCTTTACTCGCCAAAACGCGCAAGCAACTTCGCACACAGCATGATTTCCCAAGAGACTTACGCCGTAGATTTGATATTTCATGTGTATTTTCCTCTGAACAATTACGCTATCCCACAGACAGTCACGAGGTCAGCACAAATAAATCCGAATGCAGCAATTTGAGTGGCCTTAACTGCGCAAACGGCTTTGGCTCTCTGTCTGCGGTAACGGCTACATTTGGCATGATAGCTTGTGCACATGCCCTTAATAAGATCAGCAATAACTGAATATCACTAGCTAGTCGGCTATAATCACTCGGTTAGCCGAGCTTTTTCAAATATTATTTTACCTTATACACAGAACAACCTATAATGAACCCAGATGTTTATATCTATAAATAAACATCCCACAAATGGCGCGGCTCTTATATGTATACCCGCCTTTGTTTTTATATTCACATATCAACTTACAATTATTATCGGCGAAATTATTTTCTGCCCTTAAAGGACTATTTTATGACGGAACAAAAACCCGAGCAAAAAACCGAACAAAAACCCGAAGATATCAGCATTAGTCAAACTGTGGCTATCCTCATTGACGGCAACAATATTGAAAGAAGTATTCACGATCAGACTAAAGACGCGAATACCATGCTCAACTTCGACAAATTAATTCCCAAATTATTAGGTAACCGCGGACTAAATCGACTTATCTATTTCCGCGAAGGCAAGCAAATATCACAGAAGCTGAAAGATCGCCTTCACGAATTTTTCCATGGCTCAGTTCGCCCTTGTCACAAATCTGCAGACATCCCTCTATCAATTAATGCCATGCAGTTAGCAAGCAAAGTTGACACTATCGTCATCATGTCTGGTGATTCTGACTACATCGAGCTTGTAAGACATTTAAAATCTGAAGGTGTACGCGTAGAAATTGCGTCAGTTGATGCAACCACTGCACATATCATCAAGGAAGAATGCGATCACCATTATCGTATTAATGAAGCAGATTGGTTCACCTATGCACCAAAGCAGGCAAACCAAAACAACAAACAAAATAAACGTCGCTCTAACAAAAAAACACAAAACAATCAGAACGACAAGCAAGCAGCGACAGAAACAGATACCAATGATGACAACAAAAACAGCAAACCAAAAAATACTGTTAAAAAAGCTGCTAGCAACAAAAGCAAGGGCAGCAAAGAAGAACGCCAACCCACTTCCAACGAGTCAGACATCATAGCCACAGTTAAAGAGAAGTCTTCACGCAAATATGAGCCCGAATATCCTCAGAGCCAATATATTGAACCCACTTCGTAACAATTCTTTAATAATCATCACCACGCTTCCCGTCAAGGTGGAGCGTGACTGATTTTATCTCCAGCTGGCGATTTAGCTTACTGCTATTAGCCTTAGTCACAAACATATTGCTTGCACCCCTACTTGGAAAAGTCAGCTCTCAACTTGCCTTCAGCTTACTAATCATTATCATGGTATTTGTACTGGGAAATAATCGCAAAGTTATTTTCAGCTACATTGCTTTAGCCTGCGCAGCATTACTATGCTCTTGGGCCCATCTAGCAGATAGCAGTTACCAAAACATTTTAGTACTGACGCATTTGTTTACATTCTCAGCATTAACGCTAGTCATTGCACTCATTATTAAAAATATCTTTTCTAATGACGCTGTCACTATTGACACCATATCCGAATCGTTATGCGCTTATTTACTTCTAGGTTTTGCCTTCGCCTCAGTATATGGACTTATCGACACCATTCAGCCAGGATCATTTCTTTCATCATTAAATGGGCAGATCATTCCCTTCTCAACTGAAGACGCAGGACTCAATAGAATTTATTTCAGCTTCATTACTTTATTAACAGTTGGCTATGGCGACATCGTTCCCAATCTCCCTATAGCTAAGTTAATGACAATAATAGAAGGGTTCTTTGGGCAAATTTATTTAGTTGTACTTATCGCTAGATTAGTTGGCATGCATGTTTCACAGAGAAACAACTAATAAACCTCGCCCAATCACTCGGGGACAAGATTAATTCATTTATTAGTGGCTAATTTGTTGTCTCAAAAACAATATTAAAATCTAAACTTACAAACTTACTTGCAGCATATATTGATGCAAAAATTTACCAAACTCTTTAATACGAGCAACTTGCCTTAAATCAGGGTGCATTAAAATCCATAACCCGTCTTTAAATTTAGGCTCAACATCAAACAACCTAACTAAATTTTGATTAAAATAATTGGTAGGTAGCACAGCCACTCCCAAATCTTGATCACATAAAGAAGATATTGTTTTCACATCACTAGCAAAACAACTAAAGTTATCCATTGAATACTGGCGCATTAACCATTTGTAAGCTTCTATCCTTAACAGCGATTCATCAGCGCCTATTAAATCGTAATCACTTAGATCTTTCGTTTTAATAGGCGCACCATTTTTCTTCACGTATGCCTTACTAGCATATGCTGACCAAGTAAGATCCGTGACTTTACGGCCTAATAGATAATCTGGAGGATTATTGGTTGTACGAATAGCAATGTCAGCGTCTCGCCGTGATAGATCATACAACGCACTACTGACAATAACGTTTACTGAAATACGCGGATGATCTATGCGGAATTTAGCCACGCAAGGAACCAGTAAATGCTCAGCAATAGATAGTGGCGAAGTGACACGAATCTCCCCAGACAGCTCATAGTCTTTTCCCGCTACAGCACGCTCCAATGAATGTATTGAGTTCTCCGCTAACTGCGCATACTCAAGTACTGTATGACCTATCTGTGTTAACTCATAACCTTCAATCCGACGCTCAAACAACCGAGCTCCAAGCTTATCTTCAATTGCATTGATTCGACGAAATACAGTTGAGTGATTCACTTTCAGACCTTTTGAAGCACCCATAAGCGTGCCTGATTTAGCCACTGCCAAAAAATATGGTAGATCATTCCAGTCAATCATGTCTTTGCACTTTTGCAAATATATATTGCACATATTGTCGATTAACTTGCCTATATGCAAGTGATAATATTTCACTCAATCACAAACAAAACTAATTTTTAACCTTCTTTTCGAGGAAACAGATATGACAAATAACATAGACATCAGCAACAAAGTTGCCCTTATAACTGGAGCGAATCGTGGCATTGGAAAAGTAATTGCAGAGTCATTCCTCGATAACGGCGCTAAAAAAGTTTACGCTGCTGTGAGAGATACTGATTCAGCAAACGAGTTAATTGAAAAATATGGTGACCGCGTATCAACTATCAAAATTGACCTTGCTAATCCTCAATCGATTACTGATGCAGCCAAAATTGCTACTGATGCTGAAATAATCGTTAATAATGCAGGCGTGCTCACTTCGACAACACCACTAGATAGTAGTGCTGTAGAAAATCTCAGCTTTGAAATGGACATAAACGTTGGCGGACTAATAAGAATGGCTCAAGCTTTTTCACCAGTATTAAAACAAAATGGTGGTGGCGCATTAATTCAACTTAATTCAATTGCATCGATAAAAAACTTCGTGCCATTTACTACCTATTCTGCATCTAAAGCAGCAGCCTATTCAGTCACTCAATCATTAAAAGACCTATTGGGCGAACAGGGCACTTTTGTCATGAGCGTTCACCCTGGGCCTATTGCGACCGATATGGGCGACGCTGCTGGATTAACTGATATTGCAGAACCAGCATCATTAGTGTCTGATGCCATTATAGAAGGCTTAAAACAAGGCGCTTTCCATGTATTCCCGGACACAATGGCTAAACAAGTAGAAAGTGCATACCACTACTACGCAGAAAATGTGGTGGAAGCGAATTTAATGGAAGGATAAACAGCCCTATACACTAAAGAGTAGTTATTTTTGTACAAACTTAATAACTGCTCTAAGTGTTTCCACAAAAAACTAAAACAACTCAGCTGCAAGGAAGGCAAAGAAAAATCCAACTAGGTAAACAAGAATTGAAAAAATCAATACCATCCAATTGAACCTCCTCAGTCTTGCACATGCTTTAGCCTGCTTCACCTCTGCTGGGCATGCTTGATTTCTCGCTCGCCACTGAACAACGGCTGACATCAACAAAAGCAATCCTGCCGCTAAGAATACAATTTCTTTATATTCCGAGATTGTAATCAACCAAGGCGCAGCTGACACCAGACCAGCAAGCGCTGCTCCCATTCCCACAGTGACAAACAAGGCAGGAAGCGCACAGCAAACTAATGTGCTCACGCTGCCAAACAAACTTAACGTAGGTAGTAGCACTTGTTTATACGCGTTATCCACCACGGCGAATCTCCTCTATATTATACCCAGCATCAACAATATTTTTATGAATAACAGCATCATTTAATTGCTGTCCTTTCTTCAAGTGAATAGTGACAATTTTCTCATCGAGATTCACATCGATACCATCCACCGCAACTTCTTTACCAAACACTTTCTCCAATGCTTGAGCACAAAAATCACACACAAGCCCATAGATACTAACTTCTATCGTACCTTCTGAATGTTGAGAAAAAGCATTATTTGAAAACAAGCCGACAAACAAAGCTAACATCATTATTAATTTTTTCATCATTATTCCTTATTAATTAAAAGCGAACCGCCCAATTGAGCAGAACATCTCTATTACTACTAATTCCCGCCTCAAATCTGTGAACATCCTTTAAAAGACGTACCAATGGCGTTAGCGTAATATTATTTTCACTCTCAGGTATATGCTCCACCTCAACCATTAACCAAGCATGCAAAGCACCATAGTCTGCAATGTAAGGCGCCATACCGACTCGCACCCTTTGCATAAAAAAATCATCCAGGCTTCCTGCCTCCAAGTAACGATTTTCATAGGATATAAAATACTCTCGCGATTCCCAATCACCAGAAATACCGGAAAATATAGCTATTTTAGAATCATTCTCTAAACGACTAGAGTTACGATCGGCATATCCAATGCCAGACTTAAGATAAAGATTCATTTGCGAATCTTTTTTATTCCACCGCTTAACGAGATTATTAAGCTGAAAACCCGTCAACAAATACTCTCCGGCACGACGATATTCTGATCTGATCCCAAGCGAGTATTTTGCCGAGGGCGAATAATGCAACAACACTGAATGCTCATCACCATTGTTACTTATATCAGCGGTAACACCACCAGGATATGAAACAGGGCGAGCCAATGAACACTGTGCAGAAAGACTAAGCACAATAAGTACTAATAACATTCTCATTATTTTTCTCCTGAAAAATATTTTTATTCATCGCCTTATTTAACGGCGATGCAAACTGAGCTAATTACGCTCAAATATCAGGAGATATAGATAGGAGGACGATATAGAGAAGAGAAATATTTTGAATTAGCATATTCATCAATGACGATAAAACGCTGTTGATGCATATTAAGCACATTTAAATTACCTAATTCAAAGAATGGTGTTTGACCGGTTGAATATATGAAACAAAAACATGCATCTTTACAATGCTCATCATTCTCATTCTGCTGCTCGTCATGACATGGCATATCTGACTCAGCAAGCACTTCAGATTGAAGATCATTGATTTCTATCTGTTGCATGCACAGCATCAGCTCTGCCGACGCGATGAGCGTATTAGCAATAAATACCAAGCTAACAATATATAAAACAATGTTTTTCATTTCGATGATTTTAAGCTACTTCCAAATAAAGTACTGCTGCAGCACAACCTTAACGGCTATAAACATATGATCAACACAACCATCATAAGTTCATTAAACAGACTGACGCGCTTTTATTGCCAGTGCTACCAATGCCTCCCGAACCTGCTTAGGGGTTTCACACTTCCTGGCAAAATCAATTCTAAGTCTTTCGCCGTTAGCTAACATCTCAAATCCCACACTATCAATCCTAAGCATTTTTGGATCCTCATTAAGTGTAGTCACTCCATTCAACTGACAATAGTCACGCATGGCATCAACATGGTCTTCATTAATATGAGCAATCATATGTTGCTCAGTTTCTTCATCGAATTTAGTCATAAAACCCATACTTAATTGTGTCGAAAAATATCGCTTCACCATACCTAGTATTTTATAAATTATCAGCAATATCAGTTGCGAATATTGTTTATTTAAGTTACTAAACTAACTGGAATCATTTGTGGAGCAGTTAAATGATATTAACCAATATCGAAGAGGTCCCTGGCAAGAGAATTCTTGAGCATTATGGCTTAGTACAAGGCAATACCATACGCGCCAAACATGTAGGCAAGGATATCTTAGCTAGCATTAAAAATATCTTTGGGGGTGAATTAGCCGCGTACACTGAACTCCTTTCAGAGTCACGCAAAGAAGCAACCGATCGCATGATCCAACAGGCTGAAGCAATGGGAGCCAATGCGATAATCAATATACGTTATAGCACTTCTTCAGTAGCACAGGGCGCTGCCGAACTTTACGCTTACGGCACAGCGGTACGAGTCGAATAATGCTAGACATTATTATTCTCATTTCCCTATTGGGACTTGGCTATTACTTTGGCCAGCGCGCTGAAAAAAAACATTATAAATCGATCATTGAGCGTGAAAACCAGCTGATTAATTTACCACTAATTACTTTAAAAACACCTCCACCGATAAAACAGTATGAAGTTAATGCTGCACTAGTCACTGGCAGTGTTGTAATTTCTATCGACTTTTTTAAAAAGTTTATAGCCTCATTGAAAATGCTATTTGGAGGCCGGCTAACAACATATGAATCCTTATTAGACCGTGCACGTAGAGAAGCTTTATTACGCTTAAGAGAACAGGCCAAAATACGCAAAGCATTTGTTGTTCTAAACACACGCATTGAAACCGCTTCTATTAGCAAAAGCAGCGGACGTCGAGAAGGTAGCGTAGGTTCAATCGAAGTAGTCGCTTATGGCACTGCTATAAGCATGACGAATCGGCGCCGAAACATCGCCTCATGAAATACGTCCCGTCTCAGCCACCAGAAGGAATAAACGTTTCCAAGGAACACCCGTTAAAGTCATTCTTTATTCTCTCAACCGGCACGGTCGCTTCTATATTTATTATCTTATTCGTTATTAGTTTATTTGCAGATTTTATTGTTAGCTTCATCCCTGTTGAATACGAGCGTGCGTTATTTGAAAACAGAAATATTGGCGACTTAATCACAGACAGTAAAACCGAAACGTCAGATGAAATTCAGCAGTATCTACAAACACTAGTCGATTCACTTCATGAACAGGGTGGAGATAAATATAACGATCATCAGTTCAAAGTCAGCCTAAGCCCAATGCCTCAACCCAATGCTTTTGCAGCACCGGGCGGCCACATTGTTGTCACCTATGGATTACTCAGAAGTGTTAATTCAGAAAATGGTTTAGCCATGGTACTTGCCCATGAAATTGGCCACCATTATGAAAGACACCCACTTAGAGGACTAGGAAGAGGTTTAGTCATGGCTTTCTTCTTATCGGCAATATCAGGATTTGAGATTGGAGGTTATGCAGATAAGTTTGTAGAAAGAACCGCCTTCATTGGACAGCTCGCCTATAGCCGAAAACAAGAAACTGACTCAGACAATATTGCGATAGATTTGTTACAAAAAAAGTATGGCCATGCTTATGGTGCCAGTGAATTTTTCAGATACATAAAAAATTCCAGCGAAAACAATAGCGAACCACCGATATTCTTAAGCACGCACCCTTCCACACAAGAACGCTTAAGCTATTTAAAGAAAATGGAACGAAAAAATTATGGCGACAAAAAAAATATCCCTAAAAACATTCTAGAAAAATTGCCATAGGCACAAACACCAAACAGGAAGAGAATGACTAGTGAATAGTTTCCATAGTTGCTTCATCTACACTCATCAATTTCCATTCGCTAGTTAAACCCATATCTTCATTAGCAGCACCATAATAAAGCGCACCGCTTTCAGTCACCGCTAAATAATACGCATTGTTTGCGTCATCTTTTTCAAGCAACAAGTAACCATCATTCATTACTAACATCCATAGATATCATTCTCGATAATAATATAGATGGGGGCAATTCGGTCGATTTCAACCGCTAATAAAAAACATTTTAAGCTCAGCCAAAAAGCAAAATCTATTCAATTTTTTCGGCTTTTTTCTTCAATGCCTGATTCATAGCATTCAACATAGTGGGAACATTTCTATCAAAGGTACCCCGCAGCATCGGCACCGCCATACCCTTAAATGTCTCCCTATGCACAAGGCGTGTTCCCATAGGGGCGGCTTGGAGCTCAATTATTTTATCGTTAGTCATTATAAAACTTGTCATCATCTCAGCACGCCAATGAAAATAGCTAGGCTTTTCCAACCCAGTTATTATCGGATTATATACAGGCCCTTTTTGATACTCTTTTGCTCCAGCCATGGTAATTGCTAAAGTCTCTCCCAAAGAAACATTGCCCGACGAATCATTAATTATAGGATTCCATTGATGCCAATTATTTATATCAGCTAGCACAACCCATACTTCCCCAGGAGCAGCCACGATATCAATCTCGGTGCGAACCTCATGCAACTCCTTACCATTTACCCATAAATACGTACAGGCACCAAACAAAAGCACCAATAAAAACAGTATAAAGATTCTCATAATATGCTTTCTTGTTTTTTTAATTAACCAACGGTTTAAAGCTTTTCTTTAATATATTACCCTCAGGCTTTACATCATCTTCTATCACTTGATGCTGGACCTCATCATCTTTAATTGACAATGATTCAACCACATCTTTATCTTGGCAATTTATATCATTGAATTGCTTTTCTGTTTTTTCACCCTGGCATGGCTTATACCCTGGCAACAAGTCAACTTCGGTCTGCGTATCTAGGTCCAAGCGACCATTTTCAGCAACTCCTATATTTGTTGAACAATATGCCATCACTACAAGAAAGATCAAATGCTTACTATTCATGTTTTTTATTCCTATTTATTTAATCGTAGGCTTGAGCAATGACATTAATTCTCCAGAGATAGACCTCAAGTGCAGATCTCTTTGAGGATAAGGAATTTCAATTTTATGCTCATGAAATTTATTCCATAACACCAACAACACTTGGCTTTTTACATTCGAGCAACCATTCATTGGATCTCGAACCCATATTCTAATTTCAAGGTCGACAGAATTATCGCCAAAGCCTTTTAACAAACATGCAGGCTTTGGCATGTTCAAAACGCGATCAACTTCGCCAGCAGCGTCAAGACAAAGTTCAATTGCTTTATTCACATCAGTCTTATAGTGAACACCCACAGGAATTCTTAAGCGTACATTTTCATGACTGTATGACCAATTTTCCACGCGATTAATAATCATCTCTTCGTTTGGCACAAGATGTTCAATACCATCACGCGTAATCACTGATACATAGCGCGCACTCAGTGTATCTACACGACCGTAACTACCTTCCACATTAATTGTATCCCCAGGTTTGATTGATTTATCCAGCAACAATATAAAACCAGAAATTAAATTAGAGAAAATCTTCTGCAGACCAAAACCTATTCCTACACCAATTGCACCACCAAGCACAGCAAACGCAGTTAGATCTATTCCTACGGTACTTAACCCGAAAATAAATGCGGCAGCGACTAATGCAAATTTAAATGTTTTAGAAAGAAGCGCTCGTGCGGAGGGAGTTATATTGCTACTACCCCTAAGAATATTATCTACTAACTTAATTAACGCAAAGGCTATCCACAAAAATATAGCGATTGATAATAACGATGAAACTATTGCATATAGAGAAATACTCGCCTGCCCTGCATTAATTTTTGTTTTATCTAGAAATTCAACAACAGGAGACAGATAACCAAGAATATTTAATGCGGCAATCACCCAAATCACCGCGGCGACTGCACGGCTAATCAATGGATTATCGATAAAAGACGAACCAAGCCTAATAACAAACCATGCTACGGTTAAACTCATTGCAGTGGATAGCAATGGCCACGGATGTTTTAGCACAATGTAAATCACCGTAAACAACCCAACCCAAGCAAACATCAACAATGGGAAAATCAATCTTCGCAGTGTTGCGAATAAGTATCTTCGCGTGCGAGATGTATAACTAACTTCCCATCCTGAAATATACGCACGCAGATTTTTAGACACATAAAGCGCAGCAAAAAACCCAATCACTATAATCCCTAACTCTATAAGCGATTGGTAATTCAATATTTCTTTATCGAGCAAACCCACGACTCGATCAGTCGCTTTCTCTATCGCTTCACCTGTTAAAAGGTCATCGATTTTAGGTGGGGCTGTCTCTGGCATATTTACACTTAAAATTATTTGAATGATGTGCCACTTATATCATGAATGCTCGGGCAATCAACAAGCAGCCAAGCAATCAATTATTTAATGAATCACTATCAAAACCAATACTGCGGATAACGTCGATATGGTGAGAGGTTATTAATTAACACAGCCACTACCAACATAATGACTGCACCCGTTGCAATCGGTGTTAGCACAAACATATATGCCATCTCGTGTATTTGCTCACTACCTATAACTGCTATCAAAGCGGTGGCTCCTCCAGGAGGATGGATAGTACGCGTTAAATTCATCAATACTAATGACAGTGTGACCGCGGTTGCCGCCGCCAATGAGGGTTTGGCGCTAAACAACAAAGCACAGCTAACACCCACTATCGCTGACAGTATATGCCCACCAATAATATTTCTTGGCTGCGAAAAAGGGCTATTGGGAATACCATATACCAATACCGCTGTCGCACCAAAGGATCCAACCAGAAATAATGAATCAACTAGCTGTAGCGCTTGGTAATGACCAATATAATAAATTGAAAATATACCTATAAATGCACCTAACGCTGACCAGAATATTTCATGCATAGGCGCACGTGGTGGAGCCTGCTTACCTCCTCGCATTTTTTCTAGGTATACAGAAATTATGTTCATTGCCTAAATGTATCCATTTGATTGACTACTTAGATTCAAAAAAGCGTACATCACCTGTTAGAAATCAAGGCCTTATAATTCAAGTTTTTAAACGCCGGACGTTCATTTCCAGAACACCAATCTAACATGAATCACAAAAAGTGCATTAGAGACTTATAATATTAGATTTTATATATATACTAATACAGATACCCTCGAACAGGCCCCTTGTATATGCCATGTTGATGGACAATTATACTTATATATAGCGCACGCCAAAACATCATCGTCCTCATAAGTTTACCTAAATCCGGCATAACTTAATTTTTGTTGTATTGTCCCTAATTCAGCATCACACTGAGATTACAAAAAAAATAACATTATTGTCAGGAGGCACAAAATAATGTTCGAAACCAACCCTTTTGCTGTACTTTCAGCATATATTTCCCCTGAGATCATGCAAGGCTACGTCATTCTGATGTTTATCTTTGTTGTTGCCGGCACGATTCTCGACATGATGCACAAAAAAAGTGCGCAGTACTTCTTTGAAAATGCTGAGAAAGCAAAAAAGAATGCAAAACGCACTGTAGGCGGTGGAGAGAAGATATCCATGGCCGTCGCGACAGTGGCAAATGAGGTATTAACCTCTGGCGAATTCAAGAGCACACGCCGTAGACTGTCTCATCTATTAACAATGTATGGTTTCATTATTTTTGTTGCCACTACTGCATGGTTGATTTTCAATTACACCTCAGAAGCAGCTGCTGCACCTACCGCATTGACAACAATGTGGCATGTTGGCGCCATTATGCTTTGCCTAGGTGGTTACTGGTTTTGGTTCTTCATCCGTGTTGACGTCGCCTCTGAAGGCGTGAAGTGGTACAACTTCAACGGTCGTGGTGACATTTTCATTGTTTCTTTGATCACAACAGGCACTTTCGCATTATTATGGTCAGGTACGCTAGCCAGCGGCGGATTACTCAACGTAATCGCCTTTGTCTTATTCATTGTATCTAGCACAATGTTGTTCAGCACTGTATTTTGGTCGAAGTTTGCACATATGTTCTTCAAGCCTGCTGCAGCGTTCCAAAAGCGCACTACTAAGGCTGATGGTTCATTTGAAAATCTGCCTGAAGTCGGCGATCTTTCAGATCCTGCTATTCAATCAAAATTCCCGGATATCCCAGAGTATATGGGCACAAATCCACCAAACATGGGCCAAGGTATCAAACGTGAAGCCCCAAGCCATTATTAATACTTAAAATTTAATAGAGAGAAATATCATGCCTACTTTTGTATATATGACTCGTTGCGATGGTTGTGGACATTGCGTTGATATCTGCCCTTCAGACATCATGCATATCGACACTACTACCCGACGTGCTTACAACATTGAGCCAAACATGTGCTGGGAGTGTTACTCCTGCGTTAAGGCTTGCCCACATAATGCTATCGACGTTCGTGGTTATGCTGACTTTGCTCCACTAGGTCACTCAGTACGAGTAATTCGCGATGAAGAGAAAGGTGTTATTGCCTGGCGTATTAAATTCCGCAACGGCAAGAAAGACATGAATCTGTTAGCTCCGATTACAACTAAACCTTGGGGTACAGCTATTCCGAATCTATCGGATGAATCTGCTCCTAGTAAGGATATGACTGATAGCCAGCTACTTTTCAATGAGCCGAAATACATCCGTTTGGATGAAGGTGGTTTACATACGCTTGAGTCTAACGGCTTGAAGATGAAAGAAGGAGTTTACTACTAATGGGTTATAAAACTGTTGTAGAAGATGACATTGATGTACTGATCACTGGTGCTGGCATGGCCGGTACCGGTGCTGCATTCGAGTCTAGATATTGGGGCAAGGACAAGAAAATTGTCATTGCTGAGAAAGCAAACATGGATCGCTCAGGTGCAGTTGCACAGGGTCTATATGCTATCAACACATATATGGGAACTCGTTTCGGTGAAAACAATCCTGAAGATCACGTACGTTACGCGCGTATGGATTTGATGGGTATGGTACGTGAAGATTTGCTATTTGATATGGCTCGCCATGTTGATTCAGCAGTGCACCAATTCGAAGAATGGGGTTTGCCATTAATGCGTGATCCTAAGACCGGTGCTTATCAGCGCGAAGGTCGTTGGCAGATCATGATTCACGGTGAGTCATACAAGCCTATCGTGGCTGAAGCTGCTAAAAAATCAGCAGACAAAGTATTCAACCGTATCTGTGTTACTCATTTGTTAATGGATGATGCAAAAGAAAATCGTGTTGCTGGTGCTGTTGGCTTCAACGTACGTACGGGTGATTATCACGTATTCAAATCTAAAGCTGTTGTTTGTGCTGCCGGTGGCGCGTCAAATATCTTCAAGCCTCGTTCAGTGGGTGAAGGTGCAGGTCGTGTTTGGTATGCACCATGGTCATCAGGTTCAGCTTACGGCTTGCTAATTGAAGCAGGCGCGAAAATGACACAGATGGAAAACCGTATTGTGTTAGCGCGCTTCAAAGACGGCTACGGTCCAGTAGGTGCTTACTTCTTACACCTTAAGACTTACACACAGAATGGTGTCGGCGAAGAGTATGAGTCAAAGTGGTTCCCTGAATTATCGAAAATGGTTGGTAAAGAATACCTCGATACAGAAGGTCAGCATTTATCTCATAAACCAATTCCAACTTGCTTACGTAACCATGCATTCATCAACGAAGTAAATGCAGGTCGCGGACCGATTCACATGGTTACCATGGAAGCGTTCCAAGATCCTCATCTTGAAGAAATTGGTTGGCATAACTTCTTAGGTATGACAGTTGGTCAAGCCGTCCTTTGGGCAGCAACTGACGTCGATCCTAAATATGAGAACCCTGAACTAACAACTTCAGAGCCATATGTAATGGGTTCACATGCCACCGGTTGTGGTGCATGGGTCTCAGGTCCAGAAGATATCGCACCAGATGAGTACTTCTGGGGTTACAACCGTATGACAACAGTTGAAGGTCTATTCGGCGCAGGTGATGCTGCTGGTGGTACACCACACGCATTCTCTTCTGGCTCATTCACAGAAGGTCGTTTAGCTGCTAAGGCTGCATGCAAATACATCGATGATGGAAAAGCAGAAGGCATTAGAGTTTCTCAAGAGCAAATTGATAGACGCGGTGAGCAAATCTTCAAGCCGATGGAACATTATAAAATCTATCGCAATGAGATTACTGCGGGTTCAGTCAATCCTAATTACATCAACCCACGTCAGGGTCTTGATCGCTTGCAAAAGCTAATGGACGAGTACGCTGGTGGTGTAACTGTTAGCTATATGACCAACGACAAGCTACTTAACATCGGTCTCAAGAAGATGAAGATGCTTGAGGAAGACTTAGAGAAGATTGCTGCTGAAGATATCCATGAGTTACTTCGCGCATGGGAATTAAAGCATCGTCAACTCTCTTCTGAAGCTGTGTTACAACACACTTTATTCCGCAAGGAAACTCGTTGGCCTGGTTACTACTACCGTGGTGACGCGATGAAACTAGATGACCAAAATTGGCATGTATTAACTGTTTCACGTCGTGATCCTAAAACTGGTGAGTACACCATGGAAAAAGCTCCTTGCTATCACTTAGTTAGTGATGCAGAGGAAAAAGTTGCGTAAGTAGTCTTAACGACAGGGGGTATTCAAAATTAGATATCCCCTGTACTTCACAGCTTTAACTAAAAAAGGCCAACAGCAAAACTGTTGGCCTTTTTTAGTTAAAAATCGTTTAAAATCCATAAATATAAAAGGGGTCAGTACCCTTTAAAAAATCATTAAAGAATTTAAAGGGTACTGACCCCTTTTATCACTCACACACTATAGATTTACCCATGAACATAATTGATAAAACTGACGAAGAAATTCTAGCTATTGCAAACCCGATGTGGGACGACCTCATCAAGTACTCAAACGAAGGTGAATATGGCAAATTCATCCGCAACTTCTCCTACGACTTACTAATAGGCTTAAACGAAGTCGAAGTAGGCAAACAATTCGCAAAAAGCGAACTCACCAGAAACCTGCAGACTGATTACGATTTCCTTGGCATTATCCGTCGCGGAGAACACATCACTATTTTATATCGCGTAAGAAGCACAAAAAAAGAAGGTGAATGGCTAGGACGTTTTGTCCTTGGTTATGAACGCGAAGAGATTAAAATTTTTGCTGCCGCTATTTTTTAATTTAACCCGCAATTGATTGAATAAATTACGGGCAGGAATACGACCATGAATGAAACAACTAAAGATGTTATCGAAAATGGAAAGCTTGTTGAATTGATATACAAAATCATCGATTCAAAATCTAACGAGGTGCTAACCTCAGTCGAATACCCTATTGGTTATATTCACGGTATTACCGAAGCTTTTGCACCTCAGGTGACTTCAGCATTGGAAGGCAAAGTTGTAGGTGATTTCATCGATGCACCCATTGACTGCAATACTCTATATGGCCCTCGTGATGAGTCATTAGTATTTACCGACCATATCGATAACGTGCCTGAAGAATACCGCGAAGTGGGCATGTCTATCTTGATGGAAAATGATCAAGGTCAAACAAAGAGTTTTCTAGTCACAAGAGTTGACGAAAAATCGGTGACCATTGACGGCAACAATCCACTTTGCGAACGAGAAGTGATTTTCAAACTTGAAATTCTCACTGTACGCGATGCAACACCAGAAGAAATCGAAGTCGGTGGGCCGGTGAACGCTGAACCAGATATTAGTGAGATTGTAGGTAAAGATCAGCGTGTAGAGCCTATTAATTAGAACCTATTAGTTAATTTATCTATCCCCATAACACGGAGTGTTAACTTGCCTCACAATTTATATGCCGAAACGCTTTTAACCCCAGGACTAAACGTTCCAATAGTATGGCGTTTTCAAAACAAAGCCTCGCATATTATCAAACTACTTGATAGTGACTCGCCAGTATGTAAAGCACTCACTCAAGCAATTGATCGTTATGGTGAAACTTTCTTTGAGATAGCCCCGAATAAAGAAACACTCATTGAATGGGCTAACTCACAAAAAACCTTAGTCGACACCGCCGATGTCAGAGAACTAAGACTCGGTGGCGCTCATGTATTTCAGCAAGCCATCGAACTATTCCAAGGCTTGCAAATGATGGTAGACAAGGAAGAAGACCCAGCAAGGTGGTCTGCAATTCATCACAACATTGGCGACATAATGGGCTTCATCGGACAACGCAGTGGTAGCTCACATTTTCTTGAACAGGCAGCCATGTCTTACGAGTTAGCGCTAGAAGTGCGCACTCTTGAAGAGATGCCATATGAGTGGGCCAGTACTCAATACAGTCTAGGTGTTGTCATGCAAACACTAGGACAGCTGGAAGATGACACAGGTTTCTTAAAACAAGCGGCTGATATCTTTAAACAGGCTTCGACAGGCTTAAAAAGAGAAGAGCATCCAGACGACTGGGCAACGGCATTATGCAGTGTCGGTAATGTGTTATGCCTATTGGGAACACATCGCAAAGGTTCAAGAACACTAGAACAAGCCGTTGTTGTCATGCGTAACGCCATGGCAGAACGTACCCCTGACAAATCAGCTTATGGCTGGGCAATCACACAAAATAATGTTGCGGCCACTCTACAAGCTTTAGGCAAGCATGAGGAAGACATTCAATCACTTGAAGAGTCGATTCCTATTTATGATGCCACCTTAAAAGCATTAGCAAAAGATGATGTGCCGATGATGTGGGCAATGGTTACTGCCAATCGCGCATCAGCCATGCACGCCTTAGCAACCGAATCAGATCATGTCGAGATGGCGTTAAGAGCGGTTTCTGAATTTGATGCCATTGCCCAATTATTTGCCAGTGCAGACTTGACGAATTATCAGAAACTGGCTGAAGAACGAAGAGATGAGTCTAAAAAATTAGTCAAATTACTACAGATTTAATCTGCTCATAAACATTCTTGTACTGGATAGAAAACTTGAATACTGATCTACCCAGTGTGATGGCGCATAGAATGTTCTATGATTTCAAATTAAGCGAATAACCGTAAAGTGCATTCAATTGATCAAAGCCTACTCACAACGCTTAATGCCTCCTTATTCTGGGCAGATGCAAATCGTAGAGTCAGACAGCGCTCGTGCACTGACGCTAGATTGTGATACTTGGGAAATTCAATTTCTACATTCGCCCAAAAACTCATTAGATTCAAATAGCGATCAACAGAATGTTAAACGCTACTTTCGAGTAGCGATGATTAAAGATAGTGATATCCGTCAGAAAACATTAGCTTCATTGCAGGATAAAAGTGAAAGTAATGACAATAATGATGAAGATATCGACGATCGCATTATGGAATTATTACACTACCTTGCTGATGCACAGTTACCATTTCCTGCGAAAGATATCTTTGAATATTGGTTGCTTGACGGCAAAGACCAGTCACCATTAGCGCTCATCTATTCATGCACGCAAGAAGATCAAAAGAAAACATTTCCAGAACGTGCAGAATGGACTGCTCTACCCGCAGCTGTGATGCCAATAGACAGATCTGAACAAGAAATATCTGATGAATATGCGCCGATTAATTACCAAGTAGAACGCTTAGTTGCTGAACGTGCAGGCTTTTATGCCAAGGCACAGTGGTTTACTCGGGAAGATATTAAGGATGACTCTTTCCCACCGTTACTGCTAAAGCAGGATTGGGGAGAAAGTAGCAGCGCAGAGTTATGTCAGCGCTATCTACAACGACAATCGCCGCGTTTACTCATGCTACATGGGCTACATCAAAAAGAGCGAGCAAAGCTGGAAATCAACGCGCGCAAACATGCACTTGAGGTAGGACGATTTTATAAACTTTATCCAGAAATCGTGGATCAAGCACTCATGGATTCCATCCGCGTCGAAGCTAGATTACGCGGTGTAACTGAAGGCCAACCTGATATTCATAAACGTAGAGATGGTATTCATTATCTCTAATAATTTTCTACCAAATACGCATAAGGCAATACCGCAACACCGAGAACGTTGTATTATGAGTAATTAGAAACGAGAGGATATTGGTCATGCCACAGTTCATTTTTATATACCTTGGGGGTGATTACCCTACCAACCCTGAAGAAGGCAAAAAGCACTTTGAAAAATACCAGGGGTGGTTATCCGAGCTAGGTGATGCTGTGATCAGCCCAGCCATTCCATTTAAAGATACTCATACAGTACACCCCGATGGAAAGACCGAACCTGGAACGACCACACTCATGTCGGGTATGAGTATCCTAAGATTTGAATCCATGCAGGCAGCGCTTGACGCCGCAAAATCATGTCCGTTCCGAGAAATTAACGGCACACTCGAAGTCTCCGAAATGATCGACATGTCCAAGACTGAGCATTAAAAATAGCATCGCCCCTATGACGCACAAATTAATTCAAAAAAATTTACTACATGGCACGCAAGAGCTTGAGCTTATTGATGATGTCATCAAGGTTAAAATCAGTAGTCTGCTGAAAAGCAATAAAGAACTTGATATAGATGTCGCGATACTCAACCCAGAACCTGTCATCACTAAAACACAATTACATTTTCATAGCCGCGTAAAGTGTGGCCCACTGATTTCTTTAACCTTGAACAAACCTAACGCCGAAAAATTTAATGCTTTTGTTGATGCCGTTAAAGCCAAAGCAAAAATGGAATTTGATGTCTTTGCTGGTCTGCAAAAATAGTTCGCAAAATTGATACATGTAACCGGCCTAACCTCTAAAAAATATGAGCCTCAAACTTACCCAAAAGCACTTACTTAAACCAACTCATGAATTTGAGCTGGACGATGACCAGATTAACATCCGCATCAAGTCGCGCGTCAAAGAAGAGATGCTTAGTGTCACACTGGCCGTGCTTAACCCAGAACCTGTGATCACTAAAACACATTTAGAATTCCTTAGCCGCGTGAATGGCGAACCATTGGTAGCACTGGCTTTATCTAAACCCAATGTGGCTGAATTTAATGATTTTGTTAATGCTGTTAAAAAAAGAGCCTTAGAAGAATACAATTCTATCTCTGGAATTAACGTGGTCACTAAACCTGCTGAACTCAATAACAACTCTACTGAACAGCCCCCAGAGTTCGACGAAACCTCCCCGGCTGATATCAGCAAAGCTAAAAAAGTCGATGTAGAAAGCATTAAACATTCAATCAATATGCTGCAAACTTATATTAACAATGATGAGATAAAACCGCTCATTTCAGCATTAGCATCACTCCAACAAACACCACAAGATCATTCTAAGTTGGTTGAAGTCGCCATTGTTTTTGACAAACTTGAATCAAGCCAAGGTGCAGTATTAACCTATGCACCCTATATTATCTTAATGTTATCGGATGACCCTTTTGGTGATTAGCGGCTCATTGTACTAATGACCGCTTTCAAACCATTGCAGACATTCTTCATTTTCTTGTTAATATCATTTAGTTGTCTTTAGTAACTTATTGATAAAAATATAAAGTCGTCAATGTTACCAAGGCAATGGTGTCTTTCTATTAACTATGAGAATACAATGCGTCTGAGTAATAATAAAAAAATACCTGAGAAATCCACCATGAATAAATTAGTTACAGCCTCAAAAACCCTTTTATTAGTATTGATTCTCCAATCCCAAGCACATTCTGCGATGGTCAGTTATGGCTTTGAGAAAATTACAAATAATAATGTTGAAGATCTGACAAACCAATTATCTATTACAGTTTGGGATGCTACAGAAGCTAATAGTGAATTTATGCTCATGCTAAATGCCAATCAGGTCTTGTTTACAGTAGGAAACGATGTGGGCATCGCATCAAACATTGCAGAAGTTTACTTTGACGATGGCGGCAGCCTTCTTGGTCCTTCGTCTGTTTTGAATAGTTTAGCAGGCGTGACAAACTTTTCTGGCGGCGGTGCTAATCCAGGAAATTTACCAAGTGGTAACAATGTTGGATTTTCAGCTACAGCTACTCTTTCTGCTGACGTGAATCCTGGACCTCCTGCTAATGGTGTTAATGAAAGTATCGACATACTAGGCATAACTCTTGGTCTTGGATCTTTTGCTGATTTCAATGCTGTTGTTTCAGCAATTAATAGTGGGGACCTTAGATTTGGCTATCATGTTAGATCAATCGGCACGGCCGGTGGAAGTGACAGCTATGTTAGTACAGTAGTTCCTATACCCGCTGCAATATGGTTATTTGGTTCTGCCATTTTAGGACTCATAAGTTTTAATAGGCGTCAAAGTATTTAACTTGTCTATATTATAAATTATTACCAAGAGCTCACTTTAATGTGGGCTTTTTTATGCCTGCTATTGCGCCGCAAGATGACATAAGCACAATAGAATTATCATGAATAATAAGCCACTATCGATAGACTATTTTTCTGACATTCTCTGTGTTTGGGCTTGGATAGCCGAACGAAGAATTGAAGAATTAAAGAAAGAATTCAAAGATAAAATAGAGATTCGTTATCAATATATTGATCTTTTTGGAGATACTGAAACTCGAATACAAACTCAATGGGCTAATAAAGGGTTGCATGAGGGTTTTAACAAACATGTAGTAGCGGCAGCATCTCCATATGAATCTGCTCCAGTAAGTTCTGATGTTTGGCGGGTTACGCGGCCTACCACTTCAGCAAATGCTCATATGATTTTAAAAGCCATAGAGCTATCCCATACTAAAAAATTATCTATGGAATTTGCATATGTGCTTAGGAGAGCATTTTTCATTGAATCAAAAGATATCAGCGATCTAGAAACAATTTTTAATTTATTAGAGCAAGCAGGTATTAATACTGAGAAAATCAATTTTACTTTAAACAATGGCACTGCATTAGCCTCGTTAACGACTGATTACCAAAAGGCTCATGAATATGGAATTAAGGGTAGCCCTTCCTTTGTAATGAATGAAGGCAGGCAAAATTTATTTGGAAATATTGGATATAGGGTGATGCAAGCTAATATTGAGGAGCTCCTTAGAGGCTCATCTACACAAGCAAGCTGGTGTTAAAGTTGTGAATGACCGCTTTTGTGCCGAATGCAAACAAAGTTCAAAAGCTATATTGTTATGAGTAAGATAGAGAAAATCAACAAATCACACCCTTTTTTAGGTTGGATATGTGTTTTGCTTGGATTATATCTGCTGGCAATTGCATTTGATTTTTTAAGCGTAGATAGTGAATCCATTTTTGCTCCAATGTGGATCATCGGCCTATGTGGTTTAGTCTTTATAATTTCAGGATGCATGATCTTATTTAGACAGCATGATCGTTTGATTGATATTTTAGCAGCAATTATTTGTTTCAGCTTTGCAGCCATTGGAATATGGGTATCTCTTTTCTCACCTTCGGATGGGTTCTCTGGTGGCATTCCGTTTTTATCTAAGGAGTTGAACATTTTCCTGGCAAGAGGGGTATTCGGTTTGGGAGCAATCATTACTTCATTGCTGTGTGTGTATGCAATTCGTAGAGCTTTACGATAATCTTGGGATATCTACGCTAATCAGCGTGTGATCTATAATCACCATTGTGCCAATAGCGGATATTCACAACAACGAAAATCTAACGTTTACTCTTCATCCATCGAATCATTCGACTAAAAGTACTTTCTTGTGTCACGGCTTTTAAGAAGCGCACACCTATTCGTTCATTTTGCATTGTCATCCAGTCCTGCTTGTAACGCTCATTACCCGTAAGAAAATCAATCTCTGACACTTTGTCTTTATCAATCACGTGACGCATTAAGTACTGAGTCAATATCGATCCAGGCGAATAATTTTTCCAAAGCTCATCATAAGCAAGTCGGTAAATATTAGCTTTACCGTTAACTACAAACCATATTTGAGCTGCTACAGGTTTCTGCTCAATGTAAAGAATGGCAAGTCGTAACCATCCTAGCCCAGCGGCTCTTTTCACTAAGTTCGGTGTAAACTCAGCAAACAACTCATTGGCTTTCCAGCTTGCCTGATAAACCATTTGGTAATCTATCAGCGCCTGCTCAATATCTACATCTTGAAACAGTCGAATATCATAACCATGTTCACGCTCGAGTTTGCGTTGCTTACGCTCAATCATATTGCGAATATTGGCTGGTCGTTCCGCCATATATTCAGCAAATGATTGGCCATTAACAGGATGACTCCAATTGTAAAAACGGAAGTAAGTATGGCTTTCAAACCCATAGGATGTCATCGCCTGTCGCAAGCAGGTCATATTGTCATCGCTGTCATCGATGGGCTCAAACTGAATAACGCGAGGAGCAATTTGAGACAACCCCTCTACCAGACAAAAATTAATAGCATCTCTCTGGTGATTATTTGTGATCAACAAAGAATAGAGCGTGGTGTAATGATTACTTAATGCACTCAAGCCATCGCGAGGGCTTGTCATCATCGGCAGAACCGCCAATACCCTTTCAGCCTCCAATACACACACTAGCTGGATTGACTGATGTTCAGCCAAAGCCTGGTTAGCAAGGACTTCTAACCAGGCTCGAGAGCAGAATAGCGACGCCTGTTCACCCTGAGCAAACAGTGCATTGGCACTCTCAGGCAATTGATCCCATTGGTTATATACGACGAATTTCATCAGCTGACTAAGGTAATTTTTTCAACAATAGGTGTTTATTGATAACGCCAGGAATTTAGATCAAATATTGAACAATCTAGCAGTCTCAATAAGCCTAGGTTACCCTCAATAACGGCTCGCTATAGATATATTTTTGCTATGCATAAACAGAAAAATGCCATTGCCTGGTGCAAGTTTGCTACACTTCTCGGCTCGAACAATCTCTATTTTTTTAAATCGAAGGGTGATTTATGAGTGATGCAAAAAAAACCAGACCCCATGTACCAGAGGGTGAGTCACGTTTTCTGAAAACGACTCAGAAACAAGCAGATGATAAAGGTTATGTTGGTTATGACACTACCTGGACACCATTCCAGAAAGAAGTGGCGTATACGATACCAAAAAAACCATAAGTTATTAAATGGTCGTGCGGACATTCTTGTTCACACGGCCATTGATTATCTTTAGCAAAATCTCACCACAAGATTAAACACACCATACTGAAGCCGCCAAGCATCAACTGGCTTTAACTATCACTGTCTTTTAGTTTAAGCGTCCGCGCAAACAAACTGTCACCACCTTCACTTTTTCTCTAGCCATAATCACTTCTAGACTACTTTACAAGTAGCGTTATATATATAACAGCTTTTTGCTTCAGCATGTTTCAAGCGATGCACTTCCTAATATTGATTTCAGTTCTGCTAGATCACACTCAACCATTTATTCTAAATTAGTACACTGCATCTCACTTTGCAATGCGCTGATTTGATCAAGGATAATTATAAATTTATTTCCGAACGCTGTTAGTTGATATTCCACTCTAGGAGGCACTTCAGGAAAAATAGTTTTCTCAAGAATTCCATAGCGCAGCATTTTGTTAAAGCGCTCATTCAATACCTTTGTCGAAATGCCTTCAATTGAACGTTGTATTTCCCCAGGGCGAACAATATCGTTTTTCACAGCCTCAATAACTGATAACGACCATTTGCAACCAACAATGTCTTCCACCATGCGCGACACTGTGACGCTTGAATTATTATTTTTACCTTGGTTTTCCATGATTTACACCACTTAGTAAGTATCTATCTAAAAAGTGCTTACTTGTCAGAAATTTATTATGCACCTACCTTATCTCTAAATTCACTGCTTTAACAGAATATCTTAGGAGCTAACAATGACACGATTCACAACAATGCTTAAAGGAATTACATCTGCTTGCTTAATCATCACACTAGCCCACGCAGAATCAACGATTGATTATCCAAGCGATTACAGACATTGGACACATATTAAAAGCATGATAATCCAACCAGGTCATCCTCTTCATGCATCGTTTGGTGGCATGCATCATATTTATGCCAATGAACAGGCTTTAATTGGCTATCAAACTGGCAGCTTTCCAGATGGTTCTATTATCGCTTTCGACTTATTAGATATTTCTGAAAGTGACCACGCAATTATAGAAAGCAATAGGAAAGTTCTTGGATTAATGACTAAAGACTCTGAACGATTTAGAGAAACTGCCGGATGGGGATTTGAAGGATTTGGCGCAGGAAATCCTGATAACCCTGTTGTAGGCGATAATTATAAAGAAGCATGCTACGCATGTCATACATCACAAAAAGATAGTGATTACGTATTCAGCAAGTGGAGAGATTAATTTAATACAAAGTAGCATTAAACGTTAACATTTACTGACGTTTCATTTAGGATTTGGATTTTTCTATCCATACAAATACGCGAAGCAATATCAATGCTGTAATAACGAAGCCTAGACCCAAGCCAATACGCTCAGCAAATAGATTAACGACCCCAATCGCACCTAAGGCCACAAGACCGGCAAGTACAAATGTATTTGTAAATCGATTAACAGCAGAGACAGTATTTTCAGAAGCCATGCATCCATAATAATTCCTTCAGCAAATACTGTCTGTGCAATAGGACTCAAAAAGATTTTCTGAATAGAATCAAGTTCTCAAAATACAATAATCATTCGTTACTCAACCCCGGTCACCCATGAAATATACAAAGCCAATAAATACAATAATCCATGTATAGCCACCGCAAGCACGAAAGCGATAACAACAAATCTACCCATGCTATTACTCGAAGCATCGCGCTCTAAATTTTTACTACTTTGAATTCCAACAAAAGATGCAAGCACGCTTTTCACCACCTGCCAATTAGATAATTTTGTTCCTTCTACATCGCTCATCATTCACATCCAAATACAATAGCTAATAATATTCTATCAGGAGACTTTACCTAGCATTAATTAGAATTAAAACTTGCCATAAAGGATACTGATCTTCAAACCATACGGGCTATCATCATCCCATATATTGAGATAATAACTTTACAAAAACAAAGCAAAGATAAACACTAGCACTGCATGAGGAAATGCAACTGTAGGCCTAATCGCTTGACGAAGATATTCACCAATTAACGCAATACTGCCCGGACGATTTTTCTGATAATCACTATTTAATTGATAAGCCTTTTCATTAACATCACTCAATAAATAGCCTTCAATTTGTAATAAGCGATATTCAATACGAGATTGATAGGTTTTCCATATAGCATCTTGCATCCATAGCACTAACAACATACAGAGCACAAAAATACCCATACTGCCTGTTATATAAGCTACGCCCACTAATCCTATATTAATTAATTTGATAATCAGCGAGTATTTTTCATAGCTATCACTTTGATTTTGAAGGACAGACCATTCATTTTTAAAACCCTCCCGCTCTACACTATCCACATATAACTCCTATTTTCACAGATGCTTACGATGACATATTAATTATATCCCTTAAAAAAACTGTGCCCTATCACCAATTAATTTCACTAACCTATTTCACTCTCCTAACCTCCTAGTAACTAGTACTGCAAAAATCACCACACAAAAAGATTATGCTTTGAATGATTCCTGTTAAAATGCCTATATTATTACCATCACTTAATTGGGTTTATACATGACTTTTTTACGCCTCACTATTACATTGCTGATTTTTCTTAATCTATCCAACGCCTTTGCTAGCAGTAGTTCTCCCGCACCTTTAGTAGAAACAGAATGGCTAGCCTCACAAATAAGCAATGTTGTTGTGCTTGATGTGAGAACGAGCAAAAAAAGCTTTGTTAGTAAGCCTGCATTCAATAAAAACAAAAACACTGGAAAGCTATCATTATCACGTGTAGGCGGGCACATTCCAGATGCACGATTAGTCTTGTATAAGAATGTACGTGGCGACCGATTAATTGATGGCAAAACCGTTAAACATATGGTTGTTTCTAGCGAACAATTTCAAACCCTTATGCAACAGGCTGGAGTTGATCAAGACAGTCACGTGGTCATCGCGACTAACGCAGAGTCTGGCTTTGATCTAACAATGGCATCACGCATGTATTGGCAGGTGAAATACTTTGGTCACGATAAAGTTTCAATATTAAATGGCGGCACTGCACAGTGGTTAATCGATGGACTAGATATTGAAACTTCCTTAATCAATCATCCTCCTGGTAACTGGAAAGCATCATCAGAGAGGAAAAATCTATTCGCCAGCAGCGATGACGTCCATACAGCTTCCAACAATGATGCTACTCAACTAGTCGATGTTCGCTCACTTGGCCAATATCTAGGAACCACTAAAAGTGGTAAGGCTAAGGCCAAGGGCCATATACCTACAGCCAAAATATTTCCAATTGACCTAATTTCAAATGGCAGCGCACCCGTTAAATTTTCAGCTTCCAGCGAACTCAAGCAACTATCCA
The DNA here is from genome assembly GCA_045105615.1 of Gammaproteobacteria bacterium. GTDB lineage: Bacteria > Pseudomonadota > Gammaproteobacteria > UBA4575 > UBA4575 > UBA1858. The sequence goes on from JBGCDS010000027.1 coordinate 76,576, forward strand.
AAGCATTAAGCATTAATGACCAACAAGATATAATCACTTATTGCAATAGCGGCCATATGGCCTCTGGTGGCTGGTTTGTATTCCATGAAATTCTGGGCAATAAAAACGTAAAATTATACGATGGCTCTATGCACCAATGGACATTGGAAGACAGACCGGTGATATCAATGAAGATAGAGTAATCATTTAATCAAAAGAGCCAGACTTAAAGCTTCGAGTCTGGCTCTTTTGCTTGTTATATGCTGCGCTTAACTTCGAAAGCTTTCGACCGGCTTCACTTCTTGCAAATCAAATTTTTTATGATTTTTTATAAAGTCGCTTCTCTTCATAAACTTATCTTTTTTATCGGTGATAATTCGATAGATTAGTAACAACACCCCAATCCCCAATGAAATAATCCCCATGCCAAATACGCTATACAGCTGTCCCACGCTGTAAATAATACCAACCCCGCTAGCAAGAAATATTAAACCAATAATAAACGCTGCAAAATTACTAGCATCATAAACATCGTGATAATTTTTTGCAGGGGACACGATTAAACTCACTTCTTGTCCAGTCTTGTATTTCAACGTCCCTGTACCACCCTCACTACTCAGAGATGTAAACTCCTCACCATTCGGCATGATGTATTCAAACACAGGATAGAGAGTATGCTTAACACGTTCGATTTCTTTTCCATTTCGAACTTTCTTTTTAACTCGCTTGTGATTAATCGCTCCAACCACCCTGCCTGATACTCGCACACCAAAAAGACGCATATAAATCATCACTACAACAAGAAACAAACCAATCAAAATAAGTACCAGCGCAAGTAACAGCCACATAGAGAATAACTCAGAAAACAAAGATTCCAATGCTAGTAAAATAAACTCCATAAGACACCCCAACGATATAAACTACTACGAGTATCATCGAGACCACTAGTCATTGATAGGAATAAACGGACTATTGGCAAATAATAGGTATCTGAGGGCATAAATTGAGCACACAGACAAGACACATTCACAAGCAAATAAAGTCTTTCCCTACATGCTTCTATTTATCATGAAATTATTTCATACAAAGAATATTTCAAAGTGAGCAATTCATTTACTAGCGTTAGAGTAGACATAAAAAAAGTTGCTGCCATTATCAGCTTAATTATAGCGGGCGAAATAATCTTTGCACTACCATTCCATTTAGCGCGCTTCTTTCGTCCTACCATGCTGGAAGTATTTGAACTTACCACCACACAGTTAGGCGCCATCCAAGGACTCTATGGCATCGTTGCCATGTTGTCTTATTTTCCCGGTGGTTTACTTGCTGATCGCTTTCCCACACATAAACTATTAGCAGTCTCCTTATGGTTGACAGGATTAGGGGGGTTATATCTAGCTAGTTTTCCTGGTTACACAGAATCATTGATAGTGTTCGCGTTTTTCGGCTTAACGACTATCATGCTGTTTTGGGGCGCACTCATTCGAGCAACACGTGAATGGGGAGGCTTGCAACAACAGGGGATGGCATTTGGATTATTAGAAGGTGGGCGAGGATTATTAGCAGTGGCCCTAGCCTCTTTAGGCGTTTTGCTATTTGAATTATCTTTTCCAGATGGCTATAACACTGCTACCTTAGTAGAAAAACAATACACCTTTAGCATTGTCATTTATGCATATACTTTAGTTACGTTACTAACAGGAGTACTAGTGTGGTTTAGCTTGAAAACACACTCAAATCACTCATCAAAAAATTTACCTAATTCAATTTCTAACCACTTTTTTACAAACATTAAAAAAATAACTCGTATTCTCGCAGTAAGGTGGCAAGCAGTCATCATACTTTGCGCCTATGCCGGTTATAAAGGATTAGATCATTTATCATTATATGCGGTTGAAGCCTATGACTACGATGCTATACAAGCCGCAAAGCTAGTGACATTAGCTGCATGGCTCCGTCCAGTTGCTGCTGTGTTAGCTGGCGTCATCGCAGATCACACTCATCCGGTTAAAATGCTGATATTAAGTTTTGGTGTGTTTCTGCTAACGAATCTGTACTTTGCATTTTCAACACCCGCACCTCACCTGGCATGGATATTCGTCAGTAATGTCATGATCACATTTACCGCTGTATTTGCTTTACGTGCTTTATATTTTGCAATATTTGAACACTATCAGTTACCACGCACGCTCACCGGTTCCGCAGTAGGGTTAGTTTCTGTGATTGGCTTTTTACCTGATGTATTTATTCTATATATGGCAGGCAGATTAGTCGATACCTACCCCGGCATTCAAGGACATCAATACTTTTTCATGATTTTAGCTGCGTTTGCTTTTGCAGGATTGCTTGCTAGCTTAAAACTAAAAATTGATCAACGTTGATAATCAAATAAAGGATACTGACCCCTTTACCCCCTCTCAGCATATAGCGCATACCAGCCAATAGCGAACATTCTAAGCAGGTTACTGATTCAAATAATAAATTGAATAGTTGAGATAAATCGCAAAACTCACCCACCCCAAATAAGGAATCAGTAAAATGCCAGCTATTTTTTCTATCCTATAAAATATAAATGTCGTAACTAAAATCAATATCCACAAAAATAGAATTTCAATGAGCGCAAGACCTGGACTCTGCATCCCAAAGAATAGATATGACCATAAAGCATTAAAACAAAGTTGTATTATAAATAAGGCTAATGCAAGGCTTATGGTTTTCCTTTGCTTCTCCCCGATTCGCCATGCAGCAATACCCATTAAAACGAATAAAATATTCCAAACAATTGGAAATATAATATTTGGTGGATTTAGCAGGGGTTTTTGTAGTGACTGATACCACTCTCCCGGACTAAACAGCGAACCTATAAATCCAGCCAACATGCATAGCGCGATCCAAAATATTAAATTTAACCATCTCATTACTATTTATCTTCCAAAAATTTTATAGATGCTCTATGTCTGCTATCGGCTCAATAGCGGTCATTTAGTATCAATGCCTAATGAAGCGATAAGTTCATAATATCCTATAAAAACAACTATGAAAAAAATTAATATAAGCAGCTCATGTTTATATCCATGTTTATGAAAATATTCTCTATCTCTATGATGAGCAACATCCATCAATTCATCGCCAAAACGAATCGAGAGAAAAGTACCTAATCCAGAAAGTAGAATAACGCTCCAATAAGGATAAGGATTTGTAAGAATTGCATAAAATATCTTTGTTATTTTTGTCGTTTCGTAATATTCGGT
>JBGCDS010000028.1:0-18450 GCA_045105615.1 Gammaproteobacteria bacterium
CATGTAATCATTGATGATACGCAAATTGAGGTGGGGCCTACCGAGTTCCGTTTATTAGAGTTTTTTATGACGCATCCAGATAAAGTTTACAGTCGAGCCCAGTTGTTAGATTTTGTATGGGGTCGCAGCAAGTTTGTTGAAGAGCGAACTGTTGATGTACATATTCTGCGTTTGAGGAAATTATTAAAGCCTTATCACTGCCATGAAATGGTTCAAACAGTAAGAGGTTACGGTTACCGCTTCATTGTTGAGAAATAATGCGGATAGCTACATTCTGGGTTGAGCTAAGGTTAGCCCTATTTGTTTTTATTGTTAGCTTGATGGTTGGCTATGTAAGTGGCCACTGGGCTTTCTCTATATCTATAGGTTTATTTGGGTTCATTATTTGGCACCTACGCCAAATAATGCTTTTGCGTCGTTGGCTAATATCTGGTGCGTCCATCGAAACAGCGCCAAATCTATATGGTTCCGCTTATCAAATCATCACACAGGTGTGTGATATCAAAAAAGGACATAACGAACAGCAAATGAACTTAGAGCGTTCATTGGCTAAATTTGATGCAGCGACTAAAGCTATGCCAGACGCTATGTTGATTGTTGATCAAATGCAGATTATTGAATGGGCAAATCCAGCAGCAAAAGCGTTATTAAAAATTGATCTATATCGTGATATTGGTCAACGCATCGATAATATTGTGCGTGACCCTGAAATAACTAGCTATTTAAATAACCAAGTATTTGAGGAACCATTAGAGTTCTCTTCAGCAGATAGTTCGGAAAATGATCTTATCCTGAGAGTGGTTACCTATGACGATGGTAAAAAATTACTTATTGTACATGACCATAGCGACCTGTTACGCCTCCAAAATGTGCGCAAAGAATTTGTATCCAATGCTTCTCACGAGATGCGAACACCACTAACTGTGATCATTGGCTACTTGGAGACATTATCGTTACGTGAAGAAATGACACCATTGACCCGACGCGGTGTTGATGGTGCCTTAGAGCAGGCGCAGCGATTAAAGCGCTTGATTGAAGATTTATTATCGTTATCGAGATTAGAAGGTCTGCCGCTCACAAGCAGTCAGTCAGAAAAAATTGATATTACTATGTTGATACGCGAAGGGGTCGAATTACTGAAGTCATCTGATATCTACAAAAACCAGCAATTTGATTTGGATGCTAATACATATGTTCAAATTAATGGTGACTATCGAGAATTACAAAGTGCTATACAGAATATTATCGATAATGCGGTTAAATATTCACCTGCAGATTCTTCTATTGAGATTTGCTGGCAACGGCGCAGTGAAGGTGGTTCATTATTAACCGTGACCAATGAAGGCGATGGTATTGAGGAGACTCATATCCCTCGTTTGACTGAACGCTTTTATCGTATAGATATGGGGCGATCACGTGATATGGGCGGTACAGGACTGGGATTGTCTATCGTTAAGCACATAATGGAACGTCACGATGGAGAATTAAGAATTAACAGTCAAAAACAAGTGGGAACGAGTGTCGAGCTATTCTTCCCAGAAGAACGAAATATTTATGAACAATAGGGGCTTAGTTTAAATCTCATTCATTGTAATACCGGTGTAACAATCTAGTACTAGAGTGCAGCTTCAACATTAAACATGCCGAGATAATACGGCGACTTTTAGGAGAACAAATGAACTTTAAGCATATGACCGCAGCAGTAACCGCATTAGTAGCCGTTTCTACTAATGCTGTGTTTGCCGAGGCAAAAGTTGATGAAGGATTGAAAGACTACACTGTTGCAAGCGGTGTATCAGGTAATCTATCAAGTGTTGGTTCAGACACGTTAGCTAACTTGATGACACTTTGGGCAGAAGACTACAAGCGTTTCTACCCAAATGTGAATATCCAGATCCAAGCAGCAGGCTCTTCTACTGCGCCTCCAGGATTGACTGAAGGCACATCAAACTTAGGTCCTATGAGTCGTAAAATGAAAGATAAAGAAATTGCGGCATTTGAAGAAAAGTATGGCTACAAACCGACAGCGGTGCCTGTTGCGATTGATGCATTAGCTGTATTCACACATAAAGATAATCCAATTAGAGGCCTTTCAATTAAGCAGGTTGATGCGATCTTCTCTAGCACACGAAAATGTGGTGCAAAAAATACTGTGACAACGTGGGGCGACTTAGGGTTAACAGGTGATTGGGCGCGTAAAGACATCCAATTATTTGGACGTAATTCAGTCTCAGGTACTTACGGCTATTTCAAGAAGAAGGCGCTATGTAAGGGTGATTTCAAATCAACCGTTAATGAGCAACCTGGATCAGCTTCAGTTGTTCAGTCAGTGACACAGTCATTAAATGGTATTGGTTACTCTGGCATTGGTTATAAAACAACAGGTATACGTGCATTACCTTTGTCTAAAGGTAAGTCTGGTAAATTTATTGATGCCACTTCAGAAACAGCTATATCTGGGAAATACCCATTAGCACGATTCCTATATGTCTATGTAAACAAGCATCCAAATAAGCCGCTTTCGCCATTAGAGGGTGAGTTTATGAGGTTGGTGCTATCTAAAGTAGGCCAAAAAGTAGTTGTTAAAGATGGGTATATTCCATTGCCGGCCAAAGTGGCAGAGAAAACTCTGAAATCATTAGGGATGTAATTTGCCTAACTAAGATCAGCGTTAACATTAGTATATGAAAGCCCTATAAATTTTTATGGGGCTTTCTTTTTATCCCATAGTCAAATTGTTCTTATATAATACCCCCCGACCAATGACTCAGAATCGTTTAGGAAATGGAAGCCAGTAATACTTCAGATCGAATAGCCGAAGGCCAGCGTAGATGGAAAATACGTAAAGCCATCGATATGGTGGCACGTAGAATTGTTGAAATTGGCGGTATTAGTGTCATCGCCGCAATTGCATTAATTTTTCTATTTCTACTTAGTGTGGTGTATCCATTATTTGGCCAACCATCGATAGAAGAAATTGGTCAATATCAGACTCCAGGAGCAAATGACGAAACTATATATCTAGCCATCGAAGAGCAGGCTGAAATTGGTTTGCGCGTCGGAGAATCAGGTAACCTACTGTTTTTTAATGTAGAAAATGGTGAGACTATGGTGGAAAAAAGTCTGCCTATCTCCCCTGGTAACAGCATCACTTCATTCCAAGTTGTCAATGAGACGAATGGATTATTGGCTGTTGGTTTGCACTCAGGTGAGTTGTTGTTTTTTCAACATGACTACCAATTAGAATTTACTGACACTAGTCGAATTATTCACCCAGATATTTTATACCCCTATGGTGAAGAGCCTTTTCCTATCACTGATGGGCCGATATTAGATTTTGCGATAGGAGATAACGAAGATTCAACGTCAGTAATGGCTCGTACAGCTGACGGGAAAATCATTTTTCAATCATTCATAAAAGAGTCTTCTTTTATTGATGAAACAACCTCGCTTGAATTAGGTGACAAAGATGAAATTAGTACTGTCGATCCTATGCTTGGGATGCTGGTTGATCCAGAACAGGAGTGGGGATACATACTGACACAGGATGGTAGTTTGTCAGCTTACGATATTCGTGAAAACAATTTCAATCTAAGAGAAAAAGTATTAGTCACTGAGGGTGATGTGCGTCCTACTATTCTTAAATTTTTGACGGGTGGCATTTCATTATTAATCGGTGATAGCAGCGGTAAATTGTCTCAATGGTTCCAAGTGCGTAGTGATGGCGATTTAGAATTTCGTATCGATAAGATTCGCGAAACACAAATTGATAACTCGCCGGTAGAAAGTATAGCAACAGAGCAGCTACGTAAGGGTGTGATTGCTGCAAGTCAGGCAGGAAAGATTAAGTTCCTATACACCACGAGTGAGCGCGATCTACTATCGTTATCAGCTAGCGATAGTGCAATACAGACAATGGCTGTTGCTCCACGTGCGGATATCTTTATTGCAGAAGATCGAAATAGAAATATCAAAGCTTGGCATATTGATAATCATCATCCAGAAACATCTCTTTCTGCGTTGTGGGGGAAAATTTGGTACGAAGATTATGTTAAGCCAGATTATATCTGGCAGTCATCATCTGCCAGTAGTGACTTCGAACCTAAATATAGTTTAGTACCACTAACCTTTGGAACACTAAAAGCAGCATTCTACGCAATGATGTTTGCCATGCCGTTGGCTATCTGTGGGGCAATTTTTACTGCCTATTTTATGGCACCCCCAATGCGTGCAATTGTGAAGCCATCCATTGAGATCATGGAAGCATTGCCAACGGTAATTCTCGGTTTCCTCGCCGGATTATGGCTTGCACCATTTGTAGAACTACACCTGCCTGGCGTATTTAGTATTTTTATATTGATGCCAATTGGTATTATCGCGCTATCCCTAGTGTGGTGGAGACTGCCTGGATCTACCAAACGCTTTATTCCTGAAGGGTGGCAGGCTGCTGCGCTAATTATTCCTGTAGTGATTATCGCTTTATTATGTGTATGGGTTTCACCTTTTATAGAACGAGTGCTTTTTGATGGTGACATTCGAATTTGGTTAGGTGAAGAACTCGGCATTGGATTTGATCAGCGTAATGCGTTGATTATTGGTATCGCGATGGGTTTTGCCGTCATACCCACTATTTTCTCGATTGCAGAAGATGCAATCTTCAGTGTGCCAAAACATTTAACCTCAGGCTCTTTGGCCTTAGGTGCTACGCCATGGCAAACATTAGTCCGTGTAGTATTACTCTCAGCTAGCCCAGGCATTTTCTCTGCAGTGATGATTGGTTTCGGTCGTGCCGTTGGCGAAACAATGATTGTATTGATGGCGACAGGTAATACACCGGTAATGGACTTCAGCATATTCCAAGGCATGCGTACTTTATCCGCAAACGTTGCGGTCGAATTGCCAGAATCAGAAGTGGATAGTACTCACTATCGTATTTTGTTCTTGGCCGCATTTGTTTTATTTATTTTTACTTTCTTCTTTAATACGGTGGCGGAAATAGTGCGCCAGCGCTTAAGAAAGAAATACAGTAGCTTATAACTATTATGAATACAGAAAAGCTAGGCTTCTTTAAAAGCGGCACACCTTGGGTTTGGTTAAACGCAGGTGCAGTGTCTATTAGTATGATTATGGTCGTAGGCCTGCTAATTCTTATTGCGGTGAGAGGGCTAGGACATTTTTGGCCAAAGACAATTTGGGAAATCGATTATCTTGAAGGTGATAATCAGATTGTATTGCTAGGTGAGCGATCAAAAACAGAGACCGTACCTGCGAAACAATTAGTTGCATCAGGATTGCATCTCGAATTTGAAGAAGAGTTTGTAGAGCGCACGCTACTAAAGATTGGCAACCGTGATATGTATGGTGTTGATTTTAAATTGATAGTGCAGCCAGGCGAAGTGGAAGTGCGTAAACCCGATAATGCCATTGTATTTGAGCGAACACAGTGGGGTAACTTCTACGGCTTCTTGCAGTCGCTTAGTGAAAATGGTGAGACACTAAATATTAAATCAGTCGAACTGTGGGATGAGCTCCAAAGCCGTTTGAAACGAGTTGATGATCTGCGCGATGAAATTCATGAGATTGAAAAGTACGATATTGGAAAGATTAATTACAAGATCGAAAAATTACGTTTAAAGGAACGCAGGATAGAGTTAAGTGGCATCAATGATGCAGATGCGATTGCAGACCTTAAAGCCCAGCGTAAAATTCTAGATGATGAATACGAAGTGCTAAAAGGTGACCTAGGGAAATTATATTCAGCGATAGCGCGTGACCAAGCGTTAATGACAATACAAGATGGTCGAGAAAAACTGATTAAATTAGCTGATATTGTTAAAGCAACTAAACCTAATGCAATGGGTTTGGGGACAAAGCTGGGACACTATTTTGTTAATCTTAAAAACTTCGTGACAGACGATCCGCGAGAAGCGAATACGGAAGGAGGCATCTTCCCGGCTATATTTGGCACCGTGATGATGGTGTTGTTGATGTCTATTATCGTGACACCTTTCGGTGTGATTGCAGCTATTTATTTGCGTGAGTATGCTAAGCAAGGCTTCGTAACTAGATTAGTCAGAATATCAGTGAACAATTTAGCCGGTGTGCCCTCTATAGTGTATGGCGTATTTGGCCTAGGCTTTTTTGTTTATTTTTTGGGTGGCAATATTGATCAGCTATTTTACCCAGAAGCATTGCCATCACCTACATTTGGTTCTGGTGGATTAATGTGGGCGTCATTAACTTTGGCGTTACTAACAGTACCTGTTGTGATCGTTGCTACAGAAGAGGGGTTATCAAGAATTCCAAGTTCGGTTAGAGAGGGCTCATTAGCATTGGGTGCCACTAAGGCGGAAACATTATGGCGTACAGTGCTTCCAATGGCGAGCCCAGCAATGATGACGGGATTAATCTTAGCCGTAGCACGAGCGGCCGGAGAAGTTGCACCATTAATGTTGGTGGGAGCAGTTAAGTTGGCTCCGTCTTTACCGCTTGATTTAAACGCACCATTTTTGCATTTAGAAAGAAAGTTTATGCATTTAGGTTTTCACATCTACGATGTTGGTTTTCAGAGCCCTAACGTGGAAGCCGCACGTCCATTAGTATATGCCACAGCATTAATCTTAGTGGTTGTGATTATATTGCTGAATTTATCTGCGATATATATTCGTAACCATTTGCGAGAAAAATATCGCACTATGGAACACTAATAAAAAATTGTACAAAATATAGAGCCATTAATTTATGACTATTGATACCCCAGTGTCCGATCAAGTCTTCCACGGGAAGGAATCAAAAAAGATCGAAGACGAAGAGATCTGCATGCAGTGTAAAGATTTTTCACTTTTCTATGGTGAGAAACAAGCGCTGTTTGATATTACTATGGATATTCCATCGAGCCGTGTTACTGCTTTTATTGGCCCGAGTGGCTGTGGTAAATCAACACTGTTACGTTGTATGAATCGAATGAACGATTTGATTGATAGTGTCACTCTTAAGGGTGACATGTTGCTAAGAGGTGAGGACGTTTATGATAGAAGCGTCAACGTTACCGATCTACGCCGAAGAGTAGGAATGGTGTTTCAAAAACCAAATCCCTTTCCAAAATCTATTTTTGAAAATGTTGCCTATGGTTTGCGTCTACAAGGCGTCTCTAACAAAAGAGAAATTGAAGATCGTGTTGAGTGGTCTTTGAAGCGTGCCGCACTATGGGATGAGGTTGGCGGTCGCTTGCAAGAAAATGCCTTCGCGCTTTCAGGTGGCCAACAACAACGATTAGTCATTGCTCGAGCAATCGCTATTCAGCCTGAAGTGTTATTGCTAGATGAACCGGCTTCAGCGTTAGATCCAATTTCTACACTTAAAATTGAAGAACTAATTTTTGAGCTTAAATCACAGTACACAGTAGTGATTGTAACTCATAATATGCAACAAGCTGCTCGTGTTTCTGATTACACGGCGTTCCTATATTTAGGAGAGCTAATTGAGTTCGACGCAACAGATAAATTATTTACTAATCCAAAAGAAAAGCAGACAGAAGATTACATTACCGGGCGTTATGGATAAGTGGTGGAAATGAATTCATTAAACGTATATACAAAGCATGCAAATGTATATACAATACAATTAATATAAACGTAGGGCTATACCGTTATGTCTATTCAGAATGTCGGACAACACATACTTCACCAATTTGATGATGACTTAGAGTCAACTCGCAATAAGGTGCTAAATATGGGAGGGCTTGTTGAGAAACAAGTTGAGAACAGTCTTCTCGCTTTAGTTAATTCTGATAGTAGTTTAGCTGAGCAGGTCGCGACGAGTGATTACCAGGTTAATTCCATGGAAGTGGCTATTGATGAAGAATGTAATCATATCATTGCGTTACGACAGCCAGCGGCAGGTGATCTTCGCTTAGTTGTGGCCATCATTAAAACTATTACTGATCTTGAAAGAATTGGTGACGAGGCTGAGAAAATAGGTCGTTACGCAGTAGAGCTCGCGACTGAAGAGCGCAATGAAATGTATTTTTCTGAACTCAAATTGTTGGGTGATCAGGTTAAAACTATATTACGTGAGTCTTTAGATGCTTTTGCACGTATGGATGTTGCGAGTGCTTTCGAAACCGCGGCTACTGATAAAGCTATCAATAAAGAATATGACGCTATTATGCGTAAGCTGGTCAAATCTATGTCTGAAGATCGTGCTTCAGTCGAACGAGGTTTAAAAGTTATGTGGTGTGCACGTGCTTTAGAGCGAATTGGTGATCACGCCAAGAACATATGTGAATATGTCATCTTTACAGTTGAAGGTAAGGATGTGCGACATACCAGTTTTCAGCAAGCCTTGGCTGAATTCCAGGAAAAATCTTGATGCGTTAGTAGTTAAAAAAACATACAGACATAAAAAAAGCCCCGTAAGACAGACTTACGGGGCTTTTTTTATGGTTATTAGCTATTAGACAAATACGAAAGCCATTACAAGTGCGATCACGACAACGGCAACACCGACTAATAGTGCAGGAACATCATAGTTCATTGGAACTCCAGTAAATTTTATTATAGTTAGCAGCTAAGTATAGTGAGTGAGATTATATTGGCTAAGTCGCGCACGTACAATAGTTATGCGTAAGACTGTGATAATAATCTAACTATTTGAATTATCAGCCATTATTAAAGCGGGCTGGCTTAATATCCAAGTTTTCTAGAAATTGGCGTGTAACACCTAGCTTTTCAGCCGTCATTACTCTGATAGCGGTGAGGGTGTACTCAGGGTATTCATCCGCCAAAGAGCTTGCTACTTCGTAGCATTTAACTGCCAGGTTTTTATCTTCCAGCCCTGCTTCCTCAGCAAGTTTTTTGATAACAACATTTTCAGTTTGGGTGTCATTATTCTTATCGTTATTAGCTTTAGCAGTTGCTTTTGCTGGTGTACTTTTTACTGATTTAGCTTTTTGTTTAGCAGAGGGTTCTGCGACTGGCTTATTGGTTTTGGTTGTTGGTGCCTTAACTTTAGCTTTGCTGGTTTCGGCTTTTGGTTTGGATTTTTGTGCTGGTTTTATAATGGCACTCTGAGAAGCCTGTTGTTCAGCATCGGACACCTTCCACAGGTGTTCCATAATTTGTATAGCGCTTAATGTTGCCGTTGCTGTTAAGCCCTTCGGGATAGCAGCAAGTACAATCTTAAGATGTATCAACATAGATAAACGATGCCACTCAGGTGATTCAACTTCGGCTTTTTTAAATCTGCCGTGCAATACTTTAGTGTCGTTGAGATCACCGTCGCTATTACTGATTTCGCTTTCAACTATGTTTTCAATTTTGGCCAGTAACTGATGTAAGTCAGTGTAACTAGTTTGATCGTATTTTCGAAACTCGTCGAATCTAACAGCCCAATCAATTGAGTATAGCTCTTGTGTAAGCGGGCTAGTTTCCATGCTTGTGTTATTTTCCATAATTATTATTCGGGACGAATATTTAAATCATCTAAGCGTTGCTTGCTGACATTAAGTTTATTAGATAGTAATAAACGTAATGCATTTATTGTGCAGTGTGGATATTTTCTCTTAAGCGCATTGATTGCAGCGCTGTAAGTTTCAATTTCTAATTCGTCGTTACTGGCTTTGTTTAATATGTCTTCTACTGATTTCTGATCTTTTAGTAGTTGTTCACGATCTTGTGCGAAATAACCCTGCCAGCGAAAATCAGCTAATAAGAATCCAAGTAAAATTGTAGTAGCTTGGTCACCACTATCTAATGCAGAACGTAAAGTGAAAGACTGTAGTAGACTGTTACCAGCATACCAAGCACTAGAGCCTTCTTGAATAGTATCTAGTCTTGCCTGCAGTGCGTTAATTTCAGTAGGTAGACCTGCATCTTTTAAAATATGATGCGCCCAGCGATCAACTTCTTTAAGGCTTGAATTCAATGTGTCGGCGTTAGGGTCGATAGTATCTTCAACACTTTTAAGAACTGCGAATGGGTCCGAGTCTTTTATACTTTGCCAATGAGTTTGTGAGCTAGGCTCCATTTAAATATCCCTAAGATTTTTTCTATTCCAGCATTTATACATGGATTGTAAATTCAATAATGTGATTAGTAGAGCGTGCTTAGCATTTTTAAGATATAGCCAAATGTTCGGCCGATATATGGCTAAATTTCAGAGATTTATGGATGCGAACTTTCTCACACTGTTTGCTTCTAAGTAACAGTTCACAAAATTATAAAAACGAGGAATAATTAATGAGATTGAATCGGATCACAGTTTTCGCGCTAGCGGCGAGCATGGTATTTGGATTGGGAGCCTGTACAACAATCAACCCTTACACGGGAGAGCAGCAAACCAGTAAAGTGGTCAAAGGGTCAGCAATAGGTGCGGCCGCAGGGGCCGTTGTTGGTTTGATTAGCGGTGATAATGGCCGAGAACGAAGAAAAAGAGCATTGATTGGGGCTGGTGTAGGAGCAATTGCTGGCGGAAGTGTTGGCTACTACATGGATGTACAAGAGGCTAAATTACGACAAAAGCTAGCAGGCACAGGCGTTAGTGTGACACGTGATGGAGATAACATTATTCTGAACATGCCTAGCCATATTACCTTCGGTGTTGATAGTGCCAACATTAGTAGTGATTTCTACCAAGTACTAGATTCTGTCACTATCGTGGTTGATGAATATGATAAAACTTTGATAGAGGTTATGGGCCATACAGATAGCACAGGTTCTGAACAGCATAACCAACAGCTATCAGAAAGAAGAGCAAGAAGTGTGACAGATTACCTAGCTAGTCGAGATATAAATACGGGTCGTTTACAGGACTATGGCTATGGGGAAGGATATCCGGTTGCCAGTAATGATACTGACCAGGGCCGTGCCTTAAATCGTCGAGTAGAAATTGCTTTGGTACCAATTACCACTAGTTAACATTAAAAGTAGAAACTAATAAGGCCCTGGCAATTGTCGGGGCCTTTTGTTTGAATGAGCATTTATCTGGCTAAGCTATAAAATTATGTCTCAGGGTACTTTATATATTGTTTCTGCACCTTCCGGCGCGGGAAAAACCAGTTTACTGAAAGCTGTTCGTTCACAATTAGTCGATATGAAGGTCGCTGTTTCACATACAACACGGTCGCCACGACCTGGTGAAATTGATGGCGAGCATTATCATTTTGTATCTGAAAAAGAATTCCATGAAATAGAAAAAGATGGTGACTTTCTAGAACATGCCGAGGTATTCGGCAATTTTTATGGAACTTCAAAACAGTCGGTGAATAGCCATCTTGATGCTGGTAATGATGTTGTATTGGAAATTGATTGGCAGGGTGCTCAGCAGGTACGAAAAATATATCCGCAGGCCGTGTCTATATTTATTCTGCCACCATCCATAGGGGAATTAGAGAAACGCTTGCGCGCAAGAGGGCAGGATTCAGATGAAATCATACGTGGACGTATGGATCAGGCACAGAGTGAAATAAGCCATTATGACGAATACCAATATCTGATCATTAATGATGATTTGGATGAGGCAATTCAGATGCTGATCAATGTGTTTGCCCAGCCAGGAAAATTTATAGCTCCTAAACAAGACCAACTGGATCAATTGCTTTGTGGAATGCATTAATGTTGGATCACATAAGTAGTTTATAAGTGCAAAATCGACTACACTTTAGACATTGAATATATTTATATAACAGGAGAAAAGCGTGGCACGCGTAACCGTAGAAGATTGTTTAGAAAAAATTGATAATCGTTTCAAACTCATCATGGTGGCTAGCAAACGAGCTAGACAAATTGCCATGGGTACTGAGCCTTTAGTCGAGTGGGAAAAAGATAAGCCAACGGTTGTTGCTTTACGTGAAATAGCTGAAGAACTGATCACTGAGGAATCTCTTAAAGAGACGCCATTAACCAATTCAGAAGAACTTCTTTCTGAAGAGATTGGTGAAGTTGATGCATTAGCTGCAGCATTGCATGCAGAGATCGGTATTGAATTGAGCCAAATGAGTTCAGAAAAGCTAGAAGAAACAAGTTCGCAGCCAGAAGTTCCTGCTGCGGATAGCAGTGAGCAGGGTCTCTAGCATCCTGTTGGTTTAGTTTTATATGGCGACGGCGGTCACACCAAATTCAACTCCTTCCCTAAACGCTGTTAGCCCATCGCGGTTCTTGATAAGTGAATTATGTGAATTACTAGATACTTATCTAGAACCTGCACAGGTCAAGCATGTATATAACGCATATCTGTTTAGCGCTGAAGCCCATGAAGGGCAAAAGCGCTTAACAGGTGAGCCTTACATATATCACCCATTAGCCGTGGCAAAGATCATGGCGGAAATGCAACTTGATTATCAAAGTATTACCGCGGCAATACTGCATGATGTTATTGAAGATACCCCGACTGCAAAGGAACAGATAAAAGAAAAGTTTGGCGAAGATGTTGCTGAGCTTGTTGATGGTGTCAGCAAGCTTACGCATTTAACATTCTCATCGCGAGCCGAGGCGCAGGCAGAAAACTTTCGAAAGATGATGCTGGCAATGGTGCGTGACATACGTATCATTATTGTGAAGTTAGCAGATCGATTACATAACCTACGTACAATAGGCGTGATGCGTAGTGAGAAAAAACGCCGCATAGCAAAAGAAACCTTAGATATTTATGTGCCTATTGCGCAACGCTTAGGCATGCATACTATTCGAGTAGAGCTTGAGCATTTAGCTTTCCAGGCAATGCATCCACTGCGTTATGGCGCACTACAAAACGCAGTAAATAAGAGCCAAAAGAATCGCAAAAAAATTATGCGAGAGGTTGAGACTTCAATATGCACGCAGCTTGAAAATGCAAATATAGAAAGTAGAATTTTTGGAAGAGAAAAAAATCTTTATAGCATTTATAAAAAAATGCGAGCCAAGAGCATATCGTTTTCTGAAGTTTATGATGTCTATGCAATACGATTATTAGTTAAAGATATTGATACCTGCTATCGCACTATGGGCGTAGTTCATAACTTATATAAGCCTGTACCAGGAAAATTTAAAGACTACATTGCTATCCCAAAGAAAAATGGATACCAGTCGTTGCATACCATTTTATTTGGTCCTAAAGGTGTGGTGATTGAAATACAAATCAGAACCGAAGAAATGGATGTGATTGCAGAGTCAGGTGTCGCGGCGCATTGGATATATAAATCACAGGATGGACAGGCCGGTACATTGAGCTCTCCTGCAAGTACACAAAAGTGGGTTGCAGACATTATGGAAATACAACAAAACACTGGCAACTCCTTAGAGTTTTTAGAGAGTGTTAAAATTGATTTATTCCCAGATGAGATATATGTGTTCACACCTGCCGGCGACATTATTGTATTGCCTCGTGGAAGTTCAGCAGTCGATTTCGCCTATGCAGTACATTCGGATTTAGGTAATACCTGTGTTGCAGTTAAAGTTGATAGAAGAATATCGCCGCTGAGTATTCGTTTAGAGAATGGACAAACAATCGAAGTGATTTCCACTCCGACAGCAAGACCTAAAACTAGTTGGCTTAACTTTGTAACTACCAATAAAGCCAGAGTTAATATTCGACATTACCTTAAAAATCTACAAAAAGAAGAGGCAACTAAGCTTGGTGAACGATTATTTAAAAAATCATTCTCAATTTACAATCGATCATTCGATCAAGTTAAGAAAAGAGATATTAAAAAATTACTTGAAAGCACCAATCTGGCTTCATTAGAAGAGTTATATGCAGAGATAGGTATAGGTGAGCGTGTTGCAGAGCTAATGATACAAAGCCTGTTGGGCATTGAGGAAGTTAAACCCAAACGCAAAAAGAAATCTGACAAGGTTATTCCACTGGCCATTCGCGGCACTGAAGGAGTAGTAGTTAACTTCGGTAAATGTTGTAGTCCAATTCCTGGCGATCAAATTATTGGGATTATGACCTCTGGAAAAGGACTAGTTATTCATAGAGAGCGTTGCCGTAATATTGACCGTAAGAATGCATTCAAAGATAAATGGGTTACTGTGTCTTGGGCAGAAGATCACGAGCAAGATTTTGTTGCCACTGTTCGTGTCGAAACTATTAATCAACGTGGTGTATTAGCCACACTTGCAGCACGTATTGCAGCAGCAGGATCAAATATTGACGATATTGTATTTGAAGATAAAGATGACAAGAGTACTACGATTACATTTGCCATAGGTGTGCGCGATCGCAAGCAACTCGCCAGTATTATACGTACACTTCGCAGCAATCCAAATGTACTTAAAGCTTCCCGTATGCGCGGATAAGATTAAATCTATTTATTTCAATTAAGGAGAGCACTATGACTAAAACGATCATAGCCACGGATCGTGCACCTCAAGCGATTGGTACATATTCTCAAGCTGTCAAAGTGGGTGATACAGTGTATATGTCAGGACAGATTCCTCTGGATCCAGCAACTATGGAATTAGTTGATGGTGGAATTGAAGATCAAATCAAACGTGTATTCGATAACCTTCTAGCAGTGGCCGAAGCAGCCGGTGGTTCATTTGATAATATCGTTAAGTTGAATATATTTTTAACGGATTTATCCTGCTTTCCCATAGTGAATGAAATTATGTCTACCTATTTTAAACAGCCATATCCAGCACGCGCAGCTATCGGTGTTGCGTCACTTCCCAAGGGTGCAGCGGTAGAAATGGATGCGGTACTAGAGCTTTAACTTCAAAGCTAGTGATTATTATTTATTGTGAGTGCGCTACAAGACTTACCTAGTATTACGCCTAAGGCAATTGAAAATTTAGCTAAGCTAAATATTTTCACCATATTTGATTTGTTGTTCCATCTTCCATTACGTTATAACGATCGTACGGTCATTACTAAAATTGCTGACATTGCCTGCAATAATGAATTGCAAGTAATTGGTCAAGTGTATAATGCTAAGGTTGTATTTGGGCGTCGTCGCATGATGACTGCAACTCTGCAGGATGACACTGGCGAGATCAGCTTGCGTTTCTTTCATTTCAGCAGTAGCCAGCTAAAAGGTCTCGCTGACGGTAAGCGTGTACTCTGCTTTGGCGAGCCGCGTCGCTCAGGTAATCGAATCGAGATGATTCATCCTCAATATCGTGTGTTGCAAGAACATGAGCCAGTGACTTTATCCGACCGCCTCGAACCTGTATATCCCACTACGAAAGGTCTGCAACAAAAGCGGTTGCAATCGCTAGTGGATAAATCACTTAAATGGGCAGAGAAACAAAAAACGGTATTTGAAGATGTATTGCAAGACATGCCGGCAATGTTTGGTGACAGCATCCCAATGCTAGAGATGTTAAACGAAGTGCATAAGCCTCGTGCTGATACAGACAAGCAATTACTTTTTGACAGGCAACACCCAGCACAAAAAAGATTAGTGTTTGATGAACTGCTTGCTCATCATTTAAGTATTATGAAAATTCGTGTGCGTAGTAATTTACGTAAAAGTTATCAATTAAAGTCAAATGACTCTCTGGTTAAACCGTTTATGCAAAATCTGCCATTCGAATTGACGAAGGCCCAGGCAAAAGTATTAAAAGAAATTAAAAAAGACATGGGTGCAGAGCATCCTATGATGCGCCTAGTGCAAGGTGACGTGGGTAGTGGTAAAACAGTCGTCGCATTAGTGGCTTGCTTGTACGCAGTAGAAAATCAATATCAAGCAGCAATCATGGCGCCTACTGAATTATTGGCTGAACAGCATTTTAGATATTTTACCAATCAGCTATTACCATTAGGTATACAAGTCGCCTGGCTTGCATCAGGCTTATCGGCTAAAAAGAAAAGGGAGATGCTAGAGTTAATTGAAACTGGTACTGCAGCTGTCGTAGTGGGAACACATGCGCTATTTCAAGATGGTGTAAATTTTAAAAATCTAGCGGTCAGTATTACTGATGAGCAACATCGCTTTGGAGTACAGCAGCGTTTACAGCTAACTCAAAAGGGGTCAGAAGACACTGTCCATCCGCATCAGCTAACCATGACGGCGACACCTATACCACGCACATTAGCTATGAGTATGTATGCACATCTAGATTATTCGGTTATCGATGAACTGCCACCAGGAAGAAAGCCGATTACTACTGTTGCAATTGCTGATTCAAGGCGTGACGATATTATCGAACGCATACGAGAAATTTGTCAGCAGGGCGCGCAGGTTTACTGGGTGTGCAGTTTAATTGAAGAATCGGATGCATTACAAAGTCAGGCAGCTACAGATACACATGAATATCTTCAATCACAACTAGCAGAACTAAACATTGGTTTGTTACATGGCAGATTAAAGTCCGCCGAGAAAGATGCCGTCATGCAAGATTTCATCAATAAGAAAATTAATGTGTTAGTGGCCACCACCGTCATTGAGGTTGGCGTTGATGTGCCAAACGCAAGCTTAATGATTATAGAAAATGCTGAGCGCTTTGGTTTAGCTCAGTTACATCAATTACGAGGTCGAGTAGGCCGCGGAGAAAAACAAAGTAGCTGTGTCTTGCTATACAAAGCACCATTAGGTGATTTAGCTAAAAAAAGAATAGAAGCACTGCGAGAAACCACTGATGGTTTTGAATTAGCACGAGTGGATTTAGAAATACGTGGGCCAGGGGAAGTGCTAGGCACTAAGCAGTCAGGCGATATGCAAATGCGGATTGCTAACTTGGGTAAAGACTTAGCATTACTACCTGACGTGCAAAAAGCTGCCCATTGGCTATTAGAGAACCACCCAGAACGAGTAGAGGTAGTATTGAGCAGGTGGTTAGGAAACGCAGTCGAATATGCGAATGCCTAATACTAGCCAGCCATCGTGCCAATCACCATGACACCAATTAATTTGGCGCATAAGAATAATCCAAGCAACAGACTAATCTTACTAAAAATCCCTGACTCTGGTTTAAAGACCTGCATTAAGCTAAGTAGAGTCCCAAGTACTGCCAATACTAATGCGCCCCAATAAAGCATATTGAAACAGGTTGATTCGCACATGCGACCATCAAAAGGTCCGCTTAATAGGCTATAAACCAATGCGACAGTCATGCCCCAACCAATTAAAACCAATGTATTTGCAGTAACAGTATTCATAAGTGTTTATTTTTAATGTGATTTTTTGTCCAAAAGCTGGCAAGTAATGAGCCTGTGATATTATGAATGATTGAGAATAATGCACCTGGCAAAGCACTTGAAGCACCAAAGAATTTTACTGCTAGAGCCACAGCCAGTCCAGAGTTTTGCATACCCACCTCAATAGCAATAGTTTTACTTAGGGTTTTATTGCCTGTTGCCAGTAAAGTAGCAAAATAGCCTAAAAATAGACCAGATATATTATGAGCCAGCACTAACCCCACTAGAATAGGGCTTACATCCAATAGATTATCTCTATTCAAAGCCACAATGATGGCGACAATAAAACAAATCAGAATAATGGAAATATCGGCGCCATACCTTTGTATTGGTAACACAACAACACGAAGGTACTGATTCAACAGTACTCCCAGTGTCACTGGTAGTACCACAATGTAAAAAATACTCGCCATCATATTGAGGATATCTATCTCAACAGTTTGATTAAGATAGGTATAAGCAAGTAATGGAGTCAGTACAACCGCAAGGCAGGTACTAATGGCGGTTAGAGTAATAGAAAGTGCCACATCAGCCCTACTGATATAACAAATCACATTAGAAGCCGTACCTCCCGGTACACTACCAACTAATATCATGCCTGCTGTCAGAGCTGAAGATAAACCTGCAATGGCACTTAACTGCCAAGCAATCAAAGGCATTAAGCCAAATTGTAATAATAGGCCAAGCAATAGCAGTGGATAGCGTTTCAACGCTCTCTTAAAGTCTTCTAGTGTTAATGAAGCGCCCATACATAACATCACCATGCCGAGTAAATAGACAATCCAGGATTTATGATCAGCTAGCCAAGCAGGCCAGAAATATGCAAATACACTCACAGTGATTGCGAGTAGAGGAAAATAGCGTTGAAGTAATGACATGTTGCTAGTCTAAAGCATCAATCCCAGGCAAGTAGATAACCTGTAACAATTTAAAAGCGATTTTTAAAGATCAGCATAGATAACACCATCATTAATCTGAACCTCGATGGTTGTTAAAGACTGTCCAGAGCAGGGTCCATAAATACACTCACCATCCTCAATTTGAAACAAAGCACCATGACTGGCGCACTGAATAAATTCTTTATCATCACTTAAAAAGACGTCGGGTGCCCAGTCGAGTGGACCATGATTATGAGGACAGGTATTTTCATAAGCGACGACAACATCGTAATTGCGTACAATAAAAATACTACGCTCTGGTGAGAACTCTGATATAACAAAACCTCGTGAATCGACCTCAGTTAATTCACTAATTTTGCAAAGTTTAATAAGAGGCATATTGCTTGAAAGACTTAGATATTAAATTTACCGATTCATTGCAGGTAGAAGAATC
>JBGCDS010000029.1:0-26156 GCA_045105615.1 Gammaproteobacteria bacterium
TCTCCAGCAGTAGGGTTGTAAGAGCCGACTAATACTTGTGGAGTAGGGTGAGAAAAGTAGTAAAGTTTGCTATGCAAATGTGAGTGCCAGTCTATTCCAAAATATTCCCAAAGGGGTTTGCTCTTTATGATATTGATTTTAATGGGAGAGTCGTTGAATCGATCAATACATGCTTGATTAACACTGGGAGAACGTGGGCTCCCCTCAATGGTAAGCGTTATTTTCACACCCCGTTTGGATGCATCATTTAAGGCTTGGAAGATATATGGATCATTTAAATAATAGCATAGCCAACTAATATTTCCGTTGGCAGGTACTGCTTGAATATGAGTGATTAAAATATCACGCAGCAGATGTTTGCTTTTATCTGGACCGCCGAAGTAAGTCGTAGGTGAGCTGGTCACAGTACTGGTGTGCGATACTAGTATCGCAGCATTTTTTCAGTGTTATCGCTGGCATTAGCGATTGTTTCAGCAATGCGTGTGCCAGCTTGGCCATTTCCATACAAAGGATTTGATGGGTACTTGCCATGTTTGATCTGTGTAAGTAACGCATTCTTAATCTCTTCACTATCGTATGCAACATCCATTACATTTTCACCACGATCCCGACCATTTTGACGACTACCTATGTTGACAGAAGGAGCGCCAATAAAGGTACTCTCACGAATGCCTACACTTGAATTACCTACAATACATTGACTACGATTCAATAATTGAATGAAATTCTCAGGCGGAAGATTTTTCACAAAATGAATATTATTGGTCTGGTTGTTTTCTCTAAATGCACGTATGCCTTTTGATGTGCCGTCCGAACCTGCATCTACATTTGGCCAAAACCAAAGCGTTGGAATTTGGCATTGCTTTATAGCTAATAAGGTTTGTTCGATATGTATGCGCGCTTGTTTATATTCTGTCGTTACTGGATGCTGCATGACGATAATGTAGGGTTTGGATAAATCGACATTTGCACCCACGCCACCAAGCTGTTCTGTGATTTGTTCAAGATTGTCCTCTTGGCTTTCACAAGCCTGCATGGCTAAATCTATAGAAGGACATCCAGTAATGTAGACCTGTTGTGGGTCTTCGCCCATTTTGATAACGCGTTGAGCGGCTTGATCCCCTGACACGCAATGGATATCAGCCAATTTAGTGATGGCATGCCGAACTTTTTCATCAATTGAGCCGGTGACTTCTCCGCCCTGTACGTGGACTAAAGGGATATGCATGTAGCTGGCAGCAATGGCAGTCGCCATCGTTTCAAAACGATCAGCAATAGTGACAACAAAATCAGGTTGGAGGTTATCAAACACAGTGGCAAGTTCTGTGACACCTAGTCCAGTTGATTTGGCTGAGGTTACCGGGTTTTCACCCTCAACAATCATGTATACGCGACGATCTATTTTAAAGCCTTCACTTTCTATCACTTTGTCTGCACTGCCATAGCGGTCCAGTAAAGCAGATGCGGCAACGACTAGTTGCAATTCTAGATCTTTATGTTCGCGTACTGCATGCAATAGCGAACGAATTCTTGCATAACTAGGTCTTGCGGTAATGACAACACAGACTTTGCGCACTTGATATTACTCCAAATCTTCTAAGTGAATCATCGAGTTTACCTCGATGTTTGTTTTTGCTTTTTTGCCTAATACTTGGGTAATGCGATTTGCAGGAATACCAGTACCAGGTTTTTTTGTTGTGATCAGATCTTCACTGAGTGTTTCGCCAGCTTTAATTGCAGTCGTCGCATATAGACTCTTCATGAATATTTGACGTAAGGGCGCAGCTTCAGAGTCAGGGACTGATTTGTCTACCGGATGACTAATGACTGTTTCTATATAACGAATGCCGTCAATTAATGATTTGAGTTCTTGAGTGGTGATTGAGGCAACCACATCAGGACCAAACATTTCACGACTAAGTGTCATATGAACTTCTAACACTTGTATGCCTTGTGCTGCAGCGGCTAGGCCAGAATAAATTGTTCCTGAGTGATCAGATAAACCGACTGCACAATCATAATCATTTCTGAATTGATTGATAACATTAACACCGAGCCTTTCGGGACTGCAGGGGTACTGAGAAGTGCATTGTAGTAAAGCCAATGGATTGCCAGCTTTTTGCACGTAGTTCACTGCTTCGGTTATTTCTTCTGTAATGCTTAGTCCGGTGGATAATATGATTGGTTTTTTGGTGGCAAGTACGCAATCTAATAGTGGCGTATTAGTTATTTCACCTGAAGCAATCTTCCAGCTATTAATGTTTAAATTTTCTAATAGCTCAACTGCTTTATTTGAAAACGGAGAACTTAAAAAATGTAGGCCTACCTCATCTGCATGATGTTTAAGTGCTTGCCATTGTGCAGCGGTGAACTCCATGCGCCGCCAATAATCCATGCGGGTTTCATCTTGATAGCTGAACTTGGTTCGCCAAGGTTCAGCAGAAGTGCTTTCTTCTTCGGCAATATGAGTTTGAAATTTAATAGCATCAGCACCTGCATTAGCGGCAGCATCAATATGTGCATGGGCCATGCCTAAGCTGCCGTCATGATTTTGTGCTACTTCTGCAATAATCGCACATGCAGCATTGCTAGTCGGTGTGTCTAGCCAGGTTTGAATTTTTTCGGTCATTGGCAAATTGCCTGCTTTGAAGAACAGTTATCTTAAAGCTTTTTAAGCTAACTGTTCTTTTAATTCGGAAGGTTGGAAGCTAGCAAACGCATCAAGTACAACGTCCAGCTGCGCATGTGTATGTGCTGCGCTAACACTACAGCGCAACAAACATTTTCTATTCGGTGTGGCAGGCGGCATGACTAAATTTACATAAATTCCACGATCAAACAACTTTTTCCACATGGCTAAGGCTTCGTCTCGTTCGCCTACATTAACGGCAATCACAGGACTGATTTCAGGACTGAGTTCGTAACCCAGAGATTTGAGGCCGTTGTAGAGTCGATTTGCGTTATCCCATAACTGTTCGCGTAAACTTGGGGTGCTACTGATAATGGCTAACGCTGTGCGGGTTGACGCGATAGTGCCAGGTGAAGGGGACGCAGTGAAAATGTAAGGGCGACTTGTGTAACGGATGACTTCTAATTCAGGGTGTTGGCTAACACAGAATCCGCCTATACCCGCTAAACTTTTGCTGAATGTACCGGTAATGAAATCGACATGTTGCTCGACCCCAGATTCTTGTGATAGCCCGCGACCGCTGTCACCAAGAACACCTAACGAATGTGCTTCATCGACTAGCAGCAACGCATCATATTTTTGTTTAACTTCAACAAGGTCTTTTAAGTTTCCTCGGTCACCTAGCATGCTATAGATACCCTCAACAATAATCAGGACAGAGGATGCTTTATCTCCGAGACGATTTAGACGTTTGTCTAAGTCCGCGGCGTTGTTATGCCGAAAATGAATGATGTCGGCACCGCTTAATTTGCAGCCATCATAAATAGAGGCATGGCAGTGCTCGTCGAGCATGATGGTGTCACCCTTGCCCACTAAGGCTGAGATCATCCCTAGATTGGCGGTGTATCCTGTCGAAAATACAATGGAATGATTTACGCCGTAAAAAGCCGCTAACTCTTTTTCTAATTCTTGGTGGCCAGCGTATGAGCCATTGGCCAGGCGAGAACCAGTAGTGCCTGTTCCATAAGTTCGCGTAGCTTGATGATTAGCGTTGACGCATTGATTGT
This sequence comes from Gammaproteobacteria bacterium, assembly GCA_045105615.1. GTDB lineage: Bacteria > Pseudomonadota > Gammaproteobacteria > UBA4575 > UBA4575 > UBA1858. The sequence continues at coordinate 3,697 of JBGCDS010000029.1, forward strand.
CGAAAGTGAGTCCGAGATAGTTATTTGTGCCCACCAGAATCGTTCTTCGGCCTTTAATGCTGCCTTCAGTGGCTGAGTATAGATGTTCGATTACTGCGCCAAGAGGAGCCATAGAGTCAGCGTCTGTGGTCGCATGTTGTTGGGTAAATGCTTGTAAGCGGTCTAACAGGCTCATGTTTATTATTGATTCTTCAATTTTGCTATTTCTGTGGCTAAATCTGACACAGTGTTTACATCGGGAAGTGAGTTAAGCGGAATAGAAATATCAAAATGATCTTCTAATTCCATCATAAGCTCCATCACCATTACCGAGTCTAATTCTAGATCTCTCATTAGATGTAGAGATTCTGCATTTGATTCGGTGATTTCTATATCCTGTTTAACAAACTGGTTTAGCAGCTTAATAACGTCACCTAAAATGGTCTCTACATTATTAGTCATGGATATGGATTAGTCTAATTAACATCATTGTTAGAGTATAAAGTGCTAAGGCCGGTTTTTAAATCTACTTTGGCTTTCCAATCACTAATATAAGACGTGCCTTCGCAAACCCAGTTGTCGTGTAATAACTCATTTACCTTGCCTGGGGTTAGCATGGGCGAATAATTTAAGATTCTAGAGAATAGTACATTAGAATGGGCTGCAAGTGATAACACTGAGCTAGGGACACGGACTATTGTAATTTTTTTGCGGAAAAAACATTCACTTATTTGTTGTATTTGTTGCCAGCTATATTGGTGACCATCATCTGGTTCAATAATTTTCCTACTTTCAGTTGTCTGATTTAATTGGTTTATGACTAGTTGACTTAAATCATCAACATGCAGTAGTGAGAATAGTTGTTTGGCGGCGCCGGGGACCCAAAGTATTCCTCGCTTCACCCAATTGAATACTGGTTTTAATTCTGTATCGCCAGGGCCGTATACTGCAGGTGGACGAATAATTGTCCAGTGGTTTATATTACTTTGTTTTAAAGCGGATTCACTTGCATGTTTACTGCTGGCATAATTCGAAATGCTCGGTTCACGTGCAGATAATGAAGAGACGAGAATAAATTTACAGTGATCCGTCTGATTGATAGAGGATAGAATGTTTTTTGTACCGCTGACATTATCATGGACAAAAGCATCGGCGTTGGCGCCTTTCACTCTACCGGCACAATGGATTATAAAATCGACATTGCTTGTCAGCATACCTAACGCTGCATGGTTATGTAAATCGCCAATGATGACTTCAATCTTTGGGTGGTTAATGATGGTGTTATTCGAGCTTCGAACAAGTATTCGAATGTGATAACCATTGGCTAGCAGTGAATTTAGAATATGTGAGCCAATAAATCCGGTGGCCCCGGTGAGGGCAACCACTTTAGTGCTGGGCATGGGATGAAACGCAGTGTTGGTGAAAAATTACAGGCATGATGACATGCCAGTGAGTTAGCTGGCAGTTTTTGCTTGGGTATTCGTATCAGTAATAAACACTTCTGTCAGGCTATTTTGTTCCATGTAATCACGTCTAGCCGCAGATCTTGATAATTTGCCTGAAGACGTTCTAGGTAAGGTATGGGGTGGTACTAGTTTGATAAAGCAGCGTACACCTATTTCATCTAGTACTGCTGTTTCAACACGCTTAATTATATTGGTGCGGTTATCTTCATTTCGTTCACGACATTGCATGACTAAAACTACGGTCGGTTCACTATTAAAGCCAGGAGCTGAAAAAGCGAGTGCATCGCCAGTACGTATTTCAGGTTGTTGCTCTGCTAAGTGTTCGATGTCTTGAGGCCAGATATTGCGGCCATTTATAATGATTAAGTCTTTTTCGCGGCCAGTAATGAAGATTCTTCCATCAACTAAGAAACCAATATCACCGGTATTTAGCCAACCATCACGAAGTGAGTTTTCTGTTTCTTCGCTATTATCAAAATAGTGGGACATGACGCTTGGGCCTTGTACGTATATAACGCCGATTTGGCGTTCGGCTAGGCTTTTGCCGTCTTTATCGCGGATTTCAATGGCATGGTCAGGCAAAGAAGGGCCGCAGTCTACAAATCTAGCTTTTCGGTGATCTGGCTTATTTGCACTAATTGGCGCGGCAATATTATTTTCTGCCAACTGTTCACCATCAACAGTTTCTATTGTGATGGGTTGATCTAGAGATGCAAAGCTTATTGCTAGAGAGCATTCAGCCATGCCATAGCAGGGTAGGAAAGCAGTGTTTTTAAAGCCGCATTTACCAAGTAATTTTGAAAAGCGCTCTAGTGGCTCTGGGCGAATTGTCTCTGCGCCAATGCCGGCGATTCTCCAATGACTTAAATCGTAGTCTAAATTTTTGCTTTCTCGTAAGCGTCTTTCGACTAGCTCGTAGCCAAATGGCGGGCTAAATGTAATCGTCGCCTTGTTCATAGACATGATTTCTAGCCATCTTCTTGGACGCATTGCGAAATCACGTGTATCTAGGTAGTCAACAGAGGTTTGAGAAGCAATAGGTGATAGCACTAAGCCGACTAAACCCATGTCATGGTAAAAAGGTAGCCATGAAATAGCGCGGTCATTAGCATTAATTTTGATGCCATCAGAAATGATTCTAGCCAGGTTGCTGAGCACAGCTTTTTGTTCAATTACGACGCCTCTCGGGAATTTAGTGCTTCCTGAGGTGAATTGGATGTAAGCCGTATCTTCCGGCTTAGCGTTATATAACTCAATGTTTGTATCGACTTTATGGTCTGTAAAACTTTCGATATCACCAACAAATTTCATGTCGATGTCTTTACAGGCTTCATTGACCAAAGGTAGCACTGACTCAGGTGCAAAAACGGCAGTGGCGTGAGCGCTGATGAGTAGGTCACGTGTCTTACGCACATATCCAGCTCGACTGCCTAGTTGAATAGGTACGGGCACTGGTGCGGGTATTAGGCCTGCATATTGGCAGGCAAAGAAACCACGTAGAAAATTTGGGTGAGTTTCAGCCACAATGACTACTCGGTCACCATGTTTGAAATCCATTGCAATTAGCTTTCTTGCTAGATCCTTAGCTTCCTGCGCTAATCGTGAATAGGGGACAGATTCAAGTAATTGCGCGCGGCTACCATAAAAATTAGAACCGGTTATTCCTTGAGCAGCATAATCTAACGTCTCGGCTAGATTGCTGAAATTCGCAGGTCTTAATGGGATATTATTTTTGGTTGGCGTGGCACTTACGGTCATGTTGTAGTTTATTTCCTAAAATTACAATATTATCAATTACTTATGTTTTATTATGTGCCAACTATATTATTATTTTTATTGAGCTTCTGATGAGCTAACTGCTTATTTATCTAAATTTTCAAGACTTCGTTATACGAACTCACTCTAAAACCATAACTTTTAAAGTATTTTGTGCAGAGTTTCAAGTTTTTATCTTATTTACTGATGCTATACGACCGTGATTACAACCCGAATGTTCCCTGAATTTTATATGCTAATGCATTAACTGTAGTGCTGACCAGTATTAATGGCTAATTATAATCTTATTAGTAACTTATCCATTGAGCTTTTAAATATTCCAGTAGAGACGTTTTTTGTGTCAAATTAAGTGAGACTTTATGGCTTAGATCTGGTGGGCCTGGCCAAAATTCATCCTTTATAGTGAGAGTCTGATATTCTCTAGGGGTACTATATCGTGGAATCACATGAAAATGAACATGTGGATCAACCATCATTAGCATTAAGTAATTAACTTTATCATAGTTAAAACAATTGTTTAAGCTAGCTTCTATGTCTTTTGTTATGGTTGATAATTCTTGCATTGCAAGTTCAGAAAGATCTCCAAAGGCGTATGTATGACTATGGCTGGCTAATATCAGCGAACCTAAGGTTACCTGTTCTGGGCGAAGCAGCACGCTCCAATGTTCATAGCTCTTTATTACTGATTCTGGGTAGCCAAACTTGATAAGTGTGTTATTCATAGGTTTTGGGTGTCTTGTCAGTGACAACGTTAAATGTGTTGGTTAGAGGTATATATCAAGCAGATGAGTTTGATGGTTTAGTTGGGGGATGCTGATTATAATTGTCGTGAGTAGAATTATGAACCCAAATTTTTAGGTAGTAGTATGAATTTAACAAATATGTTCTGGGCCAGTAAGAAATATCATCTGGAGAATATGACATTTTCGGAGCTGGTAAAGGCGTATATTCAATATCCAGCAATACAGGTTTATTTCATGATTGCGCTGTTGGCAGCAATAACTATTTCCATACAAGGATTATGGTCGTCAGTGCATGTGTTGATCGCGCTGATTGTCGCATTTGTTTATCCGCTTATTTGGTATTTATTGCATCGTTTTGTGTTGCATAGTCGTTATCTTTATCGCTACCCTAATTTTGCCAAAATGTGGAAGCGTATCCATTTTGACCACCATAATGACCCTAATGATTTGCGCGTTTTATTTGGAGCGTTGCATACAACTTTGCCAACCGTGGCTATTTGTACAATGCCTATTGGAGGATTAATTGACGGATGGCTGGGCGCGATTGTTGCGTTAGTTGCTGCACTTATAGTGACAATGTTTTATGAATTTTGTCATTGTATTCAACACTTACATTACACGCCTAGTATTAAATTCTTCAAGACAATTAAACGTTTTCATTTGCTGCATCATTTTCGTAACGAGCATGGTAACTATGGTATTACTAATTATTTTTGGGATAAGTTATTCAGGACATATTACGATAAAGATGATAACTGGGAAAAAAGCCCCACTGTTTTTAACTTGGGCTACGATGATCAGCAGGCAGAGATATATCCGTGGGTTGCTGAGCTAACAAAATCTACCAAGTAATAGTTTTAGACGTTATATATAGTATTTTAGGTAAAAATAATGTCTTTAATATTACATTCTTTTGACGTCACTGATCGCGCGTCAATTAAAAAATTTATTATGGTGCCCTGGGATATTTATGCTGATGACCCTTGTTGGGTGCCGCCATTAATTAAAGAACGCTTAGATTTGCTTTCACCTAGGCATCCTTATTTTGAACATGCGCAAGCGCGATTCTGGATAGCCTATCGAGATAACAAAGCAGTAGGGCGAATCAGTGCTCAAGTGGATCAGCTAAAACCTATCAGTGAGTCTGAGTCAGTCGGCTATTTTGGTATGTTTGAATGTGTTGATGATGTTGAGATAGCAGAAGAGTTGTTTGCTCATGCCGAGCAATGGATTTCATCCCATCAATGCGCATTGATTCGAGGGCCTTTTAGCCTGTCCATTAATCAAGAAAGTGGTTTGTTAATCAAAGGGTTTGATGTGCCTCCGTACATAATGATGGGGCATGCTAAACGTTATTATCAAAATCTTTTCGAGCGTAGTCATTATCGAAAAGCAAAAGACCTTTTTGCTTGGTTGAATAAATGTGATTTTGACAACCCACCTACGATGCAACGTATTCTCAAGCGTTATGAAAATAGAATTGTATTGAGAGATATCGACAAAAATAATATCCAAGCAGATATGAAAATCATGTTAGATATTTTTAATGATTCATGGGCAAATAATTGGGGGTTTATTCCTTTTACAGAAAATGAATTTATGCATCTAGGTAAAGAAATGCTACAGCTTATTTCTCCTAATCATTTCAAAATTGCTGAGTTTGAAGGTAAGCCGGCTGGCATGGTGGTGGGGTTGCCTAATTTCAATGAGATTATTAAAGACTTAAATGGCAGATTATTGCCAACAGGTATCTTTAAGTTTTTGTGGCGCATGAAATTTTCGCCTCCAGCTTCAGGGCGTGGTGCTTTATTAGGAATTAAGCAAGAATACCAAAATCATATGAAAGGATCAGCGTTGGCACTAACCTTGATTGGTAAATTCAAACAGTTTGCAATAGAGGTTGGTTTTCAGCAGCACGAATTATCTTGGGTGTTAGAAGACAATGAGCGGTTGAATAAAATTCTTGAGGGCTTGGGCGCGACTCAATACAAAACTTACCGCGTGTTTGAGAAAAGATTATTACCTCAGGTGAAGCAGGCGTAATGGCGACATGGAATGCTGTTGTATTAGCTGGTGATCGTGGGCTGACTGATCCGGTAGCTAATGCCGCCAATGTCTACGGCAAAGCAGCGGCTAAGTTACAAAATATAATGCTGGTAGAGCGTGTGGTCACCGCGTTAAATCAATCTGATAGCATTAATAAAATATATGCAGTGGGTCCAAGTCAACAATGTTTAAGTGAGCACCTAGAGATAAGTGTCCTATTAGATAAACATGATGTAGAAATAATAGATCCAGCTAAAGGGCCTAGTGCAAGTGCAATGCGCGGAGTGTTGGCAAGTGCGAGTTACCCAACGCTTTTAGTGACATGTGATTTACCTCTGCTTAATTCATCAATAATTGATGCCTATTGCCAGAAAGTAATCAATGTTGATGCCGATTTTGTTGTTGGTGCAATTGATTATAGATTGATAGGTGGAGCAATATCAGCGCTTAAAAAAACCAAGTATAAATTCAATGGCCAAGCAGTGTGTTTTGCGAATCTATTTGCGGTGCTAAATCCTCAGGGCGTTAAAGCTATTGAGTATTGGCAACAGGTTGAAGAGAGCCGGAAGAGACCCATCGAACTTATTAGAAAAATAGATTGGTTGAGTATCTTGAGCTACAAATTCGGTCGATTAAGTCTATCGCAGGCAGCGAATAAGTTGTCGCATAAAGTAGGGGCAAAGCTTGTGATTGAAAATTTCTCAATGCCAGAGTTGGCTATCGATGTTGATTCTGCACATGACTATGAAGTGCTATCGCGCTATTTAAAATAATTTTTTTTGCTGTTTTTATGACCACTTCTCAGCAAGTTGCTGGGCTCTTTCAAGATCTTGAATGAAATCAACTTCCGTCCATTCGAGGCCGTGAATAGAACATGTTCCGACATGACCCTGTGAGGCAAGTTGGTCAATAATAGATAAATACCATTTATTTAGCGACTCAGGCGAATACATTAATCCTTCAATCGTATTTTTGAATAATTTAGCTCCTTCGGGGTTAAAGTGCATAGCGCCAATAGACTCACCGTTTACATCGGGCATGGCCAGTTTTTTGCCAACAGAGAGAAGGCGAGATCCTTCGGTAATGACTTTCATGTCGTCATCGTCATAACTTTGTTTCTCGTCAGTGGCTAAAGTGATGGGAAATTCGTTAGCTTTTAATAATTTAGAAATTACTTCTGATTCGAATAAAGTGTCACCATTGAGGATCATGAAATCATCTTTGAAGTGATCACGTGCCATCCAACAGCTGGCCAGATTGTCAGCAATTTCATAAAATGGATTGTAAACAAAACTTACTTTGTCACCGTATCTCTTGCGAAGAATGGACTCAATACGTTGCGCTGCATAGCCAACCACTGCCACTATTTGTTCGACACCAACTTCATGTAGTGCATCGATCTGCCATTCAATAAAATGTTTATTGTTAAGTGATAATAAACATTTAGGAGATGATTCCGTATAGGGTAGTAAACGGCGTCCTTGACCAGCGCATAATATAATAGCTTTCATTGAATTCGATAAAAATACAGTTAGTGTTAGAGATCTAGATGTAACAAAATAAGCGCTAGACGAATCGAACGTAACTATACACTATACGTCAATATAGAGTGACACCAATCTAATTACAGATTAAAGCAATTTGATCATAGGCGCTTACATAACACGAGAAATACTTAGACCGTTCACATTAATTTGTGCGGTTTTGCTTTTGTTGATGGTCAGTTATAGTGCTTTAGCATTATTGGCAGACGCAGCAAGCAATCTAATCCCTTCTAATCTGTTGATTGTATTAATTGTGTCGAAATCGATTGCTGCCTTTGAATTATTTCTACCACTTGCGCTATATATTACTCTGTTGATGGGGCTAGGTAGGCTCTACTCCGAGCAGGAGATTAGCGCTTTGCATGCATCTGGTATGAGTGTGTTTGGTTTAGTAAAAACTTTGATGCCGCTGATTGTTTCTATCGTTGTATTAACTGCAATTGTGTCAGTCTTTGTACGCCCATGGGCATACGAGCTGCGTTATAACGCTAAATATCAAGCTCAACAAACATATGATTTTGATCATCTGGAAGAGGGATACTTTTATGAAAATAAAGACTCTGGACAGGTTTATTTTGCAGCAAGCATAGATCAAGAAAATGATGTGAAGAATGATATTTTCGTTTATCAGCCTGAGGGGGGCTCAGTTCAGATTGTTTATGCTGATAGGGGTTATCATGAAGAGCGAGATAATTCTGCTGTTATGGTTTTTTTAGATGGTTCAGCCCATCGGTTACAGCCAAATAGTGCTGATACGTTAGTTAGCTTTAATCAATTCACTGTCTTGCCTAAAACAAAAGAACTAGCTCCTCAGTCTTTTAAAAGGAAAGCGGCATCAACTTATTATTTGGCAAGCTCGAATGATCGTAAAGAAGTGGCAGAATTCCAATGGCGAGTAACATCCGCGTTTAAAGCCTTTTTTCTAGCCATTATTGCAATTCTGTTAGCAAAAACATCCCCTAGGCAGGGACGTTACGGTAAATTAATTATAGGAATATTGTTTTTCTTTGTGGTGCATGCGGGAAGCTTAGTCATGAAAACATGGTTAGAGCAGGGCGCATTGAGTTCGATGCCAGGTATGTGGGGCATTGTCATTGGTTTAATTATGTTTACTGCTTTTTTAGGCAGGCGTTATTCTTGAGCTGATATGTTTATTTTGCAACGCTATATAGGGCTGAGTGTTATACGCGGATTTCTATTGCTGTCCTTGATTATGGTGTCGCTTTTTTCGATCATTCTATTGATTGATGAATTAGATCAAGTAGGGACGGGAAATTATAACTGGGTTATTGCTGTAAAGTATGTGCTATTGCATGCGCCTAAATTGTTGCTAGATTTTGCAGCATTTATTAGCTTGGTGGGTTCTATTATAGCGTTAGGATCTTTGGCTGCGCATCAAGAACTGGTAGCACTTGAAACCATCGGAGTTTCACCCCGGGGTGTTACTAATTCCGTATTGTTTGCGGCGTTAATCTTAATGGCTTTAGTCTTGATAAATGCTCAATTTGTTATTCCAGCAACATTGAAGCATGCCAATGTTGAGAAAACTTTAGCCGTAGAAGGTGCGGGTGATTTTGTTAGTGAAGCGGGTTATTGGGCGCAGAGTAATCATCGGTTTATTCATGTGAAAGAGGTGGAGAATGGACGTATTCCTGCTGACGTAGAAATTTTCGAATTTAATCAGCGGCATGAACTGTTACGTTATCTGCATGCTGACCGAGTGGATCTGTCGGGAACTGATGAGACTGAGTGGTTGCTGCAAGGAGTACAAGTTAAGCAGTTAGTCGACGGGCGTTTGCAAGCGACTGATTTAGAGAATATGAAGTGGCAGTCCTTTTTGAGCGCAGCTCAACTGGGTATTATTGTCTCTAAACCCGAAGCGTTGTCCATGACAGATTTATACCAGTTTGTGCTGGGGTTAAAGCAGCGTGGAGAACAATCGTACCGTTACGAATTACTGTTCTGGCAGAAAGTAATGATACCGATATCGGCGGCCATTATGATTTTTTTGGGTATGCCCTTTGTGTTTGGTTCGCAACGTACTGTTTCAACAGGTAAGAGAATTACACTGGGTGTGTTAGCAGGGATTAGTTTTTACGTGGTATCACAGTTAATTACTCATATGGGTTCGTTGCAGCAATGGTCTCCGTTGTTAATCGCAACAGCACCTAGTGGGATTGTGCTATCAGTGTTGATATTTGTTAAAATGCGAGCGATTAGCAAGTCCTCGGCTGGTTAAATTCATGTTGTGTCGTGGCAATGAATTTTTTCAAGTTCTTGTCGAATGTATAACTCTGTTTCTTGATGCTCCACTGCTGGGCAATCTTACTAATATCGAATAATAAGAATTCGGCTATGTAATTATTTTTGTGATTAATGCTAGAAGTGGACGACATGCCAATAATGGGAATTTCATTGTTATCAGCAGTATCAATTGAGTCGTAACAACTATTATGCCCATGGCCGTGCAGCACTAGCTCAACAGGGTGTTGTGTAAGTAAGTCAGTTAATCTATCTCGATTGAGTAAACATTTGCGTGTTGGTGTATGCTTGAGGGTTAAAGGATGGTGAACTAATAATACTTTGCAGTAACTGTCTAAAGCTTTACTGCTTAATAACTTTTGTAAGCGATTAAGCTGTTGTTCGTCTACTCTTCCTGTTGCGCGAAACCATGGCGCATCGAATGCGCTGGATAGACCTATAAAAGCTACCTGCTTACGAATGCGTACGGTTGGGTAGAGTTGGTTTAACTGAGTTAATGCTTGATTGGAAGAGTCATTTTTTTTCTGATTGTCGCCTAATATGTAGTCTTCCCATAGAGCAAAACTGCGATCCCACTGTTCGTTAACATATAAGTCATGATTGCCTGGAATCAGTGTGATGTCGTCTGCACTTGCGATGCTTTTTAACCACTGACTGACCTGTTCGAATTCATGTTTTAAACCGATATGGGTTAAATCGCCAGTGATTGCGTAATGATCAACATTGAGCTGGCGAATTTCTTCAATTGCTAGATCTAATATCCAACGTTGATGCGTGTGACGTCGTTTGCGTAACCATGATAAATAGCCAAGGATACGTTTATTCAGTAACTGAATAGGATTGGGTGCTTGAATATAGGATAGGTGCAAGTCAGAAAGTTGCACAAATCGGTAAGACTCATTAGCATGCCTGCCAGTTTCACTGCTTTCGTTCATTAACTTTAATACGCTAGTTATTGTTTTGGATTATTTGAAATGATTAGGACATTGTTTTAAACAGTCGAAAGCATGAGTGGGTATTAATTTAAATGTTTTAGCATTATATACAATTATGGTTTACCACATTATAAATACATGCGATGTTGCCTTGTGGGGAGTTCCTCAAGTTGAACGTATTCGTAAGGTATTGTCTAAAGCAGGTGATTTCAATGAAATTACTGACCTCACGCAACTATCAGTCGGACAAAATATCCTTTTCTTACGTGCAGACTACTTATATGAGCCAAATGTAATTCAAAAGCTAATTGCTGAGTCTGAGGCTATTTTGCTTTCATCTTGCGATAATAAATCTCCGTCTGCTGTTTGGTGTGATAGCGCGAGGGCTTCACAGGCAATCAAACTGATTAGTGGTGAGCAGTCTGAGTCTTGCTTAACTGCGCTAACTGTTTATACACCGCAACAACTTACTGGTGGTTACGATCCGCGATTGCGCAAATATGATTTAGCCCATGTAGTGCAGATCAATAATAATGACAAAACAGTCATCGAAAACTATTTATATGATAAATCTTACAAGGGTATCACTGACTTAGTTACTAAATGGTGGTGGCCTTTACCTGCACGAGCTGTCGTTCGTAGCTGTGCTGCAACTAAGATCACCCCTAATATGGTCACTGGTTTTGGTTGGTTACTGACAATATTTAGTGGTTTTGCATTTTATTATGGTGAATTAATGTTGGGTTTATGTGCGGCCTGGCTGATGACATTTTTGGATACAGTGGACGGCAAGCTGGCACGGGTGACGCTTCAGTCGAGTAAAGTTGGTCATGCGATGGATCATGGGCTAGATATTATTCATCCGCCTATTTGGTATGGGTGCTGGGCAATGGGGCTTGGTTTGGGCCAGGTTACTTTTAGTGGTGTTACTCTGCCGATGATGGATTGGATATGGGTAATGTTGGCTGCGTATATCGGAGGTAGAATTTTTGAAGGACTGTTTCAGTTGCTTTTCAATGACATTAGTATTTTTTGCTGGAAACCGATTGATTCATTTCATCGTTTGATTACTGCACGTAGGAATCCCTGCATTATCATGTTGAGCATCTCGGTCATGGTCTCTGATCCTGAATTAGGTTTTATGTGGGTGGTGTCATGGTCGGTAATATCAACTTTATTACTTGCTAGCCGTTTTCTCTTGGCTTGCATTATCAGAATGGCTAATGGTCCTTTAGAGTCTTGGGTAGAAAATATCAATCCAGATCAAGTTAACCCTTCATTAGCAGTGAAATTATTTACTGGCTATCCTGCACAAAAAACCATAGCACCTCTATTGCGGTCCGCTAAGTAGTACACGATGCAGGCTAAGGATAAAGAATTGGCCGATATTGTTGCGATTAGTAATCCGCGTAGTGGTAAAAACAAGCGCGGGGGATTTGAAGTGTTTAAGAAAACGCTGAAGCGTTACCCTTCGATTAAGCATGTTGTAACTAACCATGAAAATAAGTTATTGGATACGTTGGAGCTATGTAAGCAGCAACGTACTAAAATATTAATAATCAATGGCGGAGATGGCACGTTATTACAGGTGCTCACCTATCTAAAGAAGCAATCTAATCAAAACTATATGCCGAGTTTAGTCTTGTTGCGTGCCGGCACTACGAGCATGGCGTTTGGTGATGTGGGGTGTAAAGGTCGGTTGAATAAAGTGTTAAAAAAAGTCATAGGTTATTCACAAGGCAATACAGCTTCTCTAAAAGCGGCTCTGACGCCAGTACTAAAAATGACATTACCTGAGAAAAATATTACGGTATGTGGAATGTTTTTTGGTGCAGGTGCTATATATAACGGCATACTCTATTGCAGGCAAAAAATACATACCAAAGGTGTACGTGGGGAACTTGGTCCGTCAATGGCGATGATTCGTTATCTCTTTGATTGGCTGACTAGTAACAAGATGACTACATCAACGCGAGCTAGTATTGATATTGATCAGGCACCAACTTTAACAGGTGAATTTGCTATTATTACGGCTACTACATTAAATCGTTTATTGATGGGAGTGTACCCTTTTTGGGGGCGAGGAAGATCTAGTGAGAACATTTCTTTAACCTTGATCAAGAAGAATGCGCCTAAGGCGGCTAGAGCATTTATGAAAATATTGCGAGGTAAAGACCCGTTGGTAGAGGATAATACGGACTATTATCGTAGTGTTTGCCCAGTTAGCACGACCTTTGTTATCGATGATGGATTTACGTTAGATGGTGAATTATTTGGTGAGCCAGGGGTGTCTACAAAAGTAGAATTGCAGTCTGCAGGTAATGTTACGTTTTTAACTACATGAATGAATCGTTGTACCAGCATGTGCATTCTAGTTTGCAATATCAGCGGGATGAAGTGCTTGATAAATTTGTCGAAGCTTTAAAGTTTGAGTACAAACAATCCTTAGTCGCGATAATTTTTTACGGTTCCTGTATGCGGTCTCGTGTATACCAAGATGCTATGTTGGATTTCTATGTGATAGTTGATAAATACCAACATGCATATGCCAATCGGTGGTATTCAATAGCTAATAAAATTCTGCCTCCTAATGTTTTTTATTTGCAAGTTGATGTAGGTGATGAAATCTATCGATCAAAATATGCGGTTGTTAGTCAGTCTGAGCTGTCTTCTGCTGTTGAAAAATCATTTCACCCTTATTTTTGGGCACGCTTTACGCAACCATTGTCGTATATATATATGGTTAATTATGATGTGAAGAATTGGGTTGCTGAAGTGCAATGTGCGGCTGCCACAACATTTGTGGCTTCGATTAAGAATAATTTTGAAGGGAGATTTACTAGTGAAGAATTATGGATAGAGGGGTTACAGCTGACATATTCAGCTGAGCTAAGAGCTGAGTCTAAACAGCGCGCTAGTGTTATTTACAGCAGTCAGCGTGATTTTTATGATGGCATCACAGCAAGTTTATTTCCAAGCATGTTGAGTGACTTGCCAATTAAGAGAGCGAAAATAATCACTGCGATTAAATGGAAAGCTAGAGCAATTCTAGGCAAGGTGTTATCAGTATTGCGACTAATGAAAGCGACGACGACGTTTGTTAATGGTGTTGATTATATTGCATGGAAAATTGAACGTCATACTGGTGAGAAAGTTGTTGTTAGTGAAAAACTTCGCAAGTATCCGCTTATCTATTGTTGGCCTCTGTTGTTGAGATTGTATAAGCAAGGAAAAATTCGTTAGCACATTGTGCGTAAATGACAAAAATTTAATTGTATAAATATTATAATTTGTAATAATTATCAAATAGCAATCCAGCGACTTAAAAAGTCGCTGGATCTAACCTTAGCCCACTGGCTGGTAGGAACTAAGGCTGGAGTAACTATACTTTGATTATTAATTAATGTTCGCAATAACATAGATTTATGGGCGAGATGTAACAATATTTTTCAATTAAAGATTATGACAGAAATTGAACGTAATAAAATGAGGCTGAAGAAGTTGATGCTATCGCATGGTAAAACTTCACGCCATATCGCTATTCTTTTGGCGCGTGTCACTGGGGATAGATTGTCGGCAAGGACGGTGCAGTCCTGGAGCGCATCACCGCATTTAGTTAGTGCGCGACCCTGTCCTGGTTGGGCGTTATATATTCTAGAAACAGAGCTACAAATAATTGCAGAAGAAAATCTAATGAATAGAAATTACTAATAGAGATCATCAGTGGGGAGTGACGTGAATCTATACAAGCCGATTGTTTAAGGCTTCGTTAAGCTCTTTTTCAAAATTTCTAAATAACCAATGCGCGCAGATTTTACATTCTGTATATGGGAGATCTATCACTCGCGGGCTAATTTGTATCGATAATAACGTTTCATAGGGGTAGTTGACTTCGATATGAGTCGCCCAAATCCAGTTGCCTTTGCTTCGATAGGTTCTGGAATATAAATCTAAAGTAAACTCATATCCCCTGTTATCTACTGTAGTGATAATAGTGGTTGCCTGATACTTTGGGTTTGACGCCACTAATTTTGCTGCCACAATAGAATGCTTAGCAATACGTGATTTGTATAAATGTATTAAGTCTGGATTTGAAAGACTTAATAATGCGTATAAATCTCGAATTTCTCCTATTGTGCTTTCCATGAGCGATTTATTTTAATGTTTAGTGTCGGTTATCTCTGCCGATAAAGACTAGATATTCAATGTGTAGAGATTACAATCAAATATTGTCTGTCTATCGCTTATTATTCTACTTTATCGGTGATTTTCAACCGATTATTTCTCTATACAGCTTTCATTGTTATTGCCGATAAACCCTATAGTTAATTTAATGAAAATTATAGGTATTTACGTATTTTTATGTCTGACGATGACGGGCACATTAATATTCATCTGGGAGGATAAAAAATAATGGATTTAGCGACTCTGATTGGCTTAATAGGCGCGCTAATTATTATTAGTATTGCAATTTTATTGGGTGGTGATTTTGGTACTTTTATTAATGTGCCGTCATTAGTTGTAGTAATTGGAGGAACGTTTGCAGCAACTTTAGCTAGAATTTCATTAGGCTCATTTTTTGGTTCATTTAAAGTGGGCTTAAAGTCGATACTTCATAAAAGTGTTAATCCGCATCAATTGATAGAAGAAGCGGTGGATCTTGCTAATGTAGCAAGAAAGGAAGGAATACTTGCTTTAGAAGGAAGAGAAATTGGACATCCTTTTTTGGAGAGAGGGATAAATTTATGTATTGATGGCCATGCACCTGAAGTAGTGCAAAAGATGTTAAGCAAAGATATTAATCTGACTATTGATCGACATAAAAATGGTATTACGATGTTTAGTGCAATTGGTGATGCCGCGCCTGCAATGGGCATGATTGGAACGTTGATTGGATTGGTGCAAATGCTTTCAGCCATGGATGATCCAAAAGCAATTGGTCCTGCAATGGCTGTTGCGCTACTGACAACTTTGTACGGTGCAATCATTGCTAATGCAGTGGCATTGCCGATAGCAGATAAGCTCAAGGTGATTAGCCAAGAAGAGAAACTAAATAAGAGTCTTATTTTAGAGTCGATCTCATCTATACAGGCTGGTATCAATCCTAAGGTTGTTGAACAAATATTATTAACTTTCTTGCCTGAAAGTAAGCGCGTCATAGAGAAGAAAGAGTAGTTAGTTATGAGTGATGAAGAGCAAGCAGAGCCAGAAGAAGAAGGTGGAGGTGGTGTACCCGCATGGGTAATGACCTTTGCTGACTTGATGACGTTGCTAATGTGCTTTTTTGTACTGTTATTGGCTTTCTCAGAGATGGATGTGATGAAGTTTAAACAATTATCTGGGTCAATGAAAGCTGCATTTGGCGTTCAACGCCAAGTCAAAGCTGATGATATCCCTAAGGGGACAAGCATTATTGCTATGGAGTTCTCTCCTGGAATTCCTCAGCCAACACCATTTAATGTGGTAGAACAACAAACGACTGATGACACTAAGGATAATTTGGAATTTACAGAAGGCGAAGATGGGGAAGTAAAAAGCCTTGCTGAAAGAATGTATGCTGCAGCAGTTGAAAGTATTAGAGAAGAAGCTGAAAAATTAGTTGAAGATCTGAAAGAAGAGATCGAAACTGGGATGCTTGAAGTGGAATGGTCTGAAACAGAAATCACTGTACGCTTGAAAGAAAAGAGTACGTTTAATTCTGGCGAAGCAAAGCTAAAATTCTCTTCATTTCAAATTATAGATAGAGTGTCTAAATCGCTAAATAAAATTGAAGGTAATATTATCGTTGCGGGTCATTCTGATAATGTTCCCATTAGCACATATGAATATCGATCTAATTGGGAATTGTCTGCTGCCAGAGCAGCAAATGTAGTTCATCATCTAACTAAGAAAGGAAGCGTTGATCCATATAGAGTGCAAATGAGGGCTCACGCAGAAACAAAGCCATTAGTGCCAAATGATAATCGAGAAAATAAGGCACGTAATCGGCGTGTCGAGATTGTGATTGTTGGAAATAATCATTTGTTTGAGGAGCTGCATAATAATTTTAGTGTTGATGAAGTGAATCAAGTAGCCAACGATGTGGTTCAGAATGAAAGTAGATGATTAGGTGCTGATATGCATGGTCACTCCATTAACCTTAGTAGCTTGCCTGGTTCGAATGAGGTGGTGGGTGATATACGAAAATATTTTCAACGTGATGAAATAGATTTACGAGATATCACTGATCTGGCAAGACAAGATCCTGTTGTGCTAGCAAATATTCTATTTCTTGTTAATGAGTCATTTCTACGAAGGAATAGTCCTGTAGTTAATACACTATCTGCCGCAATTAACCTTATTGGATTAGAGCCGCTGAAAAATCGGTTATTGTCGATAAAGTCATTGAATGAAATTGATATTAATCCAAAAAGTGCAATCGTTTTTGAATTGCTAAAGAGTCGAACCTATATGACTTCTTGTTTGACTCAATTTTGGGCTGAATATTTGGGGCAAACATCTGCAGAAGAAATATTTTGTGCTTCTATGTTCACAGGGGTTAAGGATATGTCTGCATGTTTAGCAAGCGATGGTCTCACGCGTCAATCTCTCGAGGTCGATTCAATAGAGGCTATTCAGGCTTTATATAGCTTTAAACAAGATGATATCGGTTTGTTGCCTGATAGCATTCAACAAGTGCATGAAAACTCATCGATATCGGAACGCCTTAAATTAAGTATCCTTGTTTATGATTTAGTGTCCTGTTTTGAATTGGGTTTTTCTACATCAGCATTTAGAAATGCGTTGCAAAAAACATGTGACTTTATAGGTATTAGCATGCATCGTGCAGGATATGATTTTTCACAGCAAGTGGTTGAAATAGATAGAAATGCTAGTCATCAGGTGTTTCATCACAGTCATTTTTTACTGACTTCAAATATAGAAGCAATTGAGCCCCTAGCTACCTTCTAGATCTGATGCATGGAGCATAATTACTAGTAAAGCATATGCTTATACCGCCGATAATATCTTCAAACCTGATTCATTTTTAGGATATTTAATGGAATACATTCTCTCGGTATCAGTGACGATCAAATATATTGTGCAAGTTTTACTTGCGCTAGCGCTCGTTGCTACCGTAATTACGGTGGCAGTTTTATATGTCATTGACGTTACCCAAACTAAACAAGCAATTCGACGAAATTATCCGGTGATAGGAAGATTCCGTTATTTGTTTGAATATCTTGGAGAATTCTTTAGACAATACTTTTTTGCAATGGATCGCGAGGAATTGCCATTTAACCGTGCACAAAGGTCTTGGGTTTATCGTGCTGCAAAAAATATATCTAATACTGCCGCATTTGGTTCTACACGAGATTTGAAGAAACCTGGAACTGTGTTATTTGCCAATTGCCCTTATCCAACAATGTCTGAAGATGCGACTAGCTCGGACTATGACACAATTGGCCCATTTGCAGAAAAGCCCTACGTCACACGTTCCATATTTAATATCTCTGGAATGAGCTATGGCGCACTTTCAAAGCCGGCGGTACTTGCACTTGGTTTAGGTGCTAAGAAAGCAGAGTGTTGGATGAATACAGGTGAAGGAGGGTTATCTCCTTATCATCTTTCCAGTGGTTGTGACATTGTATTTCAAATTGGAACAGCTAAATATGGTGTGCGTGATCCGGAAACTGGAAAATTAAGCGATGAAAAACTAAAAGAGATTGCTGCACATCGTCAATTAAGAATGTTTGAGATCAAGCTTAGTCAAGGAGGGAAACCGGGTAAGGGTGGAATTCTTCCTGCGGATAAAGTGTCACAAGAAGTCGCTGATATTAGGGGGATACCTGTCGGTAAGGACTCAATTAGTCCTAATCGTCATCCTGAAATTAAATGTGACGATGATTTGTTAGACATGATTAATCGCGTAAGGGATGTCACTGGTAAACCAGTCGGGTTTAAAGCTGTGATTGGCTCTGAAAGTTGGTTGGACCATTTGTTTAGTGCGATTTTGCGTAGAGGTCGTGAATCTGCACCTGACTTTATTACTGTAGATAGTGCAGATGGCGGCACTGGGGCAGCACCATTACCTTTACTTGATGATATGGGTTTACCATTGCATGAAAGTCTTCCTATTGTAGTTAATAAGTTAATCGAGTATGGGCTGCGTGATCGGATTAAAGTGATTTCATCCGGCAAGTTGATTAATCCAGCAGATGTGGCATGGGCCCTGTGCGTGGGTGCAGATTTTATTACTTCGGCACGTGGTTTTATGTTCTCTTTAGGGTGTATACAAGCACTGCAATGCAATAAAAACTCTTGTCCGACTGGAATTACTACCCATGATAAGAAGCTACAAAGAGGTCTTGATCCGTTGATTAAGGCAGATCGCGTTGCTGATTATGTGAAGAATATGGTTTATGAAGTAGGGATGATTGCTCATTCATGCGGTGTTAGTCACTTTAGGGATTTGGAGAGAAATCATGCACGTGTCATTCAAGGTAATGGCATGTCGATACCTTTGGATAAGTTGTATCCTCAAGTTGAACCATTATTTAAAATGGAACGCAGAGACTGGGCAACTCGGCCTTGGTCAGCTAAAGACCATGCAGCGTTAGATGCTGATGATGAAAATGAACAGTCTGAAAATAAGAAAGTATCCTAGAGAGAAGATTTAGTAACAATGTTTGAGAAAATATTAAAGCTATTAAAAAACAATAAGCTTATTGACCTAGATGATATTCGAAACATGAGTCCTCTAGTTTCTGCACAAAGTAGATTAGAAGAATATCAAAGCGTCTCAGATGAGAAGAAGTTAGAGGAATTTCTTCTCGTGGAACGGGAAATCAGTGATGCATTTTCTAAGAATGAAGTATTAGCTTTTCTTGGTGATTTTTTCCAATCAGTTAGTGCGGGGCTACAGTCATCAACATTAGATGCTAAATCAGTTCAGCAATGGCGTAATGTTCTTCGTGAGTTATTGGTTGGTATTGAATATAGTGGTGAATATGTTGATTCAGCAAATAAGATAAAGAGTCAGTTCGATGCTAGCAATGATCTTATAGAATGCACTCAGAAGACTAAAGATCTATTGATTAATTATTCTACCAGTCTTAGCGGAGACCACGATGAAATGCATAGTTATTTGCTGACGATTGCGGATAAGCTGCAATCTATCTATGCTGAAATAATAGAAACACAAGATGAGTTTTTTTCGCGTGAGTCTAAAAAAGGTAGTATTAATAAATCATTTGAGCAGGGTATAAAGCAGCTTGATGATACTTTGAAGGGTAGCGATGATTTAGATTTATTAAAGAAAAATCTAAATCAAATTGTTTCTGTAATACAGACCAAAGTGATTGAAGAAGTAGAGGCCGAGGAAAGTGAAACTCAAGTTCTTGAAAATAAAATTGCGGGTATGAGTAATAAGATTAAGCTGTTAGAAGATCACGCAAAAGATTTAGAGAAAACTATCCATAAGAAACATATGGAAGCCATTACAGACCCGTTAACTGGCTTATATAATCGGGCTGCTTATGTGCAAGCGCTAGAAAAAGCATGGATGAAATGGGAACAGGAGAAAGTTCATAGCACTATGCTGGTATGGGATATTGACCATTTTAAAATGATTAATGATGGTCATGGTCATGCTGCTGGTGACAAGGTCTTGCAGTCGGTGGCGAAGAAATTAGAAACCGGTGTGCGTAAAGGCGATATATTAGCAAGATTTGGTGGTGAGGAGTTTGTCATGCTTTTGGTTGATAAGTCTTTAGAAGAGGGCGCGCAACTGGCCGAGAGAATTCGTCAATTAATCTCATCAACAGAATTCACTTACAAGAAACAAGCATTGCATGTGACTATTTCATGTGGAGTGGCATCTTTCCATGACAATGATACGCCGACATCATTATTTGAGCGTGCAGATAAGGCGCTATATCGTGCCAAGCACGGTGGTAGAGATCGTGTGGAATCGTTGAAGGTCGCTTAGCTGATAAATTTTCCGTCAGCAAGAATAGATTGATTCCGACCCATTTTCTTAGCATGCTGTACAGCATGATTGGTGCGTTCAAATATAGTTTCGATACTGTCGGTAGCTAATAATTCTGAAATGCCAGCACTGACGGTAATGTGCGCTGCTTTATTATTTGCAATTGTAAACCGGTGATTGTCAATTGATTTGCGTATACGTTCGCTGATTTCAAATGCATTCCTGGCAGTCACGCCTTTAAGAATTAGACAGTAGGTATCATTGTCGTAGCGAAACAGTAAGTCAGTGTCGCGTATATTGCTGCGCATAACACTCATTGTGTTATATAAAATTTCATCTCTAACAATAAAGTTTGTGGATTCAGAAATTCTTTGGAATCTATCAATATCAATTAGTACGATCGACATGGGGATCCGCTCTCTGTGCGATAGTTTGGCTTCTCGTGTGACTAATTGTTCTACAAGTGTTGCATTAGCAACACCTATCGTCTCTTCGTCAGAAGATAATAGGGAATTAGATTTTTGTTGGATTACTGATCTCAAAGGATGGACTAATAGTGATGAGATAAGCTCAATGTTTTTCATCTCATTATCTGATAATTCATTTTTTCGAAATAAGGTAATATCACCCCAAAAATCATCGTCAGTTTCTAAATGAAAATTACACTGTGCTTGATGCATGTTTCCTAGTGAGTAAGCGATACCTAATAGAGGGTAGCGATAGCGTAAACCGTCAATGTTGAGAATGGATTGTATACACTCTTCATATGATTGAATTAACGTTTCAACGCATAATTGACTTTGAAATTTAAGCGTATAACTTAATACGGATCCCGTCGATTCAAGGACTGTCGCATGTGCTTTTGTATCAAGATTATGCGGTTTAATTAACTTGATTGGTTTATTTGCTTCCATCTATAGGGTGCTTTTTTAATTATTCTTATTTGTTAAGTTACAGCGTCATCTTATGCGATAAGCATAAACTCTATTAATTGGTACAAATACGTAGATATTTATAAGTTAACAACTGTTTACAATTGATTATTATTAACGCTACTTCAATCGTCAAACAATTGACGATTGAAGTAGCGTTAAACTCTTTTGTACTTAATTAAGTTGTTGGATGCTAGGTGGTTTAGGCATGAACGGAGCGATTAGGTTCCGAAGTGATGATTTGATTACCATCTTCACTGTAAGTGACCGACTGTTCTGTATCAAACAATGAATGTAATTGATGCAATGTGTTGGTAGTGTGCTTAAGGCGAGTGTTTACTAAAGAGCTATTTTCAGCATTCATCTGCTGGCATGTCTTGAGTAAATTAACCGTTTGTTGCCATTTTTTATTCAATGTTACATCACCTTTAAAATTATCCAATAGAGGTGAGAATTGAGACTCTAATTTAGACAATTGTGTGATCGTATCTTGTTTCTGAACAGTGATTTTATTTAAATCATTAGCATTACCGACTAAAAGTAATTCTCTTTCGGCCGATAGCTGATTTAGGAAAGTATTAATGCAATTTTGTAGTTCGGTGATAACTTGATCTGAGTGTTGGTTTTTCATATACCGTTCCATGGTGTTTACTAGCGCTTAAGTAAAATGAACTATTTTAGTAGCTCATCGATCTCGATTAGCTTGTCAGCAATCGCTGAGCTATTCACTTCATAGCGACCTTCAGATAAGGCAGACTTTATGTCATCTACTTTTTGTCGGTCAACAATCGGCTCTGAAGATAGGTT
>JBGCDS010000030.1:0-101990 GCA_045105615.1 Gammaproteobacteria bacterium
CTGGCACAGCGATTGCTTTAGCTATTACAAATAAATTTTGTAAAACATATATGCAAAGCCCGATCGATAAACTTTTTGGAGTACACGCACAGTCAATGACATTGCGTGCAGCGCGTTCTGAGATGCTAGCAGCAAACATAGCAAATTCAGATACACCAAATTATAAAGCTAAAGATATTGATTTTAAATCTGCTATGCAAAGTCTACAGGGAGGGCAACTGCAAAGCAGTATTCAATTAGCAAAAAACAATTCTCAACATTTTTCTAGTGATGCCAGTGGAATAGCCAGTCATGCGGTACGTTATCGTGTGCCATCACATGCATCACTCGATGGAAACACTGTAGATTCTGACTTTGAAAAATCTGCATTCACAGAAAATGCAATTCGTTATCAAGTTAGCCTGTCTATCTTAGGTAAAAAAATTAGCGGGTTAATTAGAACTCTTAAAGGTGAATAAAAAATAATGTCGTTATTTAATATATTTGATATTTCTTCTAGTGGGTTAAGCGCACAAAGCGTTCGACTTAATGTCACTGCTAGTAATATTTCCAATGCGCAGTCTGTTGCCGGAAGCGAAGATGCTGCTTACAAAGCAAGAAATCCAGTATTTTCCGCCATGTATCAGGATCAGTTTGATTCTCAAAGTGCCAATATTGGCGTTCAAACATTAGGGATTGTAGAGAATGGTGCAGAAGCGCCAAAACGCTATGAACCAGGTAATCCACTAGCAGATCAAGAAGGCTATATTTATTTATCGAATGTTAACCCCATTGAAGAAATGACCAACATGATGTCAGCTTCTCGTGGTTACCAGAATAATGTTGAAGTGATGAATACATCCAAAGATTTACTTCTACAAACAATTCGTTTAGGCGAATAGCAAGGAGAACATAAATGGAAATAGGGGCAAATCAAGCATTGAATAGTCAATTTGGTGTTCAGCGTTTTCAAAATGACGCAGCCAATAATAAGGAATTGGGTCAGGAAGACTTTTTGCAACTAATTGTTGCTCAAATACAAAACCAAGATCCGTTTGAACCCGTAGAGAACGGTGCTTTCATAGGGCAGCTTGCACAATTTGGCACGGTTGATGGTGTGAATAATCTCAATGAGTCATTTGCAGAATTCTCACAGGGTATTAATAGCAATCAAGCATTGAATGCAGCCGGGCTTATTGGTAAGAGCGTTCAAGTTGAAGGTAACCAAGTGACGGTGACAGAAGGAGAGCCTGTGACTGCCTATGTTGATTCTAATGGGCAAGCAGGCACAGCAGAAGTACAGATTACTAATGCTGCTGGCATAGTAATTGATACCAAACAAGTAATACTCGCTAGTTCAGGGTTGAATAGTTTCACTTGGAATGGTTTAGACCAACAAGGTAATCAAGTTCCTGAAGGAGAATATTTTTTATCAGCAACCGTATTAGCTGGTGACAGTGAAGTGTCACTGCCAACAACAGTCGATACCAAGGTGCAGAGCGTCAACCTTGCTAACTCAAGTGCGATCGAGCTTGGATTGCAAACTGGCGACACTATCCTGTTTGATCAGGTACAGAAAATTTCACAGTAAATAATTTATAAATCGCATACTAAAGGAGAAAGATATGCCATTTGATATAGCACTAACCGGTTTAAGCGCCGCGCAAAATGACTTAGAGGTTATTTCTAATAATATTGCAAACAGTGAAACTAACGGATTTAAAAAATCACGTGCTCAGTTTTCTGATATTTATGCAAGTTCTGAATTTGGCGTAAGCAGTAATTCAATTGGACAGGGTGTTCAGCTTGCAGGAATACAGCAAGAATTTACCGATGGTGACCTTTCCTTTACTGATAACGCTTTAGATCTAGCCATTAATGGACAGGGATTTTTTGTCTTAGAGGATGAAGGTGAACGTTTTTATGGGAGAGCTGGTTCTTTTGGTGTTGACCTTGATGGCAATATAGTAGATCCGATTGGAAATTCATTAGTTGGGTTTCAACCAGATTCAAATGGAGTGGTAACTGGTGCTTTAGGGCCTATTGTGGTTAATCGAGCAGACCTTGCGCCACAGATTACATCTGAGATTAGTTTGGGCGCAAACCTTAATGCAACCTCAACTATACTTCCAGCATTTACTGTTGGTGCATCAGGCCCGGATCCAGCGACATATAATCATTCAACATCATTAACCACATTTGATTCTTTAGGTGGTGAGCACCTAACGTCATTATACTTTAGACGCGATAGCGCGACTGATTGGGAGGCCTTTGCATTTGTAGATGGCACCCAAGTTGATGGGCCTGACTTGTTGAATTTTGATGCTAGCGGAAATCTTGTTGGTGTAAATGGTGGTGCGGGTACGACAGTAACATCTGCGGCATTCACTCCTGGCGGTGTAGGTACGTCAACAGATTATACAATTGATTATGCGGATGTTAGTCAATTTGGTAGTCCATTTGGGGTTTCTTCATTAAATCAAAATGGTTATGAGACGGGTAGGTTAACCAGTTTAGACTTTGGTCAAGATGGTACTTTATTTGGTCGTTATTCAAATGGTCAATCAAATGCATTTGGTCAGGTGGCTTTAGCAA
Source organism: Gammaproteobacteria bacterium (assembly GCA_045105615.1). Taxonomy (GTDB): domain Bacteria; phylum Pseudomonadota; class Gammaproteobacteria; order UBA4575; family UBA4575; genus UBA1858. The sequence continues at coordinate 2,575 of JBGCDS010000030.1, forward strand.
ACTTTTCGAACACACAGGGCTTAGTGCCATCGAGTAGTACTTTGTGGGCAGAATCTTTTGCATCAGGGCCAGCGTTGGTTGGTGAGCCGGGGTCGACTGACTTAGGTCTTGTTCAATCAGGCGCATTAGAAGAGTCAAACGTAGATGTTACAGCCGAATTGATTGACATGATTCAAGCGCAACGATTCTTCCAGTCTAATGCTCAAGTGATTGGAGCGGCAGATGAAATCACCCAGACTATTATTAATATCATTTAATAACGTCGACCTACAAGAGGAGTAGAGAATGGATGGAATGCTATACGTTGCCATGAATGGTGCAAAACAGATTCAATTGCATCAGGCAACCAATACTCACAATTTAGCAAATGCTAGCACTACTGGATTCAGAGCAGACTTCGATACTATTCGTAGTCTGCCTGTCTACGGACCTGGTAATCCAAGTCGAGTATTTAGTGTTGATGAAAGATCGGGAGTTAATTTTGATGTTGGTCAAGTGACGCAAACTGGTCGAGATTTAGATATTTCAATTAACGGTCAAGGGTTTATTGCTGTTCAAACTGCTGATGGAAGTGAGGCATACACGCGAGCAGGTGACTTGCGAGTAGTAAATGGAGGTTTATTACAGACCGGTGCAGGGTTTTCAGTAATGGGTAATGATGGGCCGATTGCGTTGCCGCCATATGAAAAACTTGATATCGCAGCAGATGGCACATTATCAATCATTCCTGTCGGACAGGATGCGAGTGCATTAGCAGTGATCGATCGAATTAAATTAGTCAATCCACCAATTGAAGATCTTGAAAAGAACTTAGATGGATTCATTCGTGCAAGAGATGGTGTCGCAATTGATGCTGATGCATCAGTAAGGGTGGCATCGGGCACGGTTGAGGGTAGTAATGTTAATTCAGTAAGTGAGCTTATTAACATGATTGAGCTTGCTCGTAAGTTTGAAATGCATGTGAAGTTGATGGAAGCAGCAGAAAGTAATGATGCTAGCTCAGCAACAATTTTAAGATTGCGCGGATAAAATTATAAAGGATTAAAAATGACTTCAGCTTTATGGAATTCAAAAACAGGACTAGATGCGCAACAAACGCGTATGACGGTAATTTCAAATAACTTGGCTAACGCTAATACAACTGGCTTTAAGAGAGATCGCGCAGTGTTCGAAGATTTGATTTATCAAAACATTCGTCAGCCAGGTGCGCAATCATCACAAGACACCCAGCTGCCAACAGGATTGCAGTTAGGTACAGGTGTAAGGGTGGTAGCAACTGAGAAATTATTTACACAAGGGAATATATCTCAAACAGATGCGCCATTAGATGTTGCGATCCAAGGGAGAGGTTTTTTTGAAATTCAACTTCCCGATGGTACTTCAGGTTATACGCGCGATGGGAGCTTTACTCTGGATGCGCAGGGTCAAATTGTTAACTCCAGTGGTTATGTATTGCAGCCAGCAATTTCAATTCCGCCCAATGTCACTAGTATCACTATTGGTGTCGATGGAACAGTGTCAACGTTAACTGCAGGTGACAATGCTCCAACGCAGGTTGGAAACATACAGCTAGTCGATTTCATTAATGAAACTGGATTGCAGCCTAGAGGCGAAAACTTATTTTTAGAAACGGCTTCTTCTGGAAGTCCTACGCCTGGAACTCCAGGCCAAAGTGGTTTAGGAACAATGATACAAGGTTCACTAGAGACGTCTAATGTAAATGTGGTTGAAGAATTAGTAAATATGATCGAAACACAACGAACTTATGAGGTTAACTCTCGTGCAATTGAAACTGCCGACAGCATGCTTCAGTACGTTAATAATAATTTATAAATTAGTTAAGTGAAACTCAAGGATGGAGAAGTATGAGTCAACAAAATAAAATTAGCATTATCGGGTTGATACTAATGTGTGTTTCAGGCTGTAGTAGCATAGGACCATTAAGTGATCATGACTACGAGCCAGCGCCACCGGTATTGCCTGAAGCTAAGTCTACTTATGATGGTGGACTGTTCTATGCCTCAAGTAATCTTTATATTTTTGAAGATATAAAAGCTACGCGTGTAGGTGACTTGCTAACAGTCGTACTTTCTGAAGAAACAAATGCGAGTAAATCAACTTCATTAGAGGCGGATAAAAGCACCACTATTGATCTTCCAAATCCAACCTTGTTTGGTAAAAGTGACTACACACTTAATGGAAGAGAAGTATTGTCAAGTAGTGCAACTGCTTCTCGAGATGTTGAAGGTGAAGGTGAACTGACGCAAGAAAATAGCTTAGATGGAAGTATAACCGTCACGGTAACGGAAAGACTTCCTAATGGTTATTTGATTATTAAAGGTGAGAAAATGCTTACCTTGAATGAGGGTAGTGAGATTGTACGTATTGACGGTATGGTTCGTCCTACTGATATTGACTCAAATAATCAAATTGAATCAGCCAAGATAGCAAATGCACGCATTACCTATAAAGGTGATGGTGTGGTGAGTAATAGTAGTAAAGCAGGTTGGCTGGCCAAATTCTTCATGCATGCAATTTGGCCATTATAACTAGGAGAAATAATAATGCGTTTACTATATATAATTATACTGTTGGCCATTTCTAATTCAGTGTTGGCTGAAAGAATAAAAGATTTAACTTCAGTGTCAGGGGTTAGAACTAACCAATTACTTGGCTATGGATTAGTAGTAGGCTTGGATGGTACTGGTGATCAAACAAGTCAAACACCATTCACTGTGCAAAGTTTGAAGAGCTTTTTAAATAGATACAACATCACTATACCGCCAAATGTGAATCCACAATTGAAGAATGTTGCGGCAGTATCTATTCATGCAGAAATGCCTGCGTTTGCAAAGCCAGGCCAAACAATCGATGTCACCATCTCATCATTAGGTAATTCTAAGAGTTTACGTGGTGGAAGTTTATTGATGTCACCATTAAAAGGTATAGATGGTGAAGTTTATGCCATCGCACAAGGCAATTTAGTTGTGGGTGGTTTGGGTGTGCAGGGTAGTGATGGTTCTAGTATTACTATCAACGTTCCTAGTGCAGGACGTATTCCAAATGGCGCAACAGTTGAGCGGTCAATTGCTAGTAATTTTGCCTTGCAGGATCATCTCTACCTTAATTTGCATACCTCTGATTTTACAACAGCAACACGTATGCAGAATCGTATTAATAAAATTATGGGTGGTGATGTTGCCAGCGCATTAGATCCAGTAACCGTCAGGGTGCGTGCCCCATTTGATGCAGCTAATCGAGTGTCATTTTTAGCTGAAATAGAAAACATTCGTATGATACCTGGCGCAGGATCTGCAAAGGTCATTGTCAATTCGCGTACAGGGACAGTCGTTATTGGTGCAAATGTGCGTGTATCTCCAGCAGCTGTTTCACACGGTAGTTTAGTGGTAACTATTTCTGAAAATACAGAAGTGAGTCAACCAAATGAGTTTGCTCTAGTAGGGGATACAGAAGTGACCCTTGATTCAGAAATAGATATTCAACAAAACTCTGATCGTATGTTCTTGTTTGATCCTGGTATATCCTTGAACTCAATTGTCAATGCAGTTAACGAAGTGGGTGCTGCACCAGGTGATCTTGTTGCGATTCTAGAAGCGCTTAAACAGGCTGGTGCGCTTAAAGCAGAATTAATAGTGATTTAATTATGAGTGACGGCATAGCATCTTTATTATCTACTGCATCAGATACCGCACGATTACGCCTGCAGGCAGGAAATGGCGAACAACAAGTTGACGATGAGATTTTTCAGCAATTTGAAGCTTTATTCTTGCAGCAAATGTTAAAGAGCATGCGTACAGCATCACTTTCAGAAGGAATGTTTCAAAGTGAGCAGTCGGAATTTTATCGTGATATGTATGATCAACAAATTGCTGCTGATCTTGCTAAACAAGAAGTGCTTGGTATTGCAAATATCTTGAATCGACAATTAGGTGGTAATACTTCAGAGCAAACTAGTGCTGACCATCAAGATATTAAAGAAACCTCGTTTGATGAGCTGATTGCTAATGGGGTTAATTTAGTTGGAAATAAGATTAATAGTGTAGCTGGAGTGCAGGAGCTAGATAGTCTCAATAATTATATAGACAAGCTTTCGACCAATTTGCAAACAGATTCCAATGTAGATGCATCTACTGTTGCAGTCAATGAGATAAAGCAAGTGAGGCCATTAGCATTTAAGCCTGAAACGCCAAATGAATTCGTCGAATTGGCTTATGAATATGCTAAAGAGCCAGCTGAACGATTAGGTGTTAATGCTGAGGTATTAGTTGCTATCGCTGCGCTGGAAACTGGTTGGGGTAATCACGTGCCTAAAGATGCTGGAGGCAGCTCTAATAACTACTTTGGTATCAAAGCTGATAGTCGTTGGGATGGTGATCATGTGGGTAGTCAAACACTTGAGTTTGTAGGTGATGCGTTTGATGAGATCAAGCAGTCATTCCGTGCTTATGACTCACTTAAAGAATCATTCGATGACTATGCAGCGTTTTTATTAAGTAATGATCGTTATTCATATGCACTTGAATTTGCTGGAGATGCAAAGAAGTTTTTAAGTGAAATTCAAAATGCTGGTTATGCAACTGACCCTAACTATGCAAATAAGATATTGAATGTTTTGGATAACAAAGCATTCTCGCAACTGCGTCAATAACCTTGATAGGAAATAATTATGGGTAATTCATTAGATATTGCAGTTACCGGCTTACGTGCTTTTCAAACAGCATTGGCGACGACTTCTAATAATATCGCAAACTCAACCACGCCAGGCTATAGTCGGCAAGAAGTTGATTTTGTGACGTTACAACCACAAGCTTTTGGAAATGGATTCATTGGGACTGGCACACGAGTTTCGAATATTCAACGTGTTGAGAGTGAGTTTTTAACAGAACAATTACGCACAGCATCGACAGAAGCTGGTCGGCTTAACGCTGTAAGCAATTTGGCATCACGCGTAGATAATTTGCTTGCTGATGGTGATGGAAGTTTGGCGCCATCGTTACAAAGCTTTTTTAATAGTGTTCAAGATTTAGCAATAGATCCTAGTTCCAGTTCATCTCGCCAAGTGGTATTGAGTTCAGCGGAATCGTTGGTTTCTAGGTTTTCAAATATTGAATCTCAATTAAGTGCCATTGATAGTGATATTACTGTAGGTATTCGTGAAAATATTCAAGACTTAAATTCAATTGCATCAAGTATTGCTGACTTGAATCTTAAAATCGTCGAATCGCAAAGTGTGACTTCTGGAGGTCAACGTCCCAATGGCCTTTTAGATCAGAGAGATCAATTGGTATTAGAGCTATCAGAAATCGTATCAGTACAAACATTAGAACAAGAAGATGGATCATTGAGTGTGTTTGTCGGTAATGGTCAAAGTATTGTGGTTGGAAGTAATGCTCAAACACTCGTTGCTATCTCTGATCCCTCTGATGCTTCCAATACGCGTATTGCTTATCAAACATTTGGTGGCAACGCAGATATCACTAATTCTATTACTGGTGGTCGATTATCAGGCTTATTAGAGTTCAAGAATGAACAGTTAGGTTCTATTCGCAATGAGTTGGGGCGTATCGCGACTGTGTTAGCGGGAACGTTTAACGAGCAACATAATGTGGGTCAAACATTAACAGGAGCGATTGGTACAGACTTCTTTGCTTCTGGTGCTGTTGAAGTGGTTGCCAATACTGATAACGTCGGTAGTGCAAGTGTGACAGGAACGATCACAGATTTTAGAGCGATAACCTCTTCTGACTATAGTCTTAGCTATGATGGAGCAAATTATACAGTAACTCGCTTAGATGACGGTGTTACAACGGTGTCAGCAGCTAGTTCATTTACAGTTGATGGTGTGGATTTTAATATAGCTGCTGGTGCGGCTGCTGGTGATCGATTTATAGTTCGCCCAACACGACTAGGTGCCAGTCAAATTGATGTATTGATTACTCGTACAGATGATTTTGCAGCAGCATCTCCGGTTAGAACGAGTGCCGAATTAAATAATTTAGGTGATGCGACGATCAGCCCACCACAAATACTAGATATTACTGACCCTGATTTAACTGATACGGTAGAGATTCGTTTTAATACTCCAGCCACTACATTCGATGTGTTTAACGTGACTGATGGTGCCACGATTGCTGCCGGCGTCACTTACACCAGTGGCGCAGATATTGATTTTAATGGTGTTCGTGTGAATATCGAAGGACCAGTAGAAAATAATGACGTATTTGTCATCGAGCGTAACACTAATGCTGTTTCTGACAATACCAATGCAATTGCTTTACTTGGGCTGCAAACGGCCGATACCGTAGGTGGAAGTAGTAATTATCAAGAAACCTATGGTGGGCTCGTCGGTAGAGTGGGGACAGTTACTCGCCAAGCAGACTTGAATAGTAGTGCGCAAAATCGATTGTTAGAAGATTCTGTGCAAGCAGTAGAGAGCGTTTCAGGCGTTAATTTAGATGAAGAAGCAGTGAATCTAACTAAGTTTCAGCAAGCATATCAGGCAGCGGCACAAGTCATTGCTGCTAGTGATGAATTGTTTCAAACGTTATTAAGTGTGGTAGCGAGATAATTTATGCGTATTTCTACATCATTAATTTATCAGCGTGCAGTTCAAGATATCCAAGAGAATCTTTCTCAAATTGCGGGTTTACAGGCGCAAATTGGTTCCGGTAAAAAACTATTGCGCCCTTCAGATGGTCCAACTGAAGCAGCAAGATCGGTGGACCTTAATCAGGCTATTTCGCGCTTAGATCAATTTGCGCGTAATCGAGGTTTTGCTAACCAGCAATTAGGATTAGTTGATGCGACGTTAACTAGTGTTAATAATAACTTGCAACGCATTCGCGATTTAACGATACAAGCAAACTCAAGTACTCAAACAGACGAAACTAGAAATATTATTAAAACGGAGATTAGTCAACGTCTTGAAGAATTATTAGATTATGCCAATTCACGAGATGGTAATGGTGAATTTTTATTCTCTGGCAGTAAAGGTAAAACTCAGCCATTTACGCTGACGCCTGGAGGAGCAGTTTATAATGGTGATCAATCACCATTGAATTTACAGATTTCAGCAAACCGTGTAGTAGATATTGGTGAATCTGGTTATGAGGTCTTCCAAAAAATCCGTAATGGAAATGGATCGTTTTCAACTAATGTTAGTGCAGGAAATACAGGTGGCGGAACAATTGATGCGGGTAGTGTTGTTGATAATACTAGTTTTCTAGCTCAAGATTTTAGAATCGTGTTTACGTCTGAGACAACTTTTGATGTTGTTAACGATACAACAGCTACTACTGTATTATCTGCGCAACCATATGCAGAGGGAACATCCATTAGTTTTAATGGAATTGATGTTGCTGTGTCTGGAAATGTGAATGCAGGCGATGAGTTTATCATTCAAGCTAGTCGAAACCAGGATGTATTTGAAACTGTTACTAATCTTATTAATACACTAGGAATTTCCCCTTTTAATGAATCTAATGAAGCTGAGTTACAGCAAGGTTTGCAAATTGCATTGGGAGATATTGACCAAGCAATAGGCAATATACTTAATATACGAACAACAGTAGGTACGCGCCAAAACTCATTAGATTCAGCTGATACTGAATCCTCAAGCGTAAAGCTTGTGCTGCAGCAAACTTTATCTGAAGTAGAAGATTTGGATTTAGCTGAAGCGATTAGCCAATTAACCTTTGAAACAACAGCACTTGAAGCAGTGCAAGCAACTTTTTCTCGCGTACAAAATTTAAATTTATTTAACTTTTTATAGAGATCGATTGATTTCATACCATTTATCGTGGAATCTTTTACGGTGATCAAATCATTGTTAAAGATTTTTATTGTTATGAAATATGAAAATAAAAAGTCAATATTATATTTAGCCATTCGTCACTTTTTTTAGTCAGATTCCTTAAAGTTTTATATTGCAATGCCGATACGCATGTCAATGGCAACGCGGGAGCACTAAAGCTCTGCAGAGTCGGAGTGTTTCCTAAGTAAGGAAAGAAACTTTTTAAAGGAGCTGGTAAAATGCCACAAATTGTAAATACAAACTTATTCTCGTTGAATGCTCAACGAAACTTGAACGAATCGCAAAATGCGTTAGGTCAATCACTGCAACGCTTATCATCTGGTCTACGTATTAATAGTGCGAAAGATGATGCTGCAGGCTTAGCAATTGCAGAGCGATTTACATCTCAAATTCGAGGTCTTAATCAAGCGATTCGAAATGCTAATGATGGTATTTCATATTCGCAGACTGCTGAAGGTGGTTTAAGTACTTCAACTAGTGCATTACAACGTATTCGTGAGTTGGCGGTACAGTCAGCTAACGATACTAATACTGCATCTGACCGTGAAGCGATTAATAATGAGGTACAACAGCTGATTGCTGAAGTGCGTCGTATCGCAACCACTACTCAGTTTAACGGACAGAACGTACTTGATGGTTCTTCTGCTAGCCTTTCATTCCAAGTGGGTGCTAATCAAAACCAAACAATTAATGTTTCGGGTGTTGATGCTAGAGCGGATATCTTAGGTGCGAGAACTTCTACTTCTGCTTCAATTGATCAAACTGCAATTGATGCTTCGATTGCTGCTGATAACTTAGTTATTCAAGGTATTGCTGTTGATTTATCTGGTTTGTCTGCTGGTGACTCTGTTGGAGATATCGTTAGTCAAATTAATGCGATTACATCTTCTTCAGGGATTTCTGCGCAGCAAGCAACAACTACAACAACAGATGCATTAACTCTTGCAGCAGGTGCAGCAACTATTAATGGTGTAGCGGTGACTATTTCTGCAACACAAGCAACAGATATTGCGTCGATTAATGCATTAACAGCACAAACAGGTGTAACAGCAACAGCTAGTGGTGCTGGCGCAGTCACTTTGAGTAATACCGATGGTACGGATATTACTACTACAGGTGCTGGATTTAGTGCAGGTAATGATACTTATCAAGCAGGTATTGTATTAGCTGGCGCAGTGTCAGAGTCAAATACTGACTTTACAGCGACAGGTACCTTTGCAGTTGTAACAGGTGGTACTGCATTGGGTGCTACTCAGACCAATAGTTCAGTTACTGGTACTGATGTATTAACACAAGCTTCATCAACTACTGCATTGTTAACGTTAGATTTTGCACTTAGTCAAGTGAACACTCTACGTTCAGAACTTGGTGCGGTTCAAACACGTTTTGAGTCGACTATTTCTAACTTGCAAATTACTTCTGAAAACTTAACGGCTGCTCGTTCAAGAATTCAGGATGCTGATTTTGCTGCAGAGACTGCTGATCTTACTCGAGGCCAGATTCTACAACAGGCTGGTTTATCGATTGTGGCTCAGGCTAACTCTTTACCGCAGTCAGTATTATCGCTACTTCAGTAATAATACAAGCGTGAAATATGTGCTCGGTCGGTTATGATCGAGCACAATTTTAAGAAAAATAGTAGAGGGTATTAACGATGACGACTGATGTGACATCCTTAGCAGGAATAACACGACTACAGTCCAACTCGAATAACATCATTAATCGAGGTGCTGAGAAAGTGGTCGCGATTAATGCACAGGTGTCTGAACAATTGACGCAAGGTAAATCTCAAGCCTCAAACTCAGATGTCAAACAAGCTGCTAAGCAAGTCAATGATTTTGTTAAGCAGTTAGATCGAAACCTAGAATTTTCGGTAGATGAATCAAGTGGTAGAGTCATTATTACCGTGCGAGAGCCTGAAACCGGCAAAATTATCCGCCAAATACCCCCAGAAGAATTACTTGTGATTGCTAAACTGGTGAGCGAAAACTTCGCTAGCGCACCACTTCCCGCAGGTATTTTATTGGCTGACGAAGGGTAATCATAACCGGCATTATCTTTGCAACGTATTAAATATATTAACTTATAATTTTTTATAAAGGGTAAAATGGCTGCATCTATCTCATCACTCGGCGTTGGATCTGGACTCGACCTTGAGTCTCTGGTGCAAAATTTAATTGCTGCAGAATCAAGACCAATTCAATTACTACAAACAAGACAAGCCAATCTTGATGTAAAGATCAGTGCATTTGGTCAACTACAAGGGTCATTGTCTTCATTTCAAACTGCCGTTAGTGCATTAGCAACGTCCGATGCATTTCGCGGAATAACAGCTTCTTCAAGTGATGATTCTGTTTTTACAGCAACTGGCGATCAAGCGGCCGTCACTGGTAGTAATGTTGTTGATGTCACTCAGATAGCACAGAATAATAAATTAGCTAGTCAAACCTTTATTAGTGGTAGCGAAGTAGTTGGAACTGGGCAGATTTCATTTACCGTAGGAGCTGAAAGCTTCAATGTTGATGTTACTGCTGAAACCAATACTCTTGAACTAATTCGTGATGCTATTAATGCTGAAAATGATAATACTAGTGTTCAAGCCAGTATCATTAATATCGATGGAGGCAGTAAACTTATACTGACGGCAAATAAGTCAGGTCTTGCCAATAATATAGCGATTACTGTCACAGATGATGATGCAAATAATACAGATGATGCAGGACTATCTAGACTTAACTTCAATATTCAAGAATTGAATCCACCATTAGATGCGATTATTAATGTTGATGGATTTGAAGTAACTAGAAGTAGTAATGAAATATCAGATGTTATTCAAGGTGTTACGTTAAATTTAACAGGCGTGGGAACTGCGTCCGTATCCGTGTCAGAAAATCTCGGCGTAGCTAAAAGTTCAATTACCGCCTTAGTTTCTTCTTATAATGAATTAGTAGCAACGCTTAATGTGCAAGGTGATACTTCATTATCTGGTGAAAACACATTATTAAATATTGAATCACGCGCCAGAAGTTTATTTTCAAATTCTTACAATGATTCTTCAGCAAATATTAATTATTTATTCCAACTGGGTTTGAGCTTTGATAGAGATGGGGTGTTGAGCTTTGATGGTGATGAATTTGATCAAGTCGTTGGCCCAAATATCGATGAGATACAAAATCTTTTTTCCAACTCCGAAAATGGATTTATTGCTTCATTAGAGTCCGTTGTAAAAAGTTATACTGATAGCGGAGGAATTATTAGCACTAGAACAGAGGGCTTAAATACTGAGCGAAGTAGTTTAGATGATGATATTGAAAGAATCTCTCTGCGTATTGAAGATACTGAGGCACGTTTACGAGCCAGGTTCAGTTCGTTGGATGGACTATTAAGCAGGCTTAATTCAACCAGTTCTTTCTTAACACAACAATTGGCAAATTTGCCATCACTTAACCAATCAAATAGGTAAAAATAACAATGAATTCATTAAACTCTAATCAAGCATTGGCTAGCTATCAACAAATGGGTGCTTATGGTCAAGTAGAAGAAGCCAATGGTCACGAGCTGATTCGTTTGTTGCTAGAGACTTTGTCAGTACGTATTGCTGAAGCAAAGACATGTATTCAGGAAAAAAATATTAGTGAAAAAATCACTCGTTTGACAAAAGCTTTGAATATTCTTGATGGTTTACGCATGTCGTTAAATATTGAGGAGGGCGGAGAGATAGCTAGCAACCTTGATGATTTATACGACTATATGCAGCGACAACTAATCCAGGCAAACGCCCATAATGACTTACCTATACTTGATGAAGTGAAAGGACTGGTTGAAGAAATTAAAAGCGCATGGGTATTGATTCCTCAAGAGCTACGTCGATAAACGTATGTTTGATTCTCAAGATTTGCATCAAAAAATTCTCTTGGCGATAGATGCGAGCGAAAAAATTATTGCTTCATTACAGCGCAATGATTTTGAACAAGCAGAAAAATACGAGGCTATGCGAGCGGGATGTGTGAGAGCGCTGTCCAAATGCCAAAATTTCGAAGTGATGGCAATGCCTCACCTAAATAGTCTTGAGAGACTAGCTGAGTTAGATAAAACTATTTTATTATCTAGTCGCAAACTTCATGACGAAGTTTTGACGCAAATACGACAGGAGCAAACAAATAGACTAAGGCATGTACAGTACGTTGAAAATCAACGGTTATAGTTGAGTAATTATACCTAATGTTTTGTTAGTTATAAGTGTTTACCATAAACAACTGCTATAGTACATATTCGCGTGCTGTATAAAAAGAACTTATTCTAACTTTATGAATTGCATGGACTTAGAACTGAATAGTAGTTAATATTTGTTTTATGTTAACTAAGTGGGTGAGATACTTCACTGGCATACATAAAAGAAATTAGAATATCATTTTTGTGGCAGTAATTAGTCATGATGTGTCAGAAAACCCTGCACAATAATTATAATAATAAAGTGTTTGTAATTGTTAAGTTGAAGGGAGAATAAAGAATGCGAAATGTCATTGAAGATCAACAGCACCTCAGTCAAGACAGTGCTGAAACAAAAGAAGCAATTGCAGCTAGGCGCCGTCGCGGCAAATCGTTTTTAGACGGTCACAGCCATGCTATTCAAAATGTGTGCAAACTGGTAGAGCATGTAGCTTCAACCACGGCTAATGTTTTAATCCTGGGTGAATCGGGTACAGGCAAGGAATTAGTGGCTCGAGCAGTCCATTCTTTTTCAAATAGGGCAAAGAATACTTTTGTTCCAGTTAATTGCGCAGCAATCCCGTCAGAATTACTAGAGAGTGAGTTATTCGGTCATGAGAAAGGTGCCTTTACTGGCGCTATCACAGCTCATAAAGGTCGTTTTGAACTGGCTCAACATGGCACAATATTCCTGGACGAAATAGGTGATATGGACCTGCAGATGCAGGCTAAGTTATTACGAGTGCTTCAAGAAAGAGTTTATGAGCGAGTAGGTGGGACTAAACCAATTCAAGCAGATGTACGTATAGTAGCTGCCACGCACCGAAATCTAGAAGAGATGGTCAGCAGTGGTGAATTCCGCGAAGATTTATATTATCGATTAAACGTATTCCCAATTGATATGCCTCCGTTACGTCGGCGTGTTGAAGACATACCTGCATTAATTTGTGCTATTACAGATAGGTTAAAACGAGATAATGGCGCTAATTTCTCTTTGACTAATGATGCAGTCAAAATCTTGGCCAATTATCCATGGCCAGGTAATGTAAGAGAGTTATCAAATTTAATTGAGCGTCTTAGTATTCTATACCCTAATAGCTCAATAGATTCTTTACAGCTGCCCGAAAAGTTACGTAACAAAGCATCTGTAACAGCGCCATCGAATGATGAAACTAATGAAGTAGACTTTATAGAGCAGTTGGTAGAACCATTTGTAGTAGAACAAGCGAGTGAATCGCTGCAAGCATATGGACAACTTCCTGACTCTGGGTTTGACTTGAAAAGCTATATGGGTGATTTGGAAGTTCATTATATAAGAGAAGCGTTAGAAGCTTCTGACGGTGTAGTGGCGCAGGCAGCCAAATTACTTGGTTTAAGAAGAACAACATTAGTAGAAAAGCTACGTAAGTACGGAATCCAGCGATAATATCGACGATATTTTGGCATCAATATTCTGTCGCGATTCTAAGTACTTATTTTAACTAGTTAAATTCATTTAGGCACGCCGTTTGCTTACTGTTAGTTAACGTGCAGTTTTTACTGCATATAACTAAACAGTTAGAAGTAAACAAAAGGGCGTGCACCATGAACGCAGTATCTAATTTATCAAATGCAGATCTACATACTGCATTTGAACAATTCAATCAGATATCAGAACAATTTACTCATGCCTATCAAGATCTTGAAGGGCGCTTTAAGCAAATTAAAAGTGAGTTATCTGATACTAAAGCTAAACGCTTATTAGAATTAGCAGAAAAAGAGCAGTTAGCTAACAGAATGCACTTGTTACTGATGGCATTGCCGATGGGGGTAATGGTTATTGATAGCGAAGGCGTTATTCGTGAATGCAATCAATCTTCTACTGAATTATTAAATACTCAACTTCATGGTAAGTTGTGGTCAGATGTAATCAAACAACTATTCCCTGAACAATCCCAAACTGATATCAGTAGTATTGATATTAACGGTCGCAATATACATTTTTCATCTAAATCTATTGATGGTTCTAAAGACTCACTAGTGCTAGTTAACGATGTTACGGATCCAGTAACACATATTGATAGTGTAAAAAGAAAAGAGCGCCTTGCTTTCTTGGGTAATGCCATTGCATCAATTGCACACGATATACGTACGCCGTTAGCTACTTCATTTTTACATTTATCAAATTTGAATAGAAAATTAAAAAGCCAAGATCATGGAGACTATGTGAGAGTGGTTGATAAAGTGAGACATAACTTAAAAACATTAGAAAATACTATTAATAGTATGCTTATCTATGCCAAGGGCGGCGCAGATACATTTGAACTGATGGAGTGTAAGAAATGCTGTGAATTAATTGCAACAGATTTATTTGAGTTATTTCCAAGTGTGACATTTACAATACACGCGCAAGAAGATCTGAAGAATAAACATATAAAAATCAATTTTAATGCATTAATGACATCATTTAGAAACCTAATCGCAAATTCTCAAGCTGTTAGTGAAAAAGATGTAGCGATTAAAATTAACTTCATTAGTGATAAAGATAGTTTCTTGAAAATAACTGTTGCAGATAATGGTCCAGGTATTGATGTGGAAACAATAGATAAAATATTTGAGCCATTCTTTACAGCAAGAAAAAATGGTACTGGATTAGGCTTGTCTATTGTTAAGTCAATTATTGAGTCTCACCGTGGAAATATAACTGCGGAAAACATCTCAACAGGCGCAATGTTTAATATAGAGCTGCCTTTAGAGTATCAAGAATGGAAGTCAGAAATTGGGGTAAACCAATAAAATGGCTAATGACAAGGAGGAAGTAATGTCAAAAGTGAATATTTTACTCGTGGAAGACGATAAAGAGTTATTGCAAGCACTGGTCGATACATTAAGTATTGATGATTATGCCGTGCATGCGGTTAATACTTTAGCCAAAGCAATGGCGTGTTTGAAAAGCAATAATATTGATTTGATTGTTAGCGATGTGAATTTTAATGAAGAAGATAAAAAATGTTCATTGCAAACAGGGTTGGATTTTCTTAAATATACTCGAGAAAATTCAATGCAAGTTCCATTTATACTAATGACTGCATACGCCACAGTAGATAAAGCAGTAGAAGCAGTAAAATTAGGCGCAATTGATTATTTGGTGAAGCCTTTTGAAGCGGAACAACTAATTAATATTGTACAAAAAAATGTGCAAGTGAAAAAAGATGATTCGATTTTTGTTGCTGTCGATGATGAGAGCGTCAGAGTGAAGCGTCTTGCTGCGCAGGTGGCTTCAACAGATGTGTCAATTTTGATTAATGGCGAAAGTGGTACAGGAAAAGAGGTACTTGCTAGCTATATCCATCATTGTTCAGCACGTACGAATGAGCCATTTATAGCAATAAATTGTGCGGCTATTCCTGAAAATATGTTAGAAGCAATGTTGTTTGGATATGAGAAAGGCGCTTATACCGGTGCCCATACGTCTAACCCCGGGAAGTTTGAGCAAGCGCAGGGTGGCACTTTGTTATTAGATGAAATCTCCGAGATGGATATCACATTGCAGGCAAAGCTATTGCGTGTCTTGCAAGAAAAGCAAGTTGAGCGATTAGGTGGTAAAAGTGTGATTGAATTAGATGTAAGAATTCTTGCGACGACTAATAGGAATATTAAAAAGGAAGTTGAAGAGGGGAGATTTAGAGAAGATTTGTATTATCGTTTAAGTGTTTTTCCAATTGGCTTAAAACCTTTGAGGGAGCGTAAAGATGATATTTTGCCTATTATTGAATCGCTACTTTACAAATATAGAAATATATCTGGCAATGTTGCATTAAGTGATTCAGCTACAGAGAAGTTAATTTCATATAAATGGCCTGGTAATGTCAGAGAGCTTGATAATGTTATTCAAAGGTCAATTGTTCTGTGTAATGGACAAACAATATTGCCGGAACATGTCTATATCGATGACGACTCGCAAGATAGTGAGACTGTTATGCAGCCTGAAAATAATTTAAAAGATAATGAGCGAAGTTTGATTTTGCATGCATTGAAAGAAGGTAAAGGAAGTAGAAAGCAAGCTGCAGAACAGCTTGGTATTAGTCCAAGAACATTGCGTTACAAGCTAGCAAGACTTAAAGATGAGGGTATTGAAGTGCCTTCCGCATTTGGTATGGCGTAAGGAGTGATAATAAATGGATAAAATAAATTCTAACGAACTACTTAACCAGTTACAGGTACTAGCGAGAAAGGTTCAAGAAACTAACACGCAAAATACTAGTAATAATGAGGTTTCTCAATCTAGTCAATTTTCAGAACTTATGAAAGATTCTATAAATAGTGTCAATAATCAACAAATGAAAGCAGGCGAAATGACCAAGGCGTTTGAGATGAATGACCCTAATGTTCCACTCTCTTCTGTAATGATTGAGATGCAAAAAGCACGGGTATCATTTGAAGCGCTTAAACAGGTACGTAATCAATTAGTAGATGCATATAAGCAAGTAATGAATATGCCTTTGTAGTTAGTATATTAATAATAAAACACTAAAGAAATAAAAGAGGGTAGTCATGGAAGGCGAAGTTAGCATTCAGCAAGGTGCAGAAATGCCTGATAAGGCAATGCGTATTACGAAAACAATTGTCTCGTCTGTAAGTATGTTGTTTGGGTTGGCCGCAGTATTAGCGCTCAGTGTAGCGGTAATTATGTGGGCATCTAAGCCAGAATATTCTCCTATTATAGATAATTTGTCTGATAATGATGTTGGTGCAATTACATCAGTATTAGCTGCTAATCAAATATCATATAAGGTTGACCATATTTCTGGAAAGTTATTAGTTGCTAATGATCAAAGACAGCAAGCAAGAATGTTGATATCAGCAGAAGGATTGCCTAATTCAAGTCCAATAGGCTATGAACTGCTTAAGAATGATACAGCTCTAGGGACTAGCCAATTTTTAGAAACAGCACGTTATCAACATGCTTTAGAAACTGAACTGAGTCGCTCTATATCGTCTATGAGAAATATAGATAATGCTAGAGTGCATCTAGCTATTCCTAAAAGAACAGCATTTATGCGCAAGAAAGATAAGAGTACTGCATCTGTGATGGTCAAAGTAGCGGGTGGCCGTCAATTGGAAAAAGGTCAGATAGACTCTATTGCTTATTTGGTCGCTTCAAGTGTTTCTTATTTAGATGTTTCAAATGTAGCTGTGGTGGATCAATGGGGAAATTTGCTTAGTTCTACAGGTGCTGATAAAGGCATGGAGAGTTCACAAAAACAATTCGATTATAAAATGGAAGTAGAGTCTTTATATGTAGATCGCATTGAATCTATGTTGGCACCCATCTTTGGTTATGGTCGTGTCAAAGTTCAAGTGAATGCTGAAATGGACTTTACTCGTGTAGAAAGTACTCAGGAACTATTTGACTCTGATCAAGAAAAAGTTAGAAGTGAACAAATTATTGATCAACAGCAAATAGGTGCTGTCGGTGCAGCAATAGGGATTCCAGGTGCTTTGTCTAATCAGCCGCCTGCCGGGGGTACTATTGATCCTGTTGAGGCGGGTGATGAAGGGACCGGTGCGCAACCATCAAATAGTAATAGAAATTCAGTGCGTAATTACGAATTGGATAAGACAATTAGACATGTAATGCAGCCAGTAGGCGAGCTGCAGAAGATCACTGTCGCAGTTGTGGCTGATGATTGGGTAACAATTGATGATAATGGTGACGAAGTTCGAACTGAATTGTCCGGTGAAGACTTTGCATTAATTCGTGGCATAGTGAGTGAAGCGATAGGCTTCAATCAAGATCGTGGAGATAGTGTGTCTGTTTACAACAAGTCATTTCAGACGATTGATGTTGAAGAATTGCCAGAAATGCCAATTTGGAAGCAAGACTGGTTTGTATCTGTAATTAAACAGGGAGTGGCGGGAATTGCAATATTAATATTGATATTTACTGTTGTGAAACCAACGATGAAAACTTTACAAGGGCGTTTAGTTGCATCTGCTGATAATTCAAGTAATCAACTCCTGGCATTAGAAAACTCAGATACTGCTAGTAATGCTCATGCGTCAGATCCTAATTCGCAGCAAACATTGACTAATAAGCATCCTAATTATGTTGAACAATTAGCGATGGCCAAACAATTGGTTGGCCAGGACTCTAAACAAGTTGCAAAAGTAGTGAAGAATTGGGTAGGCGATAATGGCTGAAGAATTAGCAGCTCTTGAAGCGCCAACACGTGAGTTAACTGGTGCTGAAAAATCAGCCATCCTGCTGATGGTTCTTGGTGAGCAGGATGCTTCATTAGTGCTGCAACATATGAGTCCGGAAGAGCTTCAACAGCTTGGTGAAGCAATGACAAGTATGAGTGATATTACTCAACATGAAATTCATAATGTGATGTTGAGCTTTTCTGATGATACTAAAAGTACAACGCCTTTAGATATTGGTGCATATGATTATCTTAAAAAAGTATTGAAAACAGCACTAGGTAATAACAAAGCTAAAAATATATTATCTAGAATAGTTTTAGGTCCAGATGCAAAGGGCATCGAAGTTCTGAAATGGATGAATGCTGAGACTATTTCTGATTTTATTAAAGATGAGCATCCACAAATAGTAGCAACATTACTAACTCAATTAGATAGTGAGTTAGCTGGAAAAGTTCTAGAAAGCTTGGATGTTCATACACAGTCAAAAGTGATAGAAAGAATTGCTCTAATGGAAGATGTCAATTCGGAAGCGTTAAAAGAATTAGATGAACTGATAGAAGACTACTTCAAAAAAGATAAACCCGATAAAGTTCCGAGTGTTGGAGGTCCATCTATTGCCGCTAATATACTGAATAACGTTAAGACTGACATTGAAGCTGGCGTGATGGAAAAAATCAATGGTCGTGATAAGAAATTGGGCGATAAAATCAAAGGCTTAATGTTTGTATTTGATAATTTGTTAGATATTGACGATCGTGGGATGCAAACAATTCTTCGAGAATCTCCTCAAGATAAACTTGTATTGGCGTTAAAAGGTGCGAGCGCAGATGTGAGAGAGAAAATATTTAATAATATGTCTAAACGTGCATCTGAAATGCTTAGAGATGATTTAGAAACTGCTGGACCCGCGAAATTATCAGAGGTTGAAGATGCACAAAAAGAAATACTTGAAGTTGCACTCAAGCTTGGCGAAGAAGGAAAAATTATGCTCGGTGGTGGGGATGATGAGTTTTTATAAATTATCAGCATTTAATACTAAATAAGTTCGACTAGGTGGATTATGAGTGAAGGTGGAATAACACGGCTAATTTTTGAGAATAGTCAAAGTGATAATGCGGAGAAAAATCAGTTTAGTCCTAGTGAGTTGTTTCTCTCAGATAATAAAAATACTACTAGTGATGTATATCATGATTCTTTTGAAGAGGAAAAAAAACGAGCATTTGATCAAGGCTATCAAGAGGCAGTTGCCCAAGTAAAAAATGAATGGAATGAAAAAATAGATTTTATTGAGAAAATGGCTGTAGCAATTAATGAACCATTAAGTGATATTGACCATGTGATACAAGAAAAATGTGCTGAATTAGCAATTTCTATCGCCAAACAAATTGTCCGACGCGAGCTTTCACTAGATTCTGGCCAAATTGTCTCAGCTGTGAAGCAAACAATCGAATTAATTCCTAAGGATGGTGAACAGATTAATATTCATATCAACCCTCAGGATGAACAACATATCAAGCAATTATTTTCGAGTGACGATAAATTAAGTAAATATAACCTTATCCAAGATCCTACCATCGCAGTTGGTGGATGTAAGGCTAGTACTGATTATTCGCTAGTAGACTTAACGGTTGATAAACAAGTGGCGGCAATAGCTGCTCAAATATTTGGCGATCAAAGAAATGTCTCAAGATAGCGCTTATTTATCTCAAAGAACAGCTAGTTATGCACAATGGTTTGAGCAATGTTTAAGTAATACCCAGCAACAACCCCCAATCGTACGAGGAGTGTTAACTAGAATTTCTGGTTTAGCATTAGAAGCAAGAGGAATTCATTGTAAAATTGGTACGCGTTGCGAAATAATTTCGGAATCTGAACAGACCATAGAAGCAGAAGTTGTTGGCTTTTCTTCAGGTAAGACATTTCTTATGGCGATGGATAAAACACATGAATGTTCGCCAGGAATGGAAGTAGTTCCAAAGGAAGAATTGATTGGTTTACCTGTAGGTGATGAGTTAATTGGGCATGTGCTCGATGGTAATGGTTGTCCTCTTGATGGGAAAGTGCTGCCCGATAATCTAACAAGGTCAAAGCTTACTCGACATCCAATTAATCCATTGATGCGTGGGATAATTGGCGATCCGCTTGATGTTGGCGTTCGTTCTATTAATAGTTTGTTAACTATTGGGCGTGGTCAAAGAATAGGTTTGATTGCGCCTAGTGGTGTTGGTAAGAGTGTGTTGTTAAGTATGATGACGCGCTATACCAATGCTGATATCACAGTGATTGCGCTGATTGGTGAGCGTGGGAGAGAAGTCAGTGAGTTTTTACACCATACATTGACTGAAGAATCTAGAAAGAATTCAATAGTAATTGCAGCACCCGCTGATTACAGCCCATTGCATAGAGTGCATGCTGCACAATATGCTACTTCAGTTGCCGAGCATTTCCGTAGTCAAGGTAAACATGTTCTGTTATTGATGGATTCATTAACACGCTATGCACAAGCACATCGAGAAATTTCTTTGTCGGTTGGAGAGCCCCCAGTTGCAAAAGGATATCCACCATCAGTATTTGCTAAAATTCCTGAGTTGGTAGAACGAGCAGGTATGAATAAAAATGGCAGTGGCTCAATTACCGCCTTTTATACTGTGCTAGCAGAAAATGATGACTTAAATGATCCTGTTGTGGATTCAGCGCGCTCAGTATTGGATGGGCATATTACTTTGTCGCGCGACTTGGCAGAGTATGGTCACTATCCAGCAATTGATATAGAAAAATCAATTAGTCGAATCATGAATAATATTGTCGGCAAGGAACATATTAAGCTTGCGCAAGTGTTTCGTTCAATCTATTCGAAATATGAAGAAAATAAAGATGTTATTCAGTTGGGTATATATAAGAAAGGTTCTGATGAGGAATTAGATATTGCCATTGCATTGCGAGAAAATTTAATGAAATTCTTATCTCAAGATGTTGATGAGCAAGCTACATTAGATGAATCAATTGCGAGTCTTTCATCTTTATTTACATTGAATGATTCGTGAAAAAATTACAGCGATTAAAAAAACTATATAAACTCTTGAAGATACAAGAACAGGAGATGTTAGTTGAATTTAAAGAGCTGCAAAATGTAAATCAACAGATTAAAACACAAATTAATGACTTGTTTGCGCATGGATCCCAATCTAGAAATAAGCTTATGTATAGCTCAGTGGATATTAGTCAACTGACGATGGTGAGAAGATTTAGTGAAAAAATTGAAGTGGTGATAGAGCAATTACAATCTCGTCTTGAAGCAAATGATAAAAACTTTCTTATTGTTGCGGATAAAGTTAAACAATTAAGAGCTAGTCTTACCTCAATTGAAAGACTGATAGATAAACATCAGTTAATAGACAACTATGAGCAAGATAACAATTTTCAAAAGCAGGTAGAAGAAAATATTAACTACACTGTGTCTTCGCATGAATAATAAATTTCTCATGATAATAAAGTTGGCCCGCTACATGCAATAACATTAGGTAAGTTACTAACTACCTGATATATGTTATGCAGTCATTAATAAGCCAAATCAGTCATTTATTTGCTACGCAATCATTAAATACACTAGAAAACAGTGGGTTACAATATGGTGCTTCAACGATCACCGATTTCGGAGGGCTCTTAGAAGGCTTTTCTGGTGGAGACTATACTGCAGAAATTGCCACCCTCAATGGCAACCTTTTGCAGCCTTCACCGGCGCCTATATCTTTTCAGTTAACACAATTTGCATTGACGGCACAACCTGGTGCTTCTGATGGAAGTGTTGAATATAGTGGCGAAATTACTCATGCTCGAATAGAAAGTGATTTGCTTGATTTAACGGGTATACGCCAAAACACGAATGCAAACACTCAAAGTGATGTAAATTCCTTTACTGCTGATAATTATACAAATTTAACCTCGTTAAGTAGCCAGACTTTAACAGTGGATAGCATGCGTGCTGCATCGTCGCTGTCTACTGATTCTATTGGTAGTAATGTTGGTCCAATAACAACCTTAAATAATTTTGCTAACGAATCAGTCATTAAATCTCATCTGTCTAGCCTGAATCAACAAACAGTGAATATTCAAGATGAAAATCTCATTAATAGTCGTCAGTCATTAGCAGCTCCTGTTGAGACAAGTCTTAAAACAGATGTATTGCAAAACAATATTAATATTTTCACTAAGGAAAACGATATAAGAAGTAATGCGAATAGTAATTTACTTAACAGTACTACTATAGATGATGTCATCGTAAACAATATAACTAGCACTAATAAATCACCAGATCAGACATTGTCTGCCTATTCTGTTGCTTCTATTGATGATAAGGCTACTAAAAATCCTAAAAATCTTAATATATTATCAGTAGATAATAAGATATCTGTCTCTAATGAGTCACATATAGTGGATTCAAGGATTCCAGGATCAAAAGTTAACTTAACTGATGATTCAATCAACGTTTCAGAAAAATCTGATATTCGACCATTGGCAACAGATCTTAATCGGATAAATAGTTCGGCGTTAAATAATCAAAACGTGCCTAATGAAAATGCTGCTGTTTCTGAACTCCCAAAAGACGAATTAGAAGTGAATGCAGTTAAACAAACATATAATCCTTTACAACAAGATGAAATTAAACGTGTGGAAAGTAATGCGCGTGATGAAATAGTAAATATAAGGTCTCATGGTTTAGACCAAAATACTTTCTCTGATAATGGTCGTGCAACAAACAGAAATGAATTTGGTGTCGATTTGACTTCGTCTATTAAGAATCAAGAATTTGTGCAAGATGTTAAATTCACACCAAATAACATAGCTATTGATAAAGCTAATATACATAGCCCTGCATCGCCAGAGCCGCTAAGTACAAACAACAGACTATCTGGATTGGATAAACCGCTTTTACAGCTTAATTCCAATAATGAAGTGGGAAACGGTGATGATCTTGCGCAGCAAATTGCTTGGGCTAAAAATACAAACACTAATAATATTAAAATTGCGATATCACCAGAACATCTGGGGGCGTTAGAAATTAATATTGAAAGTGATAAGGATGGATTGAATATTCAATTTCTAACTCAAAATTCGACAGCAAAAGAAGCATTAGAGACATTTATGCCTAGGCTTAAAGATATGTTAGAACAAGATGGATTGAATCTGCAAAATGCAAATGTTTCACAGCAAGATAAAGGTCAAAGTGATAATGCTGAATATGAAAATGCAGAACAATTTGTCTCTCAATCTGATACTAATGATCAATTTAATCCTAATAGTGCATCAGAAGCTAATACCTCATCTGCACAGTCAAATAATCGCCTCTTAGAAGCATTCGCTTAAAGTCTAAATATTAAGGTGCCGTAATCTCGGTACTTTCATTGTTTAACACGTCAATGTGTTGGCAATCCATTGTAATTGCGCGCCAATTTTACAACAATACTACTCTATATCATTGAAATAATTGAAGTTATTTTGTTGGCATGTGCTTTGCTATTAGTAATGCATGGACGCACTGTGTCTTATTAATTTTGATTAAGAGGATTGAGTAATGGCTGAAGAAAATACAGAAGAAGAAAAAAAGGGCGGCTCTAAAAAGCTGATTGTGATGATAGCAATTGGTGTGGTTACCTTAGCTTTAGGTGCTGGCGGAGCAATGTTCTTTATGGGTGGTGATGATCCCGTTGAAGGTGAAATGGCTGAAGACGAGATGATGGAAGAAGAAATGGTGACTGAGATGTCATTTTATCATGAGTTACATCCAGCATTTGTTGCCAACTTTACCGGGAAATCTAAAAAGAATTATATGCAGGTTTATATCGTTGCCCTAGCTCGAGAAGAATCAGTGATAGATGACCTTACGTTACACATGCCGGCGGTCAGAAATGATGTATTAATGACGTTGAGTAAAACGACAAGTGATGAAATAGAAACAGTTGAAGGCAAAGAAGAGCTAAGGCAGAAAGTATTAATGAGAATTAAAGAAACCATGAAGATGAAAACCGGTGAAGAAGGGGTAGAAGATATCTACTTTACTAAATTCGTGGCGCAATAAGTTATGTCTGATGAAGAAGTTTTGAGTCAAGAAGAAATGAATGACCTCGCAGGCAATGGTGTGAATAGTAAACCTGCTGTGAAGGAAGAGTTGTATGAGCAGGGTGAAGTTCTTCCGTACGACTTCAAACAGCCAGAACATACTAAGCAATCACACTTTCCAACACTGCAGATAATTAATGAGAAAACTGCATTAGATTTGCGCGATAAGTTGGAGCTTATGCTTCAGCAGAAAATAGAAGTAAATGCGCAGGAAGCACATATTAATCGCTTTGGTGAATTTGTTCATTCACTTAGCACTCCTGTTGATATCAAGAAAATTTATGTGCCTGAACTTAAAGGAAGTTTTCTAATTTGTTTTGATAATGGATTGATTGACTCGCTTATTGAAGGGTATTTTGGTGCGCCAGATATGGCGCCAGATATAAAAGCTGAAGAAGATGAGGGAGATGGTGATAAAGATAATTCTGATGAAGAGTCACAAACAGAGTCAGGTGAAATTTTAGAAAAAGAAGAATTTACAAATGCTGAATCTAGAATCAGTCAAAAGCTACTTAATTATGTATTGGAGAGTATGCAAGGAGGGTGGAAGCTATTGGGTGATTATTCTTTCAACTATGAGAAAACTGAAAGCAACCCTCGCTTATTAAATCATTTAGATCATGAAGAACTCATGATTAATATCAATTTTGAATTGAAAATCAGAGACAAAATAAATGTAATTAGAGTGGGAATGCCATACAAGCTACTAGATAAAGTTAAACATAAGTTGCGCAGGGTTGTTCAAAATATTCAAGAGGCAGGTGATAAGAAATGGCTGGCTAAGTTGTATGACAAGTTGCAATCAGTGCCTATGGAACTGGTCGGTGAGCTTGGGCGTGTCGTATTGCCTGTGAATAAGCTAGTTGAACTAAAAGTTGGTGATACGTTAAAGATACAAAAACCTGAAAATATCACTATTTATGTAAATAAAACTCCTATATTGGCTGGCCAATTAGGAGAGTTGAATGGACAAACAGCAATCCAAGTAAATAATTGGATTAAGCCTGAAGTGAAAAAATAATAAAGGGATTGTTATGAGTGAAGCAGAACAAGAGGTGAACGTGGATACAGATCAGGAGAGCATAGCAGATGAGAAAATTCTCGAAGCAGCAAGTGTTGATAATAATCCAAATTTAGACGTGATACTTAATATACCTGTGCAAGTTTCATTAGAGCTTGGTAAGGCAAAAATGGATTTAAGAGAACTTCTTCAATTAGGCCAAGGTTCAGTGGTTGAGTTGGAAAGAACTATTGATGAACCATTGGACGTACTCGTAAATGGAACGTTGGTAGCACGAGGGGAAGTAGTGGTTGTGGATAATAAGTTTGGTATTCGACTCACCGATATTGTTAGTCCAGAAAAACGCGTTCAAACATTTAGTGGTTTATAAAGAAATGAATTCAATGTTGATGAAAATGGCCTCGATAGCCATTTTAAATGTTGTTTATGTGCCTTGTTCATGGTCACAAGATCAATTAAATGACACGTCTCTTGGATCTTATTCATGGGAGGCTATCAAAGTCATATTATCACTGGGCATTGTGCTAATAGCATTTTATCTCTTGGTTAATGCATTTAAGAAATATAGCGGAGTGTCAATTAAAGCAAATTCTTCAGTACATATCCTGGGAGGAATTTCGCTGGGAGGTAAGGAAAAGGTAGTCATTTTACAAGCGGGGAATGTGGATTTTTTATTGGGAGTTTCAGGTGCTGGTGTTAATAAACTGCATCAGTTTGAACCTGGTGAGCTTGACTCGCATGATGAAGGTCAAAAAAATCACATTAGCTTCAATCAGCAGATTGAAAAAATTCTAGGCAAGAAGTCATCATGAAGATTTTGTCAATATTTTTTGTATTTTTGATTTCTAATTCACTTTATGCAGCGCCTGGTCTGGAAGCGCTAACTGTTGAAACAACAGTCGATGGGGATCAGAAGTATTCACTAAGCTTGCAAGCATTAGTGCTAATGACGGTGCTGAGCCTGTTGCCTGCGGCATTATTAATGATGACTTCTTTTACTCGTATCATTATTGTTTTAGCAATTCTTAGGCAGGCACTAGGAACAGCGCAGACACCTTCTAATCAAATCCTTCTAGGATTAGCCCTGTTTGTTACTGTTTTTATTATGTCGCCAGTATTGCAAGAAATTAACGAAACAGCGGCGCAACCGTATTACGCAGAAACTATTTCAGCTAATCAGGCGATACAACTAGCGAAAAAACCAGTCATGGAGTTCATGATGGCTCAAACGAGAGAGGCTGATATTTCTATGTTTATTGAAATGTCTGGTATTGAAGGCATTGATGGTCCGGAAAATGTCCCATTGACTGTATTGCTACCTTCTTTTGTTACTAGCGAATTAAAAACAGCTTTCCAAATTGGATTCTTAGTGTTTCTTCCGTTTTTAATTATAGATTTAGTTGTTGCGAGTGTGTTGATGTCGATGGGTATGATGATGTTGTCCCCATTAATTATTTCTCTACCTTTTAAGCTAATGCTATTTGTAATGGTTGATGGTTGGTCAATGATTATCGGTAGCTTAGCATCTAGTTTCTTATAATTATTATGACTCCAGAATCCGTATTAGATCTTACTCAAAATGCTATGTGGACTGCAGTGATTGTTGCTGGTCCTATGTTGATGGTTGCGTTAGCAGTTGGTTTGGTGATTGGTATGTTTCAAGCCGCAACACAAATTAATGAAATGACATTGAGTTTTATTCCAAAGCTTTTTGCGTTGTTCTTAACATTAGTCATGGCAGGACCATGGTTGCTGTCAACATTAATGAACTATACACAACAATTGTTATTAAGTATTCCGAGTGTGATTGGTTGATTGAGCTATGCAGGCGGGATATTTAATTAATTATTTGAGTGACTTTATGTGGCCATTTGCCAGAGTCACAGGGCTGTTGTTGATTGCTCCATTGATTGGTAGCTCTTACATTCCTTTATATATAAAAATATTAGTTGCTACTGCAATTACTATATTTGTATACCCGTTAGTTACATTCCCATCTAATGTTGATCCTTTGACAATTAACGGCGTGATTATCTTAATGCAACAGATAATGATTGGTTTGACTATCGGCCTGATTATGCAGATTGCTTTTAGTGCAATCACAATTGCAGGTGAAAACATCGCATTAACCATGGGTTTGGGTTTTGCTTCGATGACAGATCCAGCTAATGGCGTCACTATTCCGGTTGTCAGTCAACTAATGACTGTATTTGCTTCGCTATATTTCTTGGCTTTGAATGGACATATCGCTTTAATTGAACTGCTAATAAACAGTTTTATTTTTTTACCTATAGATGGTTTGTTTTCATTAGATACTGCTATGGCTGTCGCTGAGTGGGGAGGTCGTATGTTTATCGGTGCGTTGATGGTTTGTATACCTGCTGTTACTGCACTATTGGTGATTAACGTTGCTATGGGGCTTATGACTCGTGTGGCACCTCAGATGAATGTATTTTCAGTTGGTTTTCCATTAACTATGATGCTTGGGTTTATATTTATCGCGATTAGTATTCCTATGGCAATGCGCATATTTCAAGATCTGCTTGAACAGTCATCCGAATATATTATTTTTCTCTTTAACTGATGGAATGAATCATGGCAGATAACACATCAGATCAGGAGAAAACCGAAGAACCGAGTGCCAAACGGCTTCTCGATGCTAAGAAGAAAGGTCAGGTCCCTCGATCAAGAGAGTTAAGTGTCACTATTGCAAGTCTCGGAGGAGGCCTATTGTTTTTGTCTTCAATGGGTGAGATTCAAGGTGCGATAGAAAAAGTTTTTGATAAAAGTTATGTGATTACAAATCGTAGCATGTTGAGTAATGCTTATATTCTTGACGTGTTTGGCGCTACATTTACAGAAGTGCTAATGAGTTTATCATTTATGTTTTTCTTTTTAATGATTATTGTTGTTGCTGGGCCAGCATTGATAGGTGGATGGTCATTTAGCCTTTCTTCTATGAGTTTTAAAGCCTCAAAATTGAATCCAATGAGTGGGTTTAAACGCATGTTTGGCACCAATGGTTTGATAGAGCTAATTAAATCTGTTCTCAAAGTTGTTTTGGTTGCTGCAATATCATATGCATTTATAACCTCCTACCAAGATGAGTTTTTAGCATTAGCAAGTGAACATCATGATAAAGCGATAATTCATTCTGTAACAATTGTCGTTAGTAGTTATCTATACATAGCTTTAGGTTTGATAGTAATTGTTGGCATAGATGTGCCTTACCAGCTATGGAACCACAAAAAGCAATTAAAAATGAGCTTGCAAGAACTCAAGGATGAATATAAGGAGACTGAAGGAAATCCTGAGTCTAAGGCGCGAACACGAGGTTTGCAAAGAGAAATTTCGCAAAGAAAAATGCTGCAAGAAGTGCCCAATGCAGACGTTATTATTGTTAATCCAACTCACTTCAGTGTGGCCTTGCGTTATGACGCTACTAAAGATTCAGCGCCTATATTGGTGGCTAAAGGCGTTGACAATATGGCGATGAAAATTAGAGAGATTGGTACAGCTCATGATGTACCGGTATTTACTGCGCCATTATTAGCTAGGGCAATTTATCACACGACAGAGGTTGATAAAGAAGTAGTCTCAGATCTGTATGTGGCTGTAGCTAAAGTGCTTGCATATGTATTCCAGCTGAAAAATGCGAAACCTGGTAATTACCCAAACCCACCTACAGATTTAACTATTCCTAGAGAATATAGGGCTTATTAGAAAATGAATTTTTTCGACATGATTAGAGCATTCATCAAAAATGGACTCGGTACGCCAATACTATTAGTCATGATGCTGATGATGTTAATTGTACCTATACCGCCATTTGGATTGGATATCTTATTTACATTTAACATTACACTTTCTCTGATAGTTATCTTGGTGACTATCTATACTATGCGCCCATTAGATTTTGCTGTATTCCCTACCGTGTTATTAATTGCAACCATGATGCGATTAGGTTTGAATGTAGCTTCTACACGTGTTGTGCTAATCGAAGGTCATACCGGTTCAGATGCAGCAGGATCGGTGATTCAATCATTTGGCGACTTTGTAATTGGTGGTAATTATGCAGTCGGTATTGTTGTTTTTGCGATTCTAATCATTATTAACTTTGTTGTAGTGACTAAAGGTGCAGGGCGTGTATCTGAAGTAAGCGCGCGCTTCACATTAGATGCTATGCCAGGTAAACAGATGGCCATTGATGCTGATCTAAATGCAGGATTGATTGATCAACATCAAGCTAAAGCAAGACGTGAAGATATATCAAATGAAGCTGATTTCTATGGTTCTATGGATGGTGCGAGTAAGTTCGTTCGTGGTGATGCAATTGCAGGGATTTTAATCGTATTTATAAATATTGCTGGTGGTTTGATCATTGGCATGGTGCAGCATGGTTTATCGCTTGAAGTAGCTACACAGAACTATTTGTTGTTAACCGTAGGCGATGGCTTGGTTGCGCAAATTCCTTCATTACTACTCTCGACTGCAACTGCAATTATTGTAACACGCGTATCATCTTCTCAAGATATGAGTAAACACGTAATCACTCAGATGTTTGATGATAAAAGAGCATTGGGTGTGTCTGCAGCGATTATTGGTGGATTAGGATTGATACCAGGAATGCCAAATATTGCATTTCTAACACTTGGTGCAATCGCTGGTGGTGCTGCGTTTTGGATGAATATTAATAAATCTAAGCTCGCAAATGCTGTTGAAGAAGAAGTAGAGCCGCCTGCACCTAGTGAAGAGAATGCAGATATTAGTTGGGACGATATGCAGTCGGTAGACAAGATTGGATTAGAAGTTGGATACAAGTTAATTCCATTAGTAGATCGTAAACAAAATGGTCAATTAATGGGAAGAATTAAAGGTGTAAGGAAAAAGCTTTCACAAGAACTAGGCTTTTTAATACAGCCTGTGCATATTCGAGATAATTTAGATCTTAGTCCTAATGTTTATCGCATTACATTATTAGGCGTTAACGAAGGTGAGGGTGAAATCTATCCAGATCGTGAGTTAGCGATTAATCCAGGCTCAACTACCAGTGAATTAAAAGGTATTAAAACTACTGATCCAGCCTTCGGTATGGATGCTGTTTGGATTGAAGCTAATCAGAAAGATTATGCTCAAAGTAATGGTTATACCGTAGTTGACCCTGCCACGGTCATAGCAACCCACATTAATAAGATCCTACGCGACCACGCAAGCTCTATGTTGGGTTACGACGAAGTCCAAATGATATTAGATAATCTTGGTGAAAAGTCTCCTAAGCTAGTTGAAGACTTAGTGCCTAAAGCATTGCCGATCGGAACCATCACTAAAGTGCTGCAAAATCTATTACAAGAGGGTGTTTCTATTAGAGACATTAGAACTATTTCTGAAACGCTGCTAGATGCGGCAAATACTAGTCAAGATGGTGACGCTTTAACTGCAATTGTGAGGGTCGCACTTAGGCGAATGATTGTTCAAGGTATCAATGGAATGCGCTCTGAACTGTCAGTTTTCACAATTGATCCAAAACTGGAACAGTTATTGCAGAAGTCAGTACAAGGGAATAATGACGGATATTTGATGATTGAACCAGGATTAGCTGAGAAGTTGCAGCAAGGTGTTAGAGAGTCTGCGCAAAAGTTACAAGCGATAGGTCTCCCTGCAGTATTGGTGGTTTCTAAGGGACTTAGAACGATGCTGTCACGTTTGTTTTCAAATACAGTCACGGATTTACATGTGATTGCATATGAAGAGATCCCTGAGTCAAAACAGATAAAAATAGTAGCAAACGTCGGTGATGAAACAGAACCGGCAGAACCCAATATGATTGGTGTGACAGCATAAAACGCATATATGAGATAACGGCACGGAGTTAAATAATGGAAATTAAACGAATCAAAGAGAAATCAATTCATGATGCTATACAAAAGGTGCGTGAAGAATTAGGACCAGAAGCAGTTATCCTGTCGACGGAAAAAAATAGACATGGAGTGGAAATTATTGCCGCTTTAGACTTTGATGCCAGCGTATTAGAAGAAAAATTAATAGAAACAAATCAACATGCAACGGCTGAAGAGTCACAGACATTAATTAGTGAAGAGACATTGTCTGATGCGATAGAAAAAAGCATCGAAAAGCAGTTTTCGGCACAGATGAATAAGATTAGTGAAACGATTGTTAATTTTCAAATTGACAGCAACCAAGAACGAAATAAGCTCTACGACAGTTTGAACCAAAAGATTGACACATTGCATAAGTCTGTTGAAGAGAAATATATAGAACAGCAGCGCGCACGAACAGAAAATTTCTCTGTATTGCAAAAGCAAGTGACACAATTGCGTGATGAGTTTACTGATTACATGACTAGTGCATTACCTGATGAAATGAACTCTATTATGCAGATACATGAAGAAATAGGTGATTTGAAAGATGTCCTGGGATGTCAGACTAAGTTATTAGATTGGGCTAAATGGGGGAAGAACAACCCTAGTGGTATTTCACTTATTTCAAGACTAGTCAATGCCGGTTTTGGTGTTGGGTTAAGCAAAAATGTGATGAGCAATATTAGTGATATTTCCGATAGCGAGACTGCTTGGAGAAATGTTATAGAATTATTGACGACTGGAATCAAGACGCCTGACATTAATGTGCAGCAAGAAGGTGGAGTTGTCATGGCATTAGGAAGAACAGGTGTTGGCAAAACAACTACATTAGCTAAGATTGCAACTAAATACGTGATTGAGAATGGACCTAATGATGTTGTGTTTATCAATTTAGATGGCAAGCGTGTAGGTGGATTCGATCAACTAGATACCTATGGGCGCATTCTTAATGTCCCCGTCTATCGGTTTGATGGTGAAGAAAATATACGTAGTATTTTAAAAATCATTCGTAGTAAAGCATTGGTGTTGATTGATACGGCTGGTGTGACGGAGCCTGATAAAGAAATAGAAAGCTTCATTAGTAGTCTGTCTAGAAATAAAGTTGATGTACATAAATTACTTTTGATGAGTGCAAATACTCAATTGCATAACTTGAAGGAGATTGTTGATGGATTTAAAAAATGTCAGCCAAATGGTTGTGTGATTACTAAAACTGATGAGTCATCACAGCTGGGTAATGTCATTACTGTGTCAATAGAAGATGACTTGCCTGTATATTTTGAAACATTTGGTCAACAGGTGCCTGAAGATATTACGTGCGTTGAGCCTTCTTCTTTAATTCAGAGAGCTATAGATAATAAAAATCATAATGAGATACTTGCTTCAGAAGACAGCTTGTTATTGGAGGGATTAAATCAGAATGGAATTACAGACTAATATAACAACACAGAATAATAATATTATGAATTCAGCTCAATTATCTGTTGCAGAACACAAGGTACGCTGCATAGCAATTACTGGTGGTAAAGGTGGCGTGGGTAAAACAAATATATCGATAAACCTGGCCACTAGTTTTTCACGATTAAATAAGCGTGTCATGTTGTTAGATGCGGATTTTGGTTTGGCCAATGTGGACGTGGTTTTAGGTCTTACGCCAGAACACAACCTTTTACATGTAATTGAAAATAAGTGCACATTACAAGATGTCTTATTGGATGGCCCCGAGAATATTAAGATTGTGCCTGCATCATCCGGTGTTAAGAGGATGGCAAATCTAAATAGTCTAGAACAAAGCGGCTTGATTTCTGCTTTTAGTGAAATGGGTGATCAAGTTGATGTAATGATTATTGATACAGCGGCTGGTATTAGCGATAGCGTTGTTCATTTTGCTAGAGCCGCCGGTGAAGTGGTCGTTGTTGTATGCGATGAACCTGCATCAATTGCAGATGCCTATGCGTTGATCAAAGTCTTAAGCCGCGATTATGCAGTGAATAAGGTTAGTGTGATATCAAACCAAGTTGAATCAAAAGCACATGGTGAGATGTTGTTTAATCAGATTCTAAGAGTGATCAACAAGTACTTGGATGTATCTGTTAGTTATTTAGGCGCAGTACCTGATGACGCTTATTTGAAAAAAGCGGTAAAGAGACAATTGGCGGTTACCTGTGCTTATCCTAGATCGCGAGCATCTGAAGCATTTAAGGAAATTGCAAAGAAAATAAATAGTAAAAAAATAGAAGAATTTTCCTCCGGGAATTTAGAGTTTTTTGCGGAACAACTAGTCAATATAAATTAACTATAAAGTTGCGAAAGGGAAGTCAAGGATGAATGCTCACACAATGTACATGAATGTACAGCAAGAGACATCAGCAGATGAGTTAGTAACTCGTCATGCACCGTTAGTTAAACGAGTTGCCTACCATTTAAAAGGTAGGCTGCCAGATTCAGTTCAAGTAGATGATCTAATTCAATCTGGTATGTTGGGTTTGCTAGAAGCAGCCAAGAATTTCGATTCTACACAGGGTGCTAGCTTTGAAACATATGCTGGAATAAGAATTCGTGGTGCAATGTTAGATGAAATTAGATTGGGTGATTGGACGCCAAGATCTGTTCATCGTAAAGCACGTGAATTAAATCAAGCGATAAAGACAATTGAGGATAGGAAATTAGGGAATGCATCTGACAGTGAAATAGCTAAAGAAATGGGTGTTTCATTAGATGAATTCAATAAAATTTTAAGGAACGCATCTGTATCTAAAATATTTAGTATAGATGATGGGGAGGTGGAACATGATTACAACGGTAATATGTCTACCAAGGTCCAGCCGGAAACAATTTACAAAAGAGAAGAGCTTGCTTATGCGTTAGAGGGAATTATAGATGACTTGCCTGAAAGGGAGCGTTTAGTGATGTCCTTTTATTATGAAGAGCAAATGAACTTGAGAGAGATTGGTGAAGTACTAGGTGTGAGTGAGTCACGTGTTTCACAGATTCATGGCAAAGCACTTATTACCATTAGATCAAGAGTTCAAAATAGCTTTGATAATATAAAATAACAATGAATATTGTGAGTCGTGCAATGAGAACAATACGTGAGGTGTGTAAATTTAATGGAGCATACTCATGGACGACAATCGAATTAAACAGGTTAACCCTTCACTTGCTAGGTTGAAATACGACCCTAATCGTAAAAATAATAGTGAGAAGAAGAAAAAACATCAACCAAAAAAACTACATGAACCAGATAACAGCAATGAAAATGGTTTTGATGACTTTGCATAAAGGATAATAATATGGATTACTCAATTTCAGACGATGATTTGTTTTCTACCAAACCTTCTTTTTTTGAAAGAATGTCTGCTGTGATTACAGATAAATTTATTGGTAAGAAACCAACACTAGATACGCAAATAGATGGTTTGCGAGCTGATTATGCAATGGCAATGGATCATTGTCAGATGATGAAGCAACACATTCAAGAATTAGAAAATAAATTGGATAATGTGACAGCGACAATGGATTTGCGTCCAGAGGCGATTGAGCCTGAAGTGCCTTATTCGACTGCCATTGTATTGGCTAAACGTGGCTGTGATAAACGAGAAATTCAAGAAGCCTGTGGGTTAACAGACTCTGAAGCTGACTTGATTTTAACCCTGCATAATAAAACCCATGGGCAGATGTCAAATAGCATGTTGGCTAATTAAAAATCAGTACCAGCGCCTTAAATTATAGGATGTTTGGTCGTTACTGATGATTTAATACGAGTATTATTTAAATACTGACTATAAACATTAAAGTAGTGGTATGGAATACTTTGGTAAAAACACATTAGAACAGATTATCTTAGACTTTTTAGATCGTCAAAAAGAAAATAGAAATCTGAGTACCCAGGAATTGATAGGCAAGGTCAATAAAGTTGTCGAGTACTACAGAGAGTCGTTAATGTATGAGTTTGACGAGTCTGAATACCCGAGTACTTTGGAGATGATGCGCGAAGACGTAGTTCCTGAAACTAAAGAATAGTTAGATCATTCCGTGTTTTTTGATGAAGGAAATAACTTCATCAAGCCCTTTCTCTTCTTTTAAATTTGTAAATAAGAAGGGTTTATCATTTCTCATTTTTTTAGCATCTCGATCCATGACTTCCAATGAAGCGCCTACCATTGGTGCCAGATCGATTTTATTTATAATTAATAAATCAGACTTAGTGATTCCTGGACCACCTTTGCGAGGAATCTTTTCCCCGGCTGCAACGTCTATTACATAGATGGTTAGATCAGACAATTCGGGGCTAAATGTTGCGCTTAAGTTATCACCGCCACTTTCAATAAATACAAAATCTAAATTACCAAAAGTGTCACACAGGCTTTCTACAGCTGACAGATTCATAGAGGCATCCTCGCGTATTGCGGTATGTGGGCAACCGCCTGTTTCAACGCCAACGATTCTATCTTTTTCTAATGCTTCATGTCGGATTAAGAAATCTGCATCTTCGCGTGTGTATATATCATTAGTGACTGCAGCTATTTGATAGTCGTCACGCATATGCATGCATAATAATCTTAATAGGGCAGTTTTACCCGAGCCGACAGGGCCGCCGACACCAATTCTTAATACTTGTTTATTTATAGTCATATTTATTTAGTTGATTATGAGCGAAAAAGTCGTGTGTACTGCTGTTCATGTTGCATGCTAGCCATTACTGCACCAGGGCATGTTGCACCGATATGTTCTTCTTCTACGTCTAATCCACAGCTGACACTGTCATCAATACTGTGCATTAAATTAGATAGAATTAATTGTCCGCTGGTTTGACCAAGTGGAATGAGTTTTACGCCAATACTTACTTGGTTTTCACACCAGCTCCATATTAGACCCTGCGTAGCAGTCGACTTTTCAATTTCCCACTTAGCACAGGCTAAGCTGAATGTTGTTAATAATGAGCATGGGTGCTTTTTCCAATAGGCTGACTCATATATACCCAGATCGAGTAGCAATCTTGCTAATGCACCGCCCATTTGTGTATCTTCTAACAACAGTTCACTGGTTTCACGTGATGCTAATACATAGTCATTCCAGTACCGGATAGCTTTATTGTTTTTTTCTTGGTGTGCATCATAGAGGCGAGAAAATATTGGTATATCTAAATACTTTAAACTGTTTTCTAGTAATCCCTGTATCCATTTTTTTAAGCTTTCTTCATCAGTAACATATTCATTATGACAGGCTGTTTCTAAACCCTGTGAATATGCATAACTTCCTATAGGCAAAGTAGGGCTGCAAATTCTCAGTAGTTGTAGCAATGAAAGTTTATTCATGATGATCATGAGAATGTGAATGACTATGCCCATGCCCCTGTGAATATGCACCTGATTCAGGTTCAAAGGGGGCTGATTCTTTACTTATACTAAGATTTAAGTGTTCTAGCATTTCATTCAACACATGATCGTAATGAAACCTTAAGTATGTTGGTTTGACTTCTAGTGGCACATGGCGATTACCTAAGTGATAGCTGGCACGCATTAAAAGCAAGGGGTCGTTAGAAGTAGCAGTGCTTACTTCTTCGTCGGCAGATACGATCTCAATGATTTCGCCGGATTCTGCTTGTAATTTATCGCCGCCACGTAAAACTATTCCACGAGGTATGAATAAACCTGCTTCTTCACCACTATCCAGTTGAGTGTGCAGTCTTGCTTTCTGTCTGGATTCGAAGGGTAAGGTTAATGTGTAACTAGCATCGACTTTAGTGTCGATTTTACTGGTAAGTTTAATCACTTAAATTATGTCCGTGACTAAAAGAGAAAATATCTCTGTGCCAGCGCGACAACTTCCGCAGGTTCACAAGTAAGTAACTTACCATCGGCACGTACTTCGTATGTTTGTGGGTCTACTTCAACGTTGGGCTGATAGCTGTTATTGATCATGTCGCATTTCCTAATTTTTCTAGTATTGTTTACAGCTATACATTGTTTGTGCAGAGAAAGTTGTTTTGCAATATCATTATCAATTGCTGCCTGTGATACAAAAGTATAGCTAGTTTTATAGTTCGCACTAGCATAAGCGCCAAACATGTAGCGATAGTGGACTGGTTGTGGCGTAGGAATAGATGCATTTGGGTCACCCATGGGTGCTGCTGCAATAAAGCCTCCTTTAATGATTAGCGCAGGTTTAACGCCAAAAAATGCAGGTTTCCATAGTACTAAGTCTGCAAGTTTACCAACTTCGATCGAACCGACCTCATGTGAGATTCCATGGGTTATTGCCGGATTAATTGTGTATTTTGCAATGTAGCGTTTTGCACGATTGTTATCATTCTCAGAACTATCTTCTTCTAGTGGCCCGC
Source organism: Gammaproteobacteria bacterium (assembly GCA_045105615.1). Classification (GTDB taxonomy): domain Bacteria; phylum Pseudomonadota; class Gammaproteobacteria; order UBA4575; family UBA4575; genus UBA1858. The sequence continues at coordinate 40,164 of JBGCDS010000030.1, forward strand.
GTTGTTTTTTCATCTTGTCAGCAGTTTGCCAGGTGCGACAAACAACCTCACCTACACGGCCCATCGCTTGAGAATCTGATGCAATCATGCTGAATGCGCCTAAATCATGAAATATATCTTCTGCAGCAATAGTTTCTTTGCGGATTCTTGATTCTGCAAATGCGACATCCTCAGGAATTTTTGTATCAAGATGATGACATACCATCAACATATCCAAATGTTCATCAATTGTGTTAACGGTATAGGGGCGAGTCGGGTTAGTGCTTGAAGGTAATACATTAGCTTCTCCGCACGCACGAATAATATCTGGCGCATGACCGCCACCAGCACCTTCAGTGTGATATGTATGGATGGCACGTCCTTTAAATGCAGCAATAGTATCTTCGACAAATCCAGATTCATTGAGTGTATCGGTATGAATTGCCACTTGAATGTCATACTTTTCTGCTACGTTTAGACAGTTGTCGATTGAAGCGGGCGTAGTTCCCCAATCTTCGTGCAACTTGAGTCCCATTGCACCTGCGATAACCTGTTCTTCTAATGCTGCAGGTAAACTCGCATTACCTTTGCCTAGGAAGCCTAGATTCATCGGAAAAGCATCGGCCGCTTCCAGCATTTTGTGTATATTCCACGGTCCTGGAGTGCAGGTGGTTGCATTGGTTCCTGTTGCGGGACCTGTGCCTCCACCTAACATGGTTGTTACGCCAGACATTAATGCTTCTTCAATTTGTTGCGGACAAATAAAGTGTATGTGAGCATCAATACCACCTGCAGTAATGATTTGACCTTCACCTGCAATGGCTTCTGTACCTGGGCCTATCGCAATATTTACATTGGGTTGTATGTCAGGGTTGCCGGCTTTACCGATGCCGAAAATTCTTCCGTCTTTAATTCCAATGTCTGCCTTAACAATGCCCCAATGATCTAATATTAATGCATTAGTGATGACAGTATCGACAACGTCTTTCGAACATAACTGGCTTTGACCCATGCCGTCACGAATTACTTTGCCGCCACCAAATTTTACTTCTTCACCATAGGTTGTATGATCTTTTTCAACTTCTATAAATAGATCGGTATCACCTAAGCGGACTTTATCGCCAATGGTTGGGCCGAACATTTCTGCATAGGCTTGTCTGCTAATTTTGGCCATAGTTTTATTTCACCTTTCCCATTACTTTGGCGTTGAATCCGTAAATTATTTTACTGCCGTCAATTTCGACTAATTCAATAGTTCTTTCTTGGCCTGGTTCAAACCGTACTGCAGTCCCTGCGGCAATATCTAAGCGCATACCTAAAGTACTTTCTCGGTCAAAAATTAATGCGCTATTAGTTTCGTAAAAGTGGTAATGAGAGCCGACTTGTATTGGGCGATCACCTGTATTAGCGACTGTAATATTTAATTTTTTACGACCTTGATTGAGTTCAATGTCACCCGATTGTGCAATTAGTTCGCCAGGTATCATGTGTATATTCCTATGATTTAAGTAATAGGGTTGTGTACGGTAACAAGCTTGGTGCCGTCTGGAAATGTTGCTTCAACTTGAACATCATGAACCATTTCAGCAATGCCATCCATGACGTCATCCTGTGTTAATAGGTGTCTACCTTCTTCCATTAATTCTGCTACTCGCTTTCCTTCTCTTGCGCCTTCTAATATCGCACAAGATATATAAGCGATAGTCTCTGGATAGTTTAATTTAATACCTTTGTCTTTACGTCGCTCAGCAAGTAGGCCAGCAGTAAATAAAAGCAATTTATCTTTTTCTCGTGGTGATAATTCCATGCCTGTTCCTATGTAAAATTAAGTATGCCAAATTCTAGGAGTACTTGACTCTAGCTGGAGAATTTGAGGTCGTAGTAGTTCCCATAAAGCTGCAAAAAAGTCTTTTATTTTCTCTGCGTAGGCGCTCATTGCTCGTACAATAAATAAACCATTCAGTGATGTACAGGAGTTGCTTAGTTCTTTGAACCGTTGAGCGACTTCATTAATGGCTTCTACCTTAATAAGTGCATCACTGTCGCTAGTGACAAAAGTACCCACTGACTTATGGCCTTGAAGCCCCCAACTAGCATCAAGAAGGTCATCGCCGCCAATGAGGCGATTAGTTTCTAATAGTACGGGTCTTTTATCTCGCCAAATTTCTAACTTTTGTCTGCATTGGCCTGAAATAAAGTATTCTTTTTGTGCGGGTAAACCTAAACATTGAATTTCCCAAGCAAAAAAACGATTAGTTTTATTTAGATTGATTCTAGTCGTTGATGCTGCGTTTGTGTCATTGAAATAAACTGTTTCTTGAGGGAGCCATTCTAATATAGCATTCTCTTCTAGATTGATTGTCTGGTTTTGGCATGCTTGTATACCAGTGCTGCGATAAAACTTAGTCGCGGCAGGAGTCGTAATTAAGGCATGCGAATTTTCATTAAGTTGCGCACTAAGGTTAAGTGAGTCTCCGCCAACAATGCCGCCAGGTGGGTGGATTAAGTAAATATGACAACAGCCATTTGATTCCGGATAAAATGGTTTTTGAACCATTAGTGGGCCAGAGTGTTTTTTGCTGGTAAGAATAGTTTTGTTATTTCTTTGTGTAAATGATAAATCCAGTGTTGCTTCCCAGCTTGCTTGCTTTGATGACGGTGATGCAGAGGCAGCCATTATCTAATTCTACTTTTTTATGTAATGGTAAATTATGCCACCAATTACAAACAATGCTAAAAAATACTCGATGCCTGAATGGCTATGAAATATAGTTGTGTGTCCAGAATGTGAAAATGCTGGGGCAGCAAAAAACAAGAGAATTAAAGATAGGAAAATGCTGGCTAATCTAAAGTGCATAATTTTCTCCTAGGTGCTTTTTTACACCTTCAAATATTTATCGATTAAGTGATCATCTAGCTCATCCATTGAGCCCTGGGCAACATCGCGACCTTTTTCTAATATACAGAAATTGGATGCAACTCGTCTCGCGAATGGTAATTTCTGTTCAACTAATAATACCGTGAGTCCAAGCTCCTGGTTTAACTTTTTTATAATGTCGCCTATTTCACGCACTATATTGGGTTGTATGCCCTCAGTTGGTTCATCAAGTATTAATAATTCAGGCTCTATGGCTAATGCGCGACCAAGTGCGAGTTGTTGCTGTTGCCCACCGGATAAATCTCCACCTCTACGGTGTAACATTTCTTTCAATACAGGGAATAATTCGAAAATAATCGGTGGTAGTTGCTTAGATTTGTTGGCGACTAGGCCTGTGTTTAGATTATCTTCAACGCTGAGCTGAGAAAATATTTCTCTGCCCTGTGGGACATAGCCTATTTTATGGATAGCGCGTTTCTCGGCATTTAACTTAGCAATGTCTTTGCCTTTGAAGTTAATAGAGCCATCAGTGGTAGATTCTAGCCCCATAATACATTTGAGTAGGGTGGTTTTGCCAACGCCATTGCGACCCATTAAGCAGGTGACGCTACCTTCTGGTACATCTAGCGAAAGATCCCACAATGTATGGCTTTCTCGATAATATTGGTTGATTGAAGAAACTTTTAACATATTAATCACCTAAATATACTTCAATCACTTTACGGTCATTTTGGATTTTATCCATAGTGCCTTCTGCGAGTACTGATCCTTGATGTAACACGGTAACTCGTTTTGCAATGGATCTAACGAATTCCATATCATGTTCAACGACGACAACAGAATGTCGTTTTGCCAATGATGTTAGCAATTCTGCGGTGCGCTCAGATTCCTGATGAGTCATTCCCGCAACAGGTTCGTCGACTAGTAGGACTTGAGGATTTTGAGTAATTAACATACCAATTTCTAGCCACTGTTTTTGTCCGTGCGATAACTCACCGGCCATTCTATATTTCTCAGCTTGAAGCCCTATAGTCTCAAGTGAATAATCAATTTTATTACGTTGATCTTCATTAAGCTTGTAAAAAAGATTACTTAAAATGTCGCGATGACCTTCTAGAGCAAGCTGTAAATTATCAAACACGCTGTGATTCTCGAATACAGTAGGTTTTTGAAATTTACGACCAATACCTAAGTTGGCAATTTCAGCTTCATCTTTAGTAGTTAAATCGACATGGTCTCCAAAATAGACTTCGCCTTCATCAGGTTTGGTTTTACCGGTAATGATATCCATCATGGTTGTCTTGCCGGCACCATTTGGGCCAATAATGCAGCGTAATTCATTCTTATCTATGTAAAGACTTAATTCATTGATCGCTTTGAATCCATCAAAACTAACAGAAACATTATTCAAATATAGTATAGATTCATTTTTTTCCATTATGATTTCTCTATATTTGCTTGAGATTGCTTAATCGATTTGTTTTTAGACTTACGCATGCTTATTTGGTTATAAAGGCCAACTAAACCTTTAGGCATAAATACAGTCACGAATACAAACATGCTGCCTAAGATAAATAGCCAAGCCTCAGGTGCCCATGCGGTAAAGAATGTTTTTGCATAATTAACAACAAATGCACCTAGTACTGCTCCATATAAAGTACCTCGACCACCAATGGCCACCCAAATTACAAGCTCAATTGAGCGTAAAGGGGCAAACTCACTTGGATTAATGATGCCGACTTGTGGAACATATAATGCACCAGCAATGCCAGCTAATAATGCAGAAATTACGAAGATAAATAATTTAATATGTTCATCTCGATAACCCATGAATCGCACACGGCTTTCTGAATCTCGAATGGCCATGACTAAACTTCCAAGACGCGATTGCGCAATGTATTTGCATAACGCATAACCGGATAGTAATGCGATGGCAGATGCAAAAAATAATGCACATCGTGTGGTGTTATCTTGCAGGTTGAAGCCTAATATTTCTTTAAAGTCGGTTAATCCGTTGTTACCACCAAAACCAAAGTCATTCTGGAAGAAAGTTAACATTAAGGCGTAGGTCATTGCTTGCGTCATAATAGATAAGTACACGCCAGTCACGCGCGAGCGAAACGCTAACCAGCCAAATACAAATGCAAGTATCCCTGGAGCGACAAGCATCATTAATAATGCCATTGAGAAGTGATCAAAACCAAGCCAATACCAAGGTAGTGATTCCCAATTTAAAAATACCATGAAGTCTGGTAGTAATGGATTGCCGTAGACGCCGCGATCACCAATTTGTCGCATTAAATACATTCCCATGGCGTATCCACCTAGGGCGAAAAAAGCACCATGGCCTAAACTAAGTATGCCTAAGTAACCCCAAACTAAATCAACTGATAGGGCTAATAATGCATAACATAAATATTTACCTAACAAAGTGACAGTATAAGTTGAGATATGTAAAACAGAATCTACCGGTGTAAGTAAGTTAAGGGCAGGAATAACGATGGCAGAAAAAATCACCACGACTGTGAGAATTTTACTGCCCGTGTCTGACAGTAGTAACCGTTGTATGAGAGATTTTTCCATAGTATTAGTTGTCTACTGATCGACCCTTCAAAGCAAACATGCCTCGAGGTCTTTTTTGGATGAATAAAATAATTAATACCAGCACAATTATTTTTGCTAACACAGCACCGGTGACTGGCTCGAGATATTTATTAGCAATACCTAAAGTCATTGCACCAAATAATGTGCCCCATAAATTTCCCACACCGCCAAACACAACAACCATGAATGAATCAATGATATAGGCTTGACCTAAGTTAGGCCCCACGTTAGTTAGCTGGCTAAGTGCAACACCAGCAATCCCTGCAATACCTGAGCCTAAACCAAAAGTGAATGCGTCTACCCAGTCTGTTCTTATGCCCATAGCCTTTGCCATTGAACGATTTTGAGTAACAGCTCTGACCTGCAAGCCAAATTTAGATTTGTTGAGTAGCAGCATTAGCCCAACAAGTACAAGTAAGGCAAATATAATGATGTAGAGACGATTGTAGGTAAGGGATAAGGCTGGGTTAATTTCAAGTGAGCCACTCATCCAATCTGGAGTAGAGACCGCACGATTTTGTGGCGAAATAAGTGTGCGTACTGCCTGCTGTAAAATTAAGCTAATACCAAAAGTTGCCAATAAGGTTTCTAGTGGACGTCCATAGAGAAATCTTATAACACCACGTTCTATACCAATACCAACAAGCCCTGTGAATACAAAGGCAGTGGGTATAGAGATAAGGATGGAATATTCAATATGATTGGGGAGTAATAGTTGCACTATGTAAGTGGTGTAAGCACCTAGCATTAGCATTTCACCGTGTGCCATGTTGATCACGCCCATGACGCCAAAGGTGATTGCTAAACCTACAGCAATGAGCAGTAAGACAGATCCTAAACTAACACCAAAAAATATATTTTCTACTTGTTTATATATGCCAACGCTGGATTCAATTTTTCTCAATGAGGTGTGAATTTCATGGGTAAGTTCTTGAGATTTTGTTGTTTGTGTTTTATTAGAAAGGCTTTTTTCTAGTTCTTTTAATGCAACGCGTACTTCAGGGTAAAGCGAATCTGATAACGCCTTTATTGAGTCAAGTTTTTTCTCATGTATGGGAGAGTTTAATTGATTGATTGATATGGCTGTTTGTAATGCACTGATCACGTTTTTGTTTTTTTCTACAGTGAGTCGTTGTTTTAATATGGAGGAAGTTTCATCATCCATATTTTTGAACATCTCTACTGCGGCAGATTTCCTAACTTTTGCATCTTTATCAGCTAAACTCAATTGAGCGATAGACGAGTTTAAGGTGCGTCTTAGTTTGTTATTGATGCCTACTTTTTTGAGCTTTTTCTTAGTTGTTTCGCTTAGCAATTTACCAGTGCTAGCATTAATAATGCTGGCTTTTTTATTTTGAATATCAGCGATGACGATTAATTTATCATCTTTTCTATAATAAACTTTTCCATCTAATAGCTTAGACAAAACGGTTAGGGATCGTGGGTGTTCTGATTGCTGTATTTTTTTGATAATGACAGCTTTTTCATCAAACTTTTTAGTCGTCAGGCTGGCGACTAATTGAGAAAAGTTTAATGGTGTGTCATTAGTATCAATTTCTTCTGCAAGAGAAAATCCTGCTAGCAGAGAGGAAAATAATAAGATAAATATTAATTTTGACAGCATTTTAATTATTATTATGAAAGGGCGTTCCATTATTAGAACGCCCGATTTGTAACGAGAGTGTTTAGTTACCTAACCATCTATAGGTTAGTAATTTTGTCCTGAACACTTCTTAGTTTCAGTGTTGAAGTTACCGCAGTTGATTGCCGGATCAGCCCAATCAGATACAATCAATGCACTTTCTGGAAGGTAATCCGTCCAGGCATCACCTTTAACTTCACCATCAGTTGACCAAACAATTTCAAATTGGCCGTCATCTTGTATCTCACCTATTAGAACGGGTTTAGATAAATGGTGGTTTGTATTCATCACTGCAGTACCGCCTGTTAAGTTTGGAATTTCCAATCCGTACATAGCAGGGCGAACTTTATCAACTTCTGTAGTCCCAGCGGTTGTGACAGCTTGTGCCCACATTTTGAAACCAATGTATGTGGCTTCCATTGGATCGTTGGTTACGCGCTCTTCGTTACCAATAAACGTTTGCCATGCTTCAATGAATTGATCATTTACTTCGCTTTCAGCACTTTGAAAGTAATTCCATGCCGCAAGGTGTCCAACTAATGGTGTGGTATCAATACCCGAAAGTTCTTCTTCTCCAACCGAGAATGCAACTACCGGAATATCTTCTGCTGACATGCCTTGATTACCTAACTCTTTGTAGAATGGTACGTTTGCATCTCCATTAATAGTTGAGACAACCGCTGTTTTCTTGCCTGCAGAACCAAATTGCTTAATGTCAGAAACAATTGTTTGCCAATCAGAGTGACCGAAAGGTGTGTAGTTGATCATAATATCTTTTTCATCAACACCTTTAAGCTTCAAATAGGCTTCTAGAATTTTGTTGGTTGTACGTGGATATACATAATCCGTTCCTGCAAGTACCCAACGTTCAACACCGCCATCCATTAAGTAATCAACGGCTGGAATGGCCTGCTGGTTTGGTGAAGCACCTGTGTAGAACACATTTTTAGATGATTCTTCGCCCTCGTACTGAACTGGATAGAATAAAAGTCCATTTAATTCTTCAACAACTGGAAGCACCGACTTTCTTGATACTGATGTCCAGCAACCGAAAATCACATCTACTTTATGAACTTCGATTAATTCTCGCATTTTCTCAGCGAATAAAGGCCAGTCTGATGCTGGGTCTACAACAACCGCTTCTAACTGCTTGCCTAAAAGGCCGCCTGCTTTATTTTGTTCCTCAATCATCATTAACACAGTGTCTTTTAGTGTTGTTTCACTAATTGCCATAGTGCCGGATAACGAGTGAAGCACGCCTACTTTTATAGTGTCTGAGAATGCGTTTGATGACCATGCAATCATCGCAACACATAACACTGACCACAAACTCAACTTTTTCATTTAATTCTCCAGTGGTTAATATTCGAAGTTCTAAAATAGGGCGTGCATCATGTTCGGCTACTTGGCCGCATTATCATTGTGCGTAATGCCCATAGTTAGGTCTCTTCACGTTCTGTGCCATAAATTTTTTTGCATGATTAAAATATTGAATTGTTTCTTTAAGTGAATGAAATATATATAGATATCCTATAGGTATATTTTCAAAGAAGTGGCTATTCTGAATCTTGAAGGTATTGGTCGCGTATTAAATGCACTAAAATAGAGCGTAATAGCAATTAAACGCGCATAAATAGTGCGAAGTGAAGATTTTATAGAGAATAACTATTCTAACAGTGCTTTAAATATCGTATTACCAAGTTTTAATGATTTTATGTTATTTGTATAGGTTTCGGTTAAGTAGTGATAATTGGTAACTAACTGAAAATAAATAATAAATTATATTAAATCTGTACATTGAGGTATTATTTATAAGATTTATGCTTTATGTACACATGTACAAATCCATGTGTATAGCGTTAGTATAAGCAATACAAATGTAAACGTAGGGAATAATGTTATGGAAACACAAATTAGTAACGACGAATATAAGATTGGTGCTGTATCTAAAATTACAGGGATAGGTACAGAAACCTTACGCGCATGGGAGCGTCGCTATCATGCAGTTGTGCCAAGTCGTTCTGAGTCAGGTGACCGCGTTTACAATAGTGAAGATTTGGCAAAATTGTTTTTACTGAAGAATTTATCTGATGCGGGCAATTCAATTGGCACCATCGCAAGACTTTCTACTCAAGAACTCAAGAGTAAATGGGAAAATAGCATACAGTTAAGCGAGCTAGGCTCGAATCAATTCAATATTCATGAAAGTCATGAAATGACAAGCAGTCAAGCTTGCCGTGTACTATTGCTTGGAGAGGATTTCCCTTTGAGGGTGCTGGATGGGATGTCTGATTTTAAGGGCATTGAGTTGCTTGGCCATGTTGATTCTATCGAAGACTGGAAACAAACTGATCTAACCTCATTAGTGAATGTCGCTATTATTGAGCGACCGACCATAAATAAAGAGACAAGGAAATATGTATCCAAGCTGCTAAAGGAAATGGGTGTTTGGCATGTCATAGTCTTATATGGATTCGGTTCTCAATTAGAGATTAATCAATTGCAAAGTCCGCAGGTAAGCGCAATTAGGTCGTCGATTGATGTTTATGAATTGGCTCGCTTGTGTATAGATCGATCTGGGGGTGACTCAAAGAATTTGGTCGTTTCTAGTGGTTCAACTGTGTTCGATGAAGATTCTATTCCTACGCGGCGATACAGTGCTAAACAGTTAGGAAACTTGGCGAGAATATCTTCGCCAATTCAATGTGAATGTCCCAAACATTTGTCTGACTTGATTAAGAGCTTGGTTGCATTTGAAATTTATAGTGCTGAATGTGAGAGTAAAAATGATCGTGATGCTGATTTGCATGCGTATCTACATGCTACCTCAGCGCAATCTCGCGCTATCCTTGAAGATGCGCTGGCTCATATAATTAAGCATGAGAATATACAGATTTAAATGTTATTTAATCGGATGAATTGCTACGTTGATTTGGTTGCTTTTCGATAGGCAATTACTTTGTGATGATTTTTGCATAAGTAGCTTAAAAGTAACTGTTTGATTGTTTGAGGTATCATAATTTCGTCTGCTTTTTGTCTCGTCTAAGTATTTCCTTTTTGCGCTACATTTTATAGTGATTTTTTTTGGACTTGTTGCTATTCCACTTAGCCAAGAGCTAATTACGCTCATCAGATTCCATGATAACGTCAAGATGTTGATTGTTATGTTGCTCGCCAATGGAGTCGATCATCGATTTTAATCAAGAAACGGTGACTAAAATTATATCAATAATTTAATTAATAACATGGTGGGTAAAATGCAGTCGGAAAACGTAGCGGAATATGATGAGGTGCTTGATGAGGATCAAGTCAATCATCAAGATAGTATTGTACGTGAAAAGTTAGATCAAAGAATTCGTCCATACTTTTTGATTACAGGGTTTCTGTTTGCTTTTCTTTTGCTGGAAACATATCGTTGGTATATGGGTGTTCCGCCTATGCCGATAGTAGTGCTTGGGTTGTTTATTGCATCAGTAGTATTTGTTGCGTATCAACTTGCAGATTACAAAGATCACTTTCGTTTTTTACGTCTAGGTAAGCAGGGTGAGCCGCAGCTGCAAGACGCAATTAAGTTGCATAGCGATCAAACGGGTAGTACGGTTTATAAAGAGGTTGTGATGGGTAAGCAAAAAATTGATTATGTTATTGCTAATCAATCTGGTGTCGTGCTTATTAATGTTTGTGACTGGCGTACGCCTTCCAATGACGAGGCAATTATTAATTATGGTGACGAGCAGATTCTGCTTAACGGATATAGACCGGATGCAAACCCAATAGAACCACTTAAAAATGTTAAGCAATGGATTGAAAATAAGCTCTATGCAAGCCTTGGTAAGCCAATTGATGTGGAATGCTTGGTTGTATTTCCAGAATGGTTCGTAAGGTCAGCAAGAGAGCATGTTGTTGTTCGAGTGATTAACCCTCGTGAACTTGGAAAAGTGCTAGAAGAGCGAACTAATGTTTTATCAGATAATGATAAGACGTTACTTAACTACAATATCTCTAAGCTTATTAATAAGAAGATAAGTAGCTAACTTTATGAATATGATATATCAAGCACGGGTTATGAAAACTCGTGCTTGAATGATTAGCCCTAGTTAATCGAGCCTTGCTCAAAATCTACTTCTACTTCAATATCGCTTTGAAGCCTTGATTGACAAGCTAGAACCATGCCGCTCTTCAATTGCTCGCCATCTAGCACGTAAGAAAAATCATTTAGTGGTTTAATCTTTCCGCTCTTAATCGTCGCACGACATGAACCGCAGCTTCCTACGCGACAATCATGTGGCCATTCAATCCCTGCATTTAATGCAGCTTGTAATAGATTGATTCCGCCGGTCACTTCGAAACTTTGTCCCGTATTAACAATAGTGGCTGTGAAATCTTTCTTTTTTCCTAATCCAAACATTTGTAATCTCCAAGCTTAATTACGTCCAGTGTATTGCCCTAAAGACTAGTAAGGGCGGTATATGGTAATAATAAGTTTTAAATTTAACGAAACTTATCGGCAGTTTTAAGTGCCAAATTATTTTGTAGAAATATTAAAAGGTAGGTAAGCCGGACACCATGCGGATACTCCAGTGAATACCAATACTATTCCAATAATTCCCCACCATGATGAAAGGGCAAACCCGATTCCTATGATGAGTAGGCCAATGAGGATTCTGGCCATTCTTTCTGTATCGCCTACATTGCATGTCATAATTAAATACCTTAAATTAAATAGTGTTATTGAGTGAGTTTATACTAAATTGCTACTAAATCTAAGCCTAATTCTACCTCGTATAAGTAACGAGACCTAGCTAGAATAGCGTGTTCGTACAGGATAATCTTAATACTCAGATCATTTCATATGTAATTGATGGAAAAGCAGAAAATATCGAATAAATTATGAAAGATAATAGTGTTAAGCCAGGTCTAGTCATTATGAATACGAAAGAGCAAGGATTTGAATCCATGGTTCATGCCTATTCGAAGGACCTTTATAGGTATGGGTATTGGCTGAGCAAGGATAATGGGATAGCAGAAGACCTGGTGCAAGAGACGTTTTTGCGAGCATGGCGAGCAATCGATTCTTTAAACGATGCAAAAGCGGCAAAAAGTTGGCTTTTCACAATTTTACGACGTGAAAATGCACGTCGATTTGAGAAAAAGAGTGCTCAAGCTGAATTGACAACGCTCGATGATGAAATGGTGGAAATATTTGCGACTGTCGATGACGATTTTGCGAACGTTGATAATATTGCTGTTCGCGCAGCATTACGCCAATTGCCAGCATCCTATGCCGAGCCGTTGGTTTTACAGGTGATTGGTGGTTATTCGTGTGACGAAATTGCGACCATTATCGATGCTAAGCCAGGCGCGGTGATGACTCGAGTTTTCAGAGCCAGACAAAAATTAAGAAAGCTATTAGAAGAGGAAGAGACCAGAATGGTCTCAATATAGATATGGATGATATGAATTGTTTAGCGGCAAGACGCATTATTACTACCGATATCACTGATAAAAGCAATGCTTTTGTTCAGCATGTTGCTAGTTGCTCGACTTGTAAATCTTTTTATGAGAAGCAACTTAAGTTTAATGCGGTCTTAAAGAAAGCGGTTGATATTGATGTTCCAGAAGGTTTGGCTTCACGTATTCTAGTTGAACATAGTCTCAATAAGAGAAAGCAAGGCAATCAAAAGTACCGTTGGAGTGCAATCGCAGCTAGTGTCATGTTGGTATTTGCTGTCTCAATTGTTTCTACGTTTAATACACAGCCTGCGATTGCAGGTGTGATTTTAGAACATGCACATGATGAGCTTTGGGTGTTGGAAGACAAGGATCACGTGACTTTAGAAAGTCTAAATCAATTATTAAAGCCGCATGGTGTGAAAGCGGATGATAATATTGGCTATGCGACACATGCGGGTAATTGCATCATCCAAGGTAAAGTGGGTGTGCATATTGTTTTTGCTGGTGAAAATGCGCCGGTGACATTGATTGTTTTCCCTGAACCTTTAGACCATAAAGAAAGTGTCCGTATAAGTGATCATTTTTTTAAAGGTGTTTTGATGGGAACTAACAAAGGAACGTTAGCATTATTGTCTGAAGATGAAGAATCTTTGAAGAAATTTGAGGCTAGATTAAATACTTCTTTGATGACGTTTATCTAACTCAAACTAGTTTTTAACTACAAGGCGCAGCCGTTTACGGCTGCGCTTTTTTATGTCTTAACTATTTTGATAGTGTTCCATTAATATCTTAGCAACTTCTGGTCTCGCAAATTCCATTGGTAGATCTTCTCCTGCTGCTAGCATTTCACGTACTTTAGTGCCTGAGAGTAATACAAAGTCTTCTTTGCTGTGATCAGGTGCATCTCGCATCATCACGACTTTATCGAGTTTCTTTGAGTAAGCAGTATGGTCAGCATTGAATATTTCTATTTCTAATGCATCGTCTGGGACTTGATCATCAAAGATGGTTTGTGCATCAAAAGCACCGTAGTAATCGCCAACACCAGCATGATCACGACCAATAATGAAATGGGTGCAACCACAATTTTGTCTAAATACTGCATGTAGCACTGCTTCTCTTGGTCCGGCATATAGCATGTCGAATCCATAGCCAGTAATCATCACTGTATTAGGTGGGAAATATAGCTCAACCATTTTACGTATTGCAGCGTCTCGTACAGGGGCAGGAATATCGCCTGGTTTCAATTGGCCTAATAACATATGGATGAGAACACCGTCTGCATTGGTCGATTCTTTTGCCATTTTGCATAACTCTTCGTGTGCGCGATGCATGGGATTTCGAGTTTGAAATGCCACTGTTTTTTTCCAGCCGCATTTTTCAATTTCAGCACGAATCTGTACGGCCGTTCTAAACGTGCCAGGAAATTCGGTTTCAAAGTAACTGTAATTTAAAACTTCAATCGGGCCAGAAACTACATTATTACCAAGTGAGGTAAAAGTGGCTACACCAGGATGATCGGCATCTTTGGTAGCGTAGACTTTTTGCGTGATTAAATCTAACTCGTCTTGACTGAGTTGTTCTATATTCTCAACCGTTTGAATGGCGACCACTGGGTTGCCATCTACATTAGGATCTAATAGTGCAATTCTTTTATGGCCACTGATCTCGGAAATGTCTTTACACAAATTCAGTACAGGGGTAGGCCAAAAAAGCCCACTGCTTGTATGCATGTTATTGGCAACGGAAATTGCGTCTGCCTTATTCATATAGCCAGCGAGTGGAGTGAAGTATCCAGCACCTAGCATGACTGCATTGGCAGCGGTGGCAGAATTGACAAGTAATTTAGGAAGCGTCTCTGCTTCTTTTAATAATGCTGCACGTTTCTCATCATTTTCCACGTAAAGTGGGATGAGTTTTGCTCCTCCATGCGGTTTTATCATCGCATACTCCTGTTGGTTGAATTTATGTCGTTATTATTATTTTTTATCTTTATTTGTAGGTGAATCGAGCTTATTCAATAAGCTTGGAGATAGTATCATTAACACAATTTCAGGCAAACTTGACAAGCTTATTTACCGTATTTCACGTTCGGGATGACCGGATCAATCGCTGAGTCAGCCTAGATTTGCTGATTGGTGGGAGTATCACCGCTGATACTCGCTAAGTGTAATCTGCCAGCTTGCTGGTTTTAGACAAACAATCCTCGAGAAAAACCAGTACTTGGAGGCTGCTCTGCTTATTATGCCTATTCGAAATGAGTGCAAGATTGAAAAAAGGTAGTGTTGTCTATTCGCTGCACGTTTCTTAATGTACCGCTGTTAAAGCAGTCAGTGTTAACTCATATTTCATTTAGTTAATGTCTCTGGATAACCTTGGTTGTTTTAGAAAAGTAATAATTTTTTCTGCTAAAAAAACCCACTATCTATTAGTAGGATATGTTTGCTCTAGTATTTTTAATGAATAATTCTTGTTTGTGAAATGTTCTATCTATCTAAAATCTAAATAGAAACTGTTAATCCGATCACATTGCATTTTGACTTGCTATGCTAATCTAATTCTGTAATTAAACGTAGTTATGTCAGGGGATTTTTATGTTGTTAACAAGTGCGGTCATCGTTGCTTGGTTTGCAGGACTATTAGTTATGTTCAGTGGCTTTGAACGTTCTCAAGAATTGAAATCAGGAGCGTTAATTGTTGATCAGCAAAAGCGTAATAAATTAACATTTGGTTTAGGTATTTATTTGGTCATTAGTTTAGGGCTGCTAGTAGTGTTTGTTACTCAGGCATAATAACAGAACATCGTTTAATTTTTCTTTTATACTCCTCACAAGATATTCAGCTGGCTTTAAAGTGTAACGCGTTGCCATTGTTGCACCAACGTTCTCCTTTCGGTAATGGCCCATCCATAAATAAATGACCATGGTGTCCACCACAACGCGCACACTTATATGCTCTTTGTGGGGGAATCGCAGATAGATCAGTATAAGTTACTAAATGCCCTAGAATGTGTTGTTTAAAACTGGGCCATCCAGTGTGACTCTCATACTTCATTTCTGAGGTGAATAAATCTAAATCACAACCCTGGCATAAATAAACACCTGTTCGCCACTCCTTGTTTAAAGGGCTTGATTGGCGTATTTCTGTCTTGCCTTTTCTGAGAACATAGTAGGCATTTTCGGAGAGCTTTTGTTTCCACTCATCATCGCTTAATGTTAGCGTTTGAATGTCACTTGCTGCTGTATATAATTGTTTGCTCTTGCCTGAGAGTATTTGTAGATATACAAAACCGGTGAAGCCAAATACTCCTATTAAGAAATTTCTACGTGATTTAGATAAATTCATATGAGGTCAACTCCCAATGTTATTAAACATTAGATCGGGTATCCAGGGTGTAATCTTACAAGCTAGTTAGAGTATTATAGAGATTAATTTATTTGCAAAAACAATTTTATAATATATGAGTAATACACCAGAAGACGTTAAATCATATTTCCTTAAAATCAATCGTACGATAACGACCAGCCTGGTGGTGATCTTAATTATGATTTCAGTGATGTTTTGGTATACCAAAGCAGCTACTCTCGAGAGTTCTTCTTCTTCGATAGGTGCGGCTTTGATGATATTAGCAGTCGTATTTTATCAATTGCCTCGTGTCAGCTTCTTGATTACACGGCGTCATTTCGAGAAAGCAGATCGCAAGGGCATAGAAATTCTCGATTCTGGTTGGAAACCGTTCAGGCAATGGTTGGAATCTTGATTGTCAAAAACAACTAGTTAATATTGATTGGCTGACCGAATAGGCTTGTTTCTGGGAGTATTATCGGAATACCCACGGCCTAAATATGCATTCTATAGTAGCCTTAATAGGACCCTGAAAAAGGGTAGAAAACGGCCAATTTAGACATAATAAATGGAAACTGATATGCATTATCCACGTAGTCAACGCCAACCTCTCGACGGAGAAGTGATAATAAAGCGCCCAGGTAAACCTACTTTGAAGTCTAAGCAGGGGAACTTCAGTGATGGAGGCTTATTTGTCAATCTGCCTAGCCATGACTTACAGAAAGGACGTCGTGTAGAGGTGATACTGGTACGGGAAAACGGAACAGTTCGGGATATGCAAAGAATGTCGGGTATTGTGATTAGGATCGACGATGAGGGCGTTGCTATGGTTACTTATAAAGCCGATCAATTGCGCCGAGGCGATGCTGAGGATGCTAGCCCAATTAGTATTAGATCGAATATGCCTGAAACCTCGTAAACGGTCGATTTCGACCGATGACGTGTAAAGCAATTTTTCTACTTCACACTATAATTAACCCTGTAGTTTCTCTCCTTCTGAAGCTGGCCCGCAGTAATTTATTATTGCGGGTTTTTTTATGCCTGCTGTATAGTCTCTGTATACCTGATATTAATCTTAAGCTTGTCCCTCAGGCGCTCAAGTGATTGAATGTGGTCCCGAAGTTACTTCTAGATATAACAGGTCTAATTCTTATGAAATCGTTGTTGTTAGTTGCACATGGCAGTCGCCGTGCTGAATCAAATGCTGAAATTGCCGTTGTTGCTAAGTCTTTGAGTGAGAGAGTTAAAGGAAATTATGCTCGAACAGGCTATGCATTTTTAGAACTGGCCGAACCATCTATCCCAGAGGGTATTGATACACTAGTTAAAAATGGTGCGACTGAAGTGACGATACTTCCATACTTTCTGTCCGCAGGGCGTCACGTACATGAAGATGTGCCTGAAATCGTTAATCTGAAACAAGAAGAAATGAAGGATGTAAAGATACATATCGCACCTTATATTGGCGAAGCAGTAGAAATGATAGATGTGTTAGTGGCTATCTCTGAGAGTGGCAAAAAATAGCAATTTTATTTGCTTGTCAGGCTATTCTGCTCAGTGATAATAAGCGATACCTGACTACGGTTTAGCCAGTCAGATAGGTAAGTTACTGCTACTTTACTGACTTCTTCTTCAGGATGATATGAAAGCAGATTTTCGCATACATCACTTAATGATCCTCCTTTTAAGAAAATGTTTATTGATTCTAGTTCACTTATTTCAAGTGATCTAAACTCAGTGACTCTTTGCGCATTTCTCCAAATAACCCAGGTGGAGTCATCGCATTGTTGCACGTCAGGTGGAGATTGTTGTTGTTTCAGTGCTTGCCAGATTTCAACACAGTTATAATTGTTTTGAAATAATTGCAAACTGGGATGAAAACGGATTTTAATGTTGGGCCAATCTTCAATCGATAATTTACTTAGATCAAACATGCTTGCGGCTGTAGAGTCGTTGGCATCGAATGCAAATAATAGTGTTTGCTCAAATCGTGCAAGTTCTGCAATCACTGGATATTGATTAAAGGGCGGATTGTTTTTTAAATAATCAGGTACATTGCTGCAAAATTCGCGTAATGAAGTGTGATTTGAAGGGTAGGCGTCAATGTATCCTTCTACTAACTGATCAAATAATTCGTCACCAAGATAATAGCTTAAGATTTGATGATCAGTATCGATTACTCCACGCAAGCGAACCGTGTAAGCATTGCTATAAATATTAAGCCGCGTCTGTTTGTCGATCGGGCCGCCATCTTTAATGTAGTCATCAACTTGTTGCTTTTTATGAACTAGATAGTTGATTAAATCTGACTGTAAGGCTCGTAAGTCTGGCATCAAGGCTTTTTAGTTTCAAACAGAGGTTAACGCTAAGGTTTGTTGGGCAATATCACGTGCATACTTCATTTCTGCATGCAGATCTTCAAATGGCGGAATATTGTCATCTCTTTCAATTAAAGTGCTAACAAAGCCAAATTTCTTAACAGCATCAGCATATAAGTCCCATACTGCAGGAGGGACATCATGATCATGTGTATCAATTACATAATCGCCGTAATCACTATGACCGGCTAAATGAAATTGTTGGATATGTTCGGGCTTGATCGCATGTAAAAATGTTTGTGCAGAAAAACCATGGTTTCGTGAACTGACATAAATATTGTTAATGTCTAACAATATTTTGCAGCCGGCACGATCTGCAATGGTATTAATGAAATCCCATTCTTCCATGTCTGATTGATTGTAAGTGAGATAGCTAGAAACATTTTCTAGGACTAATGTTCTACCTAATATTTCTTGTACCTGTTGAACGCGGTCAACAATGTGTGTAATCACTTCGTCGTTGTATGGAACCGGTAATAAATCATGACTGTTTAGACCTTCTGCGCCTGTCCAGCATAAATGATCAGATACCCATTCGGGTTGTACTTCGGAGGATAACGTTTTTAGTTTTTTTAAATAATCCATATTTAATGGATCAGTGCTGGCGATCGACAACGATACACCATGCATCACAATAGGGTAATTTTCTCTTACTGAATGGAGGAAGTACTTAGGCTTGCCTCCTGCAACCATAAAGTTTTCTGAAATGACTTCGAACCAGTCAACGTCAGGTCGATTATCGACAACATGTTGATAGTGGTCAGTGCGAAGTCCTACGCCAAATCCAAGAAAATTATTATTCATGATCATTCTTTTGAAACACGGGAAGCGACTAGCACTCCCCGTGATATCGGAGTATTGGTGATAAATTAAGCGCCTACTTTGCCGCCAACATCACCACAAGATTTCTCTGTGGTAGCAACAAAACCCTGGCCTTTGCATGATGCTTGACCAGCGCATGAGTTTTCAGCAGTACCGCAATCATTGTGGCCTTTACAAGTGTTTATGCCATAGCAGTGGATTAAATCAGTTTTTGCAATTTCACCAACCCAGTCATCTTTAACTGTGCCGCCAATATCGCCACATGCTTTGCTTGGTGCAGCAACAAAGCCGCTTCCTTTACAAGATGCTTGTCCGCCACATGAATTGTCAGCAGTGCCACAATCGTTATGACCTTTGCATACGTTGACGCCATAGCAATGAACTAAATCTGTTGTATTAGCTGAAGCTGAAGCAACTTCAGCAGTTTCAGATGTTGTTTGACAACCGCTGATGATTCCAGCTGCTGCTAGTGCTAATGCAACGCCAGTCATTTTTGGAGCAAGTTTTAAGTTTTCCATGATTGATTCCTTATGTTAAATCTCTATAAAATATGAAGTGAGTATAAGTAGGGTAACTATTTGAAAGCAGCATTTTTTAGGCTGTATCTTGGTGTTACTAGATACAAGACCTTAGTAATGTGGCGTTAATTACAAAATAATTTAATTTATTTTAATAATTCTTTAGAGGTGATGGGGTGGTAAGGAGTATTCCGTGTTTTATCATGGGTATGCATGCGATATTCAACAAAATCACTGCATTTATGGAAGTGTAAGAATGGATTGCCACTGATTTGTTCGCTCAGATGTGAGGTCGATTGATTGGCATAATTATGACCAGGATGAATGACGGTGTCAGGATCAAGATTGCTTTTCATCTTTTTTAATGTGGAAAACATTTGCTCAGGGTCGCCGCCCTGTAAGTCGCATCGACCGCATCCGAATACAAATAATGTATCACCAGTAATGATATCATTGTCGAGTAAATAGCATGCTGATCCAGGAGTATGTCCAGGAGTATGCAAGACAGATATTTCTGTATCGCCAATATTAAGTGTATCGCCACCGTAATGTAGCGATGGCTTACTTAAATTCTCATCCCAAAAATCTGCTTCTTCTTTTAGTAAATGTAACTGTGGGTCCGAGTGGTTGAGGATCTCCTCTACACCGTTGATATGATCGTGGTGACTATGGGTGAGTAACACATCAGTAATAATGATGCCTTTTGACTGTGCCTGTTGAATGATTTTACAAACATCCCAAGCCGGATCAACAACAGCCGCCTGTTTGGTCCTAATATCAGTAATTAAATAGACGAAATTTTCCATTGGTCCTAGTTCCAAGGAGTTAATTTCATATGTCTTATTCATAGCATTGCTCCAATAGGTCGACATGTAAAATGTATCATGGTCTATGGGTATATAATGTAAAAGATACTGATTTAAAATACAAAGAAATGGATGACGCAAGTAATAATGAAATTTCTCTGCCAGACTATATTGATCATGGCTTGAAAATTTTATCGGTAGGCTTGAATCCATCAATGCCATCAGCACAGTTAGGTTTTTACTTTGCTAATCCTCGCAATCGATTTTGGAAAGCATTCAATCAAGCCGGCGTGATTGGTGTGGAAGTGACGCCAACTAAGAATATTCATCAACAGTTACTAGAAAAATATGGTATTGGTTTCACTGATGTGGCTAAACGCGCAAGCTCGATGGGGCATGAGTTGCGAGCGGCCGATTTTAAGAGAGATGCTCCTGTGCTACGTGAGAAAATAGAGCGTTATAGGCCTGAGTTAATATGGTTTCACGGTAAAGTGGCGATGAGCAAGTTTATGTATTATTCCTATGGCGTGCGGCAAGATTGGCAATGGGGGTTTAATAGTATTGATGCTATGAGGTCAAGGGTGTTTATCAGTCCAAATCCAAGTCCTGCGAATGCGGCTTATAGCCTTGATGTGCTAGTGGGTTATTATAAAAAACTTAAATCCAGATGAACCTTCAAGTTAGTTCAATATCATATATACATATAATATAAGGTTAGACAGGCTTGAAGATATATTTTCAATTAATTCTGATTACGATGATATTGCTATCATTGTTTTTATCGCTGTCCTCTTCGGGGCATTCGGTTCCTGTCGCGTGGAATGATAAACTGATTCATTGTGTTAGTTATTTCTTTCTAATGATGATGCTAGATTTCTCTTGGGAATCTAGTAAACAGCTGCTAATTAAAGCGGTGATAATATTAATCTATAGTGGCTTGATTGAATATGCACAGGGTTTTATACCAGGAAGAGATACCTCATTGGCCGATATTGCTGCTAACGGAATAGGGGTGATGTTATTTATTGCCTGTGTGCCAATATTAAAGCGCATGAATGTCTATCAAATATTAAAGCTTATATAAATTAAGAGATAATGAGTCAATAAAATGTATCGAATATTAAATTTATCGATTGTAGGTATTGTCATCGCTTCAATGTTATTTGCGCTTTACTACTTGGAGGGAGTGCTGTTTTTGGAGCCATGTCCTCTTTGTATGGTGGACAGGGCTATTTTAGTTGCGATTGCAATAGTATGTTTGATTGCATTTGTGCATAACGCGAATGGAATAATGCGTTGGGTTTACACTAGTTTAGCTACCTTGTTAAGTTTGATTGGTTTGGGTGTGGCGGCACGCCATATCTGGTTACAAGGCCTACCGCCTGACCAGGTGCCAGAATGTGGTCCTGATTTAATGTTTATGTTGGACGTATTTCCGTTGGCAGATGTCATAAAACGTATATTTACCGGGTCTGGTCAGTGTGCAGAGGTGAGTTGGACCTTTTTAGGCATGACAATTCCTCAGCAAACCCTATTATTATTTGTTGTATTGCTCGTCTTAGTGATCGTCGCTCATATGCAATCTGAAAAACGCTAATGGCTCATCAATCATTGAATAAAACTTAGCGTTAAAATTTAATAATAGATATAATTTAACCTTAGTTTTAGCGTGTTTTAAAAATTGATTGAACTATGAGTACTCGTACATTGGAAGTAAAGAAAACTCACCCGCGAACAACAGCGGCAACTAAATTTGTTACCCTAAGAGGTGATTACGGCACTGGCGATTTTGTCATGCACCGTGGTGGAGTGCTAAAAGAGGTAGTGGTTGCCTACGAGTCTTGGGGAACCTTATCCGATAATCATGACAACGTCGTGTTGGTGTTTGGTGGTCTTTCTCCTTCGGCCCATGCCTGTTCTTCTGAGCTAGATACCAGTAAAGGCTGGTGGGAGTATATGATTGGGCCAGATAAACCCATTGATACAAATAAATACTATGTGGTCTGCGTCAATACTTTAGCAAGTTGCTTTGGCTCTACTAGTCCTTCGTCTATTAATCCTGATACCGGCAAAATATATGGACTAGATTTCCCCGATCTTAGTATCGAAGACGTTGCTAAGTCAGCCCATCATGCATTATTAGATTTAGGTATTGATCATTTACACACCGTTGTCGGTAGTTCAATGGGTGGCATGTCAGCATTAGCCTATGCGCTAATGTATCCACAAGAAGTGGATCACTTGATTTCTATTTCTGCAGCGACTCGTGCATTACCATTTACTATTGCCGTACGTTCTTTGCAGCGTGAAATTATTCGTTGCGATCCAGATTTTAAAGATGGTTTATATGACCCTAATGAGGTGCCTGCTAATGGAATGGTGTTGGCACGTAAATTAGGCCTCATGTCCTATCGTGCTGCTGAAGAATGGCATCAACGCTTTAACCGCGCACGTGTCAGTGCAGATCGAAAGTCAGAAGATCGTTTTGGTATTGAGTTTGAGGTCGAATCATATTTGGATTACAACGCGCATAAATTTGTAAAAACATTTGATGCCAATAGTTACCTGTATTTGTCTAGAGCAATGGATTTATTTGATGTTGCAGATCATGGTGGTTCTGTTAATGCAGGGCTAGCGATGATTCAGACTAAAAGCGCGTTAGTCATTGGTGTAGAAACAGATATTTTATTCCCAGTTCACCAGCAACAAGAAATTGCTGATGGCATACGTAAAGCCGGCCGTGCGGCTGAGTTTGTTCAGCTTAATTCGATTAATGGGCATGATTCATTTTTAGTTGATGAAGCGCATTTCGCTCCAGTGATGCGAAAGTTTTTTGAGCAAAACGCTAACCCATAAAAAAAGCCCCAGTGATTATAAACACTAGGGCTTTTAATAATGCTCTTGCTAGTAGTGATTAGCGTTTTTTGATATCCACATAATCTCTTGGTGCGTAGCCTGTATAAAGCTGGCGAGGTCGACCAATCCTAGCGTCAGGATCACTCATCATTTCCATCCAGTGAGTCAACCAACCAACAGTACGTGATAAAGCAAATATCACTGTAAACATACTAACTGGAATGCCAATCGCCTGGAAGATAATGCCAGAATAGAAATCTACGTTTGGATATAGCTTACGCTTAATGAAGTATTCATCTTCAAGAGCAATCTTTTCTAAGTCCATCGCAATCTTAAGCAATGGCTTGTTCGGATTGTCATCACCCAATTCATCAAGTAAGTCGTGGCAGATTTGACGAATAATTTTAGCGCGTGGATCGTAATTTTTATAAACACGATGGCCGAATCCCATTAATCTGAAACGATCATCTTTGTCTTTAGCGCGGGCAATGTAATGAGATAGGTCTTTGCCTGATGCAACAATCTCATTCAGCATAAGAATAACAGCTTCGTTTGCGCCGCCGTGTGCTGGACCCCAAAGTGAGCCAATACCTGCTGATAATGCAGCAAATGGGCTAGCTTCTGAACTTCCTGATAAGCGTACAGTAGAAGTAGAAGCGTTTTGCTCATGATCTGCATGTAAAATTAAAATCAAGTCCATCGCTCGAACCATGGTCGGAGAAGGTGTATGTAATCGACCAGGCATACTGTAAAGCATGTGTAAAAAGTCACCCGTGTAATCCAAATCAAGGTTTGGATAGTTGAAGGGTTGTCCTAATGCAAATTTGTAACACCAGCTAGCAAGGGTCGGCATTTTTGCGATCAAGCGGTGAGCTGCAATTTCTCGAGAAACAGGATCATGTACATCCACTTCTTCATGATAAAAAGCGGCTAAGGCACCCACAGAGGCAACCATCATAGCCATAGGGTGAGCATCGTGGCGGAAACCTAAGAAGAAGCGTCTCATTTTCTCATCAAGTAGCTTATGTTCCTTGATCGAATTGGTGTATTTGGTTAGCTGTGCTGCTGAAGGTAGCTCTCCATAGAGTAGAAGAGAACAGACTTCGTCATAGCTACTATTTTCAGCTAACTGTTCAATGGGGTAACCGCGGTACGCTAAGCGCCCTTCGTTACCATCAATAAAGGTGATCTTACTGTCGCAACTTGCAGTGGACATGAATCCTGGGTCAAAAGTGAAATAACCAAGTTCTTTATAGAGCGATCTAATATCTATAGTACCTGGACCGTCAGTACCTTCTAGCACCGGCAGTTCAACTTGCTTGCCCGTGGTGTTATCGGTGATGGTGACAGTTTTCTTTGATTGACTAGACATGTTTAGTCCTCCTGGATTCTAGTTCAGTGTCCGTTAAATTCAGAGCGCACTGATTGGTGGCCTGTGCAGTGTGTTTTGATAATCGACAGTACATTATAAATCTAATTAAAAAGGCGTTATAAACAATTGATATATTTTGGTTTTATTTTTCGAGGATTAATAAATAAGCAGTAATACCTTCAATTGCCGAGCTATTTTACATGAGTCGGCAGTATAGAGGATATCTAAATCAATAAGTGGCGTTAGTACACACATTTATTACCTAACAGAGCTTAAAGTGGCTACAGATAAATGTCGCTATCTCCTTAGGTTCATTGATATCTAGGCAAACGACTTGTTCGGCGCTAGGACATGATTTATCAGTCGCCATTGCAATGATATTTGTATCTTCAAGACACATGATGGGATGCTCTAAGCTGGGGCGGTATAACTCAATTTTTGGAAAGGATAATTTTTTGAATCCTTCTACTAGAATCAAATCGATGTTTTTATGATCGATCTGGTCGATAAGATCAGGTAACGATAACTCTGTTTGTTTCTCATCTAACTCAGTCATTAGTGCCCAACGTCGAGATGAAGAAATAAGCATCTGTGCTGCTCCCGCATGACGTAACTCATAGCTGTCTTTGCCTTCATGGTCGATATCAAAATTATGGTGGGCATGTTTGATGACGGCCAGACGAACACCCTGTTGGCAAAGTAAGGGGATTAATTTGGTTAATAATGTTGTTTTGCCGGTGCCACTGAATGCGCAAAAGCCAAGTAATGGGGTGGGGCAGTTGTTTAGATCCATATTGAGTGAGTTAGGTTAATTATAGTAATGCGCTGGCTGCTTGCAGATCTTCAGGAGTGTTGATATTGGTAAACATCTCTACGCAGGAAGAAAAGTCGGCCTTAGCGTATTGATGTTTATCATACCAACAATCAATTTTACGCTCACCTGCGCCAAGATACTGATTCAAATCGCTCAATAAATCTTGGTGGATAAGCGCATATACTGGCTGTAATCGGCTTCCATCAAAGGCAACGCTGATTGGGCTGTTAGCTTGGTTAGCGGCTTGCATGAGAATCTCGGCATAATTATCAGATAACACTGGGCCATCACAGGGGACGGTCGCGATATAATCAGTTTTGCAATGCTTTAACCCACTTGCCATCCCTGCTAGCGGGCCTTGAAAGTCCTCGAGTTCATCGCTAATCACCGGGTAACCGTACTCTTGGTAGGTGCTGATGTTACGATTAGCATTGATCAATATGGAGTCTACCTGTGGGCTTAAAGCATCAATAATGTAAGCAATCATGGGACGTTCTTCTAACACTACCAGACCTTTGTCGGTACCACCCATGCGGCGAGCTAGTCCGCCAGCGAGAATCAAACCAGTAATATTGTTGTGTGTTTTCATGTTGGATTAGTGCAGTTCAAGGTAAAATAGAGAGCAATCAGATTATAAAGGTTTCAAACCTAACAAGGAGCATAAATACATGAGTGATCAACATAAAGTGGTAAACAGGCAAATGGAAATTGAAGCCGCAGTTTATAGACGCTTAGTCGAGCATCTTCAATCTAAGCCAGATGTGCAAAATATCGACTTAATGAATTTGGCGGATTTCTGTCGTAACTGTTTGTCAAAGTGGTACGTTACTGCGGCTAAAGATCAAGGGCTTGAGTTGGATTACGATCAAGCGCGTGAACAGGTTTACGGCATGCCATATTCAGAATGGAAAGATAAGTACCAAAAAGAAGCGACACCAGAACAACTCGCCGCCTTTAATACTAATAAAAAATAACTAGATTGATGTCTACTTCTTCTAACGAGCTGACTGATGCACAGCTGCTGCAATTTAGTCGGCAGATTATGCTGCCGCAAATTGATATTGAAGGTCAGCAAAAGTTAATCAATGCGAGTGTATTGGTGTTAGGTGCGGGTGGCTTGGGTTGTCCTGCACTTTCATATTTAGCTACCGCAGGGATTGGCCAAATTGTGATTGTCGATCCTGATGTAGTTGATCAATCCAATATGCAGCGCCAGATTTTATATACAGTAGAAGATATTGGACGCTATAAAGCAGAAATTGCTAAGCAGAAGCTACATCAATTTGGTACAGATGTTCAAATCACTGCGCTGATAAAAATTCCAGATGATAAAGAGTTGCTCTCTCTGGTGAGTAAGGCTGATATTGTGCTTGATGGGACTGATAATTTTGCAGCACGTTACAAACACAATGAAGCCTGCCTGAAAGCTAAGACACCCCTGATATCAGGTGCAGTCATACGCTTTGAAGGGCAGCTGACGACTTTTGACCATAGTCAGCTAGATTCGCCGTGCTACCATTGTTTGTATCCTAAAGCGGCGGATGAGCAGCTTAACTGTTCAGAGAATGGTGTGCTAGGACCAGTTGCTGGCATTGTCGGAACAATGATGGCGACTGAAACAATCAAAATGTTGCTAGGGATTGGTGAAACATTAACAGGTAAGTTGATGCTGTTAGATGCATTACACATGGATTGGCGTTCAGTGCGCTTGCGTAAAGATACGAGTTGTCCTGTGTGTTCAAAAGAGTAAACAGATGCAAGTCATTTTAAAGAAAATAGCCGAAGCAATTTGGAAGGTTGACATAAAGTCGCAACCATTATGGAAGCAGCTACTTATTAGTGTCTGTCGCTTTGCTTATTTGATTGTGATTGATTTGGCTAACGGGCAATTAAACTTGCGTGCCATGTCGTTAGTGTTCACAACAATTTTGTCATTTGTGCCTTTAATTGCAGTAAGCTTTTCGGTGTTAAAAGCTTTTGGTGTGCATAATCAAATTGAACCTGCATTATTAAATTTATTTTCACACTTGGGTGATAAAGCGCCGGAACTTACCAATAATATTATTGGTTTTGTAGATAATGTTGAAGTGGGTTTATTGGGGACATTGGGTATTGCGTTCTTATTCTACTCAGTCATTTCACTATTAACTAAAGTAGAAGAAGCCTTTAACTATACCTGGCGTATACAAAAAACTAGAAGTCTGGCAGAACGGTTTAGTAATTATCTAAGCGTGTTAATGGTAGGTCCAGTATTGGTGATTGCTGCCATGGGGACCACCGCCAGCTTGTTAAATAACTCGGTTACGCAAAGTTTAGCTAGCGTTGAGCCATTTGGCTTAGTGCTGGAGCTTGTTACTAAGCTTATTCCTTATGTGTTAATTATATTTGCCTTTACCTTTGTGTATTCATTTGTTCCCAATACCAAGGTACGCTTCATTCCGGCCTTAACCGGTGGTGTAGCCGCAGGAATACTGTGGCAGTCTGTTGGATATATTTATGCATTAGTGATTGCTCAGTCATCAACGCAGACAGCTATCTATGCTGGCTTTGCAATTATCTTTTTCTTTATGACCTGGCTGTATCTGAATTGGTTGATTTTATTGGTGGGTTCAAGTGTAGCATTTTATCGTCAATATCCTGAGTATTTAATGTCAAGAAATCAAACTGTGTCATTAAATAACCATGACCGAGAGCATATTGCTTTAAATGTATTGTTAATGATTGGTGCAAATTTCTATAACAAACAAGCCGCCGTTAGTGTAGAGGCGATTGTGGATCATTTGGCCTGTCCTAAACAATCAGTTGAAGAAGTACTACAGTGTTATGAAGCAGCGGGTATATTACAAAGTGTGAGTTCGTTGCCACTGTCATATTTGCCGGCGACACCATTAGAAAATCTAACCGTGTCGGAAGCTTATTCGATAGTTCGTAATAGTCATGCGGTTTTCTCTCCTGTTGTTATACATAATGCCGATACAGATATGGCGCTGCCTATTATTGATAGGGTCGAGGGTTCAATTGGGCGTGAGTTGGGAGAGTTGACTGTTAAACAGATAATAGAAATGAATACGAGTAAATCAGAAAAATTAAATACTGCTTTGGCTGAATCATAATGGAACAAACAGAAGTAAAAGATTTAATGTTGGCGCTAAGAAAATTTGCGCAGGATCGTGACTGGGAGCAATTCCATAGCCCAAAAAATCTTTCAATGGCGCTGTCTGTTGAAGCATCGGAGTTACTTGAACATTTTCAATGGATGCCTGATCAAGCAAGTTATGCCTTGGGTGAAGCGAAACAACAACTTGTTGCCTATGAGCTGGCAGATATATTTATCTATTTACTGCGCATTAGTGATCAGCTTGATGTGGATTTAATGTCTGTGACTAAAGAGAAAATGAAAATCAATGATGAGCGCTATCCCGTTAGCAAGGTTAAAGGTAGCTCAAAAAAATATACTGAATATTAATCTAACTTTTTAAAAACTAATGAATGAACTACCTGCTGAATCTCAACCTATTGAAGAGATTCAAGTAAACAATACTAAAATAACCATCCTAGGTACTGCGCACGTATCTAAAGCGAGCGCTGATGCAGTACAAGAACTGATTGAAACTAATCAATTTGATGTGATTGCAATAGAACTTTGTGATAGTCGCTATAAATCTATCGTCAATCCAAACTCTCTAGCAGAAATGGACCTGTTTGAAGTGATTAAGACTAAGAAAGCTAGCATGGTGGCGGCAAGTCTTGCTTTAGGTGCATACCAACAACGTTTAGCAGAGCAGTTTGAAGTGCAGCCTGGGCAAGAGATGCGTGTTGCAATCGAGCTTGCCGAACAGAAAGACCTGCATTTGGAATTAATAGATAGAGACGTGGGTATTACCTTAAAGCGTTTGTATAGAAATATCCCCTGGTGGAGAAAGCTGTATGTGATTTCTGGCTTAATCGCCAGCGTGGTTACCAATGAAAAGGTGACAGAGGAAGAAATTGAGAAGCTAAAGACAGGTGATATGCTTGAAAACACTTTTGCACAATTTGCTTCCTCTGCTTATGACCTTTTTAGTCCATTGATTGCAGAACGTGATCAGTTTATGTCAGCGAAACTTAGACAGGCTGTCGATAAGCGCGAAGGTAAAAATATATTAGCTGTTGTTGGGGCGGGGCACTTAGCCGGTATAAAAGAAGAATTGAATAATGGTAATGCTGTGCCGCAAGACACAATTAGTGAGTTAACACATCTTCCTAAAGGCTCAAGCATTGGCAAATTTATTCCGTGGATAATTGTTGCGCTAGTATTAAGTGGTTTTGCATTTGGGTTTAGTAAGAGTACTGATTTGGGTTGGAGTCTGGTTGTTAACTGGATTTTAATTAATGGGGGTTTGTCAGCATTAGGTGCCGCGATTGCGGGTGCACATATACTGACAGTTATCACAGCATTCCTTGCTGCGCCATTGACTTCACTCAACCCTGCGATTGGGGCAGGGGTGGTTACTTCAGCTGTAGAGCTTTATCTGCGTAAACCTACAATTAAAGACTTTGAAAATGTACGTGTAGCTACAACAAAATTATCAGGCTGGCGTTCTAATCGTGTGGCGAGATTAATCTTAGTATTCTTGTTGAGTACCTTAGGCTCTGTGCTTGGTACTTACATTGCCGGCTTTCAAATATTCGACGCGCTAGTCAACTAAATCTGTGATTGGTTTTGATAGCGTAGTTATATTTTTACTGCTTGGTGGTGTGGTTGGATTTTTTGCAGGTCTTCTAGGCGTTGGAGGCGGTGGCATTATGGTGCCAGTGCTTACATCCTATTTCTTATACAAAAATGTTCCTGTTGATTCGGTAGTGCATCTAGCGCTTGGTACGTCTATGGCCTCAATTATTATGACTTCGGCATCAAGTTTATATGCGCACCAACGCCATCAAGGTGTTGTTTGGAATATTGTAAAAGTGATGGCACCTGCTGTATTGATTGGAACCTTTGTTGCTACGTACCTCGTTACACATATTAGTTCGCAACAGTTGGCAATATTCTTTGCGGTATTTATGACTTATGTGTCTATTCAAATGTTTCTGAATATTCAACCAAAACCATCTCGCTCGATACCAGGTAAAGTGGGTTTGTTGTCGGCAGGGGGCGGAATAGGGGCTATTTCAGCGGTTGTTGCGATAGGTGGGGGAAGTTTGACCGTGCCTTTTTTGGCTTGGCATAATGTGCCAATAAAGAAAGCCATTGGTACTTCAGCAGCGATAGGTTTTCCCATTGCGATAGCCGGGACACTGGGATATTTGATTAATGGTTTGAGCAATACTTATCAGCAAGATTATTTGTATGGTTTTATTTACCTGCCTGCGGTAATGCTAATATCACTGGTAAGTTATTTTACTGCACCATTAGGGGCTCGCCTGGCACATAGGTTACCTGTACCAGTATTGAAGAAAGTATTTGCACTTTTCTTGTTGTTGTTAGGTGCGAAAATGCTTTTTTCGATTATTTAAGACCTACTGCTGAACGACCATTCTCTGTTGGGCACGATTCCAATAACTATTTAAGTCGGCTGAAATTTGCGCTGCTTCGATGAGTAAAATATCATTTTCGATATTGTCATTATCATCATCTTTATTGTCTTTTTCATCATCACTATCATCGTTGCTTAAACCAATCAACTTCTCGTATTGTTTGCGGTCTTTTTCGAGTTGTAAGAATGTTTTTTCGCGTTTACTTTGATTCAATGACAACTCGGTTTGCTGTTGTAAACTTTCATTTAGATTGTATAGTTTGATTAAAGATTGATATTTTTCATCATCTTTAGTGCGACTAACATGTTGCCTTTCTAGGTCTTCTACAATTTTCTTAGAGATGTGACGATTATTAAACTGTGTTGGAGAAATCTTAGTCCAAGGTAAAGCATTATCTAGACTGCGCTCACCCTGTTCCGATTTATCATAAGACGCCTCAAATGGGATGTCAGGTTCAACTCCGCGGTGTTGAGTGCTCTCACCATTGATTCGGTAATACTGGGCAATCGTTGCTTTTAGCTGTCCTAAATTAGCGTCATTCTTTCGCCCCATTCGATTTAAGTCGACAAGTTGCTGTACTGAACCTTTGCCAAATGTGGTCTCACCGACAATTACCGCACGGCCATAGTCTTGTAATGCGCTGGCTACAATTTCTGAGGCTGATGCACTGAATCTGTCTACCAATACAACCATTGGGCCTGTGTAAGAAATGTTTGCATCTTTATCTTTGTG
Organism: Gammaproteobacteria bacterium; assembly: GCA_045105615.1. Lineage (GTDB taxonomy): Bacteria > Pseudomonadota > Gammaproteobacteria > UBA4575 > UBA4575 > UBA1858. Next base: position 71,881 of record JBGCDS010000030.1, read on the forward strand.
AATTTCTATATGACCGCTAGAGTCACGAACTTGTACAATCGGGCCTTTATCTATAAATAAACCGGCTAATTGAGTTGCTTCAATTAATGAACCGCCACCATTTGAACGTAGGTCGAGTACTAAGCTATCGATATCCTCTTCGAGCAGTTCAACTAGTAATTTATGTACATCACGAGTAGTACTACGATAATCTTCTTCACCATTTTGAAAAGCGTTGAAGTCTAAATAGAAGGTCGGAATAGTTACAATGCCAATTTTTTCCGTTTTATTATCATTTGCTATTTCTATTATATCTTTAGTCGCGGCCTGTTCTTCTAACTTGATTTTATTGCGAGTGATAGCAATTTCTTCTACTGCTGCACCATCACCTTTGCTACCAGGCAAAATTTGTAATTTAACAATAGTATCTTTAGGGCCACGGATTAGTTCAACGACTTCTTCTAAGCGCCAACCAACAACATCAGTGAATTCTTTTTCATTTTGCTGTGAAATGCCAATGATTTTATCTTTGGAGTGGAGTAGGTCACCAAGATCAGCTGGACCACCAGGAATAATACGTTCAACTATAGTGTTGTCGCCATCAGTGCGTAGTAATGCGCCAATACCTTCAAGCGAAAGGCTCATGCGAATTTCAAAATTATCAAATGAGCGTGGGGATAAATAGCTAGTATGTGGATCAATCGCAGTGGCATAGGAGTTGATATAGATTTGGAAAATATCGTTTTCATCTAATTGCTTAGTGCGTTTTAATACACTGCTGTAACGTTTGACTAAAGTCTTTTTGATTTCGTCTTCTTTTTTATCAGCAAGCACTAATGACAACACGTCATTTTTAATGCGTTTACGCCATAGGTCATTTTGTTGTTCTATAGTTACCGGCCACTTAGCATTTTTGCGTTCTATAACAAACGTTTCGTCTTTAGAGAAATCAAACTCTTTCTCTATCAATAGCAATGCATATTCAATGCGTTCATTAACTCGCTTTTGATAAGTGGAGAAAATTGAATAGGCTGGCAATAAATTATTTGCGCGTAAGGCGTCATCCAAAGTGAATCTGTATTTATCAAAGCGTGCAATATCAGTAGCTAGAAAATAACTCTTACTCGAATCAAGAGAATCTAAAAAATTATTGAAGATGATGGCTGAAAATTCATCATTTAAGTCAACTTTGCGATAATGATAGCGACCTAAAAAGTCAGTAATATGCTTAGTTGCACGTAAGTGATCAACCGTAGGAGATAGAGTAGTATTCTCAGCGGCAATACTATTGAAAGATAGGATCGCCAGTAAAAAGGCGGAGACAAGGTTGATTATTTTTTTATGCACGATGGTTTTGACTTGGGCTCTGGTGATTAATTCAAAGAATTTATGATTAGATTTCAATTTATTGTATACAAATGTTTAAGTAAATAGCGTATTTATGTCTCTATTTTGATGAAAAACTCTCAGTGAGTTCCGTATAAAACAATTAAAATGGCGCATTAATTAATTTGGAAGTAGGCACAATTGTGCCATACAATGCCAAGAAAGTATTGTAACTATTTGAAATAAAAGCATATTAAAGAATTGGAAATTCTCATTTTTAAGCTGTAATGAGAATGTATTAAGGAGAATATCAGTGGATCTGCCAAAACAAGAAAAAAAGCTATTTATGACGCGTTTAATGACCCCGGAGATGGCTAATTTCTCTGGCAAAGTCCACGGAGGCTCAATATTGAAGCTTTTAGATGAGGCGGCTTTTTCTTGTGCATCGCGTTACTGTCAGACTTACGTGGTTACTGCTTCGCTTGATCAAGTCGTATTCAAGAACCCGATTAAAGTAGGGGACTTAGTCACGTTCAAATGTCATGTGAATTACGTAGGGCGTAGCTCAATGGAAATTGGTATTAAAGTCGAAGGTGAGAAGATCTGTGAAAAGAGAAAATATCACGCTATATCCTGTTACTTCACGATGATTTCAGTGGACGAAAATGGAAGATCCCAGCAGGTGCCAAGACTCAGACTAGAGACAGAAACAGAAGAAAAGCTTTTCCAGGCCGGTAAAATGCGCTGCCAGATGCGTAAAGAGATTCATGAAAGAAATCTACAACTACATGTTGGGCTAGATTCTGACTAAAGCAGTAAAATTGCGATAAAGAATCAAATACCGAAGAACTCGAAAAGAGATATGAGTAGCTAGATAAGCTAGCTACTCATAAATGACTTAATTGAGGCTAAACAGGAACGACATTATTAGCACATGGGCCTTTTTGACCTTCACCCACTTCAAACTCAACTGCTTGACCATCATTCAACGTTGCGTAACCGCCACCGTTTTTGATTTCAGAGTGGTGTACGAAAAGATCTTTTCCACCATCTTCTGGAGTGATGAAGCCAAAACCTTTGTCCGCATTGAACCACTTTACTGTACCTTTACTCATTTTCTATCGTTCCTTTATGGATTAAATTACATATTTGTCGCTACACAAAAATTGTGTAAATAAAACGACAGGCGTGAGTGTAACCGAAGGTAGGCCTATATACACATTTTAATTGGTCATTTAGGGGTAAAAATGCAGTTTTAGCGGGTATTTTTAGGTGGTTTCACCAATTTTTAGCAATAAAGTCGCGCCATGAATCGCATATCCGTTTTTTTCTATCTGTCTAAGCACGTCTTTTTGATCTAATGCCGGGTGCATTTTGCTGGCATCAATCTCTAATCGAGTTCTAAACGGTGACAGCGTCAAGAGGTCTTTATCGACTGACTCGGGTAATGTTAATTCGCTAATTTTGGTGCCCTTAGGGACAGATATAAATTTATCGCCTTTAACTGCACTGTTGTAAATATCTATTTTCAAGTTAAGCCTTAATGTGAATTTGTAAAGTTGAATGCCCAAGCATATCAGTGAAATTAATTGCGTGTGGCAGGTTTAACAATCATCGTATTTCCATTCACAGAAGTAATAATGCATTGTTCTCCATTAGCAATCGTGTCTACTCCTGAATGACTATCTAAACGACTATTCCAGTCAATTCCTGAGTAACGAATCGTCCCAGTACTGGAAGTAATATCGCTACTTGCGCTGACTGTTTTACTAATCATGTCACTACTGGTGTCTGCGCCTCCTCCAGAATTTTGAAAATTCTTTAAGGGTTTCCATAAAAGCAGGGTGGTTACTGCAGTAATGATGCCTAATGTAAATATTTCCATTTCCCAGCCAGAGATAAGGCCAAAACTAATCAGTACCCCCGTGACAAAGCTGGCAATTGCAAAGAATAATAGTGGGCCACCAAAGCCAAGAATAGTGAGCTCGACAATAAAGCTAATGCCGGCAACTAAATAAAAGAAATGATCATGATGATCAGCTATGTATTGCATGATGTCCAAGACTAGGCTCCTTCTGACTGACTAGGGAGTTTCAGGCTGCTAGAAACAGCAATCGCCTGGGCTACGGTATTAACAACATTATCACTAGTCTTGCCGTCACTTAGAACCACAGTACTTTCCGAAGCGATGGCACGATGCGCTGCAATAGCTTCGCGTCCTAGCTGTAATGTCATTGCTGATTCACCTGAATCCGTTTTAGCCATGTCACCCACCGTCTTTAAAGCGCTGGCATCCGCTTCAGCAACTAAGCGTATTGCGGTAGCTTTACCCATCGCTTGCAAGATCTGTGCTTCTTTATCTGCTTCTGCCGAAAGGACCTGCTCTGCTTTAGCGGCCTCTGCATCGAGTACGCGTGCGGCTTTTAAGCCCTCTGCTTCAGTGATCGCTGCCGTTTTAACCCCTTCAGCTGTAAGTATGACGGAGCGTTTTTCACGTTCGGCCGTCATCTGTTTTTCCATGTCCTCACGAATTGACTGAGGCGGTGCAATATCTTTAATTTCATAACGAGTTACCATTACGCCCCAGGGGTGTGTGGCTTCTGTCATCGCATTTAATATAGTTGCGTTGATGTTATCGCGACTTTGGAAACATTCATCAAGCTCCATTGAGCCAATTGCATTACGCATGGTAGTCATGGCTAGCTGCGTGACTGCCATTTTGTAATCCGTCACATTATTAGTTGCGGCGCCGGCATCGGTCACCTTCATAAATAAAATGCCATCAATATGCAGAGAGATATTGTCTCTTGTAATCGCGGACTGAGAAGAAATATCTAAGGCCTGCTCTTTAAGATTACGGTCAGCTGCCACGCGCTGAACAAAAGGAATAATGAAGTTCAAACCAGCGGATAATGTTTTGTCGTATTTACCAAATGTATATATTACATAGCCGCGGTTTTGAGGCACAAAATGAATACCTTTTTTCAAGGTATAAATAATCACTAATGCAATCCACAATAATGGGCTTGAAAATAAATCAGCAACAAAGTCCATAGTCTTTTCCTAATGAAATAGTCTGCTAATGATAATGTATTTTGGCAAATACAGTGCGGGAAATTACAGTGCTTGAGGCTAGGAAAGCTAGGTTTTCGATAGGTTAGGGTGTTTGGCTGAGTTGGATCTGCATTTTTTCATCAGCAAACTCAATAATATCGCCAGAGATTATTTTTTTACGTTTCCTGGTTTCAATCTCATTGTTGACCAATACCTGCCCGTCAGCAATAACAGATTTGGCTTCTGCACCACTAGAGACAATACCTTCAAACTTTAATATTTTGTAAAGCTCAACGGGTTCAGATGTTATTTCAACAATAGTCATATACGCTTTTTCTATATTTCACCAGGTAAGAGTGCTCGTGATGTAAATTCTAATTCTATCTTAAATAGTGATATCGATTGATGTCGAGATGGAAATATAATAATCACGAAACGAATATAACTATTCCGTATTTCATTATACGATGCTACTTAGTCAATGTAGTTCCATGTATTATTAATATTCCTAGACCGGATAAAAATGATTGCTGGCAGAGTGCGGTTTTTCATTAAGCTAGATACTTGGCGACTGAATAAGGCGTATCCTGTTCTCGATTGTTTTATCGATTGGGGTTATAGGCGGCCGCGCTAGCGTGCATCCGATTGAGTGACTTGATAGAGTTTTATCTATAATAACTTTAAAAAGCTCCTAGTATGAATAACCATGAGATTGAGCCTAAAAAAATCATAAGACCAATACTTACCCAAAAACCTCGAGAATTTTCAGTTTTACTATAGGTTGTACGTTGACCAGAGGGGTCTCGTATTGTGATGCTTCCTTGTCTATTAGAATAGTAAGCATAAAGGGGTGCAACAATTGCGCAAATCCAAACCAGAAACTGTTGCATAGCACTTAGTTCTTCCATATATCCTCGTATTCAATATACGGGTGTTCCCCATGTTTTTGAATTGCGAATTCTCGCGCATATAATTTCATTTAGGTTTTACTCTTGTGGTGGTAACGTGGTACGTAGTCCGATGGATATTGTTAGATGAATAATTTACAAGAGCTTGGTTAATCCAAGAATCAATTTTTCAATGCCATTTTTTACAGTATTGCAGGTGAGCGCCCCGTAAGAAACTCTTAGATAAGAACCATTAGGTGCTGCAAATGCACTACCAGGAATTGTGGCAACACCAAATCTTTCTATGAGTTGTTTGGCAATGGCGAGGTCATGTTTGTGTGTATCTAACTTTATAAATAAATAGAATGCCCCTTCTGAGATGGCGGACCTGTTTAATAAGTCTGACGTATTTAATGCATCTAAACAGGTTTGTCGAGATTGTTTGATTTCTTTTAGATTGTTTGCAATGTAGGAATAGGGTGCTTTATGTGCGCCTAATGCTGCATATTGAGAAATAATGGTTGGTGAGATGAGTACGGTGTCTTGTACTTTTCTTAATGAAGAAAACAATGCGTTGGGAATAACCATGTAACCAACGCGCCAACCGGCAAAGCCATAGGCCTTTGATAATGAATATAAGCTGATGGTGTGGGCTTCAGAATTCGTTATTGAAGCACAGGAGAAATGTTTGTGGTCCTCGTGTAAGAAATCTTCGTAAGCTTCATCTGAGATATGATAAATGCCATGTTGAGCGCATAGCTGATTTATGGCGGTTAATTCATCTTTTGTGTATACCGCGCCAGTTGGATTGTTGGGTGACACAGTAACAATAGCACGTGTTTTATTGGTAATGGCATTTTTAATGCGTTCAATATCTGGGTGGTAAGTATCAAGTGTTGGCACTAATACTGGTTTAGCATTGGCTAAGCGTATTGCCATTTCATGGTTGAAGTAATAAGGCGTAAGTAGAATGATTTCATCGTCTGGATCGGAAATGGCTACCATTAATGAGCTGAATGCCATGTTTGAACCGGCTGTGACAAATACTTTGTTATCTTTATTAATACTTATGTTGTTTCTGCTGTGTAGTTTATTCGCTAAGGTTTGGGTTAATTCAGGAATACCTTCTACTGGGCCATAAGCGTTCAACTTGGCTGATATTAATTGTGTTTTTACTTCATCGTAGGCTTGTTGCGGTGGGCCATAGTAGGCAACGCCTTGGCCTAGTGAAATAGTACCGGGGTGTTCGCGTGCCAATTGTGTGATGGTGGGTATGATCGGTGTTTGAACTGCATCTACACGCTGACTATGTATTTTTTTTATTGATTCGTCCATGAACTTAATAATCTTTACATTGTAATACGTCGATAAATATCAGACACCTTATAAGGTAGTTTGTCGACCTGATCAACAATGGTGAAATTAACAGGGCCATACATATGTTGTAGGTAGTCCATAGCTTCATCATCAATAGTGATGCAAAAAGGATGTATGCCTAAAAATTTAGCTTCAATTAATGCGCGCCGTGTATCTTCTATGCCATAAGCACCACGGTATCCATCTTGGTCGTCGGGTCTGCCGTCGGACAGGGTGATTAGTACTTTGGTTTTTGCTTCTACGCGTGAGAGTAATTTAGATAAGTGTCGGATCGCAACTCCCATACGGGTGTAATCCTGTGGCTTGATGCTGGCAATGCGATTTTTGACGGTAGTGGAATAGTGTTCATCAAAGTCTTTGATTTTGTATAAATCACAACGGCGGTGAGTTAATCCAGAAAAGCCATAAATTGCATAGCGATCACCCAGGACTTCTAACGACTCGCATAATAGAACTAAGGCTTCACGTTCCATGTCGTTAATCCAGCCTGAAGTGGAGCCGCTCATGTCTACCATGAACATCACTGCAATATTACGATCAACTTTGCGTTGTTTAACGAATAAATTTTGGCTGACTTCTTCGCCATTGACCATATCGGCATAGGATGAAATAACAGCGTCTAAATCTATGTCTTCTCCATAGGGTTGTTTGCGTATTCTTCTGTCTTCATCGCGCAATGCTTCAAAGGTTCTGTGTAAGTGTTTTAATAAGCTGCGATGTTTGTTGAGTGTTTGCTCGACAAAGTTAGAAGGTTTTCCGACGACATCTATTTCACGAAGGTGGCACCATTCCTTGCGGTATTTTTGTCGCGAGTGGTCCCACTCATCATATAATAAGACTTCACCATCACCTGCGCGAATATTGATGTCGTCCTGTTGTTCGTCACCATCACCTGTTTGGTAGGCATTGCTGTCCACGGGTGATAGATAATCTTCTGGAATTTCACCTAAATCTTGTTTGATCGACTCCAATAATTCCTGAATATTATCAGGTGGCTCAATTGACTCGCCATCCAGAGCTAGCTCAAAACGATAGCCATCGGGCGTTTCATTGTCTTCAATTTCACGAACTTCAAAACGATTGCCATCCTGTTCATCATCAACTGGCATGTCTTGATTATTGTCGATAGATTCTTTTTGTAGTTCGTCTAAGGCAAGTTGTAGATTATCTTTATCTTGATCTATGCGCTGTTCCATTGTTTGCTTGGCAAGCGCAGGATTTAATATACCTTGATAGAGTGTGTCTTCTGGAGTGAAATCATGATCATAAAGTTCATAAACAATGCGAGCAGTGTCATGCGCTGTTGCCTGTTCAGACGATAAGGTGTTGATTGCACTTTGCCAGGGTGGTGATAGATCTTCTGCAACAAGTAAGGAATTAAATTTTCCTATTGCACGTCCGATACCAGGGAGTTCTCGTCTGATATTGGCATCTAATCTAACAGTTTCAAGTTTATGAAATAAGTTGATCGCTTTTTGTTTGTCTGCAAAATTTTCAACAAGCTGTTGTATGTCGACATGCCAAGTACCAAACCATGTCTGTGCCCACTGGTGAACAGCGATAGATTTATATAAGGCAAAGTTATCTTCGCGATTTTTGAAGGTAGAAATATTTTCTGGAAGATGAATGACTTCTGTATCAGTAAATAATTGATCACTTTGTTCTAGCTTAAGTGCTCGCCCATTGAGGCCAGTAATCACGCTTTCAACGATCCGACTAATCTCATCAAAGCTGACTGATGTTGGCGCGACCGCCATAGTGTCGACATAGTCATCGACTTTTTTCATTGCGATAATGCAATCATCCATTCCTTGGGCGCGATAAATTTTTAATAAATGGGATATCCATGACTCCCAGTCTTCTTCATCAATGACTTTTAAGCTAGGTGGTGCAAAGTGGCAAAAATTGAATGCAAGCATGACATCAATTAAGGAGATGCTATCCACAGAGTGAATAAATCGCTCTTGATCCGCTAAGCTAGCACCAACTAATGCCTGGGCAGGTTCGAACACACTATTAGTTGTGGATAATACCTGGTCTACAAGTAACTCTAATCTGAGTTGGAGTTCACGTTCACCCATGCCGCCAAAACTAGAGCTGTTTTGATTTTTTCCAGAACGAACTGGTGAGCGAATATAGCCGCCATCTTTTGAATAAGATTTAACTTCGTATTCAGGCTGCTCATCATTAGCAGTTTTATTAGGCTTATTTTTTTTCTGCCAGAATTTAAAGTTCATAAACCTAATCAGGATTTCGATTGATTAATAAGTCTTTAGCCTGATTGATCTTAATGGCTAAATAGCTGGAGCCGCCACGATCGGGATGTAGTTTTTGCATGAGGCGCTTATGTGCAGTAATAATAGCTTTTATATCAGCGCCAGGTTCTAAGCCAAGAATAGCATAGGCTTCTTGTTCGGAAAGGTTTGTATTGTTATTTGTACTGTCGCGTGAAGCTGATGAATTGTGCTGGCCGGCGCGCCAGTCAGTACCGTGTGTGCGATCGAAGTAATTCTCTAATAATAGTTTTGAATCTTCATCCTGATGACTGTAATGCTCGCGCAACTCTAATAGTTGATCTACGCTTAAGTCGTCTAAGTTTTGTCCAGAGTATAAGCCTGATTTAATGACGCCAGATAATTTTCCAGAATCATGATCCAATTCCATCTGCAAATATTCAGTTTCAACCTGTGACTTCTGCCCATCGCTGGCTTTGTTACCACCAAAGGTATTGGCCATTCTTTGCAGCATAGGTAAATAAGCAACTAAGCTGATAATCCTTTGAAGAGCAGGGATCAGTGCACCGACTAAGGCAAACAGTATAGGTAACTTACCAGTGGCGACCAAACCAAGCAAAATTACACCAACAATAATCATCATGTATTGCCAACGTTTGTTCGCAGGTTGATGCTTAACCCATTTGAAAAGTAATAACGCCATTACCAACGCGGCAATGATTAATATGATTCTTGCCATGATGAGTTATTTAGGTGATTGCTTAGGAAGCTGTTTGATTATTGAGCGTGCAATAGTGCTACCCTGCAGCGACTGTTTTTGTAAGGCTTCAAAGCCGCCCACTGTAAACGCCGCGACGGCACATAACAATTCTTTCAGTTGTGTCACGCTATTGTGATCAAAGGAGCAGTAAGCGCCATTACTTAATTGGGCAATATGTTGAAATGCATTCTTGGCGACAGGGTCATGTCCCTCATGAAATACAAATACTGGGACGCCTAACATACCTAATTTGCCAGCGACCATACCAACCTGGTCGATTGATTCTTCAAAACTATCGCTGACTAATACCACGGCTCTGATTTTCTGTTTGACACAACTTTGAATGGCATGTTCGAGAGTACGCTTAATTTGTGTATGGCCAGGTAAGCATCGTACTTGCAACATTTGATCGCGTAGCTTGTTTGCATTACTGCTCCAGTCGAATGATTTGAACTCATTATATCCACGGTAATAACATAAAGAGATTTCAAGATTACCTATTTCTTGAGTGCTCATGAACATGTCGGCTTGTATCTGACAGGCCATATCCCAAGCATGTTCGCGACTAGCTGTTGCATCCATGGCAAATAGTAAGCGACCCGCATTCTTATTATTCTCATGCGGCACGATTTCATCAGATTTTTTGAGAAAATCTTGTACCGATAGTGAATTAGAACGGGTAAGCTGCTGTTTTGTCATAACGAATGATTTTAATAGTGTCACTAAACCTTTTTTTGACGGATTGGTCTATTGGTATGTCTATTATTATAGAAGGAGCATAAGAATGCAGCAGTTGATGATCAATCACCACTCACTTTCAGTTCGATTTTACGCATTAACGCTACTAATAGTGATTAGTAAGGCTCCTGTTTATGCCGAAGAGATCAAAACTACCGTTAAAGATCAGCAAGAACTTTCACTGACGGTCTATAACCAAGACCTAGCCTTGATTCGAGATGTGCGTAATCTCACGTTAAATAAAGGACTAAATAGAGTAGCGGTAAGAGAGGTCAGTGCACAAATCAGACCCGAGACGGCCATTATCACTAGCCTGTCACACCCAAACTCCCTGTCTTTATTGGAGCAAAACTTTGATTACGATTTACTGACACCACAGCAACTATTACAGAAATATGTGGGTAAGCAGGTACGGGTTATTAAGATGCATCCTACGACTGGTGCTGAAAAAGAAGTGGTGGCGACAGTGCTAAGCGCAAACAACGGTGTCGTGTTGAGAATAGGTGATCGTATAGAGACAGGTGTGCCTGGGCGTATTGTTTATGATCAGGTGCCAGATAATTTGCGTGATCGTCCCACCTTATCAATTCTTGCTAATAGCAATGTTAATAAGAAGCAAACACTTGAATTAAGTTACCTGTCGGGTGGCTTGAGCTGGAAAGCAGACTATGTTGCAAAGTTAGACAAAGATGAAAAGTATTTAGATTTAAATGGTTGGGTGACATTAAATAACCAAAGTGGTGCAAGCTACCACAATGCAAAATTGCAGTTAGTGGCCGGTGATGTTAACCGAGTTTCTCAACCGAGAGCTGCTCAGCATAGAAATGTAAGAATGATGGAGTCTATGGCTAAGGATAGTGCTGAGATGGCTGAAGAAAGTTTATTTGAGTATCATTTGTATACGCTAGGCCATAAAACTGATGTGCTGCAGAACCAAGCTAAGCAAGTTGCATTATTGTCAGCGAGTCGGGTTCCTGTGAATAAAGAGTTCATGCTTCAAGGAAGCGAGCATTATTATTACAACAAGTATGGTGTGATTGCTGACAAGTTGAAAGTAGGTGTATTTGTCGAGTTTGAAAATAAAAAGAACAATGATTTAGGTATTGCTTTACCAAAAGGTATTGTTAGAGTTTATAAAAATGACTCCTCGGGTAATGCACAGTTTATTGGCGAGGATCGTATTGACCACACGCCAAAAGATGAAACGATACGTTTAAAGCTTGGTGATGCGTTCGATGTTACGGCTAAGAAGAAGCAAACCAGTTACAGAAAAGAATCAGCGATAGGTAAGTATAGTCATGCTGCCAGTTCTAGTTATGAAGTTGAAATACATAATGCTAAAGACGAAGATGTCGTAGTTAAAGTTTTGGAGCCTGTTCCTGGTGACTGGAAAATGGTAGAGAGCAGTTTGAAACACGAGCAGGTGAATGCGCATACTGCGCAGTGGTTGGTTAAGGTGTCGGCTGAGAAGCGTGTTACATTGAGCTATAAAGTATTAGTTAGGTATTAATTAGATTATAGCTGTTAATGCCACTTTTGTTACTACGTGGATGGCATGCTCTTATTGAGGGTGTCGTTACCTTTGTCTGGTTTTCTTATCCTTGATTGCAATTTTCCTTAAATGAATTCATCTCGATTACTTGATTGGCTGGCATTGCTTGCATTAGTTGCAATGTTTGGTTCAGCCTTCTTGCTGACCAAGATTGCCGTGCAAGAAGTCCCCCCAATCATAGTGGTGGCAGGTCGAATAGTGATTGGTGCTGTTTTGCTTTTAGTAATTGCCTATGCGCAGGGTGAGCGCCTCTCTACGTTGAAGCCTTATTGGCCAATCCTGCTTGCGTTAGCCCTAACCGGAAACTGTATTCCATTTTTTGTGATCACCTGGGGTCAGCAACATGTTGATAGTAGTTTGGCAGGTATTCTCATGGCAATGATGCCTTTAACCACGGTTGTATTAGCGCATTTTTTTGTCTCAGGCGAACGTATCACTAAAAATAAAGTGATCGGGTTTTTGCTTGGTTTTGCTGGTGTAATTATTTTAATGCAACCAGAGTTAACAGTATCAACACAATTGGACTGGTTGCACCTATCGGCAATGTTCTTAATTTTGCTCGGTGCGGTTAGTTATGCTGCAAATTCTGTTATTGCTCATGCGCTACCTAAAATTAGCTTGTCTTTAATTTCGGCAGGTGTTCTGTTGGCAGCATCAATTGTGATCATTCCATTGTCACTGTCTCAAGGGTTTGATTGGGTGGCAAATACTTCGCCAGGTGCAATGTGGTCAGTCATACTGCTAGGTGTTTTTCCTAGTGGACTTGCAACAATTATCTATTTCAGTGTGATTCGACATGCAGGTCCAGCATTCCTTTCCCAAATAAATTATTTGATTCCGGTATGGGCAGTACTGTTAGGAATAGTGTTTGGTGGTGAAAAGCTAACAACCAATGCGGTGGTCGCATTAGTGGTGATTCTTGTTGGTATTGCCATTGCTCAGAAGAATCGATCGGCTAGAGCAGACTCAATTTATCACGACTAAAGCTAGTCAATGCGAGTGTGTAATCCACCAACGCGTACATAGATCAAGCACCCCTTTTTAGAATAGGGCCTGTGCTTGCTTAAATGTGGGCTACGAATCCATGAGCCCGTTGGGTATTCACCCAAGTCATCTTCAAAAGTGCCTTCTATAACTAATATTTCCTCTCCACCAGGATGTGTATGTTCTGGGAAATAAGAGCCAGCTTGCCAGCGCACTAACGCCATATTCTCAGGGTAATCTGGTTGTGAATAAAGAGGTAGCACAGTGAGCCCTTCAACCATGCCTTGGCGCCATTCCATTTCATTGGTGTTAACGGCTAATTGTTTACGGTCATTACCGTCGTACTGGCGTAGTCTCACAAATAGTGTGCAGCCTGTGTCTGAATAGGGTGCATGTTCAGTACCATCTGGGTTTAATAGATAAGTGCCTGCAGGATAACGGCCATGATCATCGCAAAATTCACCATTTAAAACAAAAATCTCTTCACCCTGTGGGTGTGGGTGAGTACGAAATTTTCCACCCGCTTCGTATTTCACAATACTGGTGACAGGGCCAAACTCTCCTCCTTGTCGATACAGAGGTTTGCGCCAGACTGTACCGCTAGGGCTAGGTTCCCATTGCAAATTGTCAGTATCAACAACGACATGCTGGCTAAGATCAGCATTAATATCATCTAGTTTGCTCATGCTTATTCATAGACAACTATTTCTAATGCATCTAAATCGATAGCGTTACGACTAAAGCCAGCAAGTTCGTTAGTAGTGTTATATAAAAGCTGTGAAGGTACTCCAATTAAACTAGATTGAGTGATTTCTTGGTATAACATATTACTCTGGTCAAAGTCGGTGAGGACATGTGTGTAATTTAAATTGCGATCATCTATTTGGCTAAGTGCTTTTTGTTTTGCATCTATGCCGTCGGTCACTACGCCTATAATAGTTAATGGAACTGATGGGTTATCTTCGATAAATTGAGCTAATTTTTCAAAATCTTTCTTACAGATAGGGCAATAAGTTGCCCAAAACATGACTAGTTCCCAGCGGCCTTCTTGTAATTCATTTAACAGAGCATCTTTGATTCGGCCCTGTGGTTCTAGAATTTTACTGGTTGGTTGTACGCTAGATGTCACGTCTTGTGTGTTGGTGCTTTTTGATGTGGTTGCGTCTTCCTGTTCTGAGCATGCTTGCAGCATAATTAATAGCAGTGTGATGATAATGACCGAGAATATTTTCATGATTATTGTTGTAGTGAATGGTTAGTTAATAACTAGACCTTAATTATACAGGGACTATTACAAGGCCTGCTTTAATTAATCATTAGGTTATACTTTATATAAACAATAACAGATTTTTGGAGGGTTTATGACTACTACACGGGTACAAAAAATATTGGATGAGGTCGGCTCGTTAGCTTTTCCAGGGATATATGACACGCTTTCAGCCAAAATTGCCGAAAAAGTCGGTTTTCCTATGGCATTTGTATCGGGCTATTCCTTAGCAGCATCTACCATTGGTGAACCTGACTTTGGGTTGTTAACTCAAACTGAAGTAGTCGACCGTGCAAGACAAATATGTGCCAGTGTGGACATTCCTGTGATTGTTGATGCTGATACTGGTTATGGTAATCCATTAAATGTGTATCGTACGGTAAAAGATCTTATTGCTGCAGGTGCAGCAGGGTGTTTTTTGGAAGATCAAATTTGGCCTAAAAAATGTGGTCATATGCGTAATAAGAAAGTGATCGAACGTGAACAGTATTTGCAGAAGATAGCAGCGGCAGTTGAGGCGCGAGGTGGTGCAGATTTTTTCATTGTTGCACGTACAGATGCAGAAGCAGTACTAGGTTTAGATGAGGCAATCGCAAGGGTAGAAGGTGCGCGTGCATTAGGTGCCGATGCAAGTTTTGTTGAAGCTCCTGGTTCATTGGAACAATTAAAAGAAATTGGTAAGCGTGTGCCTAAGCCGATGGTTGCCAATATGATTGAAGGTGGGAAAACGCCAGTGCTGCCTAAGGAAGAATTAGCTGATATGGGATTCCAGTTAATTTTATATCCGCTAACTGGTTTGTATGCGGCTGCTGCTAGTATGCGAGATTTTTATCAAAAGTTACTTGAAGAGGGCACTACTATAGGTAAGGAAGGAGGGTTAATGCAGTTTGCCGAATTTAACGACTTGATCGGAGTTGAAGAAAAATACCGACTGTCAGAAAAATTCGGAGAATAGTTTTTTACTCGAATTACCTATAACAGCGTTGTCCATACGTAAAATATAATTGATGCATAAAGTGCATATGAAGTAGGGTCTATTAATTCCCAGTATTCGTCGTAAATTTCTTTCATGAATATTCTCCTTAACTAATTAATTGTCAGTATTATTAACACATAGGGTTACGATAGAATTACTTGGGATTAGTTCACTGAATTAAATAATTAAGATTTTAAAGGTAGAAAAACCACCCCCAACGGTTAGTTGGGGTGATTCTCAACATACCTAAAATACTGCCAGCCACAAACCAAAGGTGCTGCATGCACCTACGGTGTATAAAGTAGGGTCAATGATGGTCCAGAATCTTTTATACAAGCTATTAAACATGGTGTTCTCCTCTAGCAATGAAAATTAAAAAAATACAATTTCTATAATTCTCTATAGCAACGGCTGTGCCAACTTTGTATGGCTTAATAGTGTTGATGAAAGGAAGTTTTTTTATGGTTTATAGAAAACAACGTTCCAATCCAGAGCATTTTAAGGATAGGTGTGTATGTTTGTTGTGCATTATTGGGAAATGCAAAGGTTGAGAGATTTGTTAGTTTGATCTATCTGGTGAGCTAGAAGATGCGAGGATTAGCGTCCAGTAAATGCGATAGTCTGATAAATTGTTTCTTGTACAGGCTAACCCGATCTCAGTATGTAAATCATTCATTAAATTGTGGCAATGGCCAGGACTAATCACCCATTGATCTATAGTCTGTTCTGGTGTGTCTGTTCCTGCAGCTATATTTTCAGCCACTGACTTCCAGTCATAACCGGCATTAGAGACACGATCGCTGGCGATTAAGCCTAGCGTTCCTTTATGGCTAAAGAAATTATTATTCGCCATATCATCAGAATGTAAAACAGAGGCATTAGCTAATTTGTCATTCCACTTGATTTTAGATGCTGGGGAATGAGACTTGTTACCGCACATGCGTGGTTGTGAGCGAAGCGCATTAATATAGTTGACTACGCGTTTAACTCTTAATTGGTTAAAATCACATTCACTTGTTTTTGGTGGCGCTTTATAAACAGGTGCATTAGCAATTTTTCTACTATTGATATAATCGGACATGCCGCAGCTACTGATTGTTAGCAATATTAGCAATGTGAATGTTGAGCTGATTATCGTTTTAATATTCATGGCTACATTGATTAATCATTTGGGTAGAGTTTATAGCAAGCAGCTTGAATATATCTGGCACCAACTTCTGTTTGTACTCGCTTGCCATATTTTAGCACGCAAGCACTTGCAGTCTTAGGCCCAAACCAGGGTCGTTTTTTCTCTATAAATATTCTATCGTGAAATGCGAACATATCTTTGCATGAGGAAACTACTTCTTCAGCAATAGTATCGCTTTGAACATTTTGCATGTTATCTAATATGCATTCCCAATAATTGTCAGGGCTGAACCAGCCTGCATATGTGCTAGCACTAATGTTTAACCATACAATTATCGCGAGTAGTACAATTTTCATAAAATATTTATAGTCTAAGCAGCGCCGAGGCTGATGCAGCCTGATCTTTTGGCTGGGAGCTGATTTGGTTTTAAGCGCTATATTGAAATGCTGCTGCTAGACCAACAGTATTTGAATGCGTGTGATCAATGCCATTACTGCGGTACCAGGTCTTTTTTGACTTGGCAACGCTAATAGGGTTGCCGGGAGCAATGGCAAGAGGATGATTATTGATAACGACATCGCCACCATCTTCACCATCGATAGTATACATTTCATTTTCGCCAACTTTACCAACCTTTAAGTGGCGTTTTTTTCCATCAATAGTAAATTCTATAGGTGCCTGTTCTACTGTTTTTACTTCACTAATAAGTCCTGCGATTACTGAAAGATGTCCGCCATGTTTGCCGCACCATAATTCACTGATGGCCATTACCTGCATTTCCGTCGCATCATTATCGATATATAAATTAATCTTCCAGCCACCTTCCGTTAACATGCCTGGTGCTTCTAGATATACCGCGACTTTGACGCCATCAAGTTTTACTTCACCGAGGTGGCCTTTTTCTATCTTCCAGCCTACTAGAGCATTACAGTAGCCTTTAGTGGGTGGCATTAAGAAAATGCAGGGACATACCAAGTCGCAAGTGCATGATTCAAAATAATTTCCTTCAAGACTCCAGTTGCTAGCCATCAATGCATCCTCTAGGTGAGCTTTTTTATAGTGTTATTATTGAATAGTATACTCAGCGGCTGGTGAAATACAAATTTGCTAAGTGATTGTTATTTCTATAAATATTGTGTCAATTATCTATTGTTCAAGTATTCTTTATGACAGAGGAATCAATAAAACTTAATTACTTTAGTCGCGATCATTTGATTGTTTATGGCGCTATGTTGACGGTCTGTGTCATTGCTTGGAGTTATATGGGCTATATGGGCTGGGCGATGCAAAATATGGATATTGTCGAGATGTGGATGCCACCTCGTGCAGGTACCCGATCCTGGCAGCTATATGACTTTGGTATGCTGCTCGGCATGTGGGCAGTAATGATGGTGGCGATGATGACGCCTTCAGTATTACCTATGGTCTCTCTATATGTGACCGTCACGCGAAGTAAAAAATCAAAAGGTCAGTCTTATACACCGACGATTATATTTTTATGTGGTTATTTGATTGCTTGGTTATTGTTTAGTGTTGTTATTTCTATTGCTCAGTATCCTCTACATGTTTCGGGGCTGTTAAATCCTATGATGGACAGTAGGAGTTATTTGCTGAGTGGCTCAATCTTAGTATTGGCAGGTGTGTACCAGTGGACACCTTGGAAAGATGCCTGTTTGGAGCAGTGCCGCAGTCCATTGCATTACTTGATGACTAGTTGGAGAGAAGGACGCTGGGGTGCAATTCGTATGGGTATGCATCATGGAACTTATTGTGTTGGATGCTGCTGGGCATTAATGGCAGTGATGTTTGCTGTTGGAGTAATGAGTGTAATGTGGATGTTAGTCATTACTTTTTTTGTGTTGGCTGAAAAGATCTCGCCTGTATCAGCAAAATTCATAAGAATTATTTCTGGGCTAGGATTGGTGATATGGGGAGTATACTGGCTATCGTTGTACGCTTAAGAAAAGCGTACAACGAACAATATGACATAGTCTTCCCTGGGCTTGCTTATCTTCCGCCAGTAGATAATCTGTATAAAGGTGGGAAGAGCTGCTCTGTTTTGGGCAATAACTTTAAAATAATAAAAGTAGTGATAATTGGAGTAACCAACCAGAAGACCAAGTAAGGAATATTGTTATCTATCCGCATGTATAGTTGATAAAAAATAAACATGATCGGCGTGTGGGATAAAAACAATAGAAAGCTATGTTTTGTATTGTTTACGAGAAAGTCACCTATGCGAGTATAAGTAAGTTTCGACAATATTGGCCATACTAGGAAAGGAGCAACAATAGAGTAAGCATCACTGTTGTCGATTTTATTATAGATGAGAAATATGCACCCCATGATAAACACAGCAAACAATGGGTAGGCGTATTTATCTAATGCTTTTAAATCCCATTTTTGTGTTGCTGCTAATATGCCAAGATAATAAGCGACATACATGCTGTCTCTTAGGATTAGAGCGCCATCTAATTTGAAGGCAAATATAATAACTATTACAGCAAATCCAATATAAGGTATTTTTTTGAAAATCATCCAATAAAATGGCGCTAATACTGCGATTAGAAATAAATCTCGTAGGAAATATAGTGGCCCATTAAGTGGCTCACCATAAATACCTAGTAAACCATTAAGCCAACCCTCTAATGAAAATGGGTACAAGGTATAGCGTGCTTCATATATATCGGGATTATAGTACTGCAGTAACACAATAATTATTGCGAAAGGCATGTTCCAAATAATTAAAGGTATAACTAGTGTTCTCGCTTTTTTGCGAATCAATTTGGGTATGTTTAAGTGTGATGCTGAAATGAATAGTAAATATCCTGACATGGTGGCTAATATAGGCACAGCTGCTCGGAAGAATGAGTGGGTAAAAAATGCCTTAGTCGTGTCGGTAAAATTGAAAACTAAGTCTGGCAAGAAAGTAAAAGGCGGCACATGTGCAATGACGACTCCAATTATCATTAGGAGTTTAGTCATGTTTATTCTTCTACTGATGTCTTGATCCAACTTCATTTTGTTACCGTTAGGTTGGCATTTATTAAAGAACCTCTTAATCCAACATTATTCATAAATTCACTTTGGATATAGTTATGTAAGTCACAACTTTATTAACTTCTCTCTAGTATTGATTTGCCAGGCCCTATGATTATTTGGTTAAATACGAGCTGCAATACAGACACTATGTGATTGAGTGATGGCAATTATACTTTGCCAAGGTGGCGGCAGTTGTGGGGTGCTTTGTAAAGCATAGCTATATTTTAAGCGCTAATATTTTAAAAATTTAAACGGAATTATTGATGATCAAAGTTAAAACAAGTGCCATCCATGGAAAAGGGTTGTTTAGCGCTAAGAAGATTCATAAAAATACGGTGATTGGTAAATGCAAAGTTAAGAAAACTAAAAAATCTAAATCAAATATGTATACGTTGTGGGTTAAAGATAAGCCTTATGATGTGAAGTGTGATTTACGGTTTATCAATCATTCAAGTAAACCTAATACAGTTTACTATGATGACTTCACGGTTGTTGCGATTAAAGATATTAAGAAGGGCAAAGAGTTATTGCATGATTACGGTTGGGATGAATAAGGTTGTCTTAAAACCCAATGACCGGTTTGATGACATAATATGTAAAAATAGTAATCATTATTACGCTAATAATATTTAGCCAAAGTCCCGCCTTGCACATTTCGGGAATAGTGATATGGCCCGAGCCAAATACAATCGCATTAGGTGGTGTGGCAATTGGCATCATGAAGGCAAAACTAGCGGCTAATGTTGCAGGAAATATTAGTAAGTAAGGGTGTATGCCTGCACCTATCGCGATACCTGCAAGGATTGGTACCAATGTGGCGGTGGTCGCTGTATTGGATGTTAATTCAGTTAAGAATAATACGCTGGCGCAAATAATTAATACGAATAGAAGTTCTGGGATGTTTTCAAGAAATAGCGCTTGCGATGCAATGTATTCGGCAACGCCATTCGTTTTGATTGCTTTGGCTAACGTCAGCCCTCCACCGAACAGAATAAATATTCCCCAAGGAAGTTTTTTAGCCGTTGGCCAATCTAAAACAAAAATTCTTTGTTTGAAATTAACGGGAATTATAAACAATAACATTGCTGCAATCATCGCAATGCCGGGATCACTCAATTGATGTAGTGGTTGAATCTGCTGCTGATTAATAATGATAGTCAAATCTTGAAGTAGTGGCCTCGTTATCCAAATGACTACCGTAGTAATGAAAATAATAATAGTGATTTTCTGCCCACGGTCCATTTTGTTTTGCTGGTTAGTGAGTGCGCCGGGTTGTTGTTGCAGAGCCTCTGTCTTGAATGGAAATACTAATTTGGTTAACACTAACCAGATAATAGGCAAGAATATGATTGCGAGTGGTGCAGCGAATGATATCCACTTGATAAAACTAATGTCCAGCTGGTATTCATTGCTGATGCCGTCTTCGAGAAAAGTGGCTAAAAATAAATTAGGTGCGGTGCCAATTAAAGTCATAGTGCCTCCAACTGAGGCTGAGTAAGCAATGCCTAGCATCATGCAACGTGCAAAGTTGTGCTGACTGAGATTGGTAAAACTTTCTTGTTGTTTGGTTGTATATAAAGCAATTACGCTTAAACTGATCGGCAGCATTACTGCTGTTGTCGCGGTATTTGAAATGAATGCACTCAATATGGCCGATGAAAACATGAATCCTGCGATAATCTTAAATGGATTTTTACCAACAAGCATTAAAACCGTATTGGCTAATCTATGATCTAGTTTCCAGCGTTGCATGGCTAGTGCAATTAAGAATCCGCCCATAAATAAAAATATCAGGTGCGAGGCGTAGGGGGCAGTGGTGGCTTTGATGTCAGCAATGCCTAGCAAAGGAAACATAGCAATAGGGAGTAGAGCGGTAGCACTGATATCAATGGCTTCCGAGAGCCACCAGATTGCCATCCAAACTGTCATGCAAAGCGTTGTTTTTGCTGAGAAAGTGAGTGAAATTAACGCTTTATGGGTATCGACATATTGGTCAGGTAAGGCAAAGTATAGGCATAGTGCGACCAAGGGCCCGGCAAAGAATCCAATACGTTGAACAGCGAATTGCATAGCAAATAAATACCGCAAATTGATTAGTAACGAATAGTACACATGACCGAATTAAACGACCAATACAATCGAAGCATGCGAGATCTACGTATCTCGGTGACAGATCGATGTAATTTTCGATGCACTTACTGTATGCCAAAACAGGTGTTTAATTCTAAATACCAATTCTTAGTGCGTAACGACCTGTTGTCTTTTGAAGAGATTGCACGCTTAGCACAGTTATTTGTAAACAACGGTGTTCGCAAATTACGTTTGACTGGTGGCGAACCACTATTACGTAAAAATCTTAATGTATTAATTGCAGAACTTAATAAAATTTCTGGCGTTGATGATATCGCGTTAACGACCAATGCTTCTTTATTGTCTTTAGACAAGGCGAAGGAATTAAAAGAGGCGGGATTAAGTCGTATAACAGTTAGCTTAGATGCTATCGATCAAGATACCTTTATGAAAATGAATGATATGAAGGTGTCAGTGCAGAAAGTATTGGATGGAATTGATAACGCACGCAGTGCAGGATTTGATTCCGTGAAAGTAAATATGGTGGTCCAAAAGGGCGTGAATGAAGATGATATTCTTCCTATGGCAGAATATTTTAAAGGGTCTGGCAATATTTTACGTTTCATTGAATTTATGGATGTGGGTAATACTAATGGCTGGAATATGCAACAGGTCGTATCAGGCCAAGAAATTATAGATCGTATTCAGCAAAAATTTGACATGGAACCTGCTGATGCTAATTATAGAGGTGAAGTTGCTAAACGCTGGCGTTATAAAGATGATAGTGGCGAAATTGGTTTAATTACCTCAGTGACTCAAGCCTTCTGTGGCGATTGTAATCGCTTGCGTCTCTCTGCCGAAGGAAGTATCTACACCTGTTTATTCGCTTCACAGGGAGTAGATTTACGCCGCTTGTTACGTGAAGGTGCTTCTGATGAGTTTATTAATGAAGTGATTACGAACACTTGGAAAGATCGTGCTGATCGATACTCTGAAGTGCGTGGTAAAGAGAGCCACACTGTGCATAAAGTAGAAATGTCATATATCGGTGGTTGATCAAAACAGTTTTTACCAGCGTATAGGCGGTCAAACAGCCATCGTTGCTCTGGCCAATCAGTTCTATGATGTCATGCAGCGAGATTCAGTCGCTAGCCATGTATTAAATTTACATCCTGATAATTTAACTAGATCGCGAAAACGGTTAGCCAACTATTTATGTGAGTGGTTTGGTGGGCCTAAACTATTTGGTGAAATATATGTTAATCCTGAGTGGTTGAAGCTGCGCCATCAGCATTTAAATATTGGTATCGAAGAACGTGATCAATGGATGTATTGCATGACAACTGCCATGCGCGAGCTCAATTATGATGAGCAGTTACAAAAAGAACTGACTAAAACATTCTTTGAAGTGGCTGGTTTTATGCGTACCCGCGTTTGAGGCTACTTTTCCAATAGACGAGGAATTAGCTCAACTAAATTACACGGGCGATGGCGATAATCTAATTGTTGATTGATTAACTTATCCCAGGCATCTGCACATGCACCAGAAGAACCTGGTAAGCAGAATATATAAGTACCATTAGCGACGCCTGCAGTTGCTCGAGACTGTAATGTTGATGTGCCGATGGATTCAAAAGATAACACTCTGAACATTTCACCAAAGCCTTCTATTTCTTTGTCAAGCAAAGGCTTGATTGCTTCAGGTGTGCCATCGCGTCCTGTCACGCCTGTTCCCCCTGTTGTAATGATCACTTGGGGTGTTTGCTTAGCAATCCATTGCGAACAGATTGCCCTAATTTGATAGATATCATCTGGCGCGATTTTCTTTTCGCAAAGTGTATGACCAGCATCTTCTAATCGCTTAACGAGGAGTTTGCCTGACTTGTCATCTTGCTCGGTGCGCGTATCTGAGATGGTTAATATGGAAATAGATAATGCGATAAGTTCTCGGTTTTTATCAATCATGCTGACTCTTTAATGTTTTTTTATGCTAGAAATTTAGCTTCGCGCCAATTATTAATGATAGTGTTAGCATTTTCATAATCACTTTCATTAACCACGACTCTGATTAAGCCGCTAGCAGGTAATTCACCTATGGCGCCTTGCAGGTATTCGCCAAGGACTTGTGAGCTAATACCTTCGCTTTCTAATAAATTTTTCACTAGATTTGCTTCGATTAAATTTAATGCATGAAGTACAGTTTTCATCGATTTCTAGTATGTTTATGGCTCAAAATCATTAAGTTTAGTATAACCTTATGCGAGAATAGCGTCAGATACTTTATGAGATAAACAACTATATCGATACATAATGAAAGTTGAAATATTCCATCAATCATATGACCCGTGGCAATGGGTAAAAGCTTACCAGGAGCAGCAAGAAGCATTGCATCATAATTTTGGTGCAACCACGGTATTCGTGGGAACCATGCGAGACTTCAATGAGGGTGATGATGTTCAATCGATGTTTTTAGAACATTACCCTGGT
Source organism: Gammaproteobacteria bacterium (assembly GCA_045105615.1). Classification (GTDB taxonomy): domain Bacteria; phylum Pseudomonadota; class Gammaproteobacteria; order UBA4575; family UBA4575; genus UBA1858. Next base: position 95,743 of record JBGCDS010000030.1, read on the forward strand.
ATGACTGAGAAAAACTTAGAAAAAATCATGAAGCAAGCTGCGGAGCAGTGGGATTTGCTTGATATTTGTATTGCCCATAGGGTGGGCAAGGTCTATCCGGGAGACCCGATTGTCTGCGTCGGAGTCTGGTCGTCTCATCGTAAACAGGCCTATGAGGCTAACCGTATGATTATGGAGGAATTGAAGTCCTCTGCACCATTCTGGAAAAAAGAACAATTAACCCATGAGGATCGGTGGGTGGAGACCAATACTAAGGGTTTTTAGTTGGAAGAGTCTATATAATTCATTGATTTCTAATGAATATCATATCCTGGCCGATATTTATACCAAGATTATTAGACGATATATAACTACTAAGGGTTAATGAATGGACGCCGTCATTATATTGCTAGCTTTATTGGCTGGACTGATCTTTCGCCGATTTAACTATCCGCCATTATTAGGTTATTTGTTGGCAGGTTTTGCGGCGCATGAGCTCGAGGCCTTAGAGTATATTAGTGCGGGTAACATAGACATCATAACGCCGCTTGCAGATATTGGTATTCTGCTGCTGCTATTTACTATCGGGTTAAAGTTAAATTTAAGAAGTCTTGCTGCGCCGCATGTATGGGGCACTGCATTAATTCACATGGTGATTGCTGTTGTATTAACGGTGCCAGTTATTATGGCTGCCGGTTATTGGATGCCTGCATTGGAAGTAGCAGATTCAGTATCAGCTTGGACTCTAGCTTTTGCGCTTTCATTTTCAAGTACTGTGTTTGCAGTCAAGATTTTTGATGAACGTGGAGAAAGCGCTTCTTTTCATGCCTCTACTGCCATCGGTGTTCTCATTATTCAAGATATATTGGCAGTGTGCTTTTTAGTATTTACTGCTGAAAAGGCTATTGGCCCAAGTGCGTTAATATTATTGGCGTTGCCACTGATCCGTCCGTTATTGCTATACCTACAAAAACTATCTGGTCATGGTGAGCTATTAGTATTATTTGGTGTGGTATGCGCATTAGGTGGTGCAGAACTCTTTGAAGCCGTAAACCTTAAAGGGGGGCTAGGCGCACTATTGTTTGGAGTATTGCTTGGTAACAATGAGCGATCAAATGAGTTATATAAAAACCTATTAAATTTAAAAGATTTATTTTTGATCGGTTTCTTTTTACAGATTGGTTATTATGGATTACCTTCGCTTGAAATGTTGTATGTGGCGTTTACCTTAGCCTTGCTTATATTTTTGCGTCCAGTTATATATTATTTCTTGCTAGTGTTTTTTAAAGTGAGAGCACGTACTGCGTTTTTATCCGGGATAGCGTTATTTAATTACAGTGAGTTTGGCTTGATTGTCGCTTCCATCGCAGTAAGCATGAGCATACTATCTCCTGAGTGGTTAACAACTTTAGCATTAGCTATGTCTATTTCTTTTTTCATTGCCACGCCTTTCAATACTAAAGTTCACGATTTATTTAATAAGAATTATATATTTCTTGATAAGTTTGAGCGTGAGCAACGGCTGCCTCAGGAAATCATCCCAAGTATTGGCGATGCGAAGGTAGCGATATTGGGCATGGGGCGAGTTGGTTTAGGAACCTATGAGTCTTTGCGAGAGATATATAAAGATAAAGTTGTATGTATAGAAGAGAATCAATTGCGAGTAAATAAATATAGTAATAGTGGTGTGAATTGTATTCATGGTGATGCCAATGACTATGAGTTCTGGAATCAATCAACATTATTGGATTGCGAAAAAATATTTGTATGCCTTTCAAATCACAGAGAGAACATGTACGTGGTTGAGTTAGCAAGGCAGGTGGGTTACAAAAATACACTTGCTGTTGTTTCGCATTTTGCTGATGAACAAGAAGAGCTCGAGAGGTTTGGATGCATTGCATTTAACCTTTATGCAGAAGCTGGACATGGTTTTGCAGAACACGTGCTAACCGAGCTGAAAAAGAGATAACTCTTTCGGAGAGAATGGTTGGATTGGAAAATACATCAAAAGAAAATTGCCTATGATGGTCACTTTAAATTAAGTAGTTATGAGCTTTCGCATGAAAAATATAGTGGTGAGACAACAGCACTATTGCATCGTGAATTAGTAGGGAGAGCGGATGCAGTCGCCATGGTGGCATATGACCCTGATACAGATGAAATAGTTTTGGTAGAACAGTTCCGTGTTGGTGCTATTAGTGAAGAGCAACCATGGCTGATTGAGATTGTTGCTGGTTTGATAGAAGAGGGAGAATCTCCCGAAGAAGTGACGATTAGAGAGTCCCAAGAAGAGATTGGGTGTGCGCCTAGCGAATTAATTAAAATTGCCGGTTTCTATACGACTCCTGGGGGTAATTCTGAGTGGGTCCATTTATATATGGGTAAAATTTCTGTTGCGGAACTAGGTAATATTGGTGGATTAGAGGAAGAAGGCGAAGATATAAAAGTTATTATTGTTCCAGCTAGTGATGTGTCATATATGCTTTCTACAGGTGAGGTTAGATCAGCAATAGCAATAATAGGTCTGCAATGGTTTGTAATGAATAGGGATAATATTCGTCAAAAGTGGTTAGATTAAGTAGCTTAATTAATGTGATAATTCTATCTTTAAAAATATTTTGTTGTAACGTTCTTCATTTTTCTTTGTGCGATATAAAACACCTTTAGACTCGCTACTGTGAGTATCTGTATTCCCGCCAATTTCAAACCATTCTCCTAGGCGTATACGTAAAGTAGTATCTACATAGGTCTGTTCTGGTCCGTATCTTTGATATGTTCGATTGCTACTGGTCGCACTTTGGATATTTATATTGGCAGACTTGCCATCAGCACTGCGTGCAACCACATAAAAGCCATCCTGTTTGCCTGGGGATAAGCGATTGTGTTCAATCAAGAAATTACCATTAGGGCGTTGTACATAAGAGTAAATCGGTGTAATGCGTAAATTTTCTTTCGAAATGTAAGCAGGCTTACCTTCTTGTACCAGAACAAATTGAGTCTTGTCGCTTTTGCTATCAGTATTACGTGTGTCTATGTTGACTGTTACACCAGGGTCTTTTCTTGGATACTTTCCGACATTAACCTTTGCATCACCTGATTCGATTTGTACCGATGCATTCACATTGTTTTCGTGGATAGCGGCATATTCATCGCTGGTAACAGAGATGCGAAATGTTTTGCTAGCACGGTCTACAGCACTAATTAGATTTTTAATTTCTGTAATACGATTGCTGGGTGCTTTAATGAAAAGCTGGTAGCCGTCACCGCTTATTGCTTCAGCATCGTGCAATAAAGGAAGTATTAATGGTAAGACTTCCTCAGCGGATCGATTTTTCAAATCAAAATAATGAATCGAATCACTTGCCAATAATGCGGGGGTTAAAATAACAAGAATTAATAGAGCGATATATTTTTTCATAGTTTATATGCTGACGCGTCTTAAGTCTGCTGAAACTTCACTTTGATGCCAATGATCAGTAAATGTTTTATCTAATTCAGCGCAGCGAATGTGATCATTAAATGAGACGCTGCCTTCATAGCGGTCTGATTGAGGGTTATGTAAGAAGCCCTTGCCATCTGCAGTGATTAAGCTCTCGTTGTAATAAGCATATTCTTTGGGTAATTTTTTTATCGATATCTTGGAAGGGACTCTATCGGCAAGGTTTATTAAACGATGTCCATCTTTAATGACATTAGTGTTATCAAATAAAATAATGCGTACGCTGGTATTACGGTTTTTGCGGATAAATTTACTGAACGCCTCGACAATATCGCTGCGATCAAATATCTGATGATTAAGGTTTCTGGAGATGATGTTGATCTCGTGTATTGAAGAGCTCACCAATTTATGCACAGCGGCAATATTCAATTCGCGGTCTTCGACGGCAATTTCAGCTTCGGTGACTCCGAGCATGAAATTCTCAAAAAATCGTTCTTGCTTCATGTTTTTGTCGATGGTGGAAAATGTCTGAGAATACCTGAGTATTCAGGTAAGATGTACGACAGTCTTCCAAATTGGCAGATTAAGTGCCTGTTTGGTATCAATATTCAGACTGCTTAAGCATCTGATTAGTTCACCTGCCAAGCGTTGGGAACTTGCCGCATCCCAGCAGTGTCCTCTACTTGCCAATATGTAGTGAATTTGGTAAAAAATGCCTGATGAGCCCTTATGATTGGTTCATTCTGGGCTTAAAAATAAAAATATAAGTGTCATGATTGAAATTGTAAATTTAGTCAAAAAATTTGGTCCTTTAACGGCAGTCAACGATATCTCTTTTACAGTGGAGCCCGGTCAAGTATTGGGATTTCTAGGTCCTAATGGGGCTGGTAAATCAACCACGATGAAAATGATCACCGGCTTCCTTGCGCCTACCTCAGGTACTATTCGTGTCTGTGGCCATAGGGTTGAAGGTGATTCACTCCAGGCTAAACGAGAAATCGGTTATCTTCCGGAGGGTGCTCCCAGTTATGGTGAGATGACTCCGATCCAATTCTTGAAATTTATTGCTGAGGTTCGAGGACTTAAAGGGTCGGAAAAAAATCAACGAATAGAGACAGTAATTTCCCAGTTGCACCTGCAACAGGTAATTAATCGCCCGATTGAGACATTGTCTAAAGGCTTTAAACGTCGCGTTGGTATCTCCCAAGCGATATTACATGACCCTCAAGTCCTGATTCTAGATGAGCCCACTGATGGCTTAGATCCCAATCAAAAATACGAAGTGCGTGAACTTATTAAAGGCATGGCAAAAGATAAAATTGTTGTCATATCTACGCATATTTTAGAAGAGGTCGATGCTGTGTGTTCTCGTGCAATTATTATTGCTAATGGAAAAGTTGTCGCAGACGAAACGCCAACAGAACTTATTTCAAGATCTCCAACAGGCCGTCTTGAAGATGTGTTTAGAGATATCACATCGACGGAGAAATTATCATGAAGAATGTAGGCATTATTTTTAAACGAGAGCTGGAAAGCTATTTTGCAACCCCTGTAGCCTATGTATTCATTGTGATATTTTTGGTTCTCAGTGGAGCGCTAACTTTTCATATGGGTGGTTTTTACGAGCGTGGTCAAGCCGACCTTGCGCCATTTTTCAATTTTCATCCTTGGTTGTATTTGTTCTTGGTTCCAGCAATCTCAATGCGTTTGTGGGCGGAAGAACGAAAGTCCGGCAGTATAGAATTATTGCTCACGCTGCCAATCACTATGATTCAAGCAGTGATTGGTAAGTTCTTGGCTGCGTGGTTATTTACAGCAATTGCATTGCTGCTGACCTTCCCATTATGGATTACAGTAAATTATCTGGGTGACCCAGATAACGGAGTTATTTTGGCTGCTTACATTGGTAGTTTGTTAATGGCAGGGGGCTTTCTTGCTATCGGTGCATGCATTTCTGCTACCACAAAAAATCAAGTGATTGCCTTTATTATTAGTGTAGTGATTTGTTTTGCGTTTTTGTTGAGTGGTTTCCCGATTGTGCTCGACTTTTTCCGAGGTTGGGCGCCACAGTATATTGTCGATGCGATTGCTTCGTTAAGCTTTTTGACTCATTACACTTCAATCAGTAAAGGCGTTATTGACCTGCGCGATATTATTTATTTTGCGACGTTAATTGGTTGTTGGTTGTATGCCAATGCGGTCGTTATCGAAATGAAGAAGGCGAGCTAACATGAGTTCTGAAAAAACAATGAGTAAAACCATCAGCTATTCAGGATTATTAATCTTGGCTATCCTATTCGTGTTAGTGAATATGATTAGCGGCAATCTGTTTAAGAGTTCGCGCGTAGATTTGACTGAAGATAAATTATATACGCTTTCATCTGGCACCTTAAATATTTTAAAAGACATTCAAGAGCCGGTAACACTGCATTATTTCTTTTCAGATCAAGCAAGCCAAGAGATTCCACAGCTTAGAACCTATGCCAATCGAGTGCGAGAGTTGTTACAAGAGTATGCGCAGTTGTCAAATGGCAAGATCACCTTACACGTGATTGATCCTATCTCATATTCAGAGGAAGAAGATCAGGCCGCAGAGTTTGGCTTGCAAGGTGTCCCTACAGGGCCTGGTGGCAATACCATTTACTTTGGTTTGGCGGGTAGTAATTCTGTTGGTGAGTCTAAGTTGATTCCATTCTTCCAGCCTAACAAAGAACAGTTCTTGGAATATGATGTTACAAAGTTGATTTATACCTTAATCAACACCAAGAAACCGGTAGTCGGACTAATGTCAAAAGTCCCTATGTTTTCTTCGTTTGATATTGAAACTCAA
>JBGCDS010000031.1:0-16895 GCA_045105615.1 Gammaproteobacteria bacterium
AGTGTATTAGTGCGTGATGCCATGAATGCCACTTTCTTAGCCGTTGCTTTTTCTGCATCAGTCGCTGGCTTCATACCAAGTAGCTTTTTCTGGTTTGGCCAAATTAAACCCCACACATTGAAAAGCATAATCGTACCTAACCATGCGCCAATACCGATCACAGTGATGCCGTTAGTGAAAAACATATGTGTGGTAAAACCGCCAACATAATTCAGAGCACCGGCGCCCGTTAACCATGTTGCCAATGCACCCCAGCGAAACCAAGCTAATGCGCGTGGTGCAACATATTTGCTAATTGCCGCGGGTCCAGGACCATCGCTATCAGCTGCAGCTGCAGCTACAGCAGGCACTTGTACGAAATTGAAGTAGTAAAGTAAGCCGATCCAAATAATGCCGGCAAAGACATGTAGCCAAACCATTAGCGACCATGTATTTAGTTCCATAGTGATCTCTCCTGAAATTTTGATTATTTATTTTATGCGTTATACGCTGCAGTTCGATCTAGACGATTAGCATAATTATTATTGATAAGACGAATCCTGCAATGATGGTCCCTAGTACTGAATTTAGTGGGTTCACGTAGCACCTCGATTTTGATTGTTATTTTTAAATATAAAGCTCTATAGAAACTTGCAAAAACCTTATAACCGAACAAGTTAAACCATAGAAGGTTTTCCCACTAAAAACAACAATCCCTGATGGCTATAAATACAATCCAATTAAGCCTGTTTACCCATAAAATCAATGCATTATGTGAGGAAATGGGTGTTCAGCTATGTCATGCGGCTTTTTCACCCAATATTCGGGATCGGTTAGATTATTCCTGCGCCATGTTTGATAGGCGTGGACAAATGTGTGCACAGGCAGCCCATATCCCCGTCCATCTTGGTAGCATGGCTTATGCGATGGAGCAGATCGTCAATAAGTTTGAATGGAGACCAGGTGATATTGTCATATTTAACGACCCATATATGGGGGGTACGCACCTGCCCGATGTCACGTTAGTGACACCTGTGTTCTCAAATCGTGAATGTATTGGATTTGTGGCGAATCGTGCGCATCACGCTGATATTGGTGCTGATGAGCCGGGTTCTATGCCGCTTTCTTCTTCTTTAGAAGAAGAAGGGGTTGTGATGCCACCACAGTATTTGGGGCGTAATAATCAGATTGATCAAGATCTATATTTGAATTTATTTGGTGATGTGCAACAAAAAAACAATACCTATGCAGATCTTAGTTCTCAGCTGGGGGCTAATTTACATGGAGTCATTCGTTTGCAGGCAATGGTGGATGAGTTAGGAGTTAATCAATATCACGACTTGATAAAACAGATGTTTGATTATGCGAGAACAATGGCAAGTAGTCAGCTGACACACATTCCAAATGGAAAATATTCTGCACAAGATTATATGGATGATGATGGCTTGGGTAATGCTGATATCTCTATGAAAGTGAATGTGACGGTTAACGATGGAAGCATAAAGGTTGATTTTTCTGGAACAGATCAACAGGTTCAAGGCAATATAAACTGTCCCAAGGCTGTGACAGCTGCGGCAGTATATTATGTGTTTCGTTGCTTGATGAGTGATGATGTGCCTTCTTGTAAGGGCACGTTTGATTCAATTTCTATTGTCACGACCCCAGGCAGTTTACTGGATGCGAATTATCCGGCCGCCGTTGCTGCGGGCAATGTCGAAACCAGTTCGCGAATTGTTGATGTCTTGTTTGCTGCATTAGCGCAAGCCTGCCCAAATGAAATTCCTGCTGCTAGTCAAGGCACTATGAATAATATTGCTATGGGCTTGCATGGTGATAATGCTTGGAGTTATTACGAAACCATTGGCGGTGGGGCGGGTGCTAGTGCATGTAATCATGGGGTAGATGCTGTGCAAACGCATATGACCAACACGCAGAATACACCCATAGAAGTATTAGAAATGAATTATCCATTGAGGGTGAATCGCTACCAAATTCGACAGGGCTCTGGTGGTCGTGGTCAGCGTAACGGAGGCTGTGGAATTATTCGTGAGTTTGAGTTTTTACAACAAGCTAGAGTGACTATTCTCAGCGAGCGAAGAGCACATGCGCCTTATGGGCTTAATGGCGGTAAGCCTGGTAAATCTGGGCAAAATTTTTTAAATGATCAGTGTATTGATAGCAAGGTTTCTTTGTCTGTTAAAGCAGGTGATCGTGTGCGACTCGAAACACCTGGCGGTGGCGCATTTGGCTTGGCTGATTGTGTCGCTAACAACTAAATAAAAAATTAAATATGTGCGGAATATGTGGTGAATTAAGTTGGCAAGGACAAGCGCCAAGTGAGCAGCGAATTAATAAAATGCTCATGCATCTCGAGCGACGCGGTCCAGATGATCAGGGTGTTTATATTAATAAGCAAATTGGTTTGGGTCACCGGCGATTGTCTATTATTGATTTGTCTTCAGCGAGTCATCAACCGATGCACACTGCTAACAAGTCTATGTCCATTGTGTTTAATGGCACAATTTATAATTACCCTCAGTTACGCAAACAACTGCAAGCTCAAGGAGTGCAGTTTTCTTCGTCAGGTGATACCGAAGTTATATTGAAAGCCTACGAGACTTGGGGTGAGCAATGCGTCGAAAAATTAATTGGTATGTTTGCCTTTGCTATTTGGGATGAGCGTAAACAAAAGTTATTTGTTGCGCGTGATCGTTTAGGGATTAAGCCTTTTTACTATAGCCAGACTGGCGAGTCTTTTTTGTTCGCCTCTAACACGCAAGCATTACTCGCCACAGGTAATATCGATACTGATATAGATACCCAAGCATTACAGCATCAATTCACTCTGCATGCGGTTGTGCCTGCACCACGAACAATATTGAAAGGTATTCGTAAATTACCTCCGGGGCATTTTATGTGGGTAGATGTCAATGGAGTTAGCGAGCCGAAGGCTTACTGGAAATTATCTGCGCGCCGCACTGAGAAAAGAGATGAGCAAGAATGGATTGATGAAATTCAACAGGCACTGCAATTAGCCGTAGATCGCCGGTTAGAGATTGCTGATGTGCCAGTCGGAGTGTTGCTGTCTGGTGGCCTAGATTCTAGTTTACTGGTAGGCCTGCTGGCGCAGAAACATGGAGAAGTAAATACTTACTCTGTTGGCTTTGAAGATCAGCCAGAAGAAAGCGGTAATGAGTTTGAATATTCTGATGCAGTTGTAGAACACTTTTCAACAAAACATCATCGTTTTCATATTGCCAATGATCAAGTGTTAACAAGACTGCCAGAAGCAATTCGATCTATGCCTGAGCCAATGGTAGCGCAGGATGCAGTGGCTTTTTATTTGTTGGCCGAACAGGTGAGTAAAGATATAAAAGTCGTGCAGTCAGGGCAGGGTGCTGATGAGGTATTTGCGGGTTATTTTTGGTATCCAAAAATGCATGCTGCAAAGGGTAGTTATCTAGAGCGATTTTCTTCTTTTTATTTTGACCGTGATTTCGATGAGTACGCAAAAACAGTTAATGCTGGTTATGTGCAGCAAGACTTCACTAGCCAGTTAGTTAGTGAGGCGTTAGAAAAAAGTGATGCTGATACATTTATAGACGCAGTGCTCCAGTTTGATACCACTACGTTGATTGTTGATGATCCAGTTAAAAGAGTAGACAGTATGACTATGGCTTGGGGATTGGAAGCGCGCGTACCTTTTTTGGATCACGAATTGGTAGAGCTTGCGATGCAGATGCCGCCTGAAATGAAATTGCAAGATGATGGCAAGTTCGCGCTTAAGAAAATTGCCCGCGGATTGATTCCTGACTCAGTGATTGATCGGCCTAAGGGATATTTCCCTATGCCGGCATTAAAATATGTGCGTGGTAATTTTTTGGAAATGGTGCGTGATACTTTAATATCAGATAGATGTATTCAGCGTGGATTGTTTTCGCGTGAATACGTGGATAAATTACTCGCTGCTCCAGACCAGTACCATACCCGCTTACAAGGGAGTAAAGTTTGGCATATGGCGTTATTCGAGCAGTGGCTACAAACTAATGTCGATGGCGCTGGGTATCCCTCACGATAGGTAGTCAGTGGCTTGCTAGCAGCATAAAATGCTTAAAAATTCAGCACAGATTATTTATATTTAGAGGATACCAGTATGGATGTGTTAGACAGAATTAAAGAGCAGGTCGAATCAAACCCCGTCATTATTTATATGAAGGGAACGCCACAAATGCCACAGTGCGGTTTTTCTATGCGTACTGCTGAAGTGTTGAAGAAATGCGGTCATGAATTTGCGTATGTGAATATTTTAATGGATCCGGAGATATTTCAGAATCTTCCACGTTATGCTGATTGGCCAACATTCCCTCAGGTATATATCAACGGAGAATTAATCGGTGGATGTGATATCACGCTTGAGATGGCAGAGAAGGGTGAGCTGCAGGAAATGATTAAGCAAGCGGTTGATAAGTAAGTAACATAATTTATATTGGGTAGTGAATTATGGTGCTGCCCAATATGATTTAAGTCCTTATTAAGCTCGAGACATAAATTTACCGGTTCCGGTATTCACTTTTATCACTTCACCCGTTTCAATATATTCAGGCACTTGCACTTCTAGACCCGTGCTTAAAGTGGCTGGCTTAGTTCGGCTTGCAGCGGTTGCACCTTTAATGCCTGGCGCTGTTTCAGTTATCTCTAAGTCAACCGATTGGGGTAATTCTACACTTAGTAAAACACCGTCCATAATTAATGCGGTAAGTCCTTCTAAACCTTCTGTGACGTAAACCATTAAATCTTCAATGTCTTCAAGATTTACTTCGTATTGGGAGTAATCATCAGTATTCATTAGGATAACGTTGTCGCCGTCAGTATATGAATACTGTACCGGGACGCGAATACAATCAGCTTCTTTTAATAGGTCATCACTCTTGTAGGATTCGTCAAGCTTTTGCCCTGTTTTGAGATTTTTAAAACGAATTTTGTACAGTGTTGTCGCACCACGAGAAGAAGGGCTTTTTGCTTCTACGTTCTTAACAGCATGCGGAATACTATTGATATCAATGACCATTCCTCGTTTAAGTTCGCTGGCTTTAGGCATTCGCGTCTCTGATATGTTTATTGATGATGAGTTTAAAGATAAAACGACTTGATTACAGTGTTCGATGACCAGCATTTTAATAATGCGGAAATTTGAATCAGGTTGTTTTATTATTTCTGTTGTTGATCTTCTGTCGCAAGTGATGGGTTGGACATTGGAATCATGTTTTCTACTTTGTCGTTCCAAGTGTTTAGTATGTTGCAGAATATTTCAGCGGTCATACGTGCATCATAAAGCGCTGAGTGCGCTTCGTCATTATCCCAAGGGAGCCCTGATACTTGAGCAATTCTAGACAGCACTGTTTGGCCATAAGCCATAGCGCCTAAGCTGACCGTGTCTAAACAGCTGAAGGGGTGGAATGGATTATTCTTTACGTTAGCTCGGCCGACTGTCGCGTTCAGGAAATTCAAATCAAAAAAAGCATTGTGTCCAACTAGGATGGCGCGTTTACATATGTTTTCTTTGGATGCTTTGCGAACATGTTTGAAAATTTCTTTTAGTGCTTCACCCTCAGGTGAGGCGATGCGTAGTGGATGAAAGGGGTCTATACCGTTCACTTCTAGTGATGCAGGTTCCATATTGGCGCCTTCAAATGGCTGGATATGAATACTGTGTGACTCTTTACAGTGCAGAACACCTTTGGCATCGATGCCTAAAATAATGGCAGCAACCTCTAATAATGCATCAGTTTGTGCGTTGAAACCGCCTGTTTCCACATCAACTACCACTGGGCAAAAGCCGCGGAAACGATTCCCCATGGGGACAAATTCGATATCGTTATTAATGATACTGTGCTGAGTTGGCATGAAGTTTTCTTGTTAAATTTGTGATTGGTGCTAGGTCATTCGAATCATCATTCGATATAATGTCTGGCTTATTCGCACCAAACTAAACTAATAAAACATTATGACAGACATTCGAAAAGTCGTCCTTGCTTATTCTGGGGGCCTAGATACATCGATAATTTTACGTTGGTTAGAAGAACAGTATGACTGTGAAGTAGTCACATTCACCGCTGATTTGGGCCAAGGTGAAGAGGTTGAACCAGCTCGTGCTAAGGCTCAGCAGATGGGCGTGAAAGAAATTTATATTGAAGATTTGCGTGAAGAATTTGTGCGCGACTTCGTTTATCCAATGTTTCGGTGTAATACTCTCTATGAAGGTGAGTATTTATTAGGCACCTCTATTGCGAGACCATTAATAGCAAAGAGATTGATCGAAATTGCGCGAGAAACAGGTGCGGATGCGATTTCTCATGGTGCGACGGGTAAAGGTAATGATCAGGTGAGATTTGAGTTGGGTGCCTATGCGCTTAATCCTGATATTAAAATTATTGCGCCTTGGCGTGAGTGGAATTTAAGTTCGAGAGAATCTTTAATGGCTTACGCTGAAAAACACGGTATTCCGGTGGAGCAAAAGCGTAAGGGGAAATCGCCATATTCGATGGATGCGAATTTGTTGCATATTTCCTATGAAGGGGGCCCCTTGGAAGATCCTTGGACAGAGCCGGAAGACGAGATGTGGAAGTGGAGTGTCTCTCCTGAGCAGGCGCCTGATAAAGCTGAATATATAGAGCTAGGATTCGAATGTGGGGATGCTGTCACGCTAGATGGCGAGAAACTATCGCCTGCAACGATGCTGAAAACATTAAATGAGCGCGCTGGCCGTCACGGTATTGGGCGTTTAGATATTGTAGAGAATCGTTATGTGGGCATGAAGTCTCGTGGATGTTACGAAACACCAGGTGGAACTGTATTACTAAAAGCACACCGCGCATTGGAGTCGATTACATTAGATCGAGAATTAGCGCATTTAAAAGATGATCTAATGCCACGTTATGCCACGCTTATTTATAATGGTTATTGGTGGAGTCCTGAGCGATTAGCAATACAAGCATTAGTCGATCAAACACAAAAAAGTGTCACTGGAGAGGTGCGTTTAAAGCTCTACAAAGGTAGTATTAGTGTGACAGGACGCAAGTCTGAGAAAGAAAGCTTGTTTAGCGAGACGATAGCTACTTTTGAAGATGATCAGGGTGCCTATGATCAAAAAGATGCTGAAGGCTTTATTAAGCTCAATGCGTTAAGATTGCGAATACAAGCACAGTCAAAGAAATAAAATAATAGGGTTAGATTGATATGGAGGAGATGTCAGTGTCAACAAGGGGAATGTCTAAGTTTTGCGTGGTTTTATTGGCCTGCGCAGTAATGATGCTTAGCGGTTGCGCAAGCACGCAGTACGTTGCCGATGAACGTGATCCATGGCAGGGATTTAATCGAACCATGTACGGATTTAACGATGGCCTGGATCGAGCATTACTGAAACCTGCCGCGAAGGGATACAAAGCAGTTGCTCCTGATTTTGTTGAAACAGGTGTGCGTAATTTCTTTGATAATTTAGACGATATTAGTGTTGCTGTGAATAACCTACTTCAAGGGAAGGTATCTAATTCATTTTCAGATATTGGTCGTTTAGCGATTAATAGCACGATTGGAATATTAGGGTTTTTTGATGTCGCAAGCTCTATGGGGCTGACGAAGCATGATGAAGATTTTGGTCAAACACTGGGTGTGTGGGGATTGGATTCTGGTCCTTACATTATGTGGCCAATCTTTGGTCCTTCTACACTGAGAGATTCACCATCACTGGTAGTTGATAGAGTGCTATTGAATCCTCTTACCTATGTTGAAATTAAAACAGGTGAGCGAATTGCGGTTGTCGCTTTGGATGTTGTCAGTGTAAGAGCAGAGCTGTTATCGCTAGAGGAAACAGTTGATGAGATTTCAACGGATAAATATACATTTATTCGCGAAGCTTATTTAGATCGTAGAGATTTCTTGGTGCATGATGGGTCGCCAGAAGGTGAAACTGATCTTTATGATGAGCTCGACGAATAGAAAATAGCTTTTTCTAGTACGATTTTCTAGCACGATTCTAAATTTATATGGGGGCCTGCATACTTTGTGGAAAGTCTGCGGGCCTTTTTTATTCTCTGCATAAAAGTTGTTTCGCAAAATATAATGCTTCTGATCAGGTTATTGCTGATCATTTAATTGATGGGTTAGGTAAAGCTGAACCTGTTCAACTGGCCAATAAGATTATCAGTGAAATAGGCAAGTATGAATTTGCTCCTGAAGCACAGCAGAGAACTTTAAATCGATCTCTGGAATATTTTTCTAAACACCATATTGAAAAAAACAACGAAATTGCATTCGATGTGCTCTCTTGGATAAAACTACTTGATGAGCTTGCGCCAGACGATTCGTTGTTTGTAAATAAGCACTTTATTGCGCAACAGCAGAACTTATCGGCATTGCTTGCGCTGCAAAATTTACAACTCCCTGAGGGTAACTGTAATCCAGCGAACTTTTCTATTGAGCTAGGAGAGAGTGAACAGTTGTGGTGGTGTTTCAATATAGGCTCTATGGAGCAGTTGAAGCCGACAAAAAGTAAACGTCAATGGTCGGTAGTGATGCAACTAGCAGAAAGTCTATTGCCGAAAAAGAATAAGCAGTCTCTTGAGAGAGAAAGTCTTGGTGAAGGTAAACTTCTGATTACCAACCAGCGTGTATGTTTTGAGAAAGATGGAGAGTTTGTATTTACCGAGTATAAAGATATTTATTCATGCACGCCTGTCGTGAATGGTATTCGTCTACAGCCAAAACAGTTGGATGCTATTTCCCGTAGCTATTTTTGTGAAGATGGCCGGTTGCTGTATGGCTTTATCAAGTATGCGCAAAAATAATCTTCGCGCCAGCCACACATCCATGTGTGCGTTTTAGCGATTTAGCCGAATAAAGATTTTAACCAAGAAAAAAACCCACTTGATGATGTGGTGTTACTACTGAGGTTTGATTGTGACTGAGTGTTATTTGCTTGGATTTCCCTTGATGCCTGCCAGTGTCTACGTAGCACAGAGTCTTGGGGTGCTTCTGTTGTAATGCTCATATTGTTCTTCTCCTCGATTGGTAGCGAGTGTAATTGTTATCCCAGCCCTCATAGGTAGAGAGCTGGGATAGGCATTTTTGAACAATATTTAGCCAAACGCAACTATTTTCGGGTAAAAATTAGCTTTTGTTAATTGTTGCTGCAGATTGGACTTCTTGGATATAGTTATTAATTGCTTCTCTGATAAGTGACTGCTGAAGTTCGTCACGCTTGGATTCGAACGTTGGCTTCTCAAGATCACGTGTATCGTCTAGCTTAATGACATGAAAACCAAAATCAGTTTGCACAGGAGCCACTGAGACATCACCCTTATTCATGAGTTTTACGGCATTAGCAAATGGTGGAACCATGCGTGATGCTTGGAACCAACCTAAGTCGCCACCATTGGGTCCTGATGGACCCGTTGAACGCTCTTTAGCAAGTGCGACAAAATCTCCACCATTGCGAAGCGCTTCAATCACTGCTTTCGCTTCATCTTCTGTTTTCAATAAAATATGACGTGCTTTGAATTCGCGATTTTCACTATCATTCATTTGAGCGTCGTAAGCAGTTTTCAACTCTTCTTCGGAAAAGTTAATTGATCCAAATTTATCGCGCATAAGTAAACGCGCTAACATTTCTGATTCTTGCAATCTGATCTGGAAGCGAACATCTGTCTTATCGGCAATACCGGCTTTTATAGCTTCTTCGCGTAGTAATTCTGTCGCAATCATTTCATCTAAGATCTTGTCGTCAGAGACTTGAGGATTCCCTTTAAGTTCTTTGAATTGTTTTAAATCATCTTTGCTGATAACTGTGCTGTTAACTGTCGCTGCAATTTGGTCAGCAGGAACATTGGCAGTGTTGCTGTTGCTTGTATTCGAAGTGTCTTCGTTGCAAGCGCTAAGGATAAAAACGCTTAATATAACGGCTAATGCTAATAAACGAGGCATAGGATTTTCCTGTGTAGTGTGTGTAGTTACTAGGGTAGTACTTTCTTAAAGGGTTTGATGGTGACTTGTTTGTAAACGCCAGCGTCAATGTATGGGTCAGCATCGGCCCATGTTTGTGCGTCTTGTAGCGAATCAAACTCGGCAATGATTAGGCTGCCGGTAAATCCGGCTTCACCCGGATCTTCGCTATCAATGGCAGGGTGAGGCCCTGCGGTTAACAGTTTTCCAGCATTAGCTAAATCTTGTAAGCGCTTAATGTGCATTGGGCGTGCGCTTTTGCGTTTTTCTAGGCTGTTTTCAACATCTTCACTTATGATTGCATACCACATGTTTAGTTCACTCTTATAGTTTACTCTTCTGGTTTTACGCTTATATAACGGCTTAATATGATCATTTGGATAATGATGAAGGCAATGGTGAGGCCCATCATTCCAAACAATTTGAAATTCACCCATATAGCTTCGCTGAAATTGTAGGCGATATAAAGATTAATTGCCGCAACAAATACAAAGAAAATAATCCAGGCTGTATTGAGTTTATTCCAAATGCTTCTTGGAGCCTCAATGGCATTCCCTAAAAATCTTTGTGCAAGGGGTTTGTCGCCAACGAATGTGCTGCCTAAAAAGATTAGTGCAAACACCAAATTAATCACAGTTGGTTTCCATTTGATAAATGTAGGGTCGCGTAAAAATAAAGTAGCGCCGCCAAAGATAAGAAATAATACAAAGGTAATGGTTTGATTCTTGTTGAAGTCGCGATGCCTTATAAAGTGAACTAACACTGTAATTCCTGAGATAATAATGGCTACGAGTGTGGCAAAGTAAATGGAGTCTGATTCATTGCCCGGCGTGAGAGAGAATGGCATTAAAGCATTGACTGATTCAATGATTGGTGCAGGAATTAGTGAATACAGCTTGTAAGCAGCGAAAAATAGAATTATAGGTAAAAATTCAGTTATAAATTTCATGTTGAAGCCTGATAGTGATCGATTGACTGCTTGGTAAATTAAATAGGCATTAAGCCAAGAGCCGCGTATTGTAGCGGAATAATTAATCTTAAATACATAGAGCAAGCCAAATTAACTTTAAATTCGATGAGTCAGTATTTTTCTATCCACCCAGTCAATCCGCAACTGCGACTAATTAAGCGTGCGGTTGAAATGATCAAGCAAGGCGCTTTGATTGTTTACCCTACCGATTCTTGTTATGCATTTGGTTGCCATATTGGGGATAAAGATGCCCTGGATCGCATTCGGCGCATCCGTGAGGTGGATGATAAGCATAATTTCACACTGGTTTGTCGAGATTTATCTGAGTTAGGTAACTATGCCTTTGTCGATAACGCGACCTTTAGATTATTGCGCAATTATACACCTGGTCCTTACACCTTCATTTTACGAGCAACGCGTGAAGTACCGCGTCGTATGCAGGTCGCTAAACGCAAGACTATAGGGCTGCGTATTCCTGATCATCCGGTGGCACTTAGTCTATTAGAGGAATTGGGTGAACCGCTAATGAGTAGTACATTAATATTGCCAGGTGATGAAACTCCTATGACTGACCCAGAAGAAATGAGAGATCGGCTTGAGCACAAAGTCGATTTGATTATAGATGGTGGGAATTGTGGTTTTGAGCCGACCACGGTGGTGGATATGGAAGATTCGAACTACGAAATACTGCGTCAAGGAAAAGGTGAATTTAATCTATCTTGATTATTGATAGCGTCGAATTTAGCAAGCCAGTATAATCGGCTCACCAATGGAATTGATTATCAAGATTGCGCTTTTTGCGCCACCTATACTATTAGCAATCACTCTGCACGAAGTCGCACATGGATGGGCGGCGCGTTATTTGGGTGATCCTACAGCGGCCAGTTTAGGACGTCTCTCTCTTAATCCAATTAAGCATATTGATCCGGTAGGCACTGTGTTAGTGCCGGCGATATTATTTGTTGCGGGCGGATTTTTATTTGGTTGGGCGAAGCCAGTGCCAGTAAACATGCAAAGGTTGAATGATCCTAAACGAGATATGGCTTTGGTGGCGGCTGCAGGGCCAGCGTCTAATTTTGTCATGGCCTTTATTTGGGCATTTGCTATCAAACTAGGTTTCATGATGGAGTCTGATTTGATGCGAATGATTCTAGTTGAAATGGGTAAAGTGGGGCTATTCATAAACTTGATCTTGATGGTATTAAATCTAATTCCTATTCCTCCGCTTGATGGAGGAAGGGTGTTGTCGGGTGTGTTACCTGATAAATTGAGTATGATGCTTGCGAAGATCGAGCCATTCGGTATGTTTATTATTTTTGGCCTGCTAGCAATAGGCGCATTAAGCCATTTCTTGCAGGGGCCATTATCCTTTTTTCAAACATTTATAACTAAGACAGTTGGACTTTAAACTTTTCTAATGCCTACCACTAACACTCAAAATCAACGTGTATTATCTGGAATGCGGCCCACAGGGCAGTTACATCTTGGTCATTATCACGGTGTATTAAAAAACTGGCTTGAACTTCAACATACCCACGAATGTTATTTCTTTGTCGCAGACTGGCATGCGCTGACGACAGAATATGATCACAGTGAGAAAATTGCAGCACATGTCACTGATATGGTGATCGATTGGTTAGCCGCGGGAGTTACTCCCGGTACAGCCACTCTATTTATACAGTCACGAGTACCGGAACATGCGGAATTGCATTTATTGCTTTCGATGATGACGCCGCTCGGTTGGTTGGAGCGTGTGCCTAGTTATAAAGATCAGCAAGAAAAGCTAAAAGAAAAAGATTTGGCAACCTATGGGTTCTTAGGATATCCCCTGCTTCAATCTGCAGATATTCTGGTTTATAAAGCGGGCAATGTACCGGTGGGTGAAGATCAAGTCGCACATGTTGAGCTGACACGTGAAGTTGCACGTCGCTTTAATCATATCTATGGCAAGGAACCGGGGTTTGAAGAAAAAGCTTCAAAAGCCATTGCTAAAATGGGTAAGAAGAATGGCAAGCTTTACAAAAACTTGCGTAAAGAATATCTAGAAAAAGGTGATATGGAATCACTGAGTGTGGCGCAAGCGTTATTAGAGTCGCAGCAAAATATCTCCTTGGGTGATCGTGAACGATTATTTGGGTTCTTAGAAGGAACAGGCAAAATAATTTTGCCTGAGCCCCAAGCGTTACTCACTCAAGCCTCAAAGATGCCGGGGCTGGATGGGCAAAAAATGTCCAAATCCTATGGCAACACAATTTCATTGCGTGAAGATCCAAAACAGATAGAAACCAAGCTGCGCACTATGCCAACAGACCCGGCGCGGGTACGACTGACGGATCCGGGCGATCCCGCTAAGTGTCCAGTGTGGCAATTGCATGAAGTTTATTCAGATTCTGATGTTCAGGATTGGGCTAGAAAGGGCTGCACTACTGCGGGTATTGGCTGTGTGGAATGTAAACAGCCAGTGATTGAGGCCGTACAAAAAGAGTTAAAGCCAATTCAAGAACGCGCGCGCGAATATGAGCAGGATTTAAACACAGTTCAGAATATTATTAACGATGGCTGTGAGCAGGCAAGAGACATTGCACGTGATACACTAGAGGACGTACGCAAGGCCATGGGATTGATTTACCGATAGAAATCCATGTTAGTTGTCCCCGCAAATAAAGTATTAAATGACAGAAGAGCAGCCAAAACCAGCATCCGAGGATGCCCCGCAAGCCCAGCAAAATGAAATGCCATTTGCGATGGTGCATGGCGAACCTGTCACGGTTCCCCCACAAGATTTATATATTCCGCCGGATGCGTTAGAAATATTTTTAGATGCATTTGAGGGGCCACTAGATTTGTTGCTATATCTTATAAAGCGCCAGAATTTAGATATTTTGACCCTACCTGTAGCTAATATTACACAGCAGTACATGGAATACATTGATCTAATGAAAGACCTACGTCTTGAGTTGGCGGCTGAGTATTTAGTGATGGCTGCTATGTTGGCAGAAATAAAGTCACGGATGTTGTTGCCACGTCCTGTAGAAGAGGGGGAAGAAGACGATCCTCGGGCTGAGTTAATTCGACGTTTACAAGAATATGAACGATTTAAGAAAGCGGCTGAAGATATAGAAGAAATTCCACGTGTAGAGCGCGACGTGTTTGAAGTTAACGTAATTCAGACTGAAGTAGTGGTCGAGGAGAAATTGCCGCAGGTTGAATTAAAAGATTTGATGCATTCACTGCAGCAGGTATTAAGAAGGTCGGAAATGTATGCTGCACATGAAATCAAGAAAGAAACGCTTTCGTTAAGAGAGCGCATGACACAAGTATTAAGCAGTTTGGCTGTCGATGATTTTGTCGAGTTTTCTAGTCTGTTTACTATTGAAGAAGGTCGAGATGGTGTGATTGTAACATTCTCTGCGATCTTAGAATTACTTAAAGATAGAATGATTGAAATTGTACAGTCGGAAATATTTGCACCAATTTATGTAAAGCCTGCTAGTCAAATCGTTGAAGGTGAGACGTTAGAGGGTGGAGGAAATGATGGAGTTTAAGCAATTAAAAAATATAGTCGAAGCAGCGCTGCTTGCTGCTGATCACCCATTAACTGCAGACCAGCTATTGAAGTTGTTTGAGGATGATGAGCAGATTCCATCTAAAGATGATGTGAAAAAGGTAATTTCTGAGCTAGAAGAAGATTGTGCAGAACGTGGTTTTGAATTGAAGAAAATTGCTAGCGGTTACCGATATCAAACACGAGTAGAAATACAGGAGTGGGTATCTAGACTGCGTGTTGAGAGACCACCAAAATACTCTCGAGCATTTATGGAAACTTTATCGCTGGTTGTGTACCGCCAGCCCATTACTCGTGCTGAGATAGAAGATGTGCGAGGTGTATCTATCAGTAGTAGCATTTTCAAAGTGCTGTTAGAGCGTGAGTGGATTAAAATTATTGGTCATAAAGAAGTGCCGGGACGTCCTGCTATGTATGGTACGACTAAAAAATTCTTGGATTACTTTAATCTTAAATCGCTTAATGAGCTTCCTTCTCTTGCTGAGATAAAAGATCTCGATCAAGCTCATCCAGAATTAGCATTTATGGATGTCGAAGAGCAAAAAGAGCCAGATGCACCTGTACAACTAGAAGTTATTGAAGGTGGTATAGACGCAACTGAGCCTGCAGAGGCTGAGACACGCCATTAAGATTGGCGCCGAACTATTTTTTCTAGCTCGTCTTATTAATCTTACGTAATCTATATTGCGTTTTTAAATCTGCGCATAGTAATGCGTACTTAATTATCCTGGTTAACCCATATGTCTGAACGATTACATAAAGTGCTAGCTCGCATGGGCGTCGGTTCGCGCCGTGAAATTGAGCGTTGGATAAAGGAAGGGCTAGTAGAGGTTGATGGCGTTGCAGCACGCGTGGGTCAAACTTCTGAGGGCGTTACGAACGTATCAATTAATGGTGTTAACTTGGCATTACAGAGCGAAGTGGAAACACAGTTTATTCAGTACCATAAGCCCGATGATGAAATTTGTTCGCGTAAAGATCCGGAGGGGAGAAAGTCAGTTTACGATAATCTGCCAGCGTTAACAGAGGGACGCTGGATTGCTATTGGGCGATTAGATTTAACCACTTCTGGAATTCTATTGTTCACAACTAATGGTGAATTAGCTAATGCGCTGATGCATCCTAGTGCGCAGGTTGATCGAGAGTACATGGTTCGCGTGCATGGCCGAGTGACACAAGAGCTTGTTTATAACTTGAGAGAGGGTGTTAAGTTGGATGATGGTATTGCTAAGTTTACAGACGTGAAGCAGCGCCCAAGTAAGGGTGCCAATCAATGGCTGCAAGTAGTTCTACAAGAAGGTCGTAATCATGAAGTTAAACGTATGTTTGAATCTCAAGGTGTCCGCGTAACACGTCTAATTAGAATTAGATTTGGGTCGATTGCGCTCGATGATAGTGTGAAAAAGGGAAAGCACCGCTTGTTAACCAATAAAGAAGTGAAGGCGCTTAATGCTTTAGTGCGGCAAGCTAAATAATTTAAAGTTCACACCAGTAGGGTCGATTTGGTTTTTCGCAATCGCCGTTATCAGAAAACGAATCCAGCCATTTTTTACCTTCATCGCTAGAAAGTAGCTTTGCCGAAAATGTTATTACTAGCAGAAGCAGGCAGATTACCAGAACGCTATATAAAATTTTCACGCTTGAAGCTTTTTTAAGCGCAATAAAATCAGTATGCACAAGTGCAATAATCAATCCTATGATTACGCTTATAAATACTAATATCAATAATAAGCTATTAACAATAATCACATCGCTTGCCTGGTAGTTCTATATTTAATTGATTGTAATTTATTAGCTGCTTAAAAAGATATATCGGTGAGCGGATAAACGTTGTCTTTCAGCTAAAAAAATGAGGCTAATAAAAATCTTGTACAGACAATAGTTTGAAAAAAGATAGCTTCGGTTGATATATATCAATATATTATAATATACTTATATGTATAGTTTCTCTAGGTAAACCCCTGAAGTGCAAAGGAGAAATAAATGAAAAAAATTGCGTCATTATTATTTATAACATCTGTTCTATTGGTCTCAGCAGTAGGTGCGGCTGAGCAGAATGAGGAAAAACAGAATGTTTTGATTCACTTAAGTAGTTACACCGACAATCTTCACGCAGTAAGCATGGCTTTGAAGATAGGGCGAATGCTTTCTAGTAACGACATGTCTGTAACGCTGTTTCTAGATTTAGAAGGCGTGCGTTTAGCGGATAAAAATCAACCACAAAATCTAGTATGGGGTACAGGTGATTCTATAGAGGAATTATACCTAGCTTACGTTAATGCTGGTGGTGTGCTGCTTGTGTGTCCTCATTGTGCTAAGGCCGCAGGTGTAGTCGAGCTGCGTGACGGAGCGGTCATTTCTAGTCAGAAGAGTTTGCTAATGGCG
>JBGCDS010000032.1:0-25502 GCA_045105615.1 Gammaproteobacteria bacterium
TTATTTCGCGACAGGAAAACTGGAAGTTGAAGATAGCGCAGCTGTTGTCACCGGCATTGCTGAAGGCTGCAAGCAAGCAGGTGCTGCGTTGATTGGTGGCGAGACTGCTGAAATGCCAGGCATGTATGGTGCAGGCGAATATGACCTTGCTGGTTTTTGTGTTGGTGTTGCCGATAAAGAAAACTTAATTACTGGTGACAGCATTAGTGCAGGTGATGCCATTATTGGTATGCACTCTAGTGGCGTGCATTCAAATGGCTTTTCACTAGTCAATAAGTTATTAGAACAGAAAGGCTTGTCGCTTAATGATTCATTTGGCGTTAGCACTTTAGGTGAAACATTATTAACGCCGACTAAAATTTATGTGAAAGCTATTCTAGAAATGATTGCACACAACCCGATTCATGGTTTATGCCATGTGACTGGTGGTGGCATCACTGAGAATTTACCGCGCGTATTACCTGACAATCTATGCGCTAACATTAATTTAAAAAGTTGGAAGCGATTACCTATTTTTGATTGGATTCAAGAACAAGGCAATGTTGCCGAAGAAGAAATGTTGCGTGTATTTAACTGCGGCATTGGCATGCTAGTTGTTACCAAACAAAGTAATGCAGACAATATTTTAAATGCCTGCTCAAATCACAATATTAATGCCGATGTAATTGGCGAAGTTAAAACAGGCGAAGGTGATTCACATGTTATTTACACATGAGCGAATCAGCTAACAAGATAGCAGTGCTTGTCTCAGGTGGCGGCACTAACCTGCAGTCTATTATTGATAATATTCATTTAGGTGATTGCGCCGCTGAAATCGAATGCGTCATCAGTAATGTTGCCGATGTTTATGCACTCACACGTGCAGACAATGCCAACATCCCGCACCATGTTATTTCGCATAAAGATTCTTCTAGTCGCGCTGAATTTGAACAAGCGCTAATTAGCAAGCTAGACAGCTATGATGTGGACATGATTGTACTTGCTGGCTTTATGCGCATCCTTGAATCGACTTTTATATCTCACTATCCAGGGAGAATACTCAATATTCACCCTTCTCTATTACCCAAATATAGTGGCTTAAATACCCACCAAAGGGTGCTAGAAAGCGGTGATTCGTCACATGGTTGCAGCGTTCACTTCGCCACCACGGAACTTGATGGCGGACCTGTGATCTTACAAGCAAGCGTTACTATTTTAGATAACGATGATGCACAAATACTGGCTAAGCGAGTATTAGAAAAAGAACATATCATTTACCCTAAATGTGTACAGTGGCTATGCGAAAACAGAATTTATTACCAGCAGGGTTGCGCGTATTTCGACAACCAGCGGTTAACATCCCCTTTACAGCTAGAGAAAATACAATAGCTATAGTTAAGAAAAAATAAGCTGATAACTATTATGAATATGAAAAATATATTTATCGCTTGCTTACTGTTATTCGCGACTAGTGTTTCAGCCCAAGATTTTTCATTACCTCTGACTGCTCCCAACATGCCGCCGGCATTTACTGCTGAATATGCAGTGAAAGTGGGCGGGTTAAGTATGGGTAAAGTCGATGTTAATTTAATTCAAGTCGATTCAGAAAATTGGACTTACAATTCCAGCTCAACAGCACTCGGCTTGGCCGCGATGATTGTGGGCAGCAATGCTGTCACTGACACCTCTAAGCTACAGTTAGTAGACGGTGCTATTCGCCCAATATTTTACGAGCGTATTCGCATCACTAAAAAAGCAGACAAAAGCGAACGCGTGTTTTATCAATGGGAGCAGCAGTTAGCCCAGTCAGAATATAAAGACCGGAAGTTAGAGGTTAATCTCAACGAAAGTGCCACTGACTTATTCACTTTGCAGTTATCTATTATGGCGAATATCAATAATATTCCAAAGCAGATGAATTTACCCGTCATCACTAAAGCCAAGTTAAAAAATTACCAAATTTTAAATTTAGGCAACGTCAAATTAAAAACTATTTACGGAGAACGTGACACTGCCTTAATAGTACGCAAGAAAGAAGATTCTTCTTACCGTATATGGGCAGATCTTGAGTTACACGGACTACCACTACAGATAGAAAGCATTAAAGAAGGTAAAACAGAATTTATTGTTACGCTAGAAGATAGCTCGCTACATAAACTTAGCGAGAAGATCACAACTCAATCTATGAACCACCCGCAATCGTCATATTTTCAATTAAGATAGAGCCACACTGAATATTACCGCGTCCATCTACATCATTACCGATGGCACCGATATTCATAAACATATCAGCAAGGTTTCCAGCAATAGTAATTTCTTCTACTGGATATTGGATTTCACCATTTTCCACCCAAAAGCCTGACGCTCCGCGCGAATAATCACCGGTAACAGTATTCACTCCGTGACCAATCAGTTCTGTCACTAACAAGCCTTTATCCATTGCTTTGATAAGTGCTTGTTGCGACTTACCACTGTCATTCATTCTTACGTTATGCACGCCACCCGCATTAGCGGTGGTTTGCATGCCTAGCTTACGCGCAGAATAACTACTCAAGACATAACCTTGTAGCACGCCATTTTCTACTACTTTTCTTGCTTGCGTGCGCACACCTTCATTATCAAAAGGCACACTACCCAGTCCACCAATCATGTGTGGGTCTTCGGTGATGGTTAACCACTTTGGTAATACCTGCTTATTAATTGAATCGACTAAAAAAGATGCTTCACGATAAAGCGCACCACCACTAATCGCTGAAAACAAATGACCCACTATAGAACGTGCCAGTGTCGGCTCAAATAACACCGGTGCTGAACAGGTCTTCATTCCACGGCCACCTAAGCGACGCACTGTTCTTTCACGCGCCATGGCACCAATTGATTCTATGTCTTCAAGATTATTGGCATTACGATCAACTGAATACCAATAATCACGTTGCATACCTTTATCATCACCGGCAATGACCGAACAGCTAACGCTATGTCGTGTACCACGATATTCACCAGCAAATCCATGCGAGTTTGCATATACCAACTGCGTGCCAATACTACTGACACTTGCACCTTCAGAATTCACTATGCGCTTATCATCACGTGCAACTTCTTCGCATCGTATCGCCTGCTCTAATGCTTTATCCGAGGCTATGTCCCAGGGATGATCTAAATCTAACTGCGGGTAATTATTTGCCATTAGCTCTGCATCCGCGAGGCCAGAGCATTCATCTTCAGCAGTGAACTTTGCAATTTCTAATGCAGAATCAATCGTACGATTGATTGCGTCGGCTGTGACAATATTTGTACTCGCTGAGCCCTTGGCTTTTCCACGATACACTGTCACCCCCATTGAGCGTTGATTGTGATGCTCGACAGTTTCAACCTCACCTAAGCGCGCAGTCACTGAATAACCTTTATCATTACTTGCCGCGACTTCAACCTGATCAGCTCCATTAGCACGCGCATATTCTACGGCCTGCGAAAGCAATGATTTCAATGACTCATCATTGATTGTTTTATCTAGTGTTGTACTCATATATTTACCTTTAAGCCGTCATTCCCATATTAATGAGAATCCAGTATTAACTATTTATCGCAGTCGCTCGTTCAGAGAATGGAGAAGTGTTTGCGTTAAGCTTGGGTGCCACCAACGGTGATGCCGTCTATTCGCATGGTAGGCTGCCCTACACCAACAGGTACGCTTTGACCTTCTTTGCCGCAGGTACCGACGCCGGTATCAAGTTTGAGGTCATTACCAATCATGCCAACACGAGTTAGCACGTCAGGGCCATCACCAATCAATGTTGCACCTTTGACTGGATACGTGATTTTTCCATTTTCTATCATGTACGCTTCTGATGCTGAGAATACGAATTTACCAGACGTAATATCTACTTGACCGCCGCCAAAGTTAACGGCGTAAAAACCATTATCTACTGAAGCAAGTATTTCTTCTGGATCACGGTCTCCTGCCAGCATGTAAGTGTTGGTCATTCTCGGCATTGTTTGATGCGCATATGACTCACGACGCCCATTACCTGTTGACTGTGTTTTTGATAGCTGACCATTTAAACGGTCTTGCATATAACCTTTAAGAATACCGTCTTCAATTAATGTAGTGCATTGTGTTGGCGTTCCTTCATCATCAATATTTAACGAACCGCGACGATTCGGTAATGTGCCATCATCAACCACTGTCACGCCTGGGCTTGCCACGCGCTCACCAATTCGATTACTAAATGCCGATGTACCTTTACGGTTGAAATCACCTTCAAGCCCATGGCCAATTGCTTCATGTAGCAATACACCTGGCCAACCTGGACCAAGTACTACAGTCATGTTGCCGGCTGGTGCATCTTTCGCTTCGAGATTAACTAATGCTTGGCGCACTGCTTCACGCGAAAATTCATTAGCTGAATCAGATGCAATAAATTCCTTATAGTCATAACGACCACCACCGCCCATTGACCCCTGCTCACGGCGACCATTTTGTTCTGCAATCACGCTGACATTGAACCTCACTAAAGGGCGCACGTCTGCAGCTAAAGTTCCGTCACTACGCGCAATCAATATCACTTCATGCGTACCAACCAAACTCACCATGACTTGTTTTACACGCGGATCTGCTTCACGTGCTGTGGTATCAGCGGCACGTAATAAATCCATTTTTTCATTTTCATTCAATACTGATAAAGGATTGTCTGGTGTATATAAGGTATGGCCACTTTGCACACTCCATGACTGCATCTCATTAGTGCCTGTCGATTTTGCAATACTACGCGCAGCACGCGAAGACTCTAGCAAAGCAGACATAGCGATATCATCAGAGTACGCAAACCCTGTTTTATCACCTGACATAGCACGTACACCGACACCGTGTTCTAAATTGAAGCTCGCATCTTTAACAATACCATCATCTAATGACCACGATTCACGCGTCGTTGATTGAAAGTACAGGTCGGCAGCATCAATCGAGCCACCTAATGCTTCACTCAGTGCTTTATTAATATCTTCATCACTTAAGCCCGTAGGTGCTAGCAAGTGATTTCGTGCTATATCTAAATTTTCCATAAATTCTCGATTATTTTAGCGTTCTATGCTGTAGACATGGGAATGTACGACGTGTTGTTTCCATACGATCTAAATCAATATCTGCTATGACTACTCCAGCACCCTGAGACAATCTATTTAATACATTGCCCCATGGATCAACCACCATGCTATCGCCATAGGTATTACGACCACTTAAGTGGTAACCGCCTTGATCTGCTGCAATCACATAACAAAGATTTTCAATTGCGCGTGCACGTACTAACACTTCCCAGTGTGACTTACCGGTAGTGGCAGTAAAGGCTGAAGGAATAGCAATAATCTCTGCTCCTTTATCAACTAACTGTCGAAATAGTTCTGGGAAACGTAAGTCGTAACAAACAGCTAAACCTAGTTTTCCAAAGGGTGTGTCTACCACCACTAGCTCAGTGCCATTAGCGATAGTTTCTGATTCTTTATAACTCTCATCATTGCCTAACTCGACATCAAACAAATGAATTTTGTCGTAGCGCGCAACCACTTCGCCTTCAGCGTTATAAACTATACATGCTGCTAGTATTTTATTCGGATCATCACATTGAATGGGCACAGTACCACCCACAATCCACACACCATGCTTCTTTGCCTGGTCACTTAGGAAGTTCTGAATTGGGCCATCTTGATAAGGCTCGCGAATATCAACCTTGTCAGATTCCTTCTCTCCCATAATGGGGAAATTCTCTGGCAACACTACCAGCTCAGCACCCTGCTCTTTGGCCTGCTGAATTAATCGGCTCGCTTCCATGAGATTTGCTTCCCGTTGAGGAGCAGAAGCCATTTGGATGGCTGCAACTTTACTCATATTCATTTTCCTGATGTTGAGGTTAATATAATTAGAAGTATGCTTGAATGACAGAATCTAGACCAGCCTATACAAATCGAATTTCGAAAAATCTGGTACTAAAGGTACAAATATAGATTCAAGGTGTTTGTTTACCGACCTTATCTAGGGCCTGACTGCTGTCCTTGAGTGATCACAGCATTATCCGTTTTCTTACTTACCTTTTTGATCACAGGTTTTTGCCATGTGCCGGTCATTTTATATTCAACATTCGATACTTTATTTAAGCCCACCGCACTACCGACCCTATCCACAATCATTCCTGCGGCTGCACCCACTGGCCCACCCACAATTGCACCTGCGGCGGTGAGTGTTCCGGTAAGCGCAGGTGTCACCGTGATATTTTGATCATAGGTTTGATCAATTAAATTCGTTTCACCATTAATTTTAATGTCTGCAGCCGAGGCTTTAATAGAAATCTTATCTGTTTGAAGCTTGCCACCGCTGGATAAATTCAGTGTTCCTTTGATGGAATCAAACGCGAAACCTTTGTTAGTCACATCTTTAAAGTCTAATGATAAACGTCGACTAATCGCACCTAAATTTAATAGCGCAAGCAAACGACCTGCATTACCTGGATCCAATTCAGACACTGACCCATCTTTAATCTTAAATGTTGAACTGCCTGAAATTTTACTCAAATCAAATTGGTGAGGGCCGTTTGGCCATTCGACAGCCGTTGCTACGCTAGCTTCACCTTTGCGCAGACTACTCTTAAACCCTAAATCGACTAGGCTATCTTCAACATCAATACTTTCAAGCTGTAAATCAAATGTGCTCGTAGTCTTTTGCTGGACCAAGCTCCATGCTCCTTTACCAACGATTGTTAAATCCTGAGCTGCCAGTTTAATTTCATCAAATAATAATCCTTGATGAAAAGATGATGTATTAACAACAACATCCTTAAATTTAAACTCATTAAAATTCAATTGCTCGCTAGAAAACAAAAATGGTCGAACTGCATGAGGATTGATTTCTTCTGATGATTTTACAGATGATTTTTCACCAGCCTCACCCTTTTTAACAACCAGGGACTTCATATCAATATTAACTGGGAGATTTTTATCATCAGGTATTTGAATTGACCCTCTACCTAACGTGGAATCAAGCTCTATAAAATAAGCATTATCTGTGTAGTCACCAGTTATCTTTATATTTTTTGCAGGCCATTGCGGGAATTGCACAGCATCAAATGCAACGTCTATATTTGGTTTTGTCGCTTTCTGATTTTGATCTGCTGAATCCGAATACTGCTTGTATGCTGCTAGCCAAAGTTTGGGGTCAACTGTTGGCCATGCCCCTTTGATCATTAACCCCTGATGATTAACATTTGACTGACTTGGCCTCCCAAGCTCAATTAAATTCAGCTCGAATGGTTGTTTTGGTTCGATTGAAAAATGTAACGACAGCAGGTCTGCAATTTGCCATGACATTTGACCCTGTTTCTGATCAAACTTCATCAGCGCCGATAACGAATCACCTTTAGCTTTATCCAAAGGTGCAGGCAATTCAGATTCAACCCCTACTAATTGACTATCAATCTTAAGCTTCAACTTATCAGGATTATTCTTCTTAAAAAACGAAGGCAGATACAATTCACCATCAACTGGTGTTACGCCAGCAAAGAATGGGCTGAATTGAGGATATTGTTGCTTAAGGTAGGCGCCTAAGTCGAACCGTCCAGTAAACGATAAATTTGACGCCCCCGCTCCTGCAGGATTCATTGCGAGCATTACTGGCTGACTAAAAACAGTGGCAGTTAAGCCCTCTCCTGTTGCTCCCTGCTGAGTGAATTGCACTTCTCCAGCTAAGTCCTTCAGCTCAATACCTACTTTTTTCACGTCTAAAGTGTTTCCCAGAAAATGGATATTTCCTGATACTTCTACAGGCAAAATTAGTTTTCTAGATAGCGACCTGGAAAAATTAACCTCTAAACGTGAATCACCTGCTAGAGATATTTGATCTAACACCGAGTTATTTTTACGGACTAAATTAGAATCACCTAAAAACTGCAGTAGATCTTTACCCGGCCCATCGACGGTCCCTTTTAAATCTAACTTAGCACGCAAAAAAGAATCTATATTTATATCCACATTCTTCACTTTCGATTCTAAGGTAGTAGCTTGTTGCGAAGTGATATTAATATGATCTTTGTCAATCGATACATTCGCTCTTACCCCATAAAGGTAAGGCCAGTCTTTTTTATATTCTAAAATCCCATTATCAACTTCCACGTGAGTTTGAAATACACCAGAGGTTTTATGGAAAGGAAACGCACGCATATTGCCGCGCACCATCACCGTTGCATTTTTCACATCACCCTTATGAATAGCCTCAGTTAACCACTTTTTAGTTTTTTTGGTTTTTAATAACGAAGGAAAGTAATCTCCCACCGCATTCGCCTTTGCAGAATCAACGTGAATTTGCGAATCCGTATACACCTCTGCACCTATCAACTTAGTATTGATACGCGCAGTCATACTGAGATCATCATTATAAATAGATAAAGCGTCTGCGTTCAGCTCATGAACATCACCTTGATGCGTCCATGCTACATCACCATTGGCAGAAAATTTAAAATCAAACCCGGGATACATCACTGGCAAACCAAGTTGTATATTTTCTGAATTCAAACGTGCAACACCCCCTGTGTCACCACCAACAACATAAGCGCTTACACCCTGTATAGAGCGATTGCCTTGAGCTATCCAAGCAGAGACATCATTAAATTGTCCGGAATATTGAAACGATGTTTGGTGATTTTCTTTTAGATCAAAACGTATAAATAGATCTTTCACACTGGCATTAACACGGTACTGTTGCAGTTGATCTTCGAAACGAACAATATGCGGTGAATATGAATGTAATGTATTACAAATAGCGCCTAAGTTCATTGCGCCGACATGCGCCAGTATTGTTTTAGCATTAAGTGAATGCCTTTGAAGTTCAAACTGAGCCTGTGTCGCCGCCCAGTTGCCTTCAGAAGTAACTACCTCAATATCATCAGCAAGGAACTGCCAATTTCTATCAATATTATTCCAATCAAATTGCAATGATAACTGCTGAATATACTCATCACTCAAACATAATTTACTGCCAGTGCTTGAGGGATTTTTGACAATATCATTGGCACTCACCGAACCGCGCAAGCCAGTTAATGTTTTATTCGACACCTGGCCCCACACTTCAGAATCAATAGTGACAGGTACTTTTTTACCACTCTCGCCAACAAATCGCCTGGCAATCTCAGCTACGCGGAATTCCTCAGCTTTAATATAAAAATCAATCTTTGCATCGGCAATACGCTTGATATCGCCATTAATACTAATATTTGCGCGCACCGATTTACCCAAGACCTGAGGAAGATTCCCTGATAAAAACACATCATAGCCAGCCCATTTAGGCTCCACTGCAATATCGATATCTTCAAATAAATAATCTGTATCACTGAGCTCATCCACCCAATGAATATTAGAATCTAACAAGCGTAAATGAACATTACCGTAATCATTACCGCCACCCTGTTGATTCATTTTACTTTTAGGCAAGAGAAATACTTGATTGATATGGAAGTCACCTAACTCATCTCTTAATATGGACAAATCCAAGCCTTCCAAACTTACTTCTTTGATTTTCAATGATTGAGTAAATAATGATTTGGATAAATTTACGCTCAATCTTGCTTTTGTTAATGTCCACACATTGTCAGCATTATTACGATCAACAACCTTCACATTCTCTGCAACAATCTGAGAGAGTAGTTTTTGTCGACTAATATCTAATGACTCTATGGTGATGTCGGCATTCAATATATCACCCAAACGCGATTCGATCTTACTCTCAACCACATCACTTAAATTTGGGTAACCACGAATAACGGTAACAAATATTGCTATAACAACTAACAGTGTAGCCGCCGTATATAGCACTGCATGGGATACAGCACTGATGATTGACGATAGGTTAAGTTTCACTGAGATTACTAAAGCAAGACAACATCAAACTGTTCTTGTGTGTACAGGGTCTCTACTTGGAGTTTTATAGTTTTACTAGTGAACTCTTCAAGCTCCGCAAGAATGTCAGACTCTTCATCCACCAACAGATCAACTACCGACTGGGATGCTAATACCAATAATTCATCCGCTTCATATTGGCGAGCAACACGCATAATTTCTCTGAACAATTGATAACAAACGGTCTGTGAACTTTTAACTGATCCACCGCCGGTACAGGTTGGGCACGGCTCACATAAAATGTGTTCCAAACTTTCATGCGTGCGTTTACGCGTCATCTCAACCAACCCTAACGGCGACACTTCACATATTTGTGTTTTGGCACGGTCTTTTTCTAGTGCTTTTTCCAATGCACGTAATACTTGTCTCTTATGTTCTTCTTCTGCCATATCAATGAAATCAATAATGATAATGCCACCCAAATTACGCAGCTTTAACTGTCGGCCAATAGCCTGGGCTGATTCCAGATTGGTTTTGAATATAGTTTCCTCTAAATTTCGATTACCAATATAACCACCTGTATTCACATCGACCGTAGTCATTGATTCAGTTTGATCAAACACTAAATGACCACCCGATTTAAGCATCACTTTACGTCGTAAAGCTTTTTCTAATTCATCTTCAATACCATGCAGGTCAAAAATAGGTCGTGCACCAGTGTAACGCTGAATTCGCCCAACTAGTTCTGGTACTAATTTCTCTGCAAACGTTCTTACATTCAACACTGTTTCACGTGAATCTATATAAATATTTTCTACATCATCGGTATTCAAATCACGCAGTGTACGTACTGCCAATGGCAGGTCTGAATACACTTCTGCCACAGAAGTCACTTTTCCAATTTTTTCTACAATCGAATCCCATAAGCGCAATAAAAAATCTAAATCTCTACGCAATTCTTCTTTTGAGGCTGACTCTGCAGCAGTTCGCAAAATACATCCAAATTTCTTTCCACTGCCATCGAGTAATTCTTGCATCAACGTTGATAAACGTTCGCGCTCATCTTCATCTTCTAAACGTGCGGATAGACGCACATCAGTTGAATATGGCAGCAATACTAAGTAACGAGATGGGACTGTAATGTTTGTCGTTAAGCGAGCGCCTTTAGTCCCTATTTGATCTTTTACCACCTGTACCAACACCTGTTGGCCATCATGCAGCAAGTTAGCGATAGCTTCATGAGTCACTTCGCCATCTTCTGAAGGTACTGATTGAGAGCTACGTGGCAATGTATTTACATCTGAGGCATGGATAAAAGCGGCTTTCTCTAAACCGATATCAATAAACGCTGCATCCATTCCTGGCATGACTCGACTCACACAGCCTTTAAAAATACCACCAACCAAACCACGCCTGGCAACGCGTTCGATTTGCACTTCTTGTAGTACGCCGTTTTCAATCACGGCCACACGCGTTTCTCTAGGCGTCACATTGACGAGAATTTCTTCGCTCACTGGCTTCCTTTAAAGTATGGAGACATCCGTATCCCTCAATAATTGTGTTAACTCGTATAGTGGCAAACCTACGACACCCGAATAGCTACCTGTTATCTTGTTCACAAAGACAGCGCCTTTGCCTTGGATAGCATAGCTACCCGCTTTATCTTTAGGCTCACCTGTCGACCAATAGTTCTTGGCTTCTGTTGTATTAATCGCTCGAAATGATACCTCGCTAGAACTCAGTGCTTTACCTACATAATCTAACTGAGACACTATCACAGCCGTATGCACCATGTGTGTTTGACCAGACAGCCTTGCTAACATTTCAAGACAATGCGCTTCACTCTCAGGCTTACCGAGAATAGCGTCGCCGATAGAGACCGTGGTATCTGCTGCGATAATAATA
Organism: Gammaproteobacteria bacterium; assembly: GCA_045105615.1. GTDB lineage: Bacteria > Pseudomonadota > Gammaproteobacteria > UBA4575 > UBA4575 > UBA1858. The sequence goes on from JBGCDS010000032.1 coordinate 11,758, forward strand.
TCTTCGGATGAATGCTGCTCACGAGACACTGCTGCCTTTGATAAGGCCATACGCTGGACATAGTCAGTAACCGGCTCATTGCGATAGACAGATTCATCTATGTCACTTGGTGACACATCGAAATTCAATCCAATTTGTTGCAATAACTCTGCGCGCCGCGGCGATGCTGACGCTAATACAATCGGCATAATGCTTCCTAATTCTGTATGAGAATTATCGCATGAATCAGGTAGGCAACTAAATACGAAGTTTGTCTACTTTATATACGATGATAAGGGTGATTATTCAGAATTGACCAGCCTCGATACAATTGCTCAGTCAAAAATAATCTTGCCATCTCATGAGGCAATGTGAGCTGTGATAAAGCCATTAATGAAGCTGCCTGCTTCCGGTGTTGAGGATTAACGCCGTCAGCCCCTGCGATAACAAAGACTACATCTTGGCCATTGTGCTGCCAGCTATCAATTTGTTGGGAAAATTTTTCAGAGGTATATTGTTTGCCACGCTCATCTAGCAACACCAGCTGGGCATGTTTAGGCATTTTTTCTTGGATAAGCTGCCACTCTTGATCTCGAGCCGTTTCAATATGAGTGTTCTTAGTACGCTTAACCGGGCTGAGTCTTGTTTGCGTATAGCCAAATGAAGCAGGCATTCGCTTCAGATAAGATTGGCATGCATCTTCCGCCCATTTGTTAGGTTTCTCACTGACATACAATAATGAAAAATGCATAAGCGAAATTATATAGTTTGCGTTTTCTCAGCAGGTATTTCCAATTGCCATAACTTCTCTAAATCATAAAAATCACGAGTTTCAGGTAGCATCACGTGAACAATAATGTCATATAAATCTATCAATACCCACGCACGATCTTTTTCTACACCGACAACCGTCGCGCCCGCTTTCTTTGCTTTCTCGACAACGTTATCTGCTAGCGCTTGCACATGACGATCTGATGTTCCACTAGCTATCACCATCATATCTATGATGTCAATCTTGCCGCGCATGTCGACACTAACTAAATCATTGCTCTTCATATCTTCTAGTGCTTCGATAATCAAGTTATGTAATTTCTTTAATTCCACAGGTCATCCTATTGCTGTTAATTAAACTCAGTTAATATTTTCTTGGTATAAATTATTTCGCTTAATGTAATTCCAAACGCCACCCGGCAACATAAACCTTGGTTGCTCGCCTGCTTGCACAGTGTTGCGAATTTGAGTGGATGAGATATCAAACAGTTCAACATCAGTAATATAAATACAACCACATTGTTTTTTCTTTAACTCATTCTCATCATCACACATATAAGGCTTTAGCCACTCACTTGCTTCTTCATTCTCAGACGCATCATAGCCAGGCCGACGCATAACCAAGATATGACATAACTGCATTATTTTTTCGGCTTGATGCCAACCAGGAAACCCAAGCAACGCATCTTCACCCATAACCCAGAATAGTGTTGTGTCACTCGGCACTTCACTGGCAATTTCTCGCAAGGTTTCATAGGTATACGATGGAGTATCACGCTCTAGTTCTCGTGAATCTGCTGCAAACAATTCACTGCTTCCGGTAATTATAGAAATCATATTCCATCGATGCTGCGCAGATGCATATGTACCATGTTTAAAGGGAGAAACTTTACAGGGAATTAATCTTACCGATTGCAGCTGAAATTTTTCCGCTAGCTGAAGACTAGGTTTTAAATGACCGAAGTGTACTGGATCAAAAGAACCGCCCAACAAGCCTATTCTTGTGCCTATCTCGACGTTAACATCACTCACGTATATTTCCGTCTCCATAGACTATGAATTTTTGCGTGGTCAAGCCTTCTAAACCTACTGGTCCACGTGCATGTAATTTATCTGTACTAATACCTATCTCAGCACCCAGACCATATTCAAACCCATCGGCAAATCGTGATGATGCGTTGACCATTACTGAACTTGAATCCACTTCACGCAAAAATCTTTGTGCAGTGGTGTAGTTTTCAGTCACGATGACATCCGTGTGATGAGAACCATACTTTTCAATATGATCTATCGCCTCATCAACACTCTCAACTATTTTAACGGCAAGTATTGGCGCTAAATATTCTTCACCCCAATCTTGCTCTACTGCATTTTTTACATCGGATAATATTTTTTTAGTTTGCTCGCAACCACGCAATTCAACCTGGTGCTTCGCATATTCTGATTGCAATTGTGGCAACATATTATTAGCAACATCTTTATGCACTAATAGTGTTTCCATAGCATTACAGACACCATAACGATGGGTCTTCGCATTAACTGAAATAGCAATCGCTTTTTCATTGTCGAGTTCGTTGTCCAAGTAGACATGACAGTTACCGTCCAGATGTTTAATCACTGGAATAGTAGACTCTGCGGTAACACGCTCAATCAGCCCTTTGCCACCACGTGGAATAATCACGCTGACATAACGATCCATATGCAGCAATTCATTCACAGCTGCGCGATCAGTCATCTCTACTACCTGCACAGCAGATTCTGGCAAACCTGCTTTAAACAATGCCTGTTGTATGTATTCACCGATAGCACGATTGGAATGAATTGCTTCGGAGCCACCACGCAGTATCACTGCATTGCCAGATTTCAAGCATAAGCCTGCAGCATCTGCCGTCACATTTGGGCGAGATTCATATATGATTCCTATCACCCCTAATGGCACGCGCATTTTCCCTACTTGAATACCAGAAGGTCGCGACGCCAAATCAGATACTTCACCTACAGGGTCTTGCAAGCCAGCGATTTGCTTAAGCCCATCTGCCATTGATTGAATTCTTGCTGGAGTCAATTCCAGGCGATCTAATAACGCCGTCTCTAAACCTCGGTCTTTACCGGCTTGCAAATCCAGTTGATTTACCTTAATCAACTCTTCTTGCTGATCCAATAATAAATCCGCTAAAAAGTTAAGCGCATTATTCTTGCTTGCAGTGGATGCAGCCGACATCTGTCGCGCCGCAACACTCGCTTGCTCGCCTAAACTAAGCATGTATTGTTTTATTGAAATTTCTTCTTGTGTCGCTGCCATTTTATTTACCTAATCAACGCGCTAGTTTTAATGCAACATCTGTAAACGATTGCCAGACATCACCGCTAGCACGGCCTTTTATCATTTGATCTACCTGGCCACATTTCATCAGCAGGGTATAGAGTTGTTCTCGATTGAATTTATTTGCGTGCACACCAAGCTGATTACGCTTGTTATAGTAAAACGCATTCTGAACACCTTTAGACTGCCCACGTTTTTGTGTCGAGGTATAAATCACTGCACGCACTAATTCTGCTAAGCCCCATAAGACCAGATTAGGCGCAAAAGATTCTCGTTGTAATTGGCTAAGAATTTTTATTACTTTATTTCGTTGCCCACTTAAGATGGTATCAACCAAATCAAATACATTGTATTTGGTTTGGCTGGATATCCAAGGCTGGTTGCCATCACCATTCTCACTATCCAGAGACAGTAAGGCCATTTTTTCAATTTCTTGAGCGGCGGCCAGCATATTCCCTTCTACTCGCGAAGCAATATACTCAGCTGCTTGACGATCATCCGATAATTCTTCTGATCTTAAACGCGATTGCACCCAGCGTACTAAGTCTGTCCCAGTTAACGGCCAAATACGCATAAATACGCCCGCTTGTGAAATAGCCTGCACCCATTTCGACTTCAAAGTCGCTTTTTCTATCTTGCCGCTTTGAATAATTAACAACACATCATCAGGCAGCTGTTCACAATATTGCTGCAGTGCTTTACCACCAGGGACTCCTGGTTTACCTGTTGGTAAGCGCAACTCTAGAATTTTTTTATCGCCAAACAAAGACATATTACTGCTTTGTTCAGTCACTTGAACCCAATCAAAACTACGCTCTACATATAGTACTTGGCGCTCTACATAGCCCTGTTCACGTGCTTTAGCGCGAATCTGGGTGAGTGACTCTTCTATTTGCAAAGGCTCATCACCAGACACCAGATACACAGGCGCTAACATCCTATCTAGATGGTCACTTAATTGTTGTACGTTCAGGTCCAAAAAATCATCCCTGTCTGGATTATTAGTTATTACTCAATTTCGTATATTATATACGTGTTTTAACGCTTATTAATCAACATATTAGGTCTATGCAAAAAGAAAAAATAGGATATATCGGGCTGGGTATCATGGGTAAAGCCATGGTCGAGAATCTGACTAAAGCTGGTCATAGGGTCAATGTTTACGCCCGCCGTCAGGCTAGTGTAGACGCATTAGAGACCGATAACATCGAAGCATTCTCTTCCCCTGCCGCATTAGCAGAAGCTTCAAGCGTGATCATTTCATGCGTTTCGGACACACCTGATGCCGAACAAGTATTAGTTGGGCCAGAAGGTGCAATTCATGGCATCCAGACCAATTCCCTGGTGATTGACATGAGCACCATTTCACCGGAAGCGACTCAAGATATGGCCAACCAATTCTCTCAAGCAGGAGCAAGTATGTTGGATGCACCTGTGTCTGGAGGCGAGGTAGGTGCAATTGCCGCAACGCTTTCTATTATGGTCGGGGGCACTGCTGTGGACTTTGCGCGCGCAACACCGGTTCTTGAATGCTTAGGAAAAAATATTATTCATGTGGGCACATCAGGCGCAGGGCAGGTTGCTAAGGCTTGCAATAACTTAGTCGCCGCACAAACTATGGTGGCGGTAGCCGAAGCTTATCTCTTAGCACGCAGCTGTAATGTAGACCCTGCAAAAGTAAGAGAAGCGCTATTGGGTGGCTTTGCTTATAGCCGCGTATTAGAACTGCATGGCCAACGCGTACTTGATGAAAATTATGTAGCCGGTTTTAAAACAAAGTTACATGCTAAAGATTTACGTATTGCGTTAAAGAGCGCTGAGAAAAACTCTATAAAAATGCCTGGCGCTGAACTCTCTGACTTTTACCTACAGAGTTTATTAGAGCAAGGCAATGGAGAATTAGATTCGGCAGCAATAGCGAAAGTTATTCTTGAGAATATCTAGCCTATATCATTCTCACATAAAAAATGTGTATCCGATAATGACCACCAAACCGTCACTCCCATGAAAACGGGAGTCTAGCTAAGTGTATTTATTGCCGCATTTCTACATTTGTTGGATCCCCGCCTGCGCGGGGATGACAGATTACATGCGGGCTGACGCTTTGTGCACGTAAGGATAACGGATGTGTTTAACCGTGATAATTATTTTTATATTGATATGCAACTTAGCCGCTACCACCAAACCGTCATTCCCGTGACAACGGGAATCTAGCTAAGTGAATTTATTGCTGTATTTCTACATTTGCTGGATCCCGCCTGCGCGGGGATGACAGATTATTAGCTTCAAATGACGTTGTATAATTAACAACTTCTATTGTTTAGTTTCTTCTTCTGCTATTTCTTCAATGGTGATTGCTTGCAGGCGATACAATATTAAACGGGCAGCGTCTGCTCGCATTTCTTGGTAGATAGCCTGCTCCTCACTACCCTTGCCTAGCACATCATTAATATCAAATAGAAAGTCTCTGCTTAAGCGTACCTCTTGATTGCCAACTAATTTCTTACCTTCAGAATTTTTAACATCAACACCTACACGTAAAATCAATTCGTACTCACGTACTTTGCCATCTTCATCAACTGAGAGTATTTCTCTGTCCGTGGTTTCATAAAGCACATCAACCAATGCTGATGCCTGCTCTGCACTGACTAGCTGATACTTATTTGCTTCAAATTGTTTCTCTAACAATTTTGCCATCGCATGACCACGACCCTGATAACTAACATGAGTGCTTTCAAACACTGGATCTAAATCTGCTTTTCCCGCTAAACGATAACCGCAGCTGGATACCAGAGATAACGCAATTACAACAATCAGTAGCTTCAATCTATTCACTCATTTCTCCTAGACAACAATATTTACCAGACGACCTTTCACTACAATGATCTTTTTAACTGGCTGTTGTTTAATATGATTCTGTATTTTCTCACTATTCAATGCAGTTGTCTTAATTAGTTCGTCTTCTGCATCCGCGGTGACATTAATTTTATCGCGCAATTTACCATTCACCTGGACCATCAATTCAAGCGTATCACGCTCTAATGCTTGTTCGTCATACTTCGGCCAGGACTGACTTTCGATCTGGTTCGCATGACCTAGTGCCCCCCATAAATCTGAGCATATGTGTGGAACAATTGGCGACAACATTAACACTATCGCTTCGACACCTTCTCGAATGACAGCATGATCGTTTTCATCTTGCGGTTTCAGTGAAGACAAGTCGTTTAACAATTCCATATTGGCAGCGATAGCAGTATTGAATGTATATCGACGCCCAATATCGTCACTCACTTTCTTGATTGTGCTATGAATTTTATTACGCAGTTCTTTTTGCGCAGGGTTCAACGCTGCTAGGTTCATAACAGCCGGTGCAGCTGCATTCGCTTGCAAGTGCAGATAAATAAAACGCCACAATTTTTTAAGGAACCTCGCTGAACCATCGACACCCGTATCAATCCATTCCAAAGAATTATCTGGTGGTGCAGCAAACATGGTAAATAGCCGCACGGTATCCGCACCAAACTTTTCAATCAGCTGTTCAGGGTCAACTGTATTACCTTTGGATTTAGACATTTTAGTGCCATCTTTTAGCACCATGCCCTGAGTAAGCAAATTAGTGAAAGGCTCATCAGAACTAATCAAGCCTTCATCACGCATTAATTTATGAAAGAAACGCGCATATAGCAAATGCAATACTGCATGCTCAATACCACCGACGTACTGATCAACTGGCAGCCAGTAATTGGCACGTTCATCTAGCATCTTGTCTTTATTATCAGCACTACAATAACGCGCGTAATACCAGCTTGATTCAAAGAAGGTATCAAAAGTATCTGTTTCACGTTTTGCAGGCTTAGCGCATTTTGGACAAGCCACATCTACAAATTCTGACATTGTTGCTAACGGCGAACCGGCCCCTGTGACTTCAACATTTTCAGGCAGCTTCACAGGTAAATCAGACTCAGGCACGGCTACAGCACCACAGTCATCACAATAAATCATTGGAATAGGACAACCCCAATAACGCTGACGCGAAATACCCCAATCACGCAAACGGAAGTTAACCGTACGCTCGCCTTGTTTATTAGCTTCTATTTTTTCTGATATCGCTTTAAATGCTTGCTCAGATGTGAGTCCATCCCATTCACCAGATTCCTTAAGCATTCCTTTCTCTGTATAGGCTTGCTGACTGACATCGCTTTGTTCTGAAGCATTTTTAGGGAAGATGACTTGTTTAATCGGCAGGTCATATTTCTTAGCAAACTCCCAATCGCGTTGATCATGCCCGGGCACACTCATCACTGCCCCAGTGCCGTATTCGATTAATACAAAGTTAGCGATCCATATAGGTAGCTTTTCACCAGTAATCGGGTGTAACGCAAATAAACCTGTTGCCACACCTTCTTTTTCTGCAGTGTTGATTTCTGCTTCAGCCACTTTGCGCTGCTGACACTTTTCAATGAAGCTCTCGACATCTGCATTGTCCTTAGCTGCGATTGAAGCCAATTCATGTTCAGGTGCAATGGCGACATAACTCACACCCATTAATGTATCTGGGCGCGTGGTATATACCTGCATAGAAGGAAGACCACCTTCTACCTTAAATGAAAACTGTAATCCTTCAGAACGACCAATCCAGTTCTGCTGCATAACTTGCACTTGTTCTGGCCAACCATCTAACTCTTTCACACACGCTAATAGCTCATCAGCATATTGAGTTATTTTCAAAAACCACTGTGATATTTCACGACGCTCAACTAATTCACCTGAACGCCAGCCTCGCCCATCAATGACCTGTTCGTTAGCAAGCACTGTTTGATCAACAGGATCCCAGTTCACGATTGATTTCTTCTTATAAACCAAGCCTTTTTCAAACAGACGCGTGAATAACCACTGCTCCCACTTATAATATTCAGGCGTACAAGTGGCTAGCTCTCTATCCCAGTCATAAGCAAAACCCAAACGCTGCAACTGACTGCGCATGTAATCAATATTTTCATGTGTCCATTTGGCAGGTGGTACTTTATTTTTTAATGCGGCATTTTCAGCTGGCAAGCCAAACGCATCCCAACCCATTGGCTGCATGACATTCTTACCCTGCATACGCTGATAGCGACTGATAACATCGCCAATGGTGTAGTTGCGCACATGGCCCATATGCAGACGGCCACTGGGGTATGGGAACATTGAAAGGCAGTAGAATTTCTCTCGACTTTCATCTTCAACCGCCTTAAAAGTGTTGGATTGCTGCCATCGCGACTGTACCTCAGCCTCTATTTCGTGAGGTTGATAATCTTCGTTCATAAAATTGATTAATTATTAGACTTTTACTTTTAGGATTTTCATGGGCTATTGCGATCTAATAGTAACAAAATTCTGCCAGATACATGAAGTTAGAATTACCCTAGTGGCTAACTTGATATTTACCCCCATCAAGAAGATCAATAAGCGAGATAAAATTGTTCTTTTTGTAGTATTCGAGCAAGAAGAGTAGTGTGAAGACTGTAGTAAATAATTGGTATTAGGCGACGTAGGCACAAAAGTTTAATAACAACGATAGATATGATCGGTGCGCTTTAAGATGAACCGTCTAGAGTAAAAATTTTTTCTAGGCGACTTTGAAAACACAATAGCACGAACTATTTATCAGATTGCTACAACCAGTCATGAGCCTACACAGAAAGCCCGCCCTCAATCATGCGGGCTTTCTTTATTGTATCTCTTTACTTATCTGAGCGGCCGTATCTATCATCAAAGCGCTCAATGTCGTCCTCTCCTAAATACGTACCTGATTGAACTTCGATTAATTCCAAAGGAATCTTGCCTGGATTTTCTAATCGGTGGACTGCACCGATTGGAATATAGGTAGATTGATTTTCTGATAGCAGAAACTCTTCATCATCACAGGTCACAACCGCGGTACCATTGACGACTATCCAATGTTCAGCGCGGTGATGGTGTTTCTGCAAAGATAATTGCTCACCCGGCTTCACTGTGATTCTTTTAACTTGAAAACGCTCAGCGTTATCTATGGATTCATAATCACCCCAAGGTCGATAGACTTTGCGGTGTATATCAGATTCATCTCTATTAGCATCTTTAAGTGCGTTAGCTATTTGTTTCACGTTTTGTGATTGATTACGCGGTACCACCATCACTGCATCCGCAGTTTCAACAATCACCGCATCTTGCATTCCTACAGCCGTCACTAAACGATTAGAACTATGCACAAAACAACCCTGACAGTCTTCTAGCAATACATCTCCAGTGACAGCATTGTTACTTTCATCTTGCTGTGAAGATTCCCATAACGCATGCCAAGAACCAACATCATTCCAATCACTCACTAATGGGACGACGGCAGCATTATTAGTATTCTCCATTACGGCATAATCAATGGATTCACTTTTACATGCTGCAAAGGCCTCTTTATCGATGCGAATAAAATCTAGATCTTTTTCTTGCGCACCATAGGCTGACTTTACGCTAGCAGCCATCTCAGGTTCGTGTGTTGCCAGTTCTGACATTAACGTTGATGCTTTAAACATGAACATTCCACTATTCCAAGAATAATCTCCTGAGTCTAAATACTCTTGAGCTTTTGCTAATTCAGGCTTTTCAACAAACTTCTCAACTTGAGTAGCTTTGCCTCCAGCTAATGCTGGGCCAGCTTTTATATAGCCGTAACCTGTTTCGGCGCGTGTTGGCTTGATACCAAATGTGACGAGTTGGTCTTGCCCGGTTAAGCTCATCGCTAATTCTATAGCTTCACTAAATTTTTCTTGCTCATCCAGAATATGGTCTGCCGGTAACACTAAAATAATTGCATCATCACTACGCTGCTGCGCGCATAATGCCGCCAATGCGATGGCAGGTGCAGTGTTTCGCCCAACAGGCTCTAATACTATGTCAGCCTTTTCAACACCTTCTTGTCGCAGTTGCTCAGCCGCCATAAAACGGTGTTCGTCATTACACACAACAATAGGGTCTTGTATGCCATGACCTAGTGCTTGCACTCGAGCAACGGTATCTTGAAATAAACTGCGATTATTTCTTAGTGGGATAAACTGCTTGGGATACAATTTTCGTGACACAGGCCACAATCGTGTGCCTGAACCACCTGACAAAATCACCGGTATAACTTGAGCAAATTTAGACATAATATAATTTTAGATACTTAGTATTGATAAGATATTAATTCTCGCTTACGTGTGCGCGGCGAGATCGAACAAATACTAACAAGATTAGTGCAGATAAAATGCTGATTATTGCCCAATTTCCCCAGATAATGAACGGCGTGCTTCCACGCATCGGCCAAACCTGCGCAGTGACAACCTCGTCAACAAACTGGCCTGACTCAGCCAAGACTTTTCCTTTCGTATCAATTACTGCCGACACACCGGTATTGGCTGCACGCACCATATAACGTCCGGTCTCTAATGAACGTGTACGCGCTATTTGTAAATGCTGATGTGGTGCTAATGAGTCACCAAACCATGCGTCATTGGTCACATTTATCAGCAGCTGAGCTTCGGGCAGGGCTCGTTTTATCTCCTCACCAAAGGCTGCTTCATAACAAATTGATACGCCCACTGGCATACCTTTCATTTGTACTATTGAGGAACCATTGCCGGCACTTAAATCTGACATAGGGATGATAACTAAACTACGGAAGATCTTGAAAATCCAGCGCATAGGCAAGTACTCACCGAATGGCACTAAGTGTTGTTTATTATAGATTTGAACATTACTACCCAATGTTACCAATGAATTAAATATACGTTCCGAACCTGGCTCATAGGTAAATACACCAGATAACAATTCAGTATTATGTTGCCTTAACTGTTGTTCAAATTTTGGAATAAAATCCTTACTCGCGATTCTATAAAAAGTAGGTATCGCAGTTTCTGGCCAGACTACAATATCGCTATCCCAATGCTTACTGGTCAAATCAGCATAGGCTTGATAGACCTCATGACGTCGAGACTTGTCCCACTTCATTTCAAAGGGAATATTTGCTTGGACCGCAGATACTTTTATAGGCTGATCTCCAATCTTTGATGTCCATTCAATTGCACCTGCAAAGTAACAGCAAATAATTAACATACATAACCCAACAAGACTCTTTAATAATTGCTGATTATTTATATGTATCAGGGTAATGACACTTGCAGAAAGAAATGCCATCAACGCACTGCCAGCGAACACACCGAAAATAGGAATAATGCCAGACAAAGGCGAATCGACTAACACATGCCCTACTAGCAACCACGGGAAACCTGTCAGTATCCAACTTCTCAACCATTCGAACAGTGCCCATAGCGCCGCAAATATCAGCACATTCATCCAAATGCTCAAACGAGATGCATGTAACTTTGCGTGAGTTTTCAATACCAAGGCAGGAAATAGACTTAGCACTAATGTCGATAAAAATGTAATTAGCGCAGCAGCAATAAAGGGAGCTTCACCAAAATCATATAAGCTATTAAACACCCAAGATGTTCCAGCACCGAACATACCCAGCCCATATAAATAGCCTGACTTAAACGAATGCGTAGCATCCTGTTGATGTAACGCAAACAACAGCGATAAAGACACAATCGACACCCACCAAAGATTAAACGGCGAAAATGCCAACACATGGATTACACCAGCCAACAGTAATAGAATATTGCGCTTCATATAATTACAACGAACGTTGTCAAACATTCATCAAGAGGCTTTATACACGCGTGACTTTTAGCAAATGCAAGCGACGACTATCAGCACTGATCACCTCAAATTTAAACCCTTCAATCACTGTGCTTTCATTTCTTTTAGGCACATGGCCGAAATTATTTGTTACCAAACCACCAATGGTATCGAATTCATTATCTTTAAATGGTGTCTTAAAAAATTCATTGAATTCCTCTATTGGCGCCAACGCTTTTACTAATGCGTATTTATCATCTTCCGAATAGGTGATGTATTGATCTTCTTCTAGGTCATGTTCGTCGGTAATATCTCCGACAATTTGTTCAAGCACATCTTCAATCGTCACTAAGCCAGAAACGCCGCCATACTCATCAACGATAATGGCCATGTGATTTCTAGAATTACGGAATTCATTCAATAAGATATTCAAGCGTTTGCTCTCAGGAACAATAAATGCGGAGCGTAATATATCCTTGATATTAAACTCTTCATTATTTTTTTCGGATAGAAATCTCAGAAGATCTTTCGCCAATAATACGCCGACCACTTCATCTCGGCTGTCACCAATTACAGGGAAACGTGAGTGAGCTGATTCAATAATAGTTGGCAGCATTTCTTGCACTGAGTGCTCTTCTTCAACTACTTTCATTTGTGAGCGCGGAATCATAATATCGCGCACTTGCAACTCAGACACTTGCAGCACACCTTCAATCATGGCTAGCGCACTCGTATCAAACAGGTTTCGCTCTTGTGCTTCACGCAGAATAACAATCAGTTCTTCGCGGTCTTTCGGCTCGCTCGAAAACACCTGTCCGAGCCTATCTAACCAATTTTCCGGCCAATTTTTATCTGTTGCGGGGTCAGGCGTGGTGCCCATAGATTTTTCTAGGTAATTAAAAGGGATTTTTCAAGATATCATTATAAATCATACGGATTGGCAAATCCGAGCTGTTGCATAATTTTGATTTCCAAGCCTTCCATCTGTTCTGCTTCGGCCTCATCAATATGATCAAAACCTTGAAGATGAAGAATACCATGAGCAACCATATGCGCCCAGTGGCTGTCTAATGTTTTACCCTGTTCTGCCGCTTCTTTGGCGACAACTGGCGCGCATATAATGATGTCCCCCATGAATGACAGATCTACGCCTTCCGGCAGCTCTGCAGGGAAGGAAAGCACGTTGGTTGGACCAGACTTTTTACGATACTGCTCATTTAACTGGATCATTTCAGCCTCATCAACGATACGCAAAGCGACTTCTTGCTCCATATCATTTTCAATCTGACTGCCCCAATACTGTAATGTTTCTTCACTAGGAATATCTTCAGCCGAGGCAGCAAACTGCACTTCAACTTTAATCATTAGTTTTCGGACTTATCTTGAACATCATGACGGTCATAGGCGTCAATTATATGCTGTACTAACGGGTGTCTCACCACGTCTCTTGAATTGAAGTAGTTAAACTTTATCCTTTTTACATCTTGCAATACATGCATGACTTGCCTTAAACCTGATTGATTACGATTAGGTAAATCCACCTGTGTAACATCACCCGTCACTACTGCTTTAGACCCAAACCCTATCCTTGTTAGAAACATTTTCATTTGGTCTTTAGTTGTGTTCTGCGCCTCATCTAAAATCACAAACGAGTCATTCAAAGTGCGACCTCGCATATAAGCGAGTGGCGCCACTTCTATTACGGTACGTTCAATCAACTTGTTAACACGCTCAAATCCCATCATTTCATATAAGGCGTCATACATAGGACGCAGGTAGGGATCAATTTTCTGAGTTAAATCTCCTGGCAAAAAGCCAAGACGTTCACCTGCCTCTACTGCAGGACGAACCAAGACGAGTCGTTGAACTTTTTCAGAGTCTAAAGCGGCAACAGCACATGCCACTGCCAAGTAGGTTTTACCTGTTCCTGCCGGACCAATACCAAATGTTAAATCATGGTTAAGCACATCGCTTATATACG
>JBGCDS010000033.1:0-34105 GCA_045105615.1 Gammaproteobacteria bacterium
GCGGAAGAGGCATAGACTAGACGTGACACGTTATTTTTACGAATCGCCTCGATTATATTGACGTAACCTAGGATATTTTGCTGAGCTGAGAAGCTAGCATCTTCTATCGAACTTACGACTGATACCTGTGCCGCCAGATGGATACATTTGTCGACCCCTATCATAGCCTCGTTCACATCTGAGCTACTGGTGATATCACCTTCCATGATTTGTAGCTGAGAATGACTCTCAGGCAGGTTACTTCTTGACCCATTTGAGAAATTGTCCAGCACGCGAACTGAGAAATTTTGCTCTAAAAGCAGGTCGACTGTATGTGAACCGATAAAACCGGCCCCACCGGTAACCAAAACAGTTGTCAAAATTTCCTCCCTAATCCCATATTTATATATAATTGTCGACAAATCGATGTTTGAGCGTGATCTGACTTGCTAAGTGTAACCAATATTAATTGGCCACAGGTTGAATTCCCTAGCAATTTACACGCAACTGCAGTTTTAATGGACTATACGGAGCCAAAATGACATTTGTAGTAACTGAATCTTGCATTAAATGTAAATACACAGACTGTGTTGAGGTCTGCCCGGTGGACTGCTTTCACGAGGGTCCTAATTTCTTGGTGATAGACCCAGAAGAATGTATTGACTGCGCTATGTGTGAGCCTGAATGCCCAGTGGATGCAATTCTATCCGAGGACGATCTGCCCGAGGATCAAAAGGACTTCCTGGAGATCAACGAAGAATTATCTGCTCAGTGGCCAGTATTAACAGTTCGCAAAGACCCACCTGATGATGCAGGCGAATGGGAAGATGTAAAAGAAAAACGCCAGCACCTTGATCGATAACACTTGATCTTGAGCATTAACGATGATCACGCTGCGCTACCTTTTGTCTTTGTTGATTACGCAAACAATCCACTTGAAGCATTAGCCAAAGATATAATAGCGCTAGATAAGCCCAACCCTTTAGATTTAAGCAAGTTCACTATTTGGTGTGAGTCACGCAGTGTGATTCACATCATTAGAATGAAGTTATTAGCGGCAGCAAAGTCAGCTAATATAAACAGCTTATTATTGCCCCATATAATTACGCTGCAAGATTGGGTATATCAGCAGAGCACACCTGACAAACCTCTAATTAGCGAAACCAACAAACAATTGCTATTAGTAGAAGCGATACGTCACAGTCCAGGGCTTTTTCAAACTAACAATGCTTGGCCGTTAGCTAAAGAGCTGGTTAACCTATTCAATGAGTGCACCCTTGCACAGGTGCCACTCAATAATGGGGAAGAAGCGTTACATGCCGCATTGCTAAAAAGTTATGACTTTCCTACGACCAATATAGAAAACATTTCTCGTGAGAGTGAAATTGTCTATCGCTTATGGCAGGCCTACCGAGAACAGATTCAAGCACGTCAATGGGTAGATCCTATCGACCATTACAGTCAAACCCTGGTTAATTACCAGAACAGTCACACTGACAAACATTTTTATATGACGGGAAAGCATCGTTTTTCTGCTGTGGAGGTAGTGTTTTTTCATCAGTTACATAAGCAGAATTTCTTGTCATTGTATTCGCCCAAAGTCACCACCTCACAATCTGGAACACACCATCACCCTCACCTGCGTTTAATTAATGATATTCCAACATCCGAGGTTCACAATCAACGTCAGCAAGCGCTTGATATTATCTATAGTCGCAGTACACATACTTACGAACGCGTACAGCAGTTAAAAACAACATGTACTGACTATGTATTTAAAGATTGGTTAAGTATTTATTGTTGCAACTCGATTGAACGTCACGTCAATGCGGTTTGCCTACAAACTAAGCAGTGGTTATTAGATGAGATTAAACCAATAGGGATTATTGTAAGTGATCGCTTGCTTGCTCGTCGTATACGCGCAGTACTCGAAGAAGAAGGCATTAAACCTGCCGATATGGGTGGCTGGACACTATCAACCACCAGTGCTGCTACTTCCATAGAAATATTATTAGATGCGATAGAAAATAACTTCAAAAAAGATTCGCTACTCGACCTGCTCAGCTCGCCTTTCTTACCATTGAATTTCAATAACGACACCGAATACCAGCATCAGGTTTTTCATTCAATAAAATTATTAAAGAAACATCGCAGCACGCCCACAGACAACATTGATACACTTACATCATTAATCAATACACACTATGAAAACAACGAGCTGAATTGTGCGGAAATTATTAATACTTGCGAGCTGACTAAGCTTGCTTGCGAAGCACTACATCGCTATAAGAATCAAGGCGAATACGAGCTTTATAAGCTATCTAGCACATTACTCACAGCACTAGAGAAAATAGGCATTATGCAGTGCTTGCAGAATGATGATGCTGGAAAACAGTTATTAGAGACTCTCGATACCAATATCAACAGCACTAGAAACAACAGTATAAAGATCAACTGGAAAGAATGGCGTCAATGGCTACGCGATTTATTTGAAAATAATTATTTCATTCCTGAAGAAACTGATGCGCGCGTCACGCTATGTGGTTTTGAACATATTGATAATTTTAATTTCAAAGCAGCTATCATTGCTGGCGCAGAAGAGAATCGTTTAACCAAAACAAAAACTCACCGTACTTTCTTCAACGAGAAAGTACGCCATGAATTAAATTTACCCACCAGCCATGAAGCAACTGCTGTTAATTTTGTGCGTTTTCGACAATTACTTGAACAGTGTGAGCATCTGCTATTTAGCGCCGAAACAGAAAGTCATGGCGAACCACAGGAGCTCTGTTCATGGGTAAAATTAATTGAATTATTCAGCCAACAAGCTTATTCATTATCACTACAAAATCACCAACTTAATCAGCTAATACAATTGCGCCAACAATCCAAGCAAGATATTACCCACTTTGCTAATTTTGAAACTAAGCCACCCAAACCCAGCGCACCCAGTGAACTTATTCCAAAAAAGATCTCTGCCACTCAATATCAATCATTGGTAGATTGCCCATACCAGTATTTTGCAAAATATGTGCTATCACTAAGAGAGCAAGATAGTCACGACGACTTTGAAGCCTCTGATTTTGGACAACTAGTACATCAAAGTTTGTATGATTTTCATTTTAACAATGCAAACAAATCTCCTAGCGACATAACTAGCGATAACCGCATTATGCTGATTACTCAATTAACCGAAATCAGTAACAAGCTATTTATGCAAGCCTCATTCCCTCCCACTGTTAAAGAAGGTTGGCTGCAAAGATGGTTAAGTAATGTGCCTGCATATATAGACTGGGCAATTGAGCGTGGCAAGGAATGGAAAACGTTACGCGGAGAAGCTGCGTTAGAAATCAGGCTAAGTAATGATATCATTTTATATGGAAAAATTGACCGCATAGACTCTGACACTAAAAATTATGCAGTGATTGATTACAAAACCGGAAGCTCTAAGCCTTCCAAGAAGAAAGTACTTAATGGCGAAACAGTGCAACTGCCCTTCTATGCGCTACTAGACAAAAGAATTACCCAGGCTGAATACTTAACTTTAGGCACACAGGGTGAAGCTAAACCTAGTGCATTAGTGAGAGACGATGAACTCGAACAATTAACACGTGAACATCTACTAAGAATTGAAACCCTAATCAGCGGGCTAAAAGACCAAGCGCAGTTACCTGCTAACGGAGAAGACAGTGTTTGTCGTGTTTGTGATTTTGAAGGTCTTTGCAGGAAATCGCACTGGAGTAGTACTAGCTAACTAAAGCAAAAAATATAAAGCCACTTTCACCGCAATAAACACCATTGCAATAAACAATGCAGTAATAAACAAACCAATCAATATAAACTGCGACGGCTTGCCGTGTGTGAAATCTCTTTGGCGAGTTTCTTCATTTTGCACCCCAAAGAAACTTGCTAGCACACTTTTAAATATCTGCCAGGTCGAAGGAGTTAAATCACTCATATTTAAGCCTAATTATCCATTTATAGTTCGATGCCCAATCACCTACAATTTGTGCAGGTAATATCCATGCAATCTAAGTGCAAAACACTATGTACATGCGCATTATATCTAATTAACATACTGTCTGCGCTCGTAATTTATCGGAATTAATGCGATAAATTGCCGCACACATAAATAATAAAAACAAAACTGGAGTTTAGAGCTATGGGTATGATGTCTGAGTTTAAAGATTTTGCTATGCGCGGCAATGTTGTCGATATGGCAGTTGGTATCATTATTGGGGCTGCATTCGGAAAAATTGTTTCGTCATTTGTTTCTGATGTAATCATGCCTCCTATTGGTGTCATGGTAGGTGGAGTTGATTTCACTAATTTGGCCGTGACAATACAAGAAGCCAGCGAAGGCGTAGAAGCGGTCACTATAAAGTACGGCGCATTCCTTCAAACTGTTTTTGATTTTCTTATCGTCGCGTTTGCAATTTTCATGGCGATTAAATTCATGAATAGCTTAAAGAAGAAAGAAGAAGAAGCACCTGCTGCTCCACCAGAGCCAAGTGCGGAAGAAACACTATTAACAGAAATAAGAGATCTTCTTAAGAAGTAATTTTTTTGATGTTGTCATGCCTACTCACACGGGCATGACAACATTATTAGTTATACACCTGTTCGCGTGTACTTCTAAACTCAATATTTGACCATTTCTCGGTCGCCATATCTAAGTTAACACGAGAGGATGCCATATAAACCAACTCTCCAGCATGATCTAAAGCAACTCCAGAAGATGACTTCTGTTTAATCTTATCTAGCTCTAGTGGGTCATCAGAATACAACCACCTTGCTGTGTATACATTCACAGCCTCGAACTGACAGTCAACATTGTATTCATCCTTTAAACGGTGCTTCACTACGTCAAACTGCAACACACCCACCGCACCTAAAATTAAATCATTACCCACGAGTGGGCGAAACAACTGTGTGGCGCCCTCCTCACACAACTGCATCAAACCTTTTAGCAATGCTTTCATTTTCAATGGATCTTTTAACTGTGCGCGCCTAAACAATTCTGGGGCGAAATTCGGAATACCAGTAAAGACTAATTCTTCTTTTTGCGAAAAAGTATCACCGATACGAATCGTGCCATGATTATGCAATCCAATAATATCACCAGGATAGGCACGCTCTACATGGCCTCGTTCAGAAGAAAAGAACGTGAGCGCATCAGGAATTTTAACATCACGCTGCAATCGAACATGACGCAACTTTATACCTTTTACAAAACTACCAGAACAGATACGCATAAAGGCAATACGATCACGATGATTAGGATCCATATTGGCCTGAATCTTAAATACAAAGCCAGAGAATGCTTCTTCATCTGCCGACACCGTTCTTTCTAATGTGTCACGCGGTTGAGGCTCAGGTGCCACCTCAACAAATTTATCTAATAATTCTTGTACACCAAAATTATTAATCGCCGAACCAAAAAACACAGGGGTTAACTTCCCCGCCAGGAATTCTTCATGATCATATTCATGACTTGCACCCACTACTAGTTCTATCTCTTCACGAAACTCATCAGCTGTATCACCTAAAATGTCATCAAGACGTGAATTATCTAGACCTTCAATTACTTCGCCATCTAACTTTTTACCACCATGAGTAGCACCATATAGATGTACCGAGTTATTCAATAGATGATAAACACCTTTCAACGACTTGCCCATGCCAATCGGCCAGGTGATCGGCGCACACTTTATATTTAGTACCGATTCAACTTCATCAATCAATTCAATAGGCTCACGCCCTTCGCGATCCAGCTTATTAATAAAGGTCACAATAGGGGTATCACGCAGACGACACACTTCCATCAATTTGATGGTTCTCCCCTCAACACCTTTGGCACAATCAATCACCATTAACGCAGAATCCACTGCGGTCAAGGTACGATAGGTATCCTCAGAAAAGTCTTCGTGTCCGGGCGTATCGAGCAGGTTCACCACACAGTCGTTATAGATAAACTGCATGACAGAACTGGTCACAGATATTCCCCGCTCTTGCTCAAGTGCCATCCAATCAGAAGTTGCATGACGCGCTGCTTTACGCCCTTTTACAGTTCCTGCTTGCTGAATAGCACCTCCATACAGAAGAAGCTTTTCTGTAATAGTGGTTTTTCCTGCATCGGGGTGCGAGATGATAGCAAACGTCCTACGACGTTTGGTCTGGGCTAAATGATCACTCATGAGTTAATTTAAAAATAGCAGCTTAATAAGCTATGCAGCTAGTTATGGTTATAGTTCTTTCGCATAAATCACGGCATCTTCTCTTCCATGATTCGAGGGATAGTATTGTTTTCGTAGACCAACTTCATTAAAGCCTTCAGATTCGTAAAGCTCAATCGCATGTCTGTTGGACGGACGCACCTCTAGAAAAACGCATGTGGCATTATATTCTTTCGCATTGTCTAGCACACTTGCTAATAACTTACGCCCAAGGCCTCTACCCTGCAGTGTAGGATTTATACAAAGGTTTAGTAGATGACACTCTTGCACTGCATTAATAAAAACAGCATAGCCAATGATCACGTTATCCAACTCCGCCACCCAACAATGATAGCCTGTTTTGATGCAATCTTGAAAAATCGCCTGACTCCATGGGAATGGATACGCAAGATGTTCGATCAACATCACACTATCCATATCTCCCAGCTCCATTAGACGGTAACTTGGTGCAGCCGATTCTAGAACAGCACTCATATCAAATATCTTTTAAATCTCATTAAAATTGTATTTATTAAACAACGATCTGTTGGCGCGCAAATTTTAAGTCTTCCCACACTTTTCGTTTTTCTTTTGGACTACGCAACAAATAAGCAGGATGATAAGTCACCACTGTTGGAATATTATTTTTCTCAAGATGGTAGAGCTTACCGCGCATCTTACCAATCGGCACATCACTTTGTAATAATGATTGCGCCGCAATTCTACCTAATGCCAAAATTATTTTTGGCTCTAACAACTCTATTTGTTGATTCAAATAAGCGTGACAGGCCGCCACCTCTTCTGCCTTAGGATCTCGATTATTTGGAGGCCGACATTTTAGAATATTTGCAATAAATACTTCTTCTCTTGCCAAGCCAATTGCGCGTAACATTTGTGTTAACAATTGCCCCGCTCTTCCAACAAAGGGTTCACCTTCACGATCTTCATCTGCGCCTGGAGCTTCACCTATAATCAACCAATCTGCTTTATGATGACCAACACCAAACACTGTTTGCTTACGTGTCTTATGTAAATCACATGCATCACACCCTCTTACATGCAGCTCTAATGACGCCAGATCCATTTTAGAAATCATATCGATATCAATATTAACTATCTTAGGACTATCCAACTCAGGAGCTTTTGCTTTCGGTTGACTAACAACTTGCGTCACCGCTGCAGCATGTTGTTTTACCTCTTCTACTGCATATTCTTCTACATCTTCTTCACTTGCAGAGTCACGCGCATGCCATTGCTGAATATCTAATGCATTCAGATAGGCGTTACGCGTTGACTCATCAAGTGAAAATTGATCTTTCATTACACCTGGCCATGTTGCGGATGTTGTCGATCCATTGTGAAATGAATTTTATTCAATGCATTTAAATAGGCTTTAACAGAAGCAATGACAATATCTGTGTCGGCACCATGTCCATTAACAATTCGTCCTTCTTTATCTAGCCGAACAGTCACTTCTCCCTGCGCATCTGTACCACTCGTAATACTATTTACCGAGTAAAGCTGTAATTTGGTATTACTTTTTGCAAGTACCTCAATCGCCTGGAAAGCAGCATCTACAGGCCCGCCGCCACCAGCATTTGATGATTTTTCTTCGCCATCAATAGATAACACAAGATCAGCATCAGGGACTTTATTTGTATCCGCACAGACTCGTAATGATACTAATTTAAACTTCTCTTCTAGATTTGCATCTTCGTCTGCAACTAAAGCAAATAAATCTTCATCAAAGATCTCATGCTTCTTATCTGCAAGATCTTTAAATGCAGCGAAGGCACGATTCAAGTCTTCATCAGAGTCGAAGTCCATTCCTAACTCAGTTAGACGCGAGCGGAATGCATTTCTACCCGAGTGCTTCCCAAGCACCATGCGGTTATCACTCCAACCCACATCCTCAGCGCGCATAATTTCATAGGTCTCACGCGCTTTTAGCACACCATCTTGATGAATGCCTGATTCATGAGCGAATGCGTTAGCTCCAACAATCGCTTTGTTAGGCTGCACAGGAAAACCAGTAATAGTAGAAACCAAACGTGAAGTAGACACAATCTGAGTTGCATCTAAATCAGTGTCACATGGAAAAACATCTTGGCGTGTACGCACTGTCATCACTACTTCTTCTAAAGAAGCATTTCCGGCGCGCTCACCCAATCCATTAATTGTACATTCCACTTGACGAGCTCCATTCAATACTGCGGCAAGTGAATTGGACACAGCTAAACCTAAATCATTATGACAATGCACTGAGAACACGGCTTTATCAGAATTAGGAATATTGTTAATTAAATTCCCAACCAGCTCACCAAACTGATGCGGAATGTTATAACCGACTGTGTCAGGAATATTAATTGTTTTAGCGCCCGCATCGATCACTTTTTCAATCACACGACATAGAAAATCTAATTCAGATCGCCCTGCATCTTCAGGAGAAAACTCTATGTTATCTGTGTATTTACTTGCACGCTTTACTGCCGCCACGGCTTGCTCAACAACTTGATCAGGCTTCATGCGTAGCTTACGCTCCATATGGATTGGCGATGTCGCAATGAATGTGTGGATACGACTAGACTTAGCAGGTTTTAGCGCTTCTCCAGCACGATCGATGTCACGATCTAGTGCTCGAGCCAATCCGCACACAGTACTTTCTGTTACCGCTGCTGCAACCGCTTTAACTGATTCAAAATCGCCAGGGCTGGCAATAGGAAATCCTGCTTCAATGATATCTACCCTCATTCGCTCTAGAGATTTCGCAATATGTAACTTCTCATCCTTGGTCATTGAAGCCCCAGGACTCTGCTCACCATCACGCAAAGTGGTATCAAATATAATTAATTTTTCGTTGCTATCCATTTCTGCTACTCCGACATTTAATCTCCGCCATAGCTGACGGTTTCCGCGTATCTACGCAATTATAAGATAAATAAAAAAAATATGATGTTGGAATACGTTTACCCTCGCCAGGGATCTATAGCCGCTAGCGCGGCAGGAGGAGTAAGGCAAAAACAGACGCACATACTGGCAATTTGCTGCCTGTATGAGATTGGATCTGAATATTATTTTGGTGTTTCTGCATGCCGGCTACTATATCTGAGTCAATTCTTGTTTGGCAATGCTTATTTAGCACTCTTTTCCCGATTATTTGCTAAACGAGAGCGTTTTCTAAATGAACGTACAATATTAATCGCAGGGCCAGATAGTGCATAGATCAAAAATACCGAGAACATCAGCTTAGGCGGGTCGATTGAAGCTAATATAAACACGCCCACTATCGCTAATAACGCAATAAATGGGATTTTATTACGCACATCAAACTCTTTAAAACTGTAATAGCTGAAATTACTCACCATTAAACCACCAGAGAATAATGTCAGACCAAAGGCGAAAAACCATAAATCCGCACCGGTATACTTCAAGTCATGGCACGCCCACACAAATCCCAACATAATCCCTGCGGCGGCAGGACTGGGTAACCCTTGAAAATATCGCTTATCTTGATCTGCAGATCGTGAATTAAAACGTGCTAAGCGGAGTGCTCCAGCAGCGGTATAAAAGAATGCTGCTAACCACCCTAGCTTTTGCAATATCCAACCTTCATAAATCACATGCTGTAAAGACCACTCAAACATCACCAAGGCTGGTGCCAAGCCAAAAGACACCATATCCGAAAGACTGTCATATTCTTTTCCAAAACTACTTTCAGTATTAGTTAACCTAGCAACTCTTCCATCCAGACCATCCAATACCATCGCAATAAATACAGCCACTGCAGCCTGTTCAAATCGATCGAGATTAGCCGAGACAATGGCGTAAAAACCCGCAAATAACGCACCTGTAGTTAACAGGTTAGGCAGCAAATATATGCCTTTTCTTGATTTGGTAGGTTCTGTCATAGCGTTAGTTTAATGGATAAATTGTGTCAGTATATTCTTACCAGCTGTTACCTTATCGCCAACAATGGCAACTTGCCTAACATTATTTGGCAAATATATGTTCACTCTACACCCCGCCGCAACAAACCCACAACGACGCCCCTGACCAACGCGCTCACCTGGATGCAAAGCGGTACTACCGTGTTGGAGTGAGGACTCTAGTATGACATGCACAACTACATCGTCTTTTTCATCAGTGCGAATCCAATACACCAGAGCTTTGTTGGTGTTATTCGCATCGGTTACCCATAATTGCTCTACCTTACCTTCGATAGGACTATGCATATTAAACTCACCCCAACGAGATTGCTGAATTGTGTAACAACAGCTTGTTTGGTCTATGAACGGATTTTGCACCTCTTCTTCAATATTAGTCACGACTCCATCAACAGGACTAATACTGGCAAGCGGTATAGGAGGAATATCGCGATGAAAATCGCGAATAAAAAAGCATAAGATAAGCCATGGAATCCACAGCAATACAGCGTAGGGAGCAAACACAAACTGCACGCCGATTAATATCAGCGTGCCGAATATGAAAACAGTTTGTAATTCTTTTGCAATTGGAAGCATATTACTAGGTATGGCTTCCCACCCAGATTAGGCGATAAACAAAAACCGATTAGTTTTTAGATTTATCAACCAACTGATTTTCTTTAATCCAAGGCATCATACTGCGCAACTTGTCACCCACTTCTTCGATTGGATGTTCACGACCCTGTCGACGCATTGCTTTAAGTGTTGCAGCACCTGCTTGGTTTTCCAAGATAAACTCGCGTGCAAATTTACCTGATTGAATTTCTTCTAATATCTTGCGCATTTCTGCTTTAGTCTCATCAGTAACAACACGAGGTCCGCGCGTTAAGTCACCGTATTCAGCTGTATTAGAAATCGAGTAGCGCATGTTTGCGATACCGCCTTGATACATCAAGTCAACAATCAACTTAAGTTCATGAAGACATTCGAAGTAAGCCATTTCAGGTGCATAACCTGCTTCAGTTAATGTTTCAAAGCCAGCCTGTACTAGTGCAGTCGCACCACCACATAACACTGCTTGCTCACCGAATAAATCGGTTTCAGTTTCTTCACGGAAAGTTGTCTCAATAATTCCCGCGCGACCACCACCATTAGCAGAAGCATATGACATTGCTGTTTTTTGCGCTGAACCAGATGCGTCTTGGAATACCGCAATTAAAGTTGGTACACCGCCGCCTTCTTTATAAGTAGAACGCACAAGATGACCTGGGCCTTTAGGCGCAATCATAATTACATCTAGATCTTCTCTCGGTTCGATCTGCTCAAAGTGAACATTAAAGCCGTGAGCGAATGCAATGGTTGCACCCTTCTTTATATTTGGTGCAATTTGATCTTTATATAAAGCAGCTTGATGCTCATCAGGAGCCAAGATCATAATCACATCCGAATTTACTACCGCATCTTCAATAGACATCACCTCTAGTCCAGCTGATTTTGCTTTAGCTTCTGACTGCGAATTTGGACGCAATCCTACAACGACAGATACACCAGATTCTTTTAAGTTATTCGCGTGCGCGTGTCCCTGTGATCCGTAACCAAGAATGGCTACTTTCTTAGACTGTATAAGGGAAAGGTCAGCGTCTTTATCGTAATAAACGTTCATGCATAGCTCCTACTAGACTATTCTAATCGTGGATATTTTTATTAAATGCGTAAAAGAGAATCACCACTGCCAATGCCGACGGCGCCGGAACGCACGACCTCAATGACATTATAGGGTTTCAGCCTTTCGATCGCTTCGTTGAGCTTCAAACCTATATTGGTTATTTCCAAAGTAATAATATTTTCGTGTTGTTCTAACTTACGTGCTGCAAGCTCATGTATAGCAACTTTAAGTTGATCTAATTGCGCCCCTTTAGGCTCAATTTTAACTAACATGATCTCACGCTCGAAATGTTCATTCTCTGTCAGATCCATCAAATTGATAACATCGACAAGTTTGTTCAACTGTTTAATTATTTGTTGAACCACGGCATCTTCGCCATGCGCCACCACCGTAATTCGGGAGATGGTTGGATCGTCTGTAGGCGCCACTGTGAGCGACGCAATATTATAGGCGCGCGCAGAAAACAGGCCTGACACTCGTGACAGGGCCCCAGCTTCATTTTCTAATAAAATTGAGATTATATGGCGCATCTATTTTCATCACATACGAGTTTGCCCGCTGTGGTATTAAACCAAGCAAAGCGTGCAATAATACACGCTCTTGACGCCTTAACAACCAATTAGGCCACTAAAAAGAAACTCCGCAACAATTTGTTCGGATCGCTTGGTTTATTTTTCCAATAAAAATTGGCTAGTAGCTACTTCTTCTTTACCAAGAAATAGAATTTTCCACCTTCTTCATTAGACTCAAGTAATTCATTACCCGTCTGCTTAGCAAACGCTTCGAAATCTTTCACTGCACCTGGATCAGTTGCGATAATACGTAGCACCTGACCACTCTCTAAACTCGATAGTGACTTCTTCGCACGTAAAATTGGTAAAGGGCAATTTAACCCACACGCATCTAATTCTTGATCAAAATCTGCCATTAACAGAACCTCCGTTATAATCTTAAGCTGTAAAATTAATGTAATAGAACGATATTACAATATATAGGTCGTTCAGCCAGTATAGCGGATGAACGTTCTAATAAAACAACTACAGAATGTGTAGTTAAGTCTATATTAGAAGACGGTGATATTATGATTAACCCCCTTTGTATAGTCAAGCTGACGATAGCGCTAGAATGAACCAGGTCACACCTCGATCAACTAGACGCAGGTTAGATTATTCAAAGCTTATGAATTTAGCCCCCAGCACATTGTCATAAAATAAACCCATTCATCAATGTGCCATAATTACCACTTAAGTCCGGTCTTTTCATATTAGTCCTAACCATTACGCTAAGAGATATGCTTTGAATTCTACCAATAGCCGCTGGCGATTTTTTTTACTATCAGCAATATTAACTGTCATAAGCAGTTTTGCTAACGTAAGTAGCGAAGAAGACTATGGCATTATATTGCCTGATATTGGTGACCCTGCTAGCGCACTTTTGAGCGTTAACCAAGAAATTGAATTAGGTAAAATATTAGTCGCTCAGGTAAATCAACGCTTGCCCGTGTCTGAAGACCCCGAGCTAAGAAATTATCTCCAATCACTGGGTACACGTTTAATATCTGGTGGCCTTAATTCAGATTTTCCATTTTATTTCCGCTTAGTATTTGACCCACGTAT
Source organism: Gammaproteobacteria bacterium (assembly GCA_045105615.1). Taxonomy (GTDB): domain Bacteria; phylum Pseudomonadota; class Gammaproteobacteria; order UBA4575; family UBA4575; genus UBA1858. The sequence continues at coordinate 13,400 of JBGCDS010000033.1, forward strand.
TAACGCATTTGCTATGCCTGGGGGTATCGTAGCGATCAATAGCGGCCTATTAACTCTTAGCCAGTCTGAATCCGAACTTGCCAGTGTTGTCGCCCATGAAATATCGCACGTGTCACAACGCCACATTGCACGCCGATTTGCACGCCAACAAAAATTAAGCGTAGTTAACACCATCGCATTATTAGGTACTGTATTAGCCACTATATATGGAGGTGATGCAGGACAAGCAGCTGGCACAGCGACACTAGGCGCTTTTCAAGACGCCTCGTTGTCATACAGCCGTGCGTTTGAGCAGGAGGCCGACCGCATTGGTATGTCTCTACTAATTAATGCAAATCTCGACCCGTATGGCATGCCTAGATTCTTTGAACGTTTAAATGCCCACTCTCAAATCAATCAAAGCAAAGTACCTGAATTTTTACGTAGCCATCCGTTAACTGTCTCACGTATTAGTGATTCAAAAGTCCGTGCCGAACAATTCAAGGGCCAGCGCTATATCGAAGATACTATTCACTTCCAATACGCCAAAGCCCGTGCAATTGGTATCTCAAGTGAACCTAACGCATTAGCCAATCATTATCAGAAACTCATTGATGAAGAGGCAAACAACCTAAATTACTATATTTATTCTATCGCTTTAAATCGCCTAGGGCGCGGGAAACAAGCGTTGCGTGCTCTGGATAAAATCAAACCTAACAACAATGAGCGATTCACGGTAGAAATTGCACGTGCTCAAGCCTTCATCGTTGATCGCCAAATAGACAATGCACTTCAAACATTGCAAGAATTGGATGATTTATATCCACAAAATGAGTCGGTTATTTATTATTTAGCCACAGCACTGTTAGAAGATAAAAACCCTAAAAAAGCACTAGACAAACTGGATACATTGAGTAACGAAATCACCGGGAATCCCGCAATAGAGCGTCTCAGAGCACAGGCAGCGGCAGCGGCTGGGCAACCCTGGCGTAGCCATGAAGCATTATCAAATTATGACCTTATGCACGCAAGATTTGGCACAGCCGTGGAACATTTACTCATTGCTGCACGTCAAACAGGTATTGATCCACATAGCAAAGCACGGATCGAAGCAAAAAAGGATGAATTAATCGAGTTTCGCAATAAACATAACTAATATCTACTTAACAAAACGTGGGTGACCCGTATAGAATACGCTCCAAATTGCACGCAATAGACCACATTAAATATATGGAAAATTATGAAAATTACTAGAAGATATGCATTAAAACTAGGCTCGATCGGTGCTGTTATCAGTACTATTTCGGGCTTCACTAAAACCGTATTTGCTGAATGGCCAGCAGCAGCTTTTGACACGACTACTTATGAAGACTCATATGCAGCTGTGACTAATGGTGTAGAACCAGTAGAAAGCGGCATTAAAATTGATGCGCCAGAAATTGCCAGCAATGGGGCAACAGTACCTATAACGGTATCAACGGATATGGAAGATGTTAAATCGATCAGTGTCTTAGTCGAGAACAACCCTCGCCCTTATATTGCAACATTCTTCATCAATGAAAATATTGAAGCAACTATCGCAACACGTGTGAAGATGCGTGAAACATCTAATGTAGTCGCGATTGTTGAAACAGCTAGTGGTAAGTTCATTGCAAAACAATCTGTCAAAGTCACCGCAGGCGGCTGCGCATAATTAAGCACGAGAGGAAAACTCATGGATAAGAAAGTAAAGATTAGAGCCACCCTGAAGGATGGAGTGACAACAGTTAAAGCGCTGATGACACACCCAATGGAAACTGGCGCACGTAAAGATAAAACTACAGGTGAGTTAGTGCCTGCAGAATACATTCAAGAAATACTTGTTACTCATAACGAAGCAGTAGTACTGAATGCTAATTGGGGAACGGGTATTTCAAAGAACCCCTACCTATCTTTCAAAATCAAGGGTGGAGCTGCTGGAGATACGATTGCACTTACCTGGAAAGACAATTTAGAGGCAACCGGATCTGGCGAAACCAAGGTCAAGCAAAAGTAAGCCTCTAACTGTTAACTTAGCCAGAAATATTGTTGTCGTTTGACTTCTTACGTCGAGCGGCAACAAACCCACCTAATAAAGCACTCATAAATAGTGGTAGTGCGGCTGGCACAGGTACTGGGCTTGCATCTGCATTAAAGCTGACAGAGCTTAATAAAAAGTCAAACTCTAAATCATTAGAATCAGTACTAGTAAAATCATATCCTACTGCTGAGATTTCTACTCTATTAATCAATGCACCCAACAAGCCGCCTGCCAACGTCTCAGTATCCAAGCCAAACGAAACTAAGTCTGCACCATCAGTAAATATATTGCCCGCCAAACTCTGAGTAAAGATAGGATTCGTTAATCCTGCATTGAAATAATTAACCTCATAATCAACTAATACATCTTGTCCGTCTGCCCTGGTATTTAAACCATGAACAAACCCTCCTGATACTCTTGTTACGAATTCATCAGTCGTGATATCAATTGACAGTGTGTCAGTATAATTTTCGGTAGTAATTGAAGTTGATGGCGAAAATGCTGTGCCATAATAAATTGAACCGCCATCACCCATAATAGGAAGTGCCATACTATTTAATGGATCTTGTAATAAAACCCCACCAGAAAATGTAATTCCGCCTTCATTTCCAAAGCTCTGACCTATTAATCTATGCGTTGTATTAGCATCATTCAAATCACTATTGGCACCCACAAAGACACTTTCAAGGCCTGCTATAGCATCAAAAATCTCGAAATCCACAACTAGCGCCTGAACACTACCGATAGATAAAACATTAACAACAATAGCGGCGGAAATATAACGTCGAAGATTTTTCATATTGTTTTAAACTTTCCATAATTAACTGCGTGTTAGTGATTATGATTATGTGAAAGACTTAACACAAATTTTTCTTAGCGAGGATGAAGTCTCCTGTATAGAAGATAAACGGGCTAGGATAATGTCATTACGTTACTAAGGTTTCTTCAGAGTCTTCATTAGGTATTTGTCTGTCCTGCTCAAAAACCCGAGACCATCTAAGACACAATGACCCCGCAATTACCGCTCCAATAACGGCACCAATTACATCTGTAATATCCGGATACCGACCTTCAACCCATCCCTGGGCATACTCAAGACCGTAAGCTAATCCAGCCACAATTATCACTATCAAAATAAACGCACTACGGCGACGCGATATGGCGTACTGCAAAATAAAGCCTAGCGGCATATAGGTGATCATGCCTTCTAGAAAATTAGCAATTGCAGTAAACGTTGACGATTCGTAATAAGACAAAAATGGCACCATACCCATCGTTAAATGCGCCAAACGCATTTCAAATGGCGCAAGCGTTTGAACCGCAGCCGTCATCAAGGTGATCATTATCATTGGAACAATCCAAACAATCGGAGCAATTTTCTTTGGTACTAGCAAAGCAAACACACCTCCGAAAGAACAGCCCAATATCACCACAATCAAATCTTGTATTGATGGTGAACGTGAAGATACTATAAATTGCGACAACTCAAAAAACACACCTACGCTAGCACTTAATAGTATTCCAGCAATAGGCCACAACACGTTATTAATACTGCGCAACCATAAAGCAGTGATCACAGCAAACAAAAAGAAGCGAAATCCGACAACAAATTCATCAGTGAAACTAATGGTTAATTGCCCAGGGTTTTCCATCACGCCTTTCACATTATCCCATACCGCACCAACATCAAGAGTAAAATCGAATGGCTGCAAACTACTCGCCGCAATCACTAAAAAGCTGAATACAAAGAGGTAATAGAATTTATTATTAAATGTTCGCTGAAATGATGCTGACTTCATCAATAAACAAAAAATACCAAACAATATAAATGCCGCAACCGCTCCTATTGCTCCACCAATAGTATTACAAACAAGATCCGTAACCGTAGTATTTCGATTTTCAGTTAATAGCTGAAGTATCTCGATATTAAGGCTAATAACAAAACCAAAGAACGTCACCAAGAACACGGCAAAAAATTTATTCTTAGCAAATGACAATACACCAAGAAAACCGAATGGAATAAAAAATAAAATGTTTTGAACAATATCTGGGAATGAATGACGTGAACCATCAGCTTCCACAAAAGGCATCCAATTAAAATTGCGGATTTTGTCCGCAATCAAATTATTATCAAAAACAAAATTAAATGGAATTAAAGCGCCGTAAAAAATAAATAACGTAAACAGCAGCCATAACACTTTTACGCCATAACTCGTGATACCACTGGTATCGTAGAACTGTTGTGGCTCTGTTGTATGTTCTATTTGCAAGTGACTCTCTAACTCGCTCTAACGACTCGAGTCACTGTTGGCTCAATTCTCTTTTTAGTTGCGCCCGAAGTTTTCTTAGGTTTGCGCTTAAATAATTTAGGTACAAACAAAATTGAATTAAATAACATGCTCATAAACATGCCACCGAGCAACGCACATACTAAACTTTCAATCGAAAATGGCACACCTGGTTTATAGTTTGTTAATGTTTGCCCAGCAATATCGTAACGTGTGGCAGTTGCAAGATGCACCAGCTTGGATGCCAATGGCTTATGATCAAGCACATAAACATCATTCTTTAATGACTCTGCCAGCCCTCTAATCACACTAATATTATTTCCTGTCTCTCTCACAGAGGCCTGCTCACTAGACATAAACTCTCGAATCAACCCATCCAAATTGCCCTGGTGCTGGTTTTTAGCAATTTGCTGATATTGATCCAAGTGATTTACCTGCGCCTGATAATAGCCACCTAAGCGCTGCGCATATTGATCAACAAAATGTGGCACCTGCATGAAAAGCAATACACCAACAGCAAATAACACCCTATCTAGCAAACCTTTGATAATAAACATTACTCAACTAACTCGCTTTTATATTATTGAATAAGAATTAGCGCAATTGCGCTGATAAATGACATTAATCTAATTCAAAGACAATGGGAAAACCTTATAGTTTAAAAAGGCTTATTTAAACGACTACAGTACGAATATTCGCCTGCATTTAACTGTTTGAATTTTATACTTCGAGGCTAGGCTCGTTTTTGGATATATTGCGACTAGAAAATGGTGGGCCGTGAGCGACTCGAACGCTCGACAAATTGGTTAAAAGCCAACTGCTCTACCAACTGAGCTAACGGCCCATATCACACTGGCGATACTGCGAAAGCAGTAAAACCGAGTTCATGGAGTATCCTGACTAACTACGATAACTATCTGCAGGAATACGAGGGGTGCTCATTATACTCATAACGAACGCGTTGCAAAGCAACTTATGGGTATTCAATCTAATTATTTATTATTCTTTATGGAACGGGTTCAATAATTCAGCAGTCCCAGTAATGACAGCGCCAAAAAACGATTTTTCATCGAGCATGTGATATTGCACTTTCATTGTTAATGCACAGCCGAACACGATCATTAACAGGGTAATGAATGAGCCTATCGCTAGAGTAGAAATACCCGTGACACCTTGGCCTATAGTGCAACCAAAAGACAGCACACCACCAAATCCCATCATCACAGCACCAATGAGGTGGCCAACCATTTCAGATTGATTACTAAATGTTTCTATTCTAAATGTACCTGAAATTATCGCGTAAATGAATGAACCTAGAATCATTCCAAGAGTGACAGCAATACCGAAATTGATTTGTGCACCGGTAAATGTCATTAAGTAACTTATTGTATTTCCAGTCGGTCCAACAAAGGTCAATCCCTGTGGTGCAATTGGATCAAAGTCGTCCTGACCTATATAACCAGTCACAAACCACGCAGCGACAACACAGCCACCAATGGTCAAACCAGCTAGAATATTGTCGAAACTAGTACGGAATTCTTCATGTTTTACTGCATATACAATAAAGCCTATACCAACAATAAGTGCAACGATTGTCTGCATGGCAGTGCCATCAGGAATACCCGTTAAAGCACTCACTCCTTGAGTTAAGCTTTGAGAGTTCATGCCTAAATCTTGTAATTCTATATCCACTTTGTAGATATAGTTAATGCGTAATAATGCTAGCAAACCTCGTAATGTCATGTAGGCAGTGATACCTAATACCAAGACCACCACCAGTGATTTGAGATTACCGCCACCAACTCGAACTAAGTTACGCTGACCACAACCCGCCGCTAAGGTCATGCCTATACCAAAAATGAATCCACCTAGCACATAGCTAAGAATTAAGAACTGAGTCGACAAGTACATTGATTCACCCAGGCTGACAAATCCTTGAGAGCGTAAAAATTGCACACCGAGTACGGCGATACCAATCCCTACAAACCAAGCACCCATACGTCCACGTGAGCCGATATTAACGACATCACTGATTGCACCCATGGTGCAGAAATGGGTTTTATTACCAACAAATCCGAATACTAGGGCGATACAAAATCCCCAGATTGCGACGATATGAATATTTGAGAGTTCTTCCATGAAGATATTGCGACTTACGAGTTATTTGAAGGGCGCGATTATAGCAGCACCACCGCAAATTGGCATTGTGCGATGTGAAAAAGATTGCAAATTTAAAGATTGACGTCCTTGTCGTACAAATCTTCCTTAAACTGTCATTCCAGCAAGCTTAGCTAATAGGTAGTAAGCCAATGTTTACTTTGCCGCAGGTGTTTGAGCAGGTTGAAATTGCTTCATCATTTGATTAAACCAGTCTGTGTACTGTTCAGGCTTCATCATTCCACTCATAGGGTTAGTATTATTATACCCACCACCTGTGGAGCCACCCATCATACCCATAGGGTTCATGGCATTCATTCCACCCATACCGCCCATCATGCCCATAGGGTTCATAGCATTCATTCCGCCCATACCACCCATCATGGTCATTGGATTCATCATACCCATCATTGGTCCCATCATGCCGCCCATCATCATTGGGTTCATCATTGGTCCCATCATACTCATCATTGGGCCCATCATACCCATTGCTGGATACATCATGCTCATTGGGTTCATCATCATCGACATTGGATTCATCATATTACCCATGCCACCCATCATTGGGCTCATTCCCTGGAGCATTTGATGAGGCGACATCGCTTCACCCATTTTTTGCATCGGCTCCATCATTGGTCCAAAGTCTTTAGCATAGCGAGCCAAATCTTCACCTTCATGGCATAACGCACAATTTTCCATTGATGCTGCCTTAGCCGGATCCATCATCATTGTCATCATTTGCATCCACACTTGCGGATCCATAGATTTCTGCATTGGATATGACATTCCAGTCATCATATTGGCGGGCGCAGCATCTTCTGCGCCAACATAGGCTGATCCTGTAAATACCAACAAAAGTGCTAGTAGCGTATTTCTTATAATCATAGTGACTCCTAAATTAATTATTTAATGTTTTCCTAAAAGTCTCCGCTCGCTGCACCTTCCATAATGTAACGAATATTTTCACGAATATGTTTTGCATCGGCTCTAAGCTCTTTAGACAAATGCGAATTAGGGTTCTGAGCAAAATCAAGCCAGCTGACATCCCAGTCCATGGTCATGATCCAAATTTTTCCTTCTGCGTCTTCAATCAATGCAATTTTGCAAGGAAGGAAAACAATAAACTCAGGCATATAATCGAGAATTTTTCTCGCCACCAGCGCATCACAAAAACGGAAAATTTCGATTCTTGGTGAAGGTGCATCTGTGAGCGCTTCAATTTCTTTTGACAGAGGACTAGAGCCAACAAACTTAAAGTTCACTTCTGTCGCACGCGACTTCATTGAGTCGACAGCATCATCCCAAGTGACTCCTTCTTCTAGCGGCAACTTATGCGTGATAATGCTAAGCATGTCACGCATCGATAGCGGACTCATCATCATCATGCTTTGAAAAGCATTCTTCTTTGCCTCATCGCTAATACTAGGTGACACAGTATTATCAGGTTGATTCTTATATGTTTGAGTAGGGAAACCAGGAATTTTTACTATAGGTAGGGTATTCGGCAAGTCGTCATCTTCGCGCTGCTCATAGGTTCCACCCATCATTGCGGAAATAACTTTAGGGTCCATCATGCGCATCATGCTATCTAAAGACTCTGCACGTGTTGCACCATCAACTGCAGGACTCATCATCTGCATCATGGGATTCATACCCATCATCATAGGATTCATCATTTGCATCATCGGGTTCATCCCCATCATCATGGGGTTCATCATCTGCATCATCATTGGGTTCATGCCCATCATCCCATTCATCATCATAGGATTCATCATGCCCGGATTCATCATGCCCATCATCGGGTTCATCCCCATCATTCCATTCATCATCATGGGATTCATCATTCCATGAGCAGGCACATTTGACGGTGCATTGTTTGTCGCATCTGATTCCGCAATTACCATATGACTACCGACACACAACGTCATAATTAATGCTGCAAAAAATTTCTTATTAGTTCTCATAGACTCCTCCCGTCCTTATGAGCAATGGCAGACCCTGCCAAGTAAAAGTACGACTTTTCTAGCGCTTTATTGAGCTAATTATTTTTATACGTACAGTGTGATATTTGCTTTTTCAGCAAATTCAAAAAATGTTGCTGCACCACCATACTCAACATCATCAAGCAGATCATCATGTTCAAAGTCGAACAAATCCACTGTCATTTGGCAGGCAACAAACTTAACTTCTGCTTCTAAACAAAGCTCTCTTAGCTCTTCTATGCTCGCAACACCCTTCTTCTTCATTTTTGCTTTCATCATAGAAGACATAATGGCTTCCATACCAGGTAGTGTAGTCCCCATTACTGGGAACCATTTATCCATTCCCATCGGCATAGGCATCGCTGGATTTCCCAGAGGCGTGACTTTGAGGTTCACATCTTTACGCAACAATGCGAGTCCATAAAATGTAAAGAATATTTGCACTTCATAATCAAGTGCCGCTGCAGTAGAAGCAAGAATAAAAGGTGGATAAGCCCAATCTAGGCTTCCTTTTGTTGCAATAATGGCAAGCTTTTTTCTATCAGACATAGCACCCCCTGTTGTTATTAGTATGTATGCAGTGTTTAAAGATGATGAAACATTAGCATATTATTATTATCTGATATAGTTCAATCTGTATTCAATCTCCCACTACCTAGATAGATTCTACAAATAGTCCATATAATTCATCAAGTTATTAAGGGTTATTGATACCGCGTAGGATCAATTAACCCAGCATCTGCAAAGCCTTGGGCCCTTAATTGACAAGAATCACACCGCCCACAGGCCAATCCCTCGTGTGTTGCTTGGTAACAAGACACGGTCTCTGCATAGTTTACACCTAAGCGCATGCCTTCATTAATAATCTCAGCTTTAGTCATATTGATAAGCGGCGTGAGTATTTTAATACCTTTGCCCTCAATTCCCACTTTGGTAGCCAAATTACACATAGACTGAAATGCGGTTATAAATTCTGGACGACAATCCGGGTAACCGGAATAATCTACCGCATTGACGCCAATATAAATTGCACTCGCTTCTAAAGCTTCTGCCCAGCCCATTGCAATAGACAAAAAAATTGTGTTTCTCGCAGGCACATAGGTAATGGGAATATCATCAGACGCTTGGGTTGGAATATCTAAGGTGTGATTGGTTAACGCTGAATTTTCAAAAAGCGACAAATCCAAATCAACAATATGATGCTTTTCAACGTGAGCAGCTTGAGCAATACGTTGGCACGCATCCAACTCGGCGGTATGCCGCTGGCCGTAGCGAAAACTTAACGCATAACATTGATAGTCTTGTTGTTGCGCCATCGCTAATGCAGTGACTGAATCCAAACCACCTGATAAAAGCACTATAGCTGTCTTGTTAGAGGACACGTTCACTTTCCAGGTTCGTTACCCCATAACACTTTATGCAACTGCATTTGGAAGCGTACCGGTAGTTGGTCACGCAGAATCCAATCGGCTAATTGAGCTGGATTTAATTGCTCATGACTAGGGGAGAATAATACTTCGCACATTGAGTCTAACGATTTAGTTTCTAATTGCTGTTTGCTCCATAGATAATCTTGCTCACTGCAAATAACAAACTTGATTTGGTCTTTCTTACTAATGCAGCTCAAATTCTGCCAACGATTACGCTCAACTTCAGCCGAATCAGGTGTTTTAATATCCATGATTTTTCTCACGCGCTCATCAACTTCTTCTAATGGCATCGCACCACTTGTTTCTAGAGATACTTGATAACTGTCATCACATAATTGTTTTAGCAATGGTATGCATTCAGGCTGCGCCAGAGGTTCTCCACCAGTCACGGTAATATACGATGTTTTATAGCTTTTTATTGCAGAATAAATAGCGGGAAAATCCATCCAGTCGCCACCTGAAAAAGCATATTCAGTATCGCAATACTTACAGCGTAACGGACATCCTGTAAGACGTACAAACACAGTCGGCAACCCTACTGTGCTAGTTTCACCCTGCAAAGAATAGAATATTTCGGTGATTCGAAGTTTTGATTGTTGTTTAATTTCTGACATCAAATAATATGAAGTAGCTTACTAATCATAGCCTTCATATTAAGCACTTCACATAGGAAGCGCCAGCAACAGGTTAATGACCGTCTTTTTCTAAACGCTCCAAACGCTCTTGAGCCAAACCAGCCACTGTTGAATTAGGGAATTGAGCACGTAAACGCATCAAGGTCACCCGCGACTCTTCAAACTTACCTAGCTCATATTGAGTAAAGCCAATTTTTAAGCGCGCATCCGGTAATTTACTACTAGTAGGATAACGATCAATCACTTTATTAAACTCAACCAGCGCGCGATCATATCGCTTAGTGACATAATTTGCTTCTGCTAACCAATACTGTGCATTTGCTGAATATTTACTTTTTGGATAATCTGATAAGAAATCCTCAAAGGCAGTAATCGACTCGTCATGACGACGTTGCTTTAACAGTAAAAATGCATTTCGATAAGCATCGATTGTTTCATCAGAATCTTCTGTATCACTAGGCACAACAATAGGTTTTCTCTCCATGACTTTAGGCTTAGCCATGACTGTTTCAGCTTGAACACCACTATTGCTAATATCTGATGACTGAGCTTGCGTACCATTATCCGTTTTAGGTTCCATTACCTGCGGCTTCTGCAATCGCTTATCAATCGCCATAAAAGATTCACGCTGTTGCTTTTGCAACTGTTCCAGTTCATTACGCAAACTTTCATTCTCGCCACGCAGCTCTTGCAATTCACTTTGCATAGATTTCATCTTCTGCTGCAAACCAATCAAGCTTTCTTTATTCGCTGAGCTAGCCGCCTCGCTATCTAGTGCTCGCTCTAGACGCTCTAAACGCTGAGTCACTATATTTAGCTCCTCTTTAGTAGCTTTTGGTGCCGCAATCACTACCTGTGACAACGACACCAACACCAATAAATTGATAACAATAGCTAAACGACTATGCTTCATAAAATTCCCTTTACACTCAACAGTTCAAACTAATTAACGACCTTAGTAAACAACTTCCACACGTCGATTCAACTGTAAAGCTGCATCATCTGTTCCTTCGACTGAAGGACGTTCTTCACCAAAGCTCACGATCTCGATTTGTACTTCCTGTGCACCTTCTAGCAGCAACACTTCACGTACAGATTTTGCACGCTCCTCGCCTAGGGCTAAGTTATATTCGCGTGTTCCGCGCTCATCTGCATGCCCTTCCAGACGAACTAGTCGTTCCGGACTACTACTCAGATATTTTCCATGCTCACGTACAATTAATAGCGAGTCTTCTCGGATATTAGAACTGTCATAGTCAAAATAAATGGTACGCACAAATAGATCACTGGCAGGGTCGTCCAAGGGATCTAGAATCACCGAACCATCATCATCAAGACCCGATGATGAATAATCATCTTCACCTACATCAATCGGTGCGCCGTCTTCGATGCCGTCACCTTCAATCCCACCGTCACCACCTTTGGTTTTATTGCTCGAACAACCACTGATGGCTAACAATAGCGATAGAAAAAATATTACTGAAATTTGTCGAATAATCATGTGTATTCCTCGTTAATGATTCTTAAAACTTATCGTCGAAATGGCGACCAGGAAGGCTCTCTCACTTTCTCTTTTTGCAAACGCAATCGCTGTCGTACTCGTCCATCGGCGCTGACTGCAGACAGAACTGTACTATTATTATGGCGAGTTGAATAAATAATCATGCTTCCATTAGGGGCAAAACTTGGCGCTTCATCAAGCGTACCATCGGTAAGCAATCTAAATGAATTTGTTTCAATTTCAAGTAGGCCAATACGATAGCCACCATCATTTCTATGCACCATAGCTATTCGCTTTCCATCAGCAGACACACTAGCGGCAGCATTATAATTACCCTCAAACGTCATACGTTTAGGCGAACCACCACCAAAAGACACTCTATATATTTGTGGTGCACCCGAACGATTAGAGGTGAAGTATATAAATCGCCCATCTGGAGACCATACCGCCTCAGTATCAATACCGTAGTGATTAGTCAGTTTGCGCAATTTCCTTGATTCCACATCAAGAATATAAATATCTGGATCACCACCAGAAGATAATGTTAGCGCAATTGAGCTGCCGTCAGGAGACCACGCAGGAGCACTATTAATGCCTGGCTCAGATGAAATTTTAGTTCGCTTCCCCGTCGTAATATCTTGCATGAAAATCTCAGTGCGATCATTTTCAAATGAGACATAAGCAAGTCTTCGACCATCTGGCGCCCATGCTGGAGACAATAGTTGCTTTGATGAAGAGAAAACCGTGCGCGGGTTATAACCATCCGCATCTGCAATTTGTAATTGGTATTTCTTACCCTTACTACTACTAGCTTCACTGATATAAGCAACTCTAGTACTGAAAGCTCCTTTAATGCCGGTTAATTTTTCGAACACTAAATCAGAAATTTTATGCGCCACTTTACGCAATTGGTTTTTATTGGTTGTAACTGAATGGCCGAGTATTCGATTTTTTCGAACCAAGTCATACAGCTCAAACTGAACACGCACTTTACCCTCGCCTGCCGCCGTCGCTTTCATCGTTAGCAACGCCTCAATACCTACATTTCTCCACTTAGGATAATCAACATTATCAAGATTGACGCTTTGTTGCGGATAGTTTTTCTTATCGATAATGGAAAAATAGCCGCTTCTATGCAGGTCAGAAAATACTACACTTTCTAGTAATGTCGCCTCAATTGGCATATCACCTGCCACCGGGGTAATCGCCACTGGCATTGCAGACTCAACACCCTGGGTGATTTCGATTTCTAGTAGCGCATAGGCATTGCTAGAAAAAAGCACGATGGCAAAAACAACTAAATTATGGATTTTTTTCATTATGTATAAACTATTTAATCTAACTAACCGGGATTAAAATTCAAAATAAATTCAGGCAAAAATACATCGTCATCTGGTGGCGCCGGCAAAGGATCAGACTTCCAGACAGCCTCTTCGACTGACTTCTTAAATTGATCATTCCCCCCATTACATTTCACAATTGCAACTTCTTTAATATAACCACCAATAACTTGTTTAATTCTCACTTTACAAAACGCATCACTGGTATCAACCCCCGGCGGCCTACGCCAGCGACTTGTCACTTTTGATTGAATTGCTCCAACATATTGCGACTGTAAAGTATTTAATTCTTGCTGTCTCGCTGCTTTAGCGGCACGTTCTTGTTCAGCACGAATTTCAGCTTCTTCCTGTTCTAGGATCGCATCTAAGCGCTTTTGTTCCGCTTCTTGCTCGGCGCGTCTTTTAGCTTCTTCTTGTTTTTTTAACTCTTCAGCAAGTTTCTTAGCATTTTCTTCTGCTTTTATTCGTTCTTGCTCTGCCTTTTTCTTATCCTGTTCGGCTTTCTGCTTGGCAAGCTCAGCTTGTTTTCTTGCTTCTGCCTCTTTTTTTGCCTTTTCCTCAGCAACACGCTTTTCTTCTTTAGCTTTCTTTACTTCAGCCTGACGCTTTTCTTCTTCACGTTTCTTAGCCTCTTCTTGTTGTTTCTTTTTCTCTTCTGCTTCACGCTGCTTACGCTGTTCTTCTTCACGCTTTTTACGCTCTCGCAATTCTTGCTCATTGCGTATTTTTTCTTTCTCTTGCTCTATTGCTGCCCCATCAATTACTTCAGCCTTAACGATATTAATCGGATCAACCACCGCCTGATTAGACTTAGGTTTCATCTGAAAACCAACAATAAATAGCGTAAAAACAACAACATGCACAATGACAGCAATAAGCGCCGAGCGCGGAAGATAAAGCGGACCCTTGGCCATGACTAGCTAGCTATCTGTTTCAGGCTGTGAAATCAGACCTACTGAAGGCACACCGGCTTGCTGCAATGCCACCATGACCTCAACTACTCGGCCATACACAACATTTTGATCGCCTTTCACATAGGCCTGCTTAGTAGGCTCCTGTGCCAACATGCCTGGCGCAAGTTGCTTAAATTCGCCCAACGACATAGGTCTCTCAGGATTAGAGCCCTTATTAACATAGATCTTACCCAGCTGATCCACTGACACAATGAATGGCTCATCCTGCTCCATAAATTCTTCGATTGGATCCGAAGGGGCCTGTGGCAAATCAACTTGAACACCTTGATTAAACATTGGTGCAGTGACCATAAAAATCACCAGTAACACTAACATCACATCAATATAGGGCACGACATTGATATCGGCCATCGGCTTACGCCGACGTGAAATTGATTGAGACATTAGTCTTCAACACCTCGTGTTTGCACACTTTCAGCATCGCGCGTAATCGCTTGGCGTTGCAATAACCCAGTAAATTCTTCTACAAAATTATCGTAACGAGTAATCAAACGATCTGACTGAGATGAGTATCGGTTATAAGCAATCACTGCAGGTATAGCAGCAAACAAACCCATCGCAGTAGCGATCAATGCTTCTGCAATACCGGGTGCAACGGCAGATAACGTCGCCTGCTGAACATCTGCCAGTGCGCGAAATGAATTCATAATTCCCCACACCGTGCCAAACAAACCAATATAAGGACTGGTTGAACCGACGGTGGCTAAGAATGATAAAGAATTTTCCAGGAAGTCTATTTCTCTTGAGAGTGCAACTTTCATCGACCTCAATGAAGTATCACTAATTGATAGAGCAGATACCTTACGTGTCTTATGCAGGCGAATATATTCTTTAAACCCCGCAACAAATATCCGTTCCATCCCTGAGATATTTCGCTTAGATCCAACCTTTTCATATAGAGAAGGTAAATCTGCGCCAGACCAAAAGCGATCTTCAAAAGCATTGGCATCTTTGGTGGCCTTTTTTAATACGCTTGCTTTACTAAATATCATGGTCCAGGAAATGACCGATGCAAACACAAGAATAATCATGACCAACTGGACTAACAAACTCGCATCGGCGATTAGCCGATAAATACTCATATCTACATGCATGCTTTTAACGCTTCATATATTGGTTTAGGAATAGGACTCGGAGAAAACTCTTCGCGGTGTAAACACACTACATTGACAGTGGCTTTTACAATTAATTCGTTTTTATCTGCATCTATTTTAGAAACTGACTGATGCATAGACATACTTGCTTGTTTAAGCTGGATATTTTCTACTGAAACAGTTAATTGCTCATTAAAACGAGCAGGCTTGAGATACTTAATATCAACGGCCCTTACCGCAAATACAATACCATACTCAGATCGCAACTGATCCTGCTCAAAACCAAAAGAACGCAGCCATTCGGTACGCGCTCGCTCTAAAAATCTTAGGTAATTAGCATAAAACACCACGCCACCTGCATCAGTGTCTTCATAGTAAACACGTACTGGCCAAGAAAACGGCTTCAAACTCTAACCATCCTATATTGTTGTGTCATCCACAAATGAATCCGCTTCTGCTTGAACCTGCTCTAACTGCTTAGGCACGCGTAGACCAAAATGACGATAACAATTCATTGTCGCGACGCGACCTCGCGGTGTACGCATTAAGAATCCGTTTAATATTAAGAACGGTTCAATGACATCTTCAATCGTGCCTCGTTCTTCACCCACTGCCGCAGCTAAACTATCCAGACCAACAGGGCCACCATCAAATTTCTCAATCACCGCCAGCAATACACGACGATCCATTTGATCAAATCCGTTGTGATCAACACTCAACATATCTAATGCTTTATCAGCAATGTCTTTGGTTATCTCACCATTGGCTTTGACCTGCGCATAGTCTCGCACTCGTCTTAACAAACGATTAGCAATACGCGGCGTACCACGTGAGCGTTTAGCAATTTCAACAGCACCTTCTGAATCAAGCTCCACATTCAAGATTCCCGCCGAGCGCGTTACAATCGAACCCAGTTCTTCAGTGGTATAAAATTCCAATCGCTGAACAATACCGAAACGATCTCGCAAAGGAGAAGTTAGCAATCCCGCTCGCGTGGTTGCACCGACTAAAGTAAATGGAGGCAAATCCAGTTTAATTGATCGTGCACTGGGGCCCTCGCCAATCACAATATCTAACTGAAAGTCTTCTAACGCAGGGTATAACACCTCTTCCACCACTGGACTAAGACGATGTATCTCATCCACAAACAACACATCATTCTCTTCTAGATTTGTCAGAATAGCCGCCAAGTCCCCAGCTTTCTCAAGCACTGGGCCTGAGGTCTGGCGCATATTAACGGATAATTCATTAGCAATAATATGCGATAGCGTTGTCTTACCTAATCCTGGTGGGCCAAAAATCAATACATGATCTAACGCTTCTTTACGTTCCCGTGCTGCAGCAATGAAAATATCCATTTGCTCACAGACTTTTTCTTGCCCGGTATAATCAGATAATGTGCGCGGACGAATTGCACGATCCAACACAACATCTTCATTACCTATATTATCGGCTTCTATTATTCGTTCCGTCGTCATATTTTCTTCATCGCCCCGGGTTACTTACTCAGGCTAGATTTCAATGCCAAACGAATTAAATCTTCACATGAAGATGTTTCGTCTTGCACATTTTTGATCATGCGCATTGCTTCTGGCCCTTTATAACCCAAGGCAGTCAATGCTGAAATTGCTTCTTCAATATGATTGCGTACCGCACCTGGATTTACTCCCACATCGCCAACCACTGGCGCAGATGAATCATTATCCAGCCGATCACGCAATTCAACAACCAATCGCTCTGCCGTTTTCTTGCCAACACCTGGCAAACGTACTAATGCATCGACATCACCAAACTTAATACAATTTTTAAATCCATTAGCATCCATGCCTGACAATATTGTCAGCGCCATTTTTGCACCCACACCATTCACTTTTAACAAAGTACGAAAAAGGCTGCGGTCAGCAAGATCGTGAAACCCATATAGGGTTTGTGCATCTTCACGCACAATCATATGTATATGTAAGGTGATGTTATTGCCGCATTCAGGCAATTGATAAAACGTAGACATAGGCGCGTCTATTTCATAGCCCACCCCATTAACATCAATCATCAAGCCTGGCGGTTGCTTATAGACTAGCTGCCCCTGCAATCGTCCAATCATTTATTGTGATGCCTTTATATTTTTTTGGTACTGCGGGGACAGACCTGTATGTGCATGGCATAGCGCCACAGCCAATGCATCAGCTTCATCTTCTTGTAGCACTTTACGGATATTCAGCAAACGTAAAATCATATGCTGAATCTGCTCTTTAGATGCTGCGCCATAACCGACTGTGGACTGCTTAACTGATCTTGCACTGTATTCAAAAATTTCTAGGTTTGCATGTACGCCTGCTGTCATTGCAGCACCACGGGCATGACCAAGCTTAAGCGCCGATGCAGCATTTTTAGATAAGAATACCTGCTCAATCGCCATATGCTCAGGTTGATGCTCACCAATCACAGTCGTTAATTGAGAGAAAATCTCCCCCAACTTATTTGCTAACCCGTCCGTAGGTAGTTTTAAGAAGCCACTACCTACGTAACGACTCTTTTGGCCATTACTTTCAATAATTCCGTACCCAGTTTTTACCGATCCCGGATCAATTCCAAGGATGCGAACCATTGATTGACTAGTATTAACTTAAGTTCTCCAAAACAGATTCAGGGAAGTCTGCATTTGAGTAAACATTTTGCACATCATCCAATTCTTCTAACACATCAATTAAACGAATGATTTTTTCTGCATCTTTATCACTGACTTCAGCCATAGTACCCGCTCGCATAGACACTTCTGCAAAACTAGCTTTCAAATCAGCCGCCTCTAGTGCTTCTTTAAGCGAAACAAATTCTTCTGGCTGACAGATAACATCAATCGAACCATCATCATTATTCACAACGTCATCACCACCGGACTCGAGTGCAATTTCCATTAAACGATCTTCATCAACACCTTCTTCAAAGCTAAACACACCCTGCTTTGAAAACAGATAAGCGACTGAACCACTAGTGCCCATATTGCCACCATGTTTAGAAAAGGCATGACGCACTTCTGCCACAGTACGGTTACGATTATCAGTTAAGCAATCTATCAATACAGCTGTGCCGCCTGCACCATATCCTTCATATTGGATTTCTTCATATTCCATGCCCTCAAGTTCACCAGCGCCACGCTTTACAGCACGATCGATAGTGTCTTTAGTCATATTTGCGCCGAGACCTTTGTCGACCGCAATACGTAAACGTGGATTGGACGAGAGATCAGAACCACCCATTCGAGCTGCTACCGTGATCTCACGAATGAGTTTAGTGAAAATTTTGCCGCGTTTAGAATCCTGGGACTTCTTACGGTGTTGAATATTTGCCCATTTACTATGTCCTGCCATGATCCTCTCGCATAAATAAAAGGCGTTAGTTTAGCATCTGCTGAGAATGTTTCTATCTAGATTCCTTGGCTAGAGCCCCGAACTAGATCCTGAGAAGAGAGTAAGAAGCTATTTTTAGGCGTCAGAATTATAATCCGGCACCCAGCGTAAAATTGCTTCACTATTGGTGTGAGATGTCGCCATTTGAATCGCTTCTTCACGAGTGACCCATTGAGTTTCACTGTGCTCGCGTGGATCGAACTGTATTTCTTCACAGCTTTCCAGTGGCATTAGAAATACGTGTTCTTGATTATGCGTAATTCCCGGCTGATAACGGTCACGCCAGATTGAGTAAATTTCGAACTGTTGAGAAAATTGGCAGTTAACTAGCCCATCCGCATCCAAGCCCGTCTCTTCTTTGAGCTCACGGATCGCAGCTTGCTCAGCGTTCTCGCCCCACTCCAGACTACCTGTCACGGATTGCCAAAAATCCTCAGGAAACACACGCTGCATCATAAGCACATGGCCAGTTTTACTGTAGATAACCACCAGCACAGACTCCGGGCGCTTATATTTTTTCTTCTCATCCATTGCTTGTGTCATTATGCTTTCATAGGATTAGTGCTACATTGAAGCATACACTTATTATGTCTAGTTTATTTTATTGTGAATAATCAACTAAGAATTCTTTTTATTTTACTATTTTCTGGCTGCCTGGCTGCATGTGCTACTCAGCCCAGCGACCCAATAGATACTACTCCTGCGCCTGATATTAATGCACTTGTCACCAATAGTCTTGTCTATGCGCAGCGCGGATCACTCGCCGAAGCTCAACAAAGCATTAATCAAGCATTAGCGCTCGATCCTAATAATGTCGATGCCAATAATATTGCAGGACTGATTTATGGAAAAAGCCAACAACCCGAGTTAGCCATAAAACATTTTGAAAAAGCACTATCTCAAGCACGCAACGATGCTTCGACACTCAATAATTATGGAGGTTTTTTGTGTGACCACGGCAACACTCATGCTGCAGAAGAAAAATTTCTCCGTGCTGGTACCCATGCAAGTAATCCTAACCCAGAAATCGCATACACCAACGCAGGCTTATGCGCCTTACGCGTGCCAGACTTAGATACGGCTGAAAATTATTTTAAAACCGCTTTAGATTTTAAAGAAAATAACTCAGTTGCATTATTTCAATTAGCACAGATCAACCTGTCTAAAGGACGAGGCATCCCGGCACTTGAACGACTACACGCTTACTCACAACACGCCTCGCACACGCCACAAACATTAAAGTTAGGCATTGAAATCGGGCGCTTAATTAGAGACAAAGAAGTAGAAGTAAGCTACTTCAATTTACTACAAAATGAATACCCAACCTCTGAAGAATATCAATGGGCAGTTGCCACGATAGAATAGCAACGTCTACAACCCACTTACGTCGTCCCTGTGAAACCGGGGATCTAGCTCAGCTATAACATTGCTGATTAGTTTATTTAATCCCACTAAAATCTGAAACACTGCTGGATACCCGCCTGCATTTATAATATTTCCGCCATCCTTGGCGGTCGTACGGGAATGACGAAGGTTAAAGTGGGAATAACAGTAACGTTAATCCTGGGCTTTCGCTCTCAAGCGAATATTCAACTCTTTAAGCTGACGCTCACTCACCTCTGCAGGTGCATCGGTTAATGGACACTGTGCAGTCTGTGTTTTAGGGAATGCCATCACATCACGAATTGAATCACTGCCAGTCATCAACATAATCAAACGATCCATACCAAACGCAATGCCTGCATGTGGCGGACAACCAAACTTCAATGCTTTTAATAAGAAACCAAATTTACTTTCAGCTTCTTCATCAGAAATATTTAACACATCAAATACGGCTTTTTGCATATCTTGCTTGTGTATACG
>JBGCDS010000034.1:0-6281 GCA_045105615.1 Gammaproteobacteria bacterium
AATATCAAGCTCAACATGTCCAGCGAACAATTCTAAATCGGCTTCTTTGATTCCTGGTATTTTTCTTAATCCCTTAAGCAATAAACTGTAATACTGTGGTATTGGCCACTCGCTAGCGACACCCACTGCGGCCACCGCGGCCAACCAATCTCCATTGCGCGTCAATTGCTCCATCGTGCTAATGTACATTTGCAGTTCAGGAATAATGGCATATGCCTTTGAGGATTTAATCTGAAGTCCTGTCGCCTGCATAAAATTTCGATATAACTGCATATGAGATTTATTCAAGTCGCCTTCTCCATATTCATCATAGAGAATCTCTGATAACACGTATTGTATGTTCTCATCAGGTGTTACCCCCAAAGCATTCGCTTGGTACAGCCTGGTTCTGAGAATATGAGGATAATATAACTCTGCAAATCTTTGAGCTCTTTCTATTTCAAACTTCGATAGCCTAGATATCTTTTCAATAAATGGATCATTGAATAAAGGATGTGTTAGTAATTGTTCTTTTGTTTCTTGCAAATATACTTTCCCTTGCACCATTATCTCCTTGTTTATGATTGTGACCAGCCTAGATTGAATTTTTTAATTTATTTCTCTACTGGCAAGCCTTGTAGTTTCCATTCTGGAAATCCATCTTCCAATCTACGTGCATTAAACCCATGCGTACGCAGCAACTCAATTGCATCAAATGCTAATACACAGTATGGCCCACGACAGTAGGCTATCACTTCTTTATTACGCGGCAATTGATTGATCTGATTGTTAATGCTCGTTGTTGGAATATTAATTGCGTGCGGCAAATGACCTGATTGATATTCTGTTTCTGGTCTCACGTCGACCACAGTCACTTCTCCAGAATTCACCCGCTCGAGTAATTCATCTCTCGACATCGGTTCTAATTGATCTTTTGCCTCTAAGTACTCAGTAATTAGAATTTGTATCTCGGCTAAATTGTCTTCAGCTACTTTTCTCATCAAAGCCAATAAAGCCACAATAGAATAATCACTGAGACGATAGTATGATTTCTGCCCTTCTGTTCTATTTTTAACCAGTCCAGATCGTCTGAGGCCCTGCAGATGTTGTGATGTATTTGCCACTGATAATCCAGATACTTTTGACAGGTCATCTACAGTACGTTCACCTTGTGCTAAAAACTCTAGTAATTCCAATCTATTACCATTACTAAGGGACTTACCAACTTGAGCAAATTGGGTAAATAAATCTTTTTTAAATGTCATTTATGTTGTTTCTTGTTGTATCATTCAATCGATCAATTGAATTTATGAATATAGCTTAATCTTACTGCCATAACTAAATTATCACTATTCCTAGAGGCACATACCATGACCGATAATGAATATAGCGTTGCCATCAAAGATCTCGTCAAAGCAGTTATTGCTGGGGCATTCTTCCTTTATGGATTTTTCATTTTAGCCTTCATATTTGATATCCATTAAGTTCATATTCAAATAATTTAATTTTGGATTTTCCCGCAAAACCACTTTATAAAAAACAATATTCATACAACGAATGAATATTGAATGTCGATACCAATGCATATAGGATGTTATGTTATAACAACCCCAGGTTCGCAGAACAATGAGAGAACGGCATCGCCACAACCTATGCATCAAGGACGCGCTAACACGTGCCGAACAAGTATGTACTAAGCGCTCAATACGCCTTACGCCTACACGAAAAAAAGTCCTTGAACTCATCTGGCAAAGCCATAAACCAATTAAGGCCTATGACTTACTGGCAAAACTAAGTACCGAAGGTCATATTGAAAAGCCACCCACCGTCTACCGCGCACTCGACTTTCTACTAGAAAATCACTTAATTCATAAAATAGAAAGCAGTAATGCCTTTATCGGCTGCGAGGTTGATCACAATGAATTAGATAGTAAATTTTTTGTTTGTGATAAATGCGATGAAGTCAAAGAGATGCATGAACCTAAACTTGACAAAACATTGTTAGAAACCAGCCAAAAACAAGGATTCATCCCCAATCAAACCTCAATAGAAGTTCATGGAATCTGTGCAAGGTGTGCAAAATAATATGCAAGAACGTTTTGATAGATTTGCAATACTGCTATCGGGTTTATGTGCAATACACTGTGTTGCGCTTCCTATTATTGCTAGTTTAATTCCTTTACTGACAGCAACAGTTCACCATGGCAATGAATTGCATGAATTCTGGTTTCACCAATTTATTTTATTATTCATCATGCCAGTCAGCTTAATTGCATTATTCACAGGATTTCGCTCTCATGGGAGAATATTGCCTGTGGTAATTGCTAGCATTGGTTTAATCATTTTAACTTTTATTGCATTGTTTGCCGAACAATTATTAATAGATGATGTCATACCACATGAAGGAGAAACCCTTCTGACGATAACTGGCGGATTAATACACGCTATTGGACATATTCTCAATCTTCAGGCCACCAGAAAAAGACATACCCATTGCTCTACTTAAATATTATCGATGAAGCAAATATGATGACTAACAACCATATTGTATGCGCTGATTTCTGACATATCAGCTGATCATCACCTGCATAACCATGATTGTGAGTTTATGCAGGCATATATTTCTAGCATAGAGCAAAATCTGATAGCTTTAGACCTGGGACATCACATCATTATTATCAATTATGGAAACACTTAAAAGATGCGTTGATATTTCCCAGCTATCATTTCGGTGGCCAGGTGCTAGCGAAGATCTATTAAACATCTCACAGTTAGTAATTCAGCAGGGAGAAAGTGTCTTTATTCATGGCGCTAGCGGTAGCGGAAAATCAACACTTCTAAATTTACTCACTGGCGTTCTAACTCCAACACATGGAAATATAACCATACTAGACAAAAACATCACTAAAACAGGCAAAGCTAAGCATGATAGTTTTCGGGCCGACCATTTCGGAATTATCTTTCAGCAATTTAATTTAATTCCTTATTTAACAGTAATCGAGAATATCTTACTTCCATTATCCTTTTCTAAGTATCGACAGGCTAAAGTAGATAATAACGGCCCATCAACTCACGACCATGCTTCAGAGCTACTAAGCTCATTAGGTTTAAATAGCCAAGATATTTTTAATCGCAATATCACCGAACTCAGCACCGGACAACAACAGCGTATCGCTACTGCTCGTGCATTAATTGGTTCACCTGAAATTATCATTGCTGATGAGCCAACATCCGCATTAGATTCTGATGCTAAACACGGTTTTATTGAGTTACTTTTCAATCAAGTCGAGAAAACCAATAGCACTTTAATATTTGTCAGTCATGATCTTTCTCTAGCGACCATGTTTAACTCGACTATACCGATGAAACAATTCACCTCGGGAAGTATTTCATGAGCAGTGTTGTTCTTAGACTTGCCATAAAAAGTCTTAGGTTTAGAAAATTTTCAGTCAGCCTAACTGTCTTCTCTGTTGCTATCAGCATTTTGTTATTTCTAGCCGTTGACACTATAAGAGTTCAAGCCAAGGATAATTTTGTTAATACTGTTTCCGGCATAGATTTAATTGTCGGTTCACGCAGCGGCTCAGTACAACTACTTTTATACTCAATATTTCATATTGGCAATGCAACTAATAATGTATCTTGGGATAGCTACCAAAAAATAACCAAGCACTCTAGCATCGATTGGAGCATTCCTATTTCTCTAGGAGACTCACATAAAGGATTTCGTGTCATTGGCACCAACGAAAATTTCCTCAATCATTACCAGTACAAAAATAATCGTAACTTATCTCTTATTAGCGGCAAGAAGTTTTCTAATTTATTTGATGCAGTGATCGGTTCTAATGTTGCTAAAAAACTCAACTACACTTTAAATGAAGAAATTATTCTTGCTCATGGCATGGGTAATGTAAGCCTCACTAACCACACAAATATGCCTTTCACTATTAGTGGTATATTAGAATCCACCGGTTCACCTATTGATGACAGCATTATAATTGATCTAAAAGCATTAGAAGCAATACATATAGGGTGGGAACATGGTATTGCTAGCAAACCAGGTCTATCTGCAGAAGATATAGACAGCTATTCATTACAGCCTAAATCTATTACTGCATTTTTAATCAAGCTAAAAAGCAAACACGATGTTTTTAACATTCAAAGAGCAATCA
The DNA here is from genome assembly GCA_045105615.1 of Gammaproteobacteria bacterium. Taxonomy (GTDB): domain Bacteria; phylum Pseudomonadota; class Gammaproteobacteria; order UBA4575; family UBA4575; genus UBA1858. Next base: position 4,152 of record JBGCDS010000034.1, read on the forward strand.
ATGATTACCGTAAAGAGCCATTACTCGCTATCTTGCCTGGGGTCGCTTTACTTGAGCTATGGAAAGTAGTGGGAACAATAGAAAAAGTATTGATAATCATATCTGGTTTTGTCATTGTTACCGCTCTGCTCAGCATGCTTGCTATCATTCTCACTAACCTTAGTTCGCGCAGGCGTGAATTAGCTGTATTGAGATCTGTTGGCGCGTCACCATTACGCATCTCATTATTAATGATAATAGAAACAGAGCTGCTGATTATATTTAGTATGATATTAGCGATTGGCATGTTATATCTATCAATAATCGTATTCGCACCAATTTTGCATCAATCATATGGCATAGCTATTACACTCACTCCACTGTCATCATTCCAGTGGCTATTACTTGCATCAATTTTAATTGCTGGTTTAGTGATATCTTTAATCCCAGCATTTAATGCCTATAGAAACACCTTGCAAGATGGATTAACTATTCGATCATGAAGAAATTTTTTTCATTTTTATTATTTTTCATTATTACTAGTAATTTAGCTCTTGCTGGGGATGCTCGCATCCTTGAATGGGATGAGATGATGCCCGAAGGTTATGTGGAATCATTATTAAAACTGAATGAAAATAGCAGCTTTAGCGCGTCAGATAGCTTCAGCTTTGATGATGATACAGAAGAAGCTCAGAACGCTTATGATGAACTAAGAACCATACTAGCCTCTGCACCGATTGTTCCTGAACTAAATAATCAACTGATTAAAATTGCAGGATTCATAGTACCGCTTGATTTTGACTTTGACACTGAAACCTTCCAAAATTTTTTACTGGTTCCATTTTTTGGAGCCTGCATTCACACTCCTCCACCTCCATCCAATCAAATTATTCACATCACCTCTAAAACTGCACTTAAACAAGAATGGTTAGACTACGCAGTTTGGGCAAGCGGCGAATTAAGCATACAAAGCAAAGATAGCTTACAAGGTTTTGCAGGATATTCGATGTTGGATGTTGCTTTAGAAGAATACACTGAAGAAGATGATTGATAGCTAAAAGAGTATAGATTGAATTTCTTAGAATGTTACTATTCAAGATACTTTTATCCTAACCACATTCATTATTTCCATCTCAATTCCTGCTATTAATTCTCTTGTTGCATAATAAGTAAGATTAACTCGCTGTCCTTTCAAGTCTTTATATTTAACCTGTCTCTTGTATCGAAATGGCACATCACAGCCTTCTATCATTAGCGTATTAACAATCCACTTTCCTGCTTCCCGCTGCACATGAGAAGTGACTTTCATCATGTCTGAATGGACAAGTTTTTCATGTTTTTTGATTAACTTTTCTGGTTCTGAGTTTTTCATATGAGAAGACTATTTTAATTCTGCAATAGTGAAGACGCATATATACTGGCTTCTATTGCACCTTCTAAAAAACCATTATTCTGCTGACTGTAATCAGCTGCTTCGGATCCAGACCATATCAATTTATCACTCCAAGTCTTTTCACTGACATTCCCAATATTATTAGCAGGATGGAATCTTTGAATCTCCTGATCTAATGCAGTAGAAGTGTATGGCTCCATTGCCCAGTCTTGTAGATAAACTGCGATCGGATTTAATGCTTGCTCACCAAATATTCTAGCTAGCTGAGCAATCGCCATTTTCTTCAATTCATCTTGCCTATCCTTCCTATTCACCGCTTGCACACCGATAAAACCAAATAACGCGTTCAAGCTTCCATCCTCAGAGGATGCATCATGTATCTCTTGTAATGGCCCGCGATGACTAATGACATCACCTGAGAAACCTTGCTGTTGCCAGAATCGCTGTTCATAAACACAGACTAGTTTTGCATGCCCTGCCATCCAAGTTGCTATTTCATTAAGCTGTTGCGTTCTGACATTAGAGAACGCAGGATCAAAACTAATTTGGTTAAGCGCCACTCTTGGTGGCAGCGCCATGATTACTCGTTGACTGGATACTTGTTCAGTATGATCATTATTTTCAAATATCGTAATAATATTCTCAGATGTGTATTTAATATCAATAGCAACAGCGTCGCACAAAACTGATTCAGTTGAGAGCTGATCACTTATTGCAGCAATTAACTGGCGTATACCACCTTTTAATCGATGCGCCCC
>JBGCDS010000035.1:0-12619 GCA_045105615.1 Gammaproteobacteria bacterium
TATGAGTAAATAAAATAGTTAAAGTCATTCATACCCACGCTTCCTTGCGCGCTCTGGATTACCCTGAACCCTGGAAACTGGCAGATTGATGTTCAATCTTGGATATATTTAATTCAGGTTTCATGCCAAGGCAATAAGCCCTTAAATAAATACAGGCGAAACAGTACTTTATTTAAAACGACTATTGCTATCGAGAAGAGATAAAAGGTTAATAAATGGTTTCATGTGGTCTAAATTGACAGTTTGTGACAGTGTTTGTCACTCTAGATTGAGCTTTTTTAGTCGATAACGCAGTTGACGGAATGAAATGCCTAGTAATTTCGCAGCGGCTGTTTTATTCCAGCGTGTTTTTTCTAGAGCAGCTGTAATAGCCTGTTTTTCTTTATTTTCTAAATACTCTTCTAGCTGGTCTTTATCTAAAGTCATGCTAGGTGAATCGTTATCAGTAGCGACAATCTCGTCGTTGGACTTATCATGACTGTTATCGTTAGGTAGTTGAATGTCATCAGCAGTAATATTTTCATTTTCGCATAGTGTTGCAGCTCGCTCTAAAATGTTCTCTAGTTCTCTGATATTCCCAGGAAAAGAGTAATGTGACAGTTTAACTATCGCGGCTGAATTGATTTTTAAATTTTCTAGCAAATAGCTAGCAGCGATTTTTTTTAAGATATGATTCGCCAATGCTTCTATATCGTCTGATCTTTTTCGTAGTGGAGGGACAGGTAGTTCGATGACATTAATTCGATAGAATAAATCTTGGCGAAAATTCCCCTGTTCTACTTCTTGTGTGAGATCTTTATGTGTGGCACTTAAAATGCGTACATCAACACTGATTTCTTCCTGCTTTCCTACTGGCTTAATTGCCCGTTCTTGTATTGCGCGCAGCAGCTTTACTTGCATATGTAATGGTAGTTCGGCAACTTCATCAAGAAAGAGCGTGCCGCCCTGTGCCGCTTCAAATAGGCCCTGTTTATCACTAGCGGCACCAGTAAAACTCCCCTTTACATGGCCAAAGAATTCACTTTCCATTAGCTCAGTGGGGATTGCGCCACAGTTAACGGGAATGAAAGGCTGATCGCCGCGAGGTCCTTGTGAGTGAATTTCATTAGCGACAAGCTCTTTGCCAACGCCGGATTCTCCTCGAATATAAACAGGTGCCTGGCTGCGTGCTAACTTAAGGATGGTGGCATTTAAATTTTGCATTTCACTGGAACCACCTATTAAACGCGAGGTATGCTCATTGGATTGCTGTGATGGCTTGTCAGTATTATTAGTTGATAGCTTTAATGCGCCAGAGACAAGTTTTCTTAGCGCTTTTAAGTCTAGAGGCTTTGAGACGAAATCAAATGCACCTGTCTTTAATGCTTTTATTGCTGCATCCATGCTGCCATAGGCAGTGATAACAGCAACGGGCATATTCGGATATTCGCTTTGTATATAAGCAACCAAATCAATGCCATCGCCATCAGGTAGTTTCATATCAGTTAAACAGAGATCGATATTGTGTTCGGATAATATTGCTTTGGCGTCTTTAATGGTGCCAACTGCTGTAGGCTCTAATTGCATACGACTTAGTGTGATTTCTAGGAGTTCACGAATATCTGGTTCATCGTCTACTATTAATATATTTTTAACCATTATAGTTTTAATTATAGTTGTTGTTTTTGTGCGAAGCGAATGCGGAAACAACTCCCTGTTTCAGCAGTGTTGATATAGATTAGATCTCCACCATAACTAAGACATAGTTCACGGGAAATATATAACCCTAGGCCAGTGCCTGTTGTGCTGGTTGTGTAAAACGGTTCAAATAATTTTTCTTGCTCTATAGGGCTAATTCCAGGGCCTGTGTCTATTATATCTAAATAACTGGTATTGCTTGACTTGTCTGTATACGCTTTAAGCGTCACTGTTAATTCATTCTCTTTGTTGGCTGCGTATTTGACAGCGTTAGTGCACAAATTCCATAAAACCTGATGTAAGTGATTTGTATCTGTATATACAGCGATATTATTATGTGCAATATCAATTTCACACCAATTTTTTTTAACAACATTAAATTCTTTGAATTCCTTGAGGAAGTTGTTTAGCCAGGGTTTTAGCGTGACTAGTTCGACAGTAGCGCTTTCTTTTCTAGATAAGCGAAGCACGCTCTCGATTATTTTATTCAATCTCTTTGTTTGGTCATGGATGATGTTTGATAATCGTTTGTCATCAGTTGATAGATTATCAGATTCATCCAGAAGCTGTGCTGCATGACTAATAGCACCAAGCGGGTTTCTGATTTCGTGAGCAATACTTGCTGTGAGTCTGCCTAAGGATGCAAGTTTGCTGTCTTGTATGTGTCTATTTAGATCTGATGAATCAGTGATGTAAATCACTGAGCCTTTGTCTTCGATGCGTGAACCAACCTTGGTAATGCGTGCACGTAATGATGATAGGTTTTTTCTTTTTATTTCAAAAAAATTCTGTTCATTCAGCGTGTGGTCTTTTCTTTGCCAGCTGCTATGAACCTCTAATAATTCACGGGAAGTGTCGCCTAGTTGTATATTGTGAGTGTTTTGGCGTATACCAAGTAATTGTGCGGCAGCCCTATTCATTAGTTTGATTGAATTGTCTTCATCAACAACAATGATTCCCGATTCAATACGATTGATTAAATGATTGTTTAACTGTGAAAGATTAGCTAAATCTATTCCGCGTTTCTCAGCCAACGCGGTACTTTCTGAGACACGTTTGGCGAGTGAGATCGCAAGAAATGCTGTAGCAAAGAGTGCAACGCCTAATAAGCCAGATTGCGTGTATGAAGTATTGCTGATAGTGCCTGAGAAGTCGCCGAACACCTCTTGTAGAATTAATCCAACGGTTCCGTACGAGGCGAATAGTAAAGCTGTTTGACCGGGTAATAACAAGGATGCACCTGCTATAGGTGCTAGAATTAGAGTTCCCCACCCGCTATCAATACCTCCGGCATTTAATGTGAAGAGACAAATGGCAATGACATCAAAAAGAACATTTATGTGGACCTGTGTGCTGATGTTTAATAATTTGTTGGTACCGACAATAAAAGCAACGAATGAATAGATAAGGTAAAATGTACTTAAGTAGAAAAATAATTGGCTTAGTTCTATTCGTCCAATAAAACTGATGGAAATGAAATTAAAGCTAAATAACAAAGCTGCAATAATTAAGCGGTAGAGATTAAGCAGTTGTAACGACCGGGACTGTAGTGATTCTTTCTGGTCGTCTTTGCGGCGAACATGCTGGGTTTTTGAGTCCGAAATAGTCATAAAGCATGTGGTGTGATAAACAGAGTGCTATCTTAGCAAGGTTTTGCGGCTATATCATTGGCTATAGTTTAAGCGTGTCGTTATAAATAGGTGGAGTTTTCTTGTCTAATTCAAATCTAAAGATTGTCATTCATCAGCTCAATTTTTTAGTGGGTGATATTGAAGGCAATTGCGAAATAATTATAAATAGTATTCGTGACTCAAAGGCTAAACTAAAAGCTGACTGCTTAGTGTTTACCGAACTTTCATTGATTGGCTATCCGCCCGAAGATTTATTATATCGATCCAATATATCGAGGCGGGTTACATTGGCGTTGTCTAAAATACAACAAGAAGCTGTTGGTGTTTGTGTGATTTTAGGTTTGCCCTGGATTGATCATGGCAAGCAATATAATGCTGCTATTGTCATTCAAGATAAGAAAGTAATTGCGAATTACTACAAAATGACGCTTCCAAACTACAATGTCTTTGATGAAAAAAGATACTTTGTTGCAGGAGAGAGTCCGTGCGTGGTCAGTATTAAAGGGGTTGCTGTTGGGTTAACGGTTTGTGAAGATATTTGGAATCCTGAGCCTGTGCGCTTAACTAGGGAAGCCGGGGCAGAGCTCATCATTAATATTAATGCAAGTCCTTACCATGTGGGAAAGCAAAGTCAAAGAGAAGACCAGGTTAGCTTGCGTGTGAAAGAAAGTGATTTGCCAGTGGTTTATGTTAATCAAGTGGGTGGGCAAGATGAGCTGGTGTTTGATGGGGGTTCATTTGCAATAGATCGTGGGCAAAATATCTTATTTCGATCAGACCAATGTAAACAAGCTGTGCACTTCATTGAATTTGATAAAGGCAGGAAAGATTTAACTACGAGAGAAATAATCTCTCCTATAAATAGTAATATTTCCTCAATCTATGAGGTATTAGTCTATGGATTGAAAGAATATGTAGAGAAGAATGGTTTTAATGGAGGATTAATTGGTCTTTCGGGTGGGATCGATTCTGCGTTGGTGCTTGCGCTAGCCGTAGATGCTTTAGGGGCAGATAAAGTCCATGCTGTGATGATGCCATCAAAATATACCTCAGACATGAGTTTAGAAGATGCTAGACAATTAGCGACTAATTTAGCAGTACAGTATTCTGTTATTGAGATTGATAGTTTGGTTGATTCATTTGATGATTCGTTGCAATTGCTATTTGAGTCGACAGAAAAAGATACTACCGAAGAAAATATACAAGCGCGAATAAGAGGTGTGTTGTTGATGTCGCTTTCAAACAAATTTGGTCAAATGGTGATTTCAACTGGCAACAAAAGCGAAATGGCGGTGGGTTATGCAACTTTGTATGGTGATATGGCAGGAGGCTTTGCCCCATTAAAGGATGTGCCTAAAACTTTGGTATATGACTTAACTCGTTATAGAAATACATTAGAGAATGTTATACCTAATAGAATTATAGACCGGCCGCCAAGCGCTGAGTTAGCGCCGGATCAAAAAGATGAAGATAGCCTCCCACCTTATGAAGTGCTTGATGCCATACTTGAGATGTTTATTGAACAGGATAAAAGTCGCGACGAAATTATTTCGCAGGGGTTTGACTCCGAAATGGTAGCAAGAATTATCAAAATGGTATTTCGCAACGAGTATAAGCGTCGTCAAGCACCACCGGGAATCAAGATTACTCGTCGAGCTTTTGGCAAAGACCGGCGTTATCCTATCACTTCTGGTGTGTTAAATTATTTGGATGCTGATTAGTTGCAATAGTATGTTTTTAGATTAAGACTTTCTAGAACTCTATCCCATACATTAGTAGCGCAGCTGATTTTGGTCGTTGTGTAACTAGGGTCTAGCACTTTACCATCGGCATCAAGAAAATTAGCGGCATAAACTTTACGCGTATCATAAGCTAGATCATTAATTCCTAGCTGTCGATAAGCTAGCTCAAGAGTATAAACGGCCTGTGGCATAGCAGGAGCACCTTGGTATTTTTCCATCACGTATTTAGCACGATTAGCAGCAGCTACATAAGCACCTCGACGCATATAGAAATCAGCCACGGTGAGCTCATGTTCTGCTAATTCATTACGCAAATAAATCATGCGTTGCTTAGCATCGTCTGCATATTCGCTGTCAGGATATTTATGTATCAAATTGTTAAAGATATCAAAAGAAGCTATCAGTGGCGCAGGATCCTTGTCTGATGGGTTGCGTGGTAAGATGAAGTTTAAGAATGTCTTACTTTTATCAAAGTTAGCTAATCCTCTCATGTAGTGGGCATAGTCAACATTTGGGTGTTGAGGGTTTAACTTGATAAAACGATCAGCACTACTAATTGCGGCATCCATATTGCTCTGGCGGTAATATAGAAAAGCTAGTTCAAGTTGCGCCTGTTGAGCGTACCGGCCAAAAGGATAGCGTGACTCTAAGAGAGTATAGCTTTCGATGGCATCAGCGAATCGATTGCCTTGCATCTCACCATTTGCTTTGGAGTAAAGTTGACGGGCAGATATATCCTCACTTATTGTGGGATCTTCTTCCTCGTCGTCACCAAAAAAGCCTTTGACGGTGGAGCAGCCTGATACTAGTACTAGGCATAGGATGCAAATTAATTCTAAATATCGGATGTTATGGTTCATCTTTGCTAATGTAAGTTAACTATTCTGATGACAAGTATACATTACACGCGATAGCGAGCGACATGTCTGAACAAAATATACAAACAATCACTATTCCCACTGATCATGCAGGGTTAAGACTTGACCGGTCACTAGCAATGCTGTTGCCGGAGTATTCACGTTCCAAAATACAATCTTGGATTGGCCAAAAGCTAGTCACGGTTGATGGTGAATTTCAAGCAGGCCGATTCAGTGTGAATGGAGGGGAAGAGGTCATACTAAACCCTATCGAGCAAGACCAAAATACTCAACACGATGCTGAAGATATTGCTATCGATATTGTGTTTGAGGATGATCATCTTATGGTGATTAATAAGCCAGTAGGTCTAGTCGTGCATCCTGGTGCAGGTAATCACAGTGGTACGTTAATGAATGCATTGCTGCATTATAAGGAGCAACAGTCTTTACTTCCTCGTGCTGGTATCGTTCATCGTCTAGATAAAGACACTAGTGGAGTTATGGTGGTAGCTAAGTCGTTGGTAGCGCATACCGCATTAACCAATATGCTGCAAGCGCGTTTGGTTGAGCGTCGTTACTATGCCATTGTGCGTGGCCATATGATTTCAGGTGGCACTATTGATGAACCGATTGGCCGTCATCCTCACGATCGAACCAAAATGGCGATATCCGAGAAGGGTAAGCCAGCATGTACACATTACAAAGTCGTGGAGAAATTCAAACGACATACCTGGGTAGAAGCGAAACTGGAAACAGGTCGTACTCATCAAATTCGCGTGCACTTCTCAGCCAAAAAATATCCGTTAATAGGTGATGCTGTTTATGCGCCACGTGTCCAGCGGGTAGCAAACGTGCCTGTAGAATTAAATGAATGTCTATGTTCTTTCCCACGCCAGGCGTTGCACGCCTTTGAGCTCGCCTTTGAGCACCCAGTCACGAATCAATCAATGAAGTGGAATAAAGAGATGCCTGATGATATGTGTGGCTTGTTAGATGTGCTGAGAGAGCATTCATCGTTATGAGTTTGCACTTGATTCATCCTGATTGGCCGTTGCAAGATAAAGTGATGGCGTTTACTACAAGCAGAATTGGAGGTGTGAGTGTAGAGCCATACGAAACATTTAATCTCGCATTGCATGTTGGTGATAATCAGAAAAATGTTTTAACTAATCGTTATGATATTAACCAACTGTTAGGAAGTGCTGTTGATATTAAATGGTTGAAGCAAACACACAGCACCATAACCGTAGATGCCGCTAATGTAGATGCAGATGTGATAGAAGCAGATGCTTCATTCACCACCAGTAATACTATTGCATGTGCGGTATTAACCGCAGATTGTTTGCCTATATTGTTGTCTGACCATAATGGTGAATGTATTGGTGCAGTGCATGCAGGTTGGCGTGGTCTAGTCGATGGAGTGATTGAGAATACTATTAAGAGCATGTCGCAATACATTAAGCCAAGTTATGTTTGGCTGGGGCCTGCTATTGGCCCTAGTGCATTTGAAGTGGGAGAAGATGTATTTGAAGCTTATATGAATCGTAATCCCAATTTTGAACCTTGTTTTAAGGCTAAAAAACCTGGCAAGTGGAATCTTGATATCTATAAAGCAGCAAAGATTGTTCTTAAAGCGGCCGATATACCAAATATATATGGTGGGTCATTTTGCACTTATACTGATGATGATCAGTTTTTCTCGTATCGACGCAATGCGATTACTGGAAGGATGGCAACGGTTATTGCCAAGCGTTAACTATTCGCCCTTGAAGTTTCTCATGCGTGCCCCCAAATATATAACATCTTACATTTATATTTGAAACTGATGAGAACAGATAAACTAACCACAACATTTCAAACTGTCCTACAAGAAGCGCAGTCTTTAGCTGTGCGCCATGACCATCAGATGTTAGAAGCTACGCACGTTCTGCAAGCTATGCTTGCACATCAAGGTAGTGGTGTTTACAACATATATGTAAATGCTGGTATTGATGTAGATAAGTTAACTGCTCAATTACAGCAGCAGGTAGAATCGCTGCCGCAAGTGAGTGGTGCGGGGGGCGAAGTACATGTGTCCTCAAGTCTTTCAGGTGTGTTAAATATTACTGAAAAAGTGGCCCATGAGTGGGGTGATGAGTATATCGCCTGTGAAGCCTTTGCCGTTGCTGTGTTGGAAGATAAGAGTTCTGTAGGTGATTTGTTAAAGCAGTTCGGCGCAAATAAATCTAGTGTCCAAAAAGCAATTAAAAATCTTCGTAAAGGCGAGTCGGTAAAGAATCAAAACCAAGAAGAGCAACGCGATGCACTAGAAAAATATACGGTTGATTTAACTGAGCGTGCTGAGCAAGGCAAGTTAGATCCTGTGATTGGGCGTGATGATGAAATTCGTCGCTCAATTCAAGTATTGCAACGACGCACAAAGAATAACCCTGTATTAATTGGTGAGCCTGGAGTAGGTAAAACTGCCATCGTTGAAGGCTTGGCACAAAGAATTGTCGATGGTGAGGTGCCAGAGGGTATTAAGGGTAAGCGATTACTTTCATTGGACTTGAGCGCATTAATTGCGGGTGCGAAATTTCGTGGTGAATTCGAAGAGCGGTTAAAAGCCGTGTTGAATGATTTGTCTAAACAAGAAGGGCAGATCATATTATTTATAGATGAACTACATACTATGGTAGGTGCAGGTAAAGCAGAAGGTGCTATGGATGCTGGCAATATGTTGAAGCCAGCATTAGCCAGAGGCGAGTTACATTGTTTGGGTGCGACAACACTAGATGAGTATCGTGAATATATAGAAAAAGATGCGGCGTTAGAAAGACGTTTCCAACAAATTATTGTTGATGAGCCTTCTGTAGAAGATACTATTGCAATTCTACGTGGCTTAAAAGAACGCTATGAATTACATCATGGTGTAGAAATAACTGATCCAGCGATTGTAGCGGCAGCTACTTTGTCGCATCGATACATTTCAGGTCGGCAGTTGCCGGACAAGGCGATCGACTTGGTCGACGAAGCCGCATCAAAAATTCGTATGGAAATTGATTCAAAACCAGAGCAAATGGATCGTATGGATCGGCGTCTTATTCAGTTGAAAATTGAACGAGAAGCCCTGAAGAAGGAATCTGATGATGCGTCTCTGAAACGTTTAGATATTCTTGAGAGTGAAATTTCAGAGCTATCGAAAAGTTATGCTGATCTAGAAGAAATTTGGAATGCAGATAAAGCGACATTACAAGGTACGCATCATGTTAAAGAAGAATTGGAGCAAGCGCGTATTCAAATGGATGTGGCAAGGCGTGCCGGTGACTTGGCTAAGATGTCTGAGATTCAATATGGGGCCATACCTATCTTAGAGAAAAAGATTGCCGCAGCAGCTGGAAATGAAAATAGACAGACACAGTTGTTGCGTAATAACGTGAGCGACAATGAAATTGCAGAAGTGGTTTCTAAATGGACAGGTATTCCAGTGACCAAAATGTTGTCAGGTGAACAGCAAAAGTTACTCGAGATGGAAAGCTATCTTCAACGTAGAGTGGTTGGCCAGAACGAGGCGATTACTGCGGTATCCAATGCAGTAAGAAGGTCTCGAGCAGGTTTGGCTGATCCAAATCGTCCAAATGGTTCTTTTCTAATGCTTGGGCCTACTGGTGTTGGTAAAACAGAATTGACTAAAGCATTGACTGAGTTTTTATTTGATACCGAAGAAGCGATTGTGCGCATTGATATGTCTGAGTTTATGGAGAAGCATTCTGTTGCACGTTTGGTGGGTGCGCCTCCAGGTTATGTAGGATACGAAGAAGGAGGCTACTTAACAGAAGCTGTTAGACGTAAACCTTATAGCGTTGTATTGCTGGATGAGGTTGAGAAAGCACACCCGGATGTGTTTAATATTTTGTTACAAGTGCTAGACGATGGTCGCCTTACGGATGGTCATGGGCGTACAGTAGATTTTAAGAATACAGTAATAGTGATGACGTCTAATCTTGGTAGTGATCGTATCCAAGAGTTATCTGCCTCTCAAAATTATGACGAGATTAAAGCAACCGTCATGGAAGTGGTTGGTCAGCACTTTCGACCTGAGTTCATTAATCGGATTGACGACACAATAGTATTCAAGCCTTTAACACAGCAACAGATAAAAGAGATTGCAAAGATCCAATTGAATCGACTGCGTCAGCGTTTAGTGGAACGTGAGATTGGTATCGAGATTTCCGAAGCTGCATTAGCGTATCTTGGCGAAGCTGGATTTGATCCAATCTACGGTGCGCGTCCGTTAAAGAGAGCTATACAGCAATACTTGGAAGATGCATTAGCAAAAGATTTGTTAGAGGGTAAATATTCCGCTGGTGATGTCATTAATATTGACCTGCAAGAAGAGCAGTTGCACTTTTCTAAAGGTTAAATTAGCTATTAGAAATCTTCAGTAGTAATTTATCTAAAAGCTTATTGCTTAATACTCGCTTCAAATATCCTAGTGCATAGGTAGGCTTAGTAACGTAATAACGCGCTTTTGGCGAACTGCTTTCTAGCGAATGAATTATCTTAGGTGTAATGGCTGATGGCGGTAATGTGAAAGGTGCTGCGGCGCCTTTTTTCAGTAAGCGTTTTTCTGAGTTTACATATTCTTGTTTAAATCGGCTGTTATCTCGGTCTATGTATTTTTGGTACATTTGATAACTATTGGCTCTAAATTTAGTTTCTATAGGGCCTGGCTCAATCAAACAGGTGGCTATATTGGTGTCCTTCAATTCAAGTCTTAATGTGTCAGCAAATCCTTCGATAGCGTATTTGCTTGCGCAATAAGCACCTCTGAATTTGAGTGCTATAAATCCAAGTATCGAACTGTTGAATATAATACGTCCAGCGCCATGCTGACGCATAACTGGGATGGCTAAATTAGTTAGCTCCATTGTGCCAACCACATTAGTTTCGAACTGTAGGCTCATGGCTTCGCGTGAAAGGTCTTCTACTGCACCAGCTTGACCATAAGCACCATTATTAAATAGACCATAGAGAGAGCCTCCTGTGTATTCCAACGTAGCCTTGAATGCATTAGCGATACTTTGAGAATCTGTTAAATCTAACTGTAGACAGAATATGCCTTCTTCATTGAGTCGTTCTACATCCTCTTGATTGCGAGCACTAGCAATCACTTGGTAGCCGCGGTCTATTAAATCTTTTGTTACTTGATAGCCGATACCAGATGAGCATCCAGTGATTAATATGCTGCGACCTTGTGGAAGAGTTGTTTTATTCAAAATTTATATTGCTTAGTTGATTTAAGTTTTACAAAAACGCAGACGAAAAAAAACCGGACTCAAAAGAGTCCGGTTTAATTTGATTACGAATTCGAATTAGATATCGAAGTCATCATCGTTGTTACTAGCATCACAAGGACGTCTTGTAATACCGTTGTCTGCTGCATACTTCTCTGCACCTGCATCAATGATCGCCTGTGACAATGGTACGTCACCTTCAATCCAATCAGACACAATGTTCCACTGACGTGCATTCGCATCCCATTGCTGGAACTTAGCTAAATGACCGCCAACGTGATCTAAGCAAGATAGGTTCAATTCTGGTACTAAACCAGTTGCGCCTAACTCTTCGATACGGGCTGAAGTTAACTTCAAGTTCTCAAAGCCCCATCGTGCTTCTGAACTTGTTAGTGAACGGTTACCAAAACGCTCTTGTGCAATGCGTAGTGCTTCTGTGTGTACAACACCCGCTAATACACCTAGGTTCCAATATACTGATCCTAAACGACTCTTATCTTGTAAGTCGCCTTTTCCTGATCCGTATACATCACCAATGATGTCTTGAACCACTTTGAAGTCTGTTCCTGCTGGATGTGTGGTGATCGCTTGGTAGCCATCTGCCGCAGAACCTGCTGGAATCACATCTTCGTCAGAGTTTGACCAGATGTTACCGATTAATCGGCTTACTGGGTAACCCATACGCTTCGCTGTTTGCATCGCTACTGGATTCATTACACCCCAGCCACGTAGTAATACGTAGTCAGGCTTTGAACGACGAATCTTCAACCACTGGGATTGTTGCTCGTTACCAGGATGAGGCACTTCAATCGCTTCATGTGAGCAACCGTGCTTCTCACACATGCTGTCCATGAACTCAATTGCTTCACGACCATATGGAGAACCGTGGAACAACATCGCGATCTTCTTGCCTTTCAGGTTGCTTAAGCCACCTTCTAAACCACCAATGTAGTGCACCATAATTGAATGCTCATCATAAGTGTTGATACCAGGCATGAAGTAATATGGGAAGATGTCGCCACGTTGGCCGGCTGTCTTACCATGGTTTACTGCAATAATTGGCATCTTGTCTGCGCGACCTGTTTCGATCAATGCTGTTGAAATACCTACAGATAGTGGATCAAAAAATACTGCACCACCTTCACGATCTTTTAAGCGCTTGTAGCACTCAACACCACGCTCTACTGAATACTCAGTCTCACACTCAGACCAAATCAGTTTTACGCCGTTTAATCCACCACGTGAATTAAGAAGATTGTAGTAATCTAAAATTCCACCAAAATATCCTGTACCGCCCGCTGCATATGGGCCTACACGATAACTTGGAATCGGAACATACATCGTCTCTTCTGCACTTACTACGCTGCTCATGCCTACCATTGCTAGTAGGGCACTCGCTAGTACCATTGCTCTCATTTTCATATTTTTTTAACTCC
>JBGCDS010000036.1:0-19296 GCA_045105615.1 Gammaproteobacteria bacterium
TCTGAAATACAAAAATGCATATAGGCAAATTACTCCAGTTGACATCCAAGCCTACACTGTTCTTACGCAACTGAGTAAAGCGTTGAATGTCCGCTTTCGACCTAAAGCAGACATTCTTCATTTAAATTATGAATCATGAAAATGGTAACCGTGGTGAATGCTAATGACCGACGATAGCCAAATAAGTGGACTTGCGGAGATGGTATTTATTTCCGAAATTGTGAAACAGGCTAAGATCGCGAAACGAGCTGCCGTGCGTTTGCATGCCACAAATAATTACTTCGATGAAATTGAAGTTTGGTGTTCAATTCAATCAATCCTCGTCGCTGCAGGAAATATATCTAAAATACTCTGGCCTTCACACGAGTCGAGACTGCCGAGGGGTGAAAAGCTACGAGCATTACTCGAAGTTGAATTGGATAATCTTCTTTCCGATCGCAAATTCCGAAATCATTTCGAGCACTACGATGAGCGAATTGAGGATTGGTTTAAAAGCAACAACTCCGCTGTTTACTCAGACTCGAGAATAAATTCACTGGAACCTACGCCATGGAGCTTTCCGCAGTTTTTCCACAGAGACTACAATTCTGAAAGCCAGATACTTACCTTTCGAGGCGAGTCAATTGATCTTGGTGCAGTCATTAAGGAGCTCGAGTTGATCCAGAAAAAATGCCGAGGCTTTTGCCTGCAATAATTCGTCAATATTTGTATGCATGTATAATATTTCTAGATATTGGCCGTCAATTATTAAGGGAGAAACCTATGGTTAGAGTTGCTACAGCTTTCTTGATTATCCTAATAGCAGGATGTGCATCTCAAAGTAAAGTGATGACTAACTCATCTAAAATCACTGCAGGAATGAGCAAATCAGAACTTGAAGAAATAATGGGCCCACCACAGAATCGTCAGTTTGAAGCAACAGATGAGGCTTGGCAGTATTGTGCAACGGGATTTGAGACAGATCACTTCGTTTTAGTATGGCTGTCAGGTGACACTGTTACTGGCATGCAAACGTATCGAAATACAGATGGATTTGGTACGTGTGATAACTTTTTCAGAACAGTTAATTGGGAAGAGGCTCCTGATGTATCCGTAGAAATTCGCGAACGGTGAATGACCGCTATTGAGCCGTTAGCAGACATTAGAATCAATTGTGGTTCAGTATATTTGAATTTGCTAATATACTCTATATGTTAATGAACGCATTTGAGCCGTAAGCAGACTTAAGTATTCATCAGAAATGATTAAGCAAAAGAAAATCACCCTATGGCTTTTGATGCTTGTGTCAGTTCCTGCAACTTACTATGCTGGAACTAGTGTTATTTTTTATTCTTGGTTAAGTGCTGCATCACCTGAACGTTGACCATCAGAAAAAGCTGGATTATGGGCTGACAGTGCTCTTATAGACGACAGTTAGCATGAACTTTTTAGCTAAAGTAAGTCCAATATCCTTAAGACCCTAGTTCTATTTCAACGTTACGAGGAAATTATATGTATAAATTTAAGTCAAATTTATTAGCAATGAGCGCCATTGTAGCCACTAGTACTTTTGTAACTCATATAGCAGTAGCTGAAGAAAATCCATTTAAAATGACTGAACTGTCTACTGGTTATATGGTTGCAGACAGTGATGGTAAATTCTGTAAAAAGAAAATGAAAAAAATGGATGTAAACGAAGATGGTAGTGTTAGTAAAGACGAGTTTATGTCACATGCGGAAAAGAAATTTTCTAAAAAAGATAAGAATGGTGATGGTGTATTGACAGAAGATGAAATGAAAAGAATGAAAAAGCACGGTGAAGGCAAGTGTGGAGAAGGAAAATGTGGAGAAAAGAAGTCTGATAGCTAAATTTTAGATATTCTTAATCAGTAAAGGCGGATATTGTCCGCCTTTTTATGTAAGACAGATTATTCACTACCTCGCAGATTTCTGAAGTTGGTGTTCCAACTTATAATAATCTTATAGGGCTACTATCTTGGAAATAGCTATTTAAACTTATTTGAATGGAACGATGAATGGTTTAGTAATGGTCACTCAGTGATCTTCATTGAGACAGACAGTATCGAGACAATTGTTGTTCGTATTAGAGATAATGACGCCTGAGTTTCTGAAATCACAGTTCATGAATGGTTGGAATATGTTGTTCTGTAACAGACCCATTCGGCTATATATTCGATTTGATGAATTCAAAGATGAAAGGCCATGCTTAGCACTCAGTTAATCAGTGTGGTTGATATTTAGGTTTTCAAAGGAAACTAATTCTAATTTGCCATTACTAGCATTCCAGACATACACGTCTGACTCTCTTGCTAGCTCAGCGCCAGAATGACCATAGTTGGTATCAAATACTACGAAGCTTCCATCTTCAGACACAGCAGAATGTGCTGCCATAATATTGCCTTCTTTAGGTCCGTAATAGTTGGTGACAAGCATCGTCTTTCCTTCTTGAAGGTCACGTCGATAAATATTAATCAGTGAGCCTGGCACGCGAAATTCAGTAAGATTGCTAGCAGCTGATTGAAACGTTACATAGCGTCCATTGGATGATATTTTTGGTGATTGTGATTGATGATTACCTGGTGCGCCTTCTTTACCAATGGAAGCTAGTTGAGTTGTTTTATTTTTTCGATCTCGTACAAATATATCGATACGTCTGGCAGTACGGCCTTTACCAGTAATCTCTAAAGCAGTATCAGGGTAGTTCTCTACTAAATCCGAAGACATAGAGGCGAATGCGACAAAACGACCATCCGTGGATACGCTTCCACTGTGAGAAGGGTGATTCCCTGGCTGGCCTAAGGTGTTTAATGAAATGATTTCAGTTTTGCCTAACTCACGATCACGAATAAATACATCTGAGAAGTTCCACTCATTTTCATCGCTACGCTTGTTGTCCACGGGCACTAAGTTGCGAGCTGGAGAATGAAACACTACGTAGCGTCCATCAGAAGATATTGAAGGATTATGTGAGCTGTGGTTTGCCTGTTGATCTCTACTGGTTAATGAGATGAGTTCTGTTGTTTTTTCGACGAGGTCACGTACAAACACATCAGAACTTTCATTAATATCATCTTTAATTAGATTTTTTGCTGCAGATTCAAATGCAATATAACGACCATTTGCTGATATAACAGGGTGTAATGATCGTGTATTACCTGAGTTGCCTTCTATTGAGACTGATACAAGTGATGTTGTCTTCTCTTGTCGATCACGCACAAAAATATCAATTTGACCATTTGCATCATTATCAACGAGGTTTTCAGCGGAAGACATAAAAGTAACATATCTTCCATTTCTTGATATAGAAGGGTTTAATGAGTAGTGATTTGCTTCACTTCCATCAGAATGTATTGAGACACGCTCCATGATTTTAGATTCGCGGTCATAAACAAATATATCTTGTCGATTATTTGTGTCATTAGGAACTAAGTTTGTTGCTGCAGAATGAAATGCAACAAATCTTCCATTCACAGAAATATGTGCATTGGCAGAGGCATAGTCAGCAGGTGTTGGCTGCAACCACGTAAGAGCCGATTCTTCGCTAGCTGAGATTGATGTTATAAATAACGCAAATATAAATAGAGAAGAGATGGTAAGTATATATTGCAATTTTTTCATGGGTTTATATCTTTTATTTTTTAAAAGTATAACAAAAAGGGGTGACTAAAAAGCCACCCCTGTTAATAGTTATATGCATGTAAAAATACTTATACTATTATTTTCTTGCCATCAAATGTTGTAAGCTCAAACCCGTTAAACGGTTCGTTGGTTGTCTCGGCAAGGTCCTTCATGTACTGAATTGCAAATTCCTCACCTAAACGGTAAGACACTGCATTATCAGAACGCCAATGCACACATCCAAAGTTACGCGCACAACCAATGTTACCCGCAAGCTTATTAAGCTCACCACCAACAGTTAACTCATCACCACCTGTGTATGGCACAAGCTTAGTTCCGTCAGCACTTGGTTGCATTGGATTAGACACCACTGCGTTTTCATCAAAGACAGCCTTAAGCACTGTGACACAAGCACCCGCAACAGATGCATGACCAGCACCATAAGATGGATGTGTAGGAGACCCTTCAGGAAATGCCATTGGCAGTAAGTAAGAGCCATACTTATTATAAGTCTCTTGAACTGCTTGAGAGTTTAAAATACTCGAATGAAGAGGGTATTCAGCCGCTCCTCTTAAGCAGTTGTGCACTCGGCCTCCATAAGCTTCAGGACGAAGACGACGATGGACATTCCACTTTTGGAACCATTGGTTTTGTGCAACTTTTCCAGACACTTCCCAAAGTAATGTTAAGATTTGTGGAGGACCAAATGTCGCAAGACCTTCTGAAATACGTGCTGCACCCGCGAATCCTGATGCATCACCTACACCACCACCAACGGCAGAGCCAAAGTAAGGGTTGTTAGGATCAAATGGTGCGCCTATGCCGCCAGCACCTGCATTCATACCAAACTGACCAATTGTAGTTGGCGGGGTGAGCATGATGATACATGCATTAAAGTAAGCTTGTGCCAATGCATCCACCTGCACATAAGAAGCAGCGGTACGTCCATTGTAATAATATCGACGTGTTGGATCGAAAACTTCTTTACCTGGACCTTGAGCGCAACCACGTTGAATATCTAACCATTCATCATACTCAGTCATGAAGTCTAAGTTTTCTGCGCGGCTTACAATTGTCTGGTCGTAAGGTTGTGCACCATATGGCACATCCAATAACATGAATTGAGAGGTAAATGGTCCTTTCTCAGAGCCAGGCAATCCTGAACGGAATAGATTATTTGGGGTGATCGAGCCTTTAACATCTTTCATGTCACCTTTACCAGCCATTGAATTTAATTCATCAGCAGCGGCATAAGCTAAAGGAGAATTTTCATACTGATCAAAAGGCACATCACGTAATAGTGCTCCCCAATAGACCTCAACCGTTTCTGCGGCAGCTTCTTTACTTGAAAAATTTGGAGCGGGAGGTACGGTTTGCGCATGAGAATCTGGACCTAATCCTTGCCATGCAATACCAGCTAATGGGTTAACTAGTCGACGTTGTTGTGTAGGATCAGCGCAACCAAGTGGTACTTTTGCTAGATCGCTAAATTCCCCTGTGCGCAACGCTGTTCGAAGAAGTTTATAAGCCTTAGGATCCACTTCACCAAGATCATTTTGCTTCAAACCTTTGTGGAAGTTACCAATAAAATTAGGCAAATGTCTTTCGTCGCCATTGTTCTTATGTGTACGTAAGAAATTGTCTCGACCGCGAACATCGCTATTTCGCTTTAATTGTCTTAATGCCGCACGAACACGAATTTTAGCAGAACGTTTTGCGCGTCCTTTTAAATTATTAGCCCAAGGCGTCAGTATCCCTCGAGACCGTCTACCCTTGTTCTTATCTTTATGCTTATGACGATCACTTGCTTCTGCGCCACCTGTTAAGCTAACAGCTCCGAGTGCAAATGGTGCTGCGCCAACGCCACCTAAAAATCTGCGACGGCTGCTTGATACTGACGTGACTTCATTATTTTCGTCAGTGATTGAATTGTCTAAACTATCTATTTCTTCAGCATGTATTTCGCTAGAAATAGCATCAGACTTATTTTCATCCTTCATACCTGCTCCTTAACGTTAAGAGGTTGAATAAACCACATTGCCGTTCCATGGGACACAGAGTTAAATCCATTTAGTGCACGCACAAAATATGCGTGTGCAAAAAAATGTTAGCTTGGCTAAATGACTAAAGGTCTTGGCTAATGCTAAACAAGATGTGCGCCAATAAATGGTGCAAATGTTTTTAGATGAGTTTTGAACTTCGAACGAAGTTGTTCCAGGTGATGTCTAGCGGGATACTCACTAATTAAGAGCATTTACTAGTGCGTGGTAGATGCTAAACATTATTTAAACAGTATTTATGTTGTATATCAATTATGTAAATATCAATGTATTGTACAAAAGGATTTAAATCTTTTGTAATAAAAAACAGGTATTTAGATAAAATAATTCAATTAGATTATCTGAATTATTTCATTAATCAAATAAAAATAATGAGTAGTTTTTGAAGTTTAAGATGTGTGTTGGGGTTGTGATTATAGACTCGATTGATAGAGCTATAGACTCATTGGGAAAAGTTTTTTTGATTTTATTTTATATGCAAGGTTAGTATTGATGTATTTATCTCTTAAGATACTTGCAGATAGATAACAAATGGGAATAAATTATGAAACGACTACTATTATGTGTGTTGGTGTTGGTGCCACTGAATATTAATGCAACGATTGTGTCTTACAAAGGTGAGGGTATATTAACTTCGGTTGATTCTTCGCTTGCGAGTCGCTTTTCTTTAGGAGATGCTTTTTCGTTTGTTCTCTCCTACGATAGTGCTGTGCCGGATAATTTGTCGAATCCTACCTTTGGTCAATACTTAAATAGTGTGACTTCCATTATTGGCAATGTGGATGGGTATGAGTTTTCATTCGTCGGTCCAAGTGATAGTCTAATAAATATTCCTGTGGGAAATGTATTTGATCTATTGGCCGGATTACCAAACTCTGATGGATTTTCAGGATTGGAGGTTAATAGCTTAACTCCTCAGTTTGCAAATATACCTCTCAAGCCATTGGGGAATACTTTAGCAGATGACTCGCTACTTCAAGGACCCTTCCCGGAGACTTCTGCCTGGGACTTGAGCAATTCAGGTAGTAATTTCAGATTGCGGTTTGGTGACATTTTTAATGAAAATGAAATTGAAGGAAGTTTTACAAGTATTACATCAGTACCGGTACCTGCAGCATTTTGGATGCTATCATCAGCATTGTTAGCGTTAATTGCATTCCGTCGTGGTAAGAGAGCAAAACACTAAGCAATTACCTCCTACTAATCCATTCAAGGATAGAATAGTTGAAATAAGGTCGCATTTTTTATCTGGTTTTAAGGTTGTAGTCATAGTAAGACTGAATCAAAGAACCAGAAAAAACAAAGGGACCTGATCTAGTCATGAATAAGTTAAAGTACCAACTCAAATTGTATTTTCCATAGTCTATTGAGCTATGCAAGCTGATTTACTGACCAAAGTTGTCCTTCCCGTTGCGCTCTTTTTTATCATGTTCGGGATTGGTGTTTCCTTAAGGCCTTTAGATTTTAAAAATATTATTAAATCGCCTAAAGTAGTGGCGATTGGTCTGTGCGCGCAAATGCTCTTGCTTCCAATGATCGCGTTTATTCTTGCGATAGCATTTTCGTTGCCACCAGAAATTGCTGTGGGCTTAATTATTATTGCTCTAGCGCCTGGCGGTGCAACATCAAATATGTTCACTTATCTGTCCAAGGGAGATGTGTCACTCTCTATTACTTTGACCGCAATAGCGAGCTTGGTTACTCCTTTGAGTATTCCAATTCTTGCTGGCCTAAGCATGAGCTGTTTTATGGGTAGTAATACAGAATTTAGCGTGCCTATTGTTAAAACAATTGTGCAGTTGTTAGCAATGACGGTTATTCCGGTCGTTTTAGGAATGCTAGTTTTGTCGTATTGGAAAAATTTTGCAAAAAATATAGAGCCGGTATTCAAATGGTTTTCTATATTATTTTTGATATTGATTGTGTTTTTAATTGTTTTAAAAAGTGCTGCCAATATGCCAAGTTTTTTTGCTCAAGCTGGGTTAGCAACATTAATGCTTAATTTGGTTGCATTGATATTAGGGTATCAACTTTCTAAATTAAGTAAGCTGTCACGTCCTCAATCCATTGCTATCGGTTTTGAGGTGGGGATTCAAAATGGAACGTTAGCGCTAGTCGTTGCAGGAACATTGATTGGGAATAATGTTATGATGATTCCAGCAGTGACTTATTCATTAATTATGCTTTTTACTGGAGGCTTATTTGGCTGGTTGATGAATAGTCAACTTATTAAATAGGAGCCTTTACATTGAATCAAAGCATTACCCTGCGAAAACCAGATGATTGGCATGTGCATCTTCGAGATGGAGATATGCTGGCTATGGCGTTACCTGCAACAGCAGATAATTTTGGGCGGGCGATTGTCATGCCAAACTTAACGCCTTCAGTTACTACGACTGCTCAAGCGTTAGCCTATCGCGAAAGAATCCAAAAGCTGCTGCCTGAGAACAGCAACTTTATACCATTGATGACTTGCTTCCTAACGGACTCAACAGACCCAGACAATATCGCTCTTGGATTTGCTGAGGGTGTGCTCACCGCGGCAAAAATGTATCCGGCCAATGCCACAACCAATTCCTCATCGGGTGTGAGTGATGTCAGTAAAATCTATCCTGTACTTGAGCGTATGCAGAAGATTGGTATGCCACTATTAATCCACGGTGAGGTTACGGATAAACATGTGGATATATTTGATCGTGAAAAAATATTCATCGATAGCATTCTGACTAAGGTCCGTGCTGATTTTCCACAACTACTAATTGTACTAGAACACATCACGACGGCAGATGCAGTTCAATTTGTCAGTGGAGCAGGCGCATATACCGCGGCGACAATTACTCCTCATCATTTAATCATCAATCGTAATGCGATGTTTAATGGAGGAATGCGACCTCATATGTATTGCCTGCCTGTAGCAAAACGTGAGCACCATCGTCTGGCTTTGCGCCAAGCGGCTATCTCTGGTGAAGCATGTTTTTTTCTGGGGACAGATTCAGCGCCGCACTTACGCCAAGAAAAAGAATCAGACTGCGGTTGTGCGGGTGTCTTTTCTTCACCCGTTGCTATTGAATTGTATGCGCAGGTCTTTGACGAGGAGCAGTCATTAGACAAGCTTGAAGGGTTTGCGTCTATTCATGGTCCAAAGTTCTATAATAAGACTATTAACGAAGAAACGATCACGTTGGTAAAGACATCATGGCAAGCGCCAGAGTCATTTGCGGTTAGCGATAATAATCACGTTTGTGTATTTGGTTCAGAGTCTGCGCTTAATTGGCGTCAAGCTTGATAGTGAAGAGGAATAAAGAGGGGTCCAGGTTTTCTTATTAAACAATCAATTGATCATTTATATTTAGACGGATGAATTAGAGATAATCGTATCATCTCGATGTTCAATATATCGTGCAGCATATTCTAAAAATTCAATATCCGTCAGTGGACGACTAAATAAATATCCCTGACCATAATCACAATTTAATCTACGTAATATATTTCTTTGGTCAATCGATTCAATTCCTTCGGCGACTATCTTCTTTCCTAATGTATGTCCAATATCAATAATGACTTTTACTATCTGCTGATCGCGTTGGTCTTTTTCAAGGTCCATGACAAATTCTCGATCAATTTTGATGAGGTCAAATGGAATTTTCTTTAAATAATTTAATGATGAATACTCTTTCCCAAAATCATCTATTGAGATAGTCACTCCTAATTCATGTAATTGATTGAGCTCTTTGGTAATTGCATTTGTATCGTTAATAAATGCGCTTTCAGTAATTTCAAGATCTAGGCAATGTGCGGGCATACCAGTTTCTTGTAACACAGACTCAACAATCTCTGTAAAGCTTTTATTCGCCAATTGGCGAGCAGATACATTGACTGCGATGGATTCTAGCGATATATCTTTTTCTAACCAATCTAAGAACTGATAACAGGATTTTCTTAAAATCCATTCACCAATTTCATTGATTAAACCTGTTTCTTCAGCAAGTGAAATAAATGCCTCTGTGTTCACCATGCCTAGTTCAGATTGATGCCATCGTGCTAAGGCTTCTACACTGACAATTTTTTCTGTCTCAAGATTTAATTTAGGTTGGTAGCAGAGAGATATCTCATTAGCCTCTAAGGCGTTGTGTAAATAATGTTCTAGTGACAAACGTTGATTGCGTTCTTGTTCAATTTCTTTGTCAAATATGGCGTATTGACTTCGACCATCCTGCTTTGCCTTAAACATGGCCATGTCTGCTTTTTCTAGAAGTTGTTGTGGGCTACTACAATCTTCGGGCCCAATGATAATTCCGATGCTTGTACCGAGATAATAAGACATATCCGTAACAATGAATGGGTGTTTGAATTCTTTGTGGATTTTTTCGGCAAGTTGAATGGCCTGTTGTTCATTTCCAATGTTTTCAATCGCGATGCAGAATTCATCTCCACTAAGTCTAGCCAAGCAATATTGCTTACTCATACATGATGTTTGTAATCGTTGTGCAACTTGAATAAGTACCTCGTCACCTGCACTATGTCCAGAAAGATCATTGACGTTTTTAAAATGATCAAGATCAATATAGAGCAGAGCGATCTTATCTTTTTGTTGTATAGCGTGATGCCATAGTTCAGTTAAATGTGTGAATAAGTAACTACGATTTGGCAGGTGGGTAAGACTGTCGTAATTAGCTTTTTTGTATAATATGGATTGGTGGTAAAAGGTAGAATATATTACAGAAAAGCGTTCAGATAATTCTTGTAACGCAGAGACTTGGCGTTTATCTAGTCGTGTGGTGTTACTGCCTAAGTGGATGTATCCAACTGTTTGTTGTGAATGCTCAATCTTATGAATCCAAATGTGCTTATATTCATCAGATGTGAGTAATGGATTGAATTGCTGTTTGAAAAAAGCTGCATCTAGCATATGCAGTACATTTATGGACTGACTAGAGTTGTCAATTTTGTGTTTTATATGACTATAATCGTAATTATTATCAGTCTTATAAGTCGCAATGTGTGAGGTGAATAACTGTGGTTGGAGTGGGTCAGCAATTGAAATAGCAAGCCAATTAACTTCAAATACCTTCAACAATAATGACATGCTGGTTTTTATTGAATAATGAATGTCGGCTGTTTGTAAAAAATCTTGTTCCAGTCTTGAGTAAGCATCATTCTTATGCGATTCGTGTTGTAAATTATTGGACATCGTATTAAATGAGTGACTCAATTCCAAGAATTCATCTTGGGTTGAAATTTCAATGTTTGTCTTATAATCTCCAGCAGCAATGCGTTTAGCCGCACCAGAAAGCGTGTTTAATGGTTCTAATAATCTGACACTAAGTTTGTGAACAATAAAGCTTGCGGTGAGAAAGAATAGTAAAGATATTGGAATTAAATAATATTCAAAGCTCCACAAAGAAGAGAGTACAGTGCTTTCCTGTTTTAATATCACAAAATGCCATGCAGGCGATTGAAAATAACTAGATAAGAATAGTTCTCGAGAAATTATACGATAATCATCACCTCCCATTGTAAGCTCAACCATATATTCTTTGGCATCGATCAAGCTGGATAAGTTAGTTGATTTAACCTTTTCTAATGTCAGACTATCATTGCAAAATAATATTTCGAGCTGACCAGAGATAACGCATACCTGTTCACTATAGGGGTTTGATGAGTCATCGCCAAATAATGCTCCGCTATTGATTGTTCCGCGTAGAACGTACATGTCACCGATGTTCGATAAATGTAGCTTTTCTATTTTTAAATATAGTTTGCCCTCGCTGTTACGGTAATGAATTAAGCGTGGTCGTATAGAATAACTGAAGCCTGCAGTTGCCACATCTGTAATTGGAATTAATTCTAGCTTGTCGAAGGCATGGGTTGCTCTCCTGGGAAGTGAACCATTGATGCTTTTGCTAATTGAATCTAGATGGGTGCTATATTCTTTTAGCTCATTAAATGTGAGTTGAGAAAATGATTTGGCATTTTTAACAAGGTTCGTGTTGATTTCTTGTTCTACAAAACTTGTCACGTAAGACTTTGAGAATAAAGTTTGTAAAGATAATGGAATAAATGCAGCAATAAAAAATACGATCAGTATTTTTATGCTAAATGATCTGAATATAGAGGCATTGAATTTCAAAGTCAGCTCGATTTAATATGTATCGGCAATTCCTATCCATTTGCCATTATTGGCGCGAACAATATCGTCATGCGAAAATTCTTCAAACAATGCAGAAGTACTCTTGTTATCTTTCCCTCTACTGTATAAGTCGTAGTCATTATTTATAGGTCTTAAATTTTTATCTTTACGACTTTGTTTGGGTAAAGCTAATCCATGAATAGCATATTGATATGGCATTCCCCAAGGATCTTGCATGCTGTTCATGCCAATGACAGATAAATCATTTGGAAGTTTATTGTTTGCCAATTCATATTGAGTGACAGTTATGCTAATTAGACGAATATCTTTAGTCGCTTGTTCAATATGACTATGCGCCTGATGATTCTCATACACGGGCAAAGCCAACATGAATAATAGTCCAATGGCAGCAATGGCAATAAGTATCTCAACTAGCGTAAATCCATTACGATAATTACGTGACAACAATAATTCGGGCAATAACATAGAAAAGTGTGTGGTTTGGATCTATATCCTTTCTCTACTTTATATAGGTATATTCTTCCCAGTAAACACGCACAAAGACAGGTGGTATTTTATTGACACATAATTGGGTATTTTTACAGATATGGCTATGGGACGTGCTGATATAGCTGAATGAAAACTATCCGCTTAATATATAAATCAATAGTCCATAGCCTTGCATTATAAAACTTGCTGGTAGATTGATATCACAATGAAATGACGTAATAAGAAGGCCGATCCATGTAACTGGATCGGCTAGTGTTAAGGTTTTTATTTTAACTAGTGTGACTAATAGGCTGGTGCATCTGCTTCATAGACAAGTCCTTTGTCAGCCGCCTGTTTACGTACTGCGCTATAGATTTTGTCGTCTAATGAATCTTTATAGCCACCATCTTCTTTTGCTTTCTTCTTTAGAAAATCTTTGCGATCACGGCTAGCTAGTGCAATCTCAGCTTCTAACTGTTTGCGTTTTTGAGCCTTGTTTTCTAATAACTGGGTCTGTTCTTCCACAGTCATTGATTGCATAGCAACAGGTAATTCTTCTTTTTCTAATGCTACAAGGTCTACTTCTCCACTTTCTATACTTTCGATTAGTTCGTTACGACCATACATATTCTCCTTACCGCTAGCAGAGGCATTAAATTCTGCTCTACGTGCTAGTGCGGGAGCAGAAGACATGGCATGTAACTTATTTTTGGCAGCTGTTTTTATACGTTGTTCAGCTTTTTCTGCTTTATTACCAAAATAGAGTTTTGTTTCTTCAATTTGTTTGGATAATTCAGCTAGCTTCTTGTCGTAGGGAGTCGCGACTGCCACGGCGCTACCGGTCTGTTCTACTTGGAAGTAATCGCCTCCACCTAACTGTGCTATTTGTAGCCACTGGTGTTTAGTGTTGTTATCAGTACCACATTGAATGGTATTGATAAGAATGCCTTTTTGTTTAGCTATTTTGGCGGTGACGGGGTACTTCACATCATCTTGGTAATCCATGTGTGGTGGTGCATCTCCCACCATAAAGACGACTTTGTATGTATCTTGATCTTGGCTCCATGAGACTTTATTCACGGCTTCATCCAATGCTTGATTGACACTTTCTGGACCATCGCCACCACCGTTGGCTTTAAAGTCCATCAAGGTGGCATATATGGAATCTAGATCACTCGATAGGTCGATCACTTTAGTCACATAATCATCACCACGATCTCGGTAGGCGACTAGTCCCATTTTAATTTCGGGGGCAGTCTGTGCAGATGCCATGGTAGAAGCAATCGACCATATTTTTTCTTTGGCGGCTTCAATTAATGCTCCCATACTGCCGGTGGTATCTAATACAAATACGACTTCTATTTTAGGTTGGTCATTATAAGGAATGATCGCTATAGGTGGAGAAGTCGGTGAACTGGTATTGGACTTTACTAATGGGTATGCAATCACAGTGGTTGCTGTGAGTAGAAATAGTGTAATAGTGAATAATTTAGTTTTCATTTTATTGATTCCTTATTTGTTAGCTTATTGATGAAATTTTTCGTAAGGCAGCTTCAGCGCTTCGATGTGCCTTATTGAAATTGTCTGTGGTTGTGTTGGTCAATGACTGTGAAGTTGGATTTTTGGAGATTCTTACAGGAATGAATACAAATAATGCTTGAATTAAGAAGAAGCACCAGAATCCTAGAAATATGCTACTAGTATGGAAAACTGTTGCAACAGCAACGGAAAAACTAATGGCAGTCATACTAAGATCAATTAATGCAGGCACAATACTAGAATAGAAATACAGTGACCGTATTAACCACAACATAGAAATCTGTGTCAGTATGAACATTATTAATGGAAGTGATATCAGCCAGGCAGCACCAGTAACCACACACCAACATGCCAATACAATGATACGTCCTAACTTTTCTTGGCTGCGAGAAAGTAGATAAATCAAATAGGCGAAACTTATTAAGGTAATGACAAACTGCATGACGTTGGCTGATGATATGAACCAGCTGAATGTTGTAAATATAGTGCTACCGAAAATACTCGCAATGATGCCAATGAACGCTCCTTCAAAAAAGCTTGGGCGCTTCATGATGACACCCGTTTCTGTTGCTCACGGAGTAAAGCGACTTCTATGTCTTCTTTAGTGACAGTGACATGTGTAGAATCCCAAGATTTTGTGTTGTAACTTTCATTGCAGTTAGTAGATTTTTGTTCGCTTAGGATATCAACTTTTTGTTGCATCGCAGTCAGGCGTGATCGATTTTCTTCTAATCTTGTATTCAACTCGGTGAGAGTGGTTTCTAGCTTGTTATGTTTGTTAATTAAGACTTTAGCCAGATGCTGTGTTCCTAGTTTTCGTTTTATCAGTGAACGGACCAAATCTTCCTTGCCTGAATCAAAACAGATATCCAGTTCTTCCTCTAACCGATCGAGAGTATGATTAAGATCTGTTTTTTGGGAGGTCAGCTGGCTCTGTTCGTGTCCTAATAATTTACAGCGTTGTTCGTCTTCAGCAATATTGTCAGTCATCTCTCGGACAGCTTGCTTTAATAGGGTCTGTGGCTCTTCTATAGAGTCCAGCACTGCGTGTAAATCAGATCGAAATAGTCGCGAAACGCGTGAGATTAATGCCATAATAATTTTCCTGTGTTGGGTGTTTAAATCACAAGAAAAACAATAAGCGCTTGAATGGAAGAAGAATAGACAGTGTTTGGTAAAACTGTCAGCAAAAAATTTACCTAAACTTTACATTAGCTATCTATGTTAAATGTTAGGCTTTGAAGTACTATGACACGAAACATACACTTATTAATTGTTGAAGATGAAGTGGCAATCCGTGAAGGGTTGGTCGACGTATTTGTTTATCATGGCTATGAAGTCGACTCGGTTGATAACGGCAATGATGGATTGAAAAAAGCCCTCAGCGGTCAATTCGATATAGTGCTGCTAGACGTTATGCTACCTGGTATAAACGGCTTTGAGATATGTGAGCAAATCAGAAAGAACAACCCTGAGCAGGCTGTGATTATGCTGACAGCTAAAAGTGATGATGATGACATTATTCATGGCTTGTCATTAGGTGCAGATGACTATGTGTCTAAACCATTCTCAATTGCACAGCTAGTACTACGTGTTCAAGCAGTATTGCGACGTTCACGCATTGTTGCTGATATTGAGAATCATATTCGTTTGGGTGATGACACAGAGATTGATACTTTAAATCTATCGGGTCAACGTGGTAGTCAACACCTGTCATTTACACGCCGTGAGATTGAATTATTGCAATACCTGAAAGCTAATCATGAACGTCCTGTGCCTAGAGATGAGTTGTTATGTAAAGTTTGGGGCTATAGCAAAGAAATGAATATTGAAACTCGTACGGTGGACATTCATATTGCTAAGTTACGAACTAAGATAGAACCAGAACCTACTCAACCACGTTATTTAATCACCGTACGTGGAGCAGGCTATCGTCTGCTTGAACAGTAACCATGTTTAAAAAGTCTTTAACAGGATGGACTAAGAGCCAATTACGCAATACTTTGCTTGTATTCTTTTTAGCATTATCACTTCCAACTGGATTTTTAATCTATCAAACCTATAGCCAATTAAAGTGGCAAGCATTTCATCGTCATCAGCTGATGGCGGAGGAATTCACTAGTCGAGTGAATCAGCGATTGATTGAAATTGTCAATTTAGAAGAATCTCGTACATTTACTGATTATAGTTTTTTAAATGTTGTTGGTGACCCGACAGCTAATTTCTTTCAGCCATCCCTATTGTCATCTTTCCCTGTAAGCACTGACACGCCTGGTCTGCTCGGTTATTTTCAAATAGATGTGAAAGGGTTGCTATCCACACCATTACTTCCTGAAAACGAAAAGCAGTCACTTGAATATGGAATTTCTGTCAGTGAATTGTCTCAACGACGTGAGCTACAAAATAAAATCCAAGAAATCCTGACTCAAAATAGTCTGGTGAATAAACAAACACCCGAAAAAATCATTATGCCAACACCCAATGTTCTCAATGAAGAGTTGGCAGATACTGTGAGTAAGGATGAGAAGGGGAGTGGAATGTCAGTCTCTAATGTCGTGGAAGAGAGAGAATCCTTTGCCAAAGAAAATGTTTCACAAGCAGCACCTCAGGCAGCATTTGATGAATTGTCTAGGAAAACAACTAACAAGCTTAAAACATTAAGTAAAAATAATGAATCTTCTACATATGGGCGTGTAGAAGATTTAAAGCTGGAATCTCGATTTCAAGTTGCGGATAAAGCAAAGGCACAAACATCAAGTGAAAAACCTGTTTCGGAAAAACGCATGAAACGCGCAGAACAAAACGCGTTGCCAGAGCAAAAAAAAGTTGGAGTTGCTATAGCGACAGAAGATGATTCGATAGGTGCAGAAACGCTGCAGGTTAAGTTGTTTGAAAGTGAGATTGACCCGTTTAGTGTGAGTTTGTTAGATAGTGGTCACTTAGTGTTATTTAGGAAGGTATGGCGCGATAACCAACGATATATACAGGGACTATTGCTAGAACCCAGTAAATTGATAGAAGACGTTATTGAACGTTCATTTAGGAAGACTAATCTTGCAAAAATGAGCAACCTTGCAGTGGCTTTCCAGGGAGATATTCTTGCTGTCATTGATGGACAGATTAATAGCAGTCGATACGACTCTACTGCGACAAATTTGAATGGTGCATTGCTATATCAGAATCAATTAACCGCGCCATTAAATAATCTTGAGTTGGTGTTCAGTATTAAACACTTGCCTGCAGGTCCAGCGGGCACAGTAATTAACTGGTTGGCGGTTATATTAAGCATGATACTTTTGGGTGGATTCTTATTAATGTATCGCATGGGATTAACTCAGATTAACCTTATTCGCCAGCAGCAAGATTTTGTGTCTGCAGTCAGTCATGAACTGAAAACACCTCTTACTTCAATTCGTATGTATGGTGAAATGCTGAGAGAAGGGTGGGCTGAAGAAGATAAAAAGAAAACTTATTATAATTATATATATGATGAAAGTGAGCGTTTAACACGCCTGATTAACAATGTCTTGCAGTTGGCTCGAATGAATCGAAACGATCTGCATGCAGAGATGAAACCAACTAGTGTCAATGAAATATTAGACATGGTTAAATCTAAAATCTCTTCTTCAGTAGAACAAGCAGGATATCGTTTAAATATAAAATGTAATGATCAGGCAAAACACACAGTTGTTCAGGTGGATCTAGACTTTTTTAATCAAATTATGATTAATCTTGTTGATAATGCGATTAAATTCTCATCGAAGCAGGCTAAACATGAGATCGATATTGGCTGCCAAGTTAAGCATACTGGTGCAGTAGAGTTTAGTGTACGTGATTACGGCCCTGGTGTTAAAAAAGACCAAATGCGAAAAATCTTCAAACTTTTTTATCGATCTGAAAATGAGCTTACCCGCGAAACATTAGGCACAGGAATAGGTCTTGCTTTGGTACATCAATTAGCACAAACGATGAATGCCAAAGTGGATGTTGTCAATTATGATGTTGGTGCAGAATTTAGAATATTATTCTGAGAATAAATATAATCAAATTCTTGCAATCATTCCTGTTCCGTAAGGCTTAAGTGCAATGTTACTATTGTCCTGTGAAAAGATTACTTAAATCCCTTGCAAAATATGTATTTCGGTTTGCCTTAGTATTTATCCTTTTAAGTATAGTTATTGTCTTACCATTTCGTTGGATAAATCCTCCAGTGACTATGGTAATGATAGATCGTTGGATAGTTGCATCGGATGAAGATTTCACCCTGCAACAGCAATGGTTGATTTGGGGACAAATTCCTAAGCATGCCGCATCGGCGGTGATGGCTTCTGAGGATCAGCTCTTTGTTGTACATCATGGGTTTGATTTCACCTCTATTGTGGATTCATTGAAGTCTTTAGGCAGTGGTAAAAAATTACGAGGTGCCAGTACAATTAGTCAGCAGGTGGCGCGCAATGTTTATTTGTGGACTGGTAGAAGCTGGCTAAGAAAAGGTCTTGAAGTGTGGTTTACAGTGTTGATTGAGTTGATGTGGAGTAAACAACGCATCTTAGAGGTGTATTTAAATATCGCTGAGTGGGGCCAAGGTGTGTTTGGTTTGGAGGCCGCTAGTCATCATCATTTTGGTTATTCAGCCGCCTATCTCACTCCCATGCAGTCTGCATTGTTAGCGTCTAGTCTGCCGAGTCCTCTGAAATATAATCCGGCAAATCCCACGCAATACCTGATCGAAAGAGCTCATTGGAACCTGGAGCAACAACAATGGATTACTGGTGTATCTCAAGATAAATAACTAGGTTATATGACTTAGCTAGTTAGTGTTATAAGCTGCGTTATAAATTTATTTTTTTCAAAATCATATGGGGAAGTTGCTGTGTTAAATAATGCCTTGATTGCAATTGGGTTGGTGTTGGTGCTGTTTTTAGCTTACCGTACTTTTTTTTCTTCGGTGAGTTCCGAGCAGATTGCGTTGAATAAGCAGGAAGGTATCGCATTTATGGCGGAAAACTCTACTGCTGAAGGTGTGAGTACCACGGCTTCTGGATTGCAATATAAAGTATTACGAGTGGGTACAGGTGATAAACATCCCTCAGCATCTAGTCGAGTAGAAGTACACTATGAAGGCAAACTATTGAACGGCACGGTATTTGATAGCTCGGTTGAGCGTGGCAAGTCAATTTCATTTGGTTTGAATCAAGTCATAAAAGGCTGGACGGAAGGTGTACAGTTGATGGTGGTAGGGGAGAAAACACGATTTTTTATTCCTGCTGAGATGGCCTATGGTGATCGAGCCGCAGGTAAGATTCAACCAGGTTCTACATTGATTTTTGATGTTGAGTTACTAGGATTTGATGGTTAAGGAATATAAATGAGAATTTGTGGTGTTGAATTAAGTAGCAACGATGCAGTTATTTGTTTGCTTTCTCTCGATCGTGGTCAGTTTAGTATTGATGAATGCAG
>JBGCDS010000037.1:0-7301 GCA_045105615.1 Gammaproteobacteria bacterium
ATAATGATCCCGACACCTAATAGTGCTACACCTGTCCAAACCCATGGACCCCCGGCTAACACGCCAAACAGCGCCGCTAATATTAGCAATGGTGCTAAAAAATAACGTACGTTGATTAAAAATTTCTTCATCGGTACCTCCTTACAGTAACCACTCGAAGTATGAATAGATAAGTGCTTAATATCTGGCATTAACTATAGCAAAACCATTTCCAATTACCAATACGATTAATCACATTGGTAATGTTTTGTCTTGTACATTGAAGTGACAATGTACTAAAATTGTTCCATCTAATTGAACATCAGAAGTACATAATGTTGGACAAACATTTAACAAGACAGACGTAACCAGAATGGAGACTAATGTCACAAATCCTCAACATCCAATACAGGTAGTTGCTAGGCGCACCGGCTTATCTGCTGATGTAATTCGCGCGTGGGAAAGGCGTTACCAGGCAGTCTCACCTGAACGTGCCGCCAACAGTCGCCGTTTGTACTCCGATCTTGATGTCGAGAAACTCAGCCTATTAAGGAGAGCAACCTCTGCAGGACGACGTATTGGTGATATCGCCAATCAAACTATAGATGAACTATATATATTAGTTGAAAACGACGAGTCAGCTGCAGCCAAAGCACATAACATTCCCTCTGAACGTCCGAACACCGGTTCTGTTATGGAACATTTTGAAGAATGTTTAGATGCGATTAATCACATGCAACCAAGTGCTTTAAAAGCGAGCTTAGTAAAAGCCGCTAATACACTTGGCATCCCATTTTTATTAGAAGATTTACTACGCCCTTTAATCTCTTATATAAGAGATGAATGTCGGCGCGGCAATATGCGTCTGTCTCAAGAAAGAATGGCAACCGCTATGGTACGTTCTTATATGTGTACGTTAACGGCCTCAGAAAATGAACACGACTCAAATTATAATTTAGTTGTCACTACTCCAATGGGACAGCAATACGATCTCATTGCATTGCGGATGGCAGTGGCTGCTAACTCCTATGGTTGGAATTCTATCTACCTAGGAACTGAGTTACCGGCCGATGAAATAGTTTATGCCTGTGCAAATACACGCGCTTCGGCGGTTGCATTGGGTATTGCAAGACCTTCCGATGACCCTCACTTACCCAATGTGTTGCGCCAGATCAAAGCTTCGCTATCAGGAAAGACCACATTGATTGTATGCGGTAACGCTGTATCAGGTTACACTGAGGTCATTGAAGAAGTGAACGCAGTCGTTGTTCAAACGATGGGTGAGTTGCGACTTGAACTCGATCGATTAAAGCGCCCCATCTCTGCTTTTCTTGAAAATGAATAATTAACAATAAATTTATCAATAAAATAAAATCACTATGACTAGACCCTCTAGCTTCAGTTACGAAGACCTTCTCGCTTGCGGCAACGGAGAAATGTTTGGCCCAGGCAATGCTCAGCTTCCAACACCGAATATGTTAATGGCAGATCGCATTAGCGTTATAAATGAAGATGGCGGCAATTATAAAAAAGGCAAAATCATTGCCGAACTCGATATCAAACCAGAACTATGGTTCTTCGATTGCCACTTCCCGGGTGACCCGGTCATGCCTGGTTGTTTAGGACTGGATGCCATGTGGCAACTGGTTGGATTTTATTTAGCTTGGCGCGACAATCCAGGTAGAGGACGTGCACTTGGTGTCGGTGAAGTTAAGTTCAGCGGACAGGTCTTACCTACAGCTAAAAAAGTCACCTATCAAATCGACATCAAACGCATGATTACACGCGGCGTAGCTTTAGGCATTGCCGATGGCGTTATGTCTGTAGATGATCGCGAGATTTATCATGCTAAAGATTTACGTGTTGGCTTGTTTACTTCTACAGAAGATTTTTAAACGACTCCACACTAATTTGTTTAGCGCAATAACATAAACAGAGTTTAAGCATAAGAAATTCAATTGATGGGTTTCGTGTCACGACAGTACTGCTATCAATATTAATAGACGAAACCCGGACCCAGCGGAATTTTTAGCGCCACCCAAGCCAGCAGCAACACCATCCAAGCAATCAAAAATCCTATGCTATAGGGCAGCGTCAAACTGACTAATGTACCTATGCCTGCTTCACGATGATATTTTTGCAGCATCGCCAACACAATAATCATGTAAGGATTTAATGGCGTTATTACATTGGTGACTGAATCTCCAATACGGTAAGCCACCTGTGTAAGTTCAGGCGCAACCCCTGCTTGCATTAGCATGGGTACAAACACTGGCGCCATGAATGCATATTTTGCCGACATAGAACCAATTAAAAGATTACCCAAACAGGCAAGCAAGACGAAAGCAAATAACAACAAGCCAACATCTAATTGCAGTGAAGCTAACCAACCTCCGCCAGCAAGTGCTAGCATTTCACCTAAGTGTGAATATTTAAACACGGCAATAAATTGTGCCGCAAAAAAAGCCAACACTATATAAGGCCCAAGATCCGCAATCGTATCACCCATATATTTAGCAAACTGTTTACTACTATTAATTGTTTTTGCTTTTAAGCCGTAGACAACACCGGGAACAATAAACAACAAAAACAATAATGGGACTGTCACCTCCACCCAACGAGGAAAGCGCTTACCATCTCCATACAGGGGCGCATCAGGAATATTTACTGCTAACAACACAACTACTATTAATAACAGAAATGCTAAGCCCGCCCAAATCAACGCGGCTCGATTAATATCACTAGCCCCCCTTACATGTTCAGATTTTGCAGAGGAATGTTCATATGCAATATCAGCCACACGAGGAGCCACCCACTTTGTTGTCACTAACCAACCTGTCAAAGTAAGCACAAAAGTCGACGCAATCATAAACCACCAATTGCTAGTGACTGCAACTTTATAATTAACATTTAAAAACTGCGCTGATGTTTCGGTAAACCCTGCCAATAATGGATCGATACTGGTAATAAATAAATTAGCGCCAAAGCCCGCAGACACGCCAGCAAAACTTGCCACTATTCCTAATACGGGTGAACGGCCAGCGGCTAAAAATAAAATGGCCGCAATAGGAGGTAATACAACATAACCCGCATCCAATGCCATAGAAGACATAATGCCGATAAAAATGA
This sequence comes from Gammaproteobacteria bacterium, assembly GCA_045105615.1. Classification (GTDB taxonomy): domain Bacteria; phylum Pseudomonadota; class Gammaproteobacteria; order UBA4575; family UBA4575; genus UBA1858. The sequence goes on from JBGCDS010000037.1 coordinate 3,109, forward strand.
TCGCAGGAACTAAGTATTGTTCTTTTATTGAATTACCTGCCAACACAATCAACGCAGGTAACAGGCCACAGCGTTCAGCTAATCCGATTCCCAACATTCCCACCAACACAATGCCTAAAGGAGGAAATTCGATGAAGTTTTTAACCAGGGTGCTTAACCACCACCAAATACCTTCAGCATCCAACACTGAACGTGCCAGCAATATCTGTGTTGATCCATCCTGACTTGGCTTTGTTACCTGCCAATTTAACTGCACGGCAATTTCGGCACATACAAGAATAAACAACGTGCCAATTATAAATAGATAAGCAGGATCTGGAAGACGATTACCTAAACGCTCTATTTTAGTTAACCAGCTACTTTCCAATACCTTAGACATCGAAATCTACAAGCTGGTGGTCTTCACATTCTTGAATGAATGAAATATTAAACTCCTCTGGAATAGAACCCGTACGGTTTAACGGGAATTTTTAATTAAATATCAACCACTTAATTCAGATTAACTATTACTGCAAAGTGAATTTTTAAATCATACTCCCCGCATTTGCTCCGCAATATACGACACTTGGTCGACTTACAAGACTAGAACTGGATCACATAATGACAAAATATTATCAAATTACATACCGAACTTTAGGCCTCATCCAATGAATAAAATCATCAGCAAATTGATCTCCATGTCTGCTCTTGTCGCTAGCGTATCTGCTAATGCAACCCTTATTGACTTCGAAGCCGGCATGCCAGGAGATATTGTTACCAATACTACAATAGATGGCGCGACATTTAGCGTTTCCAACCAGGGCAACACTGACGGTAACGCTAGAGAATTAATTTTATTTAATGCTGATTGCACGCAATATGTCGACTGCACAGGAGGAGATAATGATTTATCTCTTCCCGGTGCGGGAAATATTCTGATCATCAGCCAAAATAATAATTTCAATAATCCCAATGACTCCTTTGCTGGTGGTGATATTGCGGTTGATTTTGGTACGAACATTACACAGGTGAGCGTTGTGACGGTTGATGTGGGCGACAGCAGAGGACTGAATGACGGAGATAATTTCCTAGCTGCATTTTTTCAAGGCAATGAAGTTGCCCGCTTTGATATTATAGGTGGCCAGGGTGACAACAATGAACAAACTGCTTTTTTATCAGGCCTATTTGACAATGTAGTGCTGCATTTAGAAGGTAGCGGTGGATTAGTTAGCATAGACTTTGCACCCGTTCCCTTACCAGCTGCATTGCCATTATTCATGGCTGGTTTATTAGGTCTATTTGGTATGCGTAGAAAAAACACTTCTTAAATATACTTAAATCTATAAAAATAAAAAAGGCCGCTAATGTAGCGGCCTTTTTTATTTTCAATATTGCTTTTGACTATGCTCGTTAGTTACCAAATTTCCAACACAAAAACCTTGTTAATTTAAGTGTATTCAACTTAAATATTTTATTACAAATCAGAGGTTTAATCTTTTGTGAAATGCGTCAAAAAACATTGATCCTCAATACATAAAGCACTATAGTTGCGTGAAATATATAATGTAATTGTCATATGAAATCATAGTTCAATTACATAGCGCACAGTGTTCAGACTTAACATTACATATCTGGGGATAGACTCATGAAAAAAACAATTACTACACTACTATCAATGGCAGCATTGGTAGCAAGTACTACTGCTAGCGCAGTACTTATCGATTTTGAATCCGATGGTATGAATGCACTTAACCCAGGTGACATCATTACTGGCCAAACATTGTTTGGTGCAACGTTTAGCGTTGAAAACCAAGGTATGACTGGCGGAAATCCTCGCGAATTAATCCTATTTAATGCCGATTGCATCCAGAATGTTACATGCACAGGCGGCGACAATGATTTGTCTCTTCCCGGTGAAGGAAATATTCTAATCATCAGCCAAGATAATGATTTGGCTGATCCGAATGATTCTGCTGCCGGCGGAACAATCGTTGTTGATTTTGCGACACAAGTTTCTGCGATCGAATCAATCACAGTCGACGTCGGTGACTCTGATGTTGGGCCTAATTTTTTCCAGGTGTTTCTCAACAATGTTTTAGTTGATCAGATTAATCTTGCATTAGGCGGCGGCCAAAATAATGTGCAGACTGCTAACTTTGCTGGCGGCCCATTCGACGAACTAAGACTTGTTTTAGCTGGTAGCGGCGGATTAGTCAGTGTCGATTTCACACCTGTTCCATTACCTGCAGCACTACCATTATTCATGGCTGGCTTACTGGGCTTATTTGGCATGCGTAGAAGAAACGCTTCTTAAAATACTCAACGCTTCAAATAAAAAAGGCCGCGAGTTAGCGGCCTTTTTTACTCCCGCTTATCAATTCAAGTACTTATTCATCAAGTCCTCGATCAACGATTTCAAACACATCTCTTGATAATTCCGGCACAGCTTTAATTCGTTGCAATGATTGCTTCATCAATTTTTGTCGGCCTGCATCGTACTTCTTCCAGTCAATTAACGGCTTAACTAAACGTGATGCTACTTGAGGATTAATCGCATTTAATTCGATAATTTTATCCGCCAAGAATGTGTAACCTGATCCATCTTTAGCATGGAATGCGGTTGGGTTTGCCATCGCAAATACGCTAATCAGTGCACGCACTTTATTAGGGTTCTTAATCGAAAAACATGGGTGACTAAGCAGTTCTTTTATCGTATTTAACACCCCTGGCTTGCGTGAACGTGCTTGCAAAGAAAACCATTTATCCATGACTAGCGCATCATCTTCCCAACGATCGCCAAACAAGGTTAATGCTTCACTTCTAAATGCTACATCTAAATCATTCACCGATTCCAGCGCTGCCATGGAATCCGTCATGTTATTGGTAGTTTCGAATTGCAATTTAGCTAATTGAACATATTCATCGTTAGCCAACGAATTAAGATACAACAAACAGATAGAGGCTAAGCGACGTTGACCCATATCAGTTGCATTGTATTGATAGTCACCTGTCACTTTATTTTGTTGATAGGTTTCTAGTAATAACAACTCTAATGTTTGCGCAATATTTACCTGCAATAATTTGCGCGCTTGGTATATCGCATCAACATCAATTGGTTGGATAAAGTCTGCTAAATATGACTCCTGTGGTAACACCATCATTTCTGCCTTAAACGCAGAATCAATATTCTCATCGCTGAGAATAACTTCTAGTGCTTTTATATATTGAGAAGCATCAGGCAGTTTTGTATCAGTCTTGACTGCTATCATTGCATCCAGCAACCACTCAGTGGCAAAACGTTGACCAGCATCCCAGCGATTAAATGTATCAGTATCATTCGCCATTAAAAACACAAAATCATCAGCACTGTATTGATAATTCAATTTCACAGGCGCAGAAAAATTCTGCAAGAATGAAGGCGTTGGATTTTCTGCAACCTGGCTAAATACAAATTTCTGACGTGCCTGCGTAATGTGCAAGGTTATTTCCTCAGCGGACTGATAACTATCATCATCTAAGTTTAAAGTAATTGTCTTACCCTTCGAATCAAACAAAGCTGTCTTAACAGGAATCAAATAAGGCTGCGGCTCTGTCTGCATTTTATTTGTTGGTAGCTCTTGCTCAAAAGTAACGATGTACTGCTGTTCATCTTGATCCCATAGACTAGAAACATTCAACGTTGGCGTACCACTTTGCGAATACCAATTTAAAAAATTACCCAACTCAAAATTATTTGCTTCTGACATCGCTGCTGCGAAGTCATCAGTCGTCACTGCTTGACCATCATGTTTTTCGAAATAGCGTTTCATGCCCTTTTTGAAGCCATCTCGGCCTAGCAATGTTTGATACATCCGTACCACTTCAGAACCCTTCTCATATACAGTCAGTGTGTAGAAGTTATTTATCTCAACATAAGAAGATGGGCGAATCGGATGCGCCATGGGACTTCCGTCCTCAGCAAATTGATAAGTACGCAGGTAACGCACATCTTGAATTCTTTTAACGGCTCGCGAGGTTACATCTGATGTGAATTCTTGATCGCGAAAAACAGTTAAACCTTCTTTCAAACTCAGCTGAAACCAATCACGACAGGTAACACGATTCCCTGTCCAGTTATGAAAATATTCATGCGCAATAACCGCTTCAATACTCATGTAGTCCGCGTCGGTTGATGTCTGGGAACTTGCCAATACACATTTAGAGTTAAACACGTT
>JBGCDS010000038.1:0-20475 GCA_045105615.1 Gammaproteobacteria bacterium
TAATGAGTGGGCGAACCAATCAATTCATAATAGCCCACGCCAAATTCTTCTAAATAAACTGAATCATAAATAAATCCAATCGCCGTGGTGATAGCGAGAATTATCGGTATGACTAAGGAAACAATTTTAGTGAACATACATTTCTATTTTAATCGAAACAAATATAGACTGGCCTGAACCTATACAAGCTTCTTATGATTAATAAGAAGCTTGTATATTTATAGCATAAATGATTTTTTCATATACGATATTATAAATTCAGATTTTTAATAAATTGGCCAGTGTTGATTTCTACTATCAATGATATTCGATAATCAATAATTAATCATGATAGATCTAATGGAATATCTATTTTGCATGATTATTGGGCAGGGCATAAAAAAGCAGCCTAAGCTGCTTTTTTATTATGTGGTTTTTTTAACTACTAAGCTAACTAAAAATCATCAATTGTCACGTTGTTAAGCTTGTTCGCTTTAATGTCTTCTACAGTAGGAAGTAGTGAGCATGCTTTTAATGATTGGCCACAGTTACTCTTTTTGTCTTTCATGCTTTGCAACCATGTGCTGATGTTGCTGCGTGAGTTAATCATGTCCGCGCCTGAAGTTAAACTGAGTAAGTGCATGTCTGCTGTCCAATGGATATCTGCCATTGAATAGTTTTTGCCAAGTACGAACTTGCCTTTACTTAGTTGATCATTAAGTTCATCAAGCACTGGCTCTAGCTGTGCTTTAGCTGCCGCCGTGTCGCCGCCTTGTCCGGTGATTTCACCGACGAATGCTTGAATAGCAGGCTCAGCTTGTTGGCGAGATTTGTCGATCCATGTTTCTTGCTCTGCGGCTAGCGCAACATTGTTAGGAATAATTGAAGTGCCTAAACCACGTGCATTAATGAATTCGGTGATAGCTTTACTGCCTGCAGTAAAGTAGTCATTCTCTTTTAAAGCAGGTGCTAAACCAAATTCTGATACTTCGTTGAATGCAGCGGAGTCTAAGTCAGACATTTCTAATGAACCGGTATTCATTTCCATGCCCTGTTCTGCTGCTATTAAAATACACTTTAATGTTTCTGGGCAGAAAGGAGCACCTAATAATTGTAGTACGTACTGTGTTTTCTTCATATCGCCCGATAGGCCGTAGTCACCGGCGCCTGTGTCTGCCACTGCTCTTTGATCAAATAAATCCATGGTATTTCCTTTTACTTAATTAGTTGATGTGGCTCATGAAGCCTGCGCGTAGATTGTCAGGTATCTTTGCTTCTACGCGACCTAGCCATGCGTCTACGTTGGCATGACCTGCGGGTGCTTTACCTTGCTTTTTCAGCGCTAGAATACTGCCCGCGACTGCAGAGTCAGCCAGAGAAAGCGGCCCCACTAGGAATTCTTGATCGCCAAGAAGCTGGTCCATGCGTGACATGACTTGTTCAACCTTGTTGCCTGAATCTAATAGGCTGCTGCTGACTTCCATCCAACGGCATTGATCACCTAAGCGGCTTGCTTTCTTTGGCTTAAGAAGCATGCCTTTGCCCTTGATGTCTAAATAAGTCGTAATTGCATTTTCTCCGACAATAGTAACTGGGCCATGAGTCATAGTTACGGTGTTTCCGCCTGATAAATTTATGTCCATTTCTACACCACGTATTCCGGCTGTCAAAATGCATTTCATGCTTGCTGCATTTGCAGGTCCGCTGAGCGACATTTTGTCGTCTTTACCTGCGGCTGCGGTTTTTTCTTTTTTTCCGCCAAATCCAAATAGGCCCATTCTAAATCTCCATTAAAATTAAAGTGTTAGTCAAAAAATGAAGGTGTGTATACACCTTCATTAGTGATAAATTAGCTTTATTATAGTGTCGTCCGGTAGGAAGCATACTAGCCTGAGTAGTTAGATAACCTCATTCCCGGGAGATATATAAAATTTATCCTTACTTCTAGGGTAAGCGTTCGCCCTATTGTATTTAAAACTTCGTCTACTTTAAATAAGTAAGCTGATGACTTCATGTTGTTTATAAGTCATTATGAGTGGCTGTTAGAGGTTACTAAGTAACCAGCTCGCCCGCTAACCTAATCATAGTGATGTGGGGTGGGATTGTAATTGATATGGATCAAGCTGATCAGAAAAATATGAGCAGCCAAATTAAATATGGAGAGTTTGATTGACCGAATCTAATGTAAGTTTTCGAGCGCTAAGTGACTCATGTAAAACATGTAGTCTTGCTGAGCTATGCTTACCTCGAGGACTACAAACTGAAGAATTGCAGCGCTTAGATGATGTAATAAAGGCTAGGCGTGTAGTCCATTCTGGTGATCTACTTTTTAAAGAAGGTAGTGAAAATCGAGGTATTTATGCAGTGCGTTCAGGTTCAGTAAAAACCTTTGCTATTACCGAAAGTGGAGAAGAGCAGGTACTTGGGTTTCATTTGCCAGGTGAGATTGTTGGACTTGCTGGATTAGATCAATCAATACATAACTGCAGCAGCAAAGCATTAGAAACTAGTAGCATCTGTGAGATGCCTTTAGATGAGTTAGAAGAAATTTGTATACAAATACCTAGTTTGCAAAAACAGCTGTTGAAATTAATCAGTCGTGAAATATCCCAAGACCATAAAATGTTATTACTCCTTGCTAAGAAAAATTCAGATCAGCGTGTAGCAACATTCTTATTAAGCTTATCTGGGCGTTTTAAGATGCGTGGGTTGTCTAGTGAATCTTTTATACTTTCTATGAGTCGCCAAGACATTGCAAATTATTTGGGCTTAGCGGTTGAAACGGTTAGTCGTATTCTGACTAAGTTTGGCGATGATAATATTGTTGAAGTAACGCGGCGATCTATTCAGATTGTTGATCACGAACGCTTGCTAACAGTCGCTAGCACATAAAAAAAGCGCGGTACAAATACCGCGCTAACTGCTACGTCTTCCTCCTTGCGGAGGTACTATGGATTAATGAAGAAGACGTTACTTTTCCCATTGATATGCTTCTTCACCAGCAATGGCGAAGAACATCCATACATCAATGAGTAAAGTCACTAAAAATACAATAGCTGTACCTATCGCCCATAAAGGTTCTTGGTGATGAGCTTCTACACCTAATAAGACTAAGGCGTAGCCTACAAGTGAGGTAAATAGTGCAATTGAAACAAGTGCTGAAAATGTTTTCATTTTATTCTCCTTTTCCGTTGTCTATGCTTTTGAGCATAAAGGCATGTCATGCCAGCCGGCACGGTAGTTCATGCGTGCAGCGATTTTTTGTTCGCCTTCGCTAGCAAATTTCTTATCCCACTCAGCCAATCGAGGCTTTATGAAACTCTCCCAAACAGGTGGGACAAGAATCATTGCGAACATTGCAAAGTAACCGTATCCGGTATCAGGCGAACCTACTTCTTCTAATTCCCAGAAGTGTGTTTCACCGCGGTCATGGTGATCGCCTTGGCGTCCAATTTCGATGAAGCCCCATTGAGTGATTGGTGATTCACCAACATCCCATGAATGGTGATATTCAATTGGCTTGCCTTTCTCGCGAATTAAGCCGTAATGCTCTAAGTAGTTAAGTACTTCTAACTCAAAGCCAGCAATCGCCCATGCCGCTAACATAATACCAAGTCCGATCCAGCCGCCTGCCATCCAGAATAAGACGATAGTCGGTAAACTCATTGCATATCCCCGAATCCAACGATTTTTCCAAGAAATGAAAGGAGTGCCTAATCTTTTCAAACGTTGTTGCTCCATGATGTACAAAAAACGCGATTGTCCAAAATGAGATAATAAGTAGTGCGAGTAGATCGATCTGCCGCGAGGTGAAGTTGCAGGATCATCTTCACAACCTAACTCTAAATGATGGTTATAAACGTGCGCATAGCAAAAGTGTGAGATACCACTTAATGCCATCATCCAGCGAGCAAGTACAAAAGTAGGTCCTTTTGTATGAGCTAGCTCGTGCCCAAACATAATCCCGAGCCCTAAAAACATGGCTGCTGAGATGGTAGCGCCAGTCATCTGCCAACCAGTCACGCCTGTTTGAACTTCAAACCATAGGAAATCCATGGTGCCAATAGGCGTACCTGAGGAAAATTCGTAAACACGCCAAATTAAAGCAAGTTGTAGTGCTACAAACACAGGATACTGTGCCCACATCATGGCCTTAAGAAGCCAAGCTTTACCTATTGTTTCACCATCTTCATCGCGACCTGCAGCATCAGCATGAATGCTAGGAACTGCGCTGGTAACAAAGTCCGCAATAATGGCTGCACCAAAGATAGCAACACCTAACCATACCCAGTTGCCTCCTAGTACGACACCTATCAATGATAAAATTATCAAGCTTGGTGTGAAAAAGTATCTAATATTTACTAAAAACGTATGCATTTTAAAACTCCCGAATCTATTTTTGTGTAACTTGTGTGACTATTTTGGGAGCTGCACTGCTATTTAGAAATGATGTATATCAAGTAAAGGTTTGATCAATTAGATTTGTTTTTACAACAACTTGACACACATCAAAGTTTAAAATCTTTTGCCAAAGCCAAGTCCAACTACAATAGGATCAATGTCGACATCAACTTCGACATTTCCAAACACGGTGTCGTTAAAGGTTGCGGTTGAATCTATCTTGATATATTTAATATCAGCATTAATAAACCATTCGTGATCAAGCATATAGTCGATACCTAATTGTGCTGCTAAACCCCATGAGCTATCCAAGCGAATATCAGAGCCAGCAACATCTAATGGGCCTCTAACTTTTTCATCATAAAAAAGAGTGTAATTCACGCCGATGCCGGCATATGGGCGAAATGTGCCCCCAGGGTTGAAGTGGTATTGAAGCGTTAGTGTAGGAGGGAGTACATCTGTGTTGATGACTTTACCAAGAGTGCCTAATGATCCACGAGCGGTGACATTATGGTTTGATGTGGCGAGGATCAGCTCTAAGCCTATATGTTTAGTGAGCATATAAGTAATATCAAGTTCAGGCACGATGTCTTCGTCAACACCGACTCCACTCCCATCAACAGATGTGCCGTTGACAGAAATGTCACCACTGCTGTCATCGGGTGCAATATCAATCGCGCGTAGACGAACAATCCAGCGATCGTGATCTTCAGCATGAACGTTAGTAGAAAGTATTAACAAACATAGAATGCTAGCAATTTTTTTTGAAATATTTTTTTTAGTCATAGTATTCAACTGAATTAAAATTTGTTAATTCAGTGTATGTACACATGAAATTAGTGTCATTGATCTGTATCAGGAAAGTTTCTCGCAGCAATAATGGTTAGAAATGAACTGACCGAATAGATTTGGCTTTGTGTTGTATAAGTCCATCCTATTTTAGATGTGGCTATTTAAGGAGGATAATTAAGCATCAGCATTAGGTAGATTTAAATGCTATTGTCAGTGATCAAATGTGTATTAAATCTTAATGTTTATATGTTACTAGACAAGCATGATTGGAGAGATAGATGAGTGATGAAAATGAAGGTATTCGCGAGATAAGAATTAATCCGATTGTTCCTTCTGAATCTGTTTTAGTTTCCACGGCTCGTGGCTTACGTCCTAGAAAGGAAGAGGCTCCAGTCGAGCAAGATATACGAGAGCATGTAGAAAAATGTCCATTCTGTACGGGTAATGAAGAGATGACCCCAGCGACTATTGCGGCTTGGCCAACACCGACGGATTGGCAGGTGCGCGTGGTTGAAAATTTATTCCCTGTATTGAGCCCACAGCAAAGCGGTAATGCCATTAACTTTGGCTTGCAAAAAGTCATCGATGGCTATGGTCGACATGAAGTTGTTATCGATCATCGTAATCACGGGATACGTGTTAGCGATATGGAGGTGAGTCATATCGCCGGGATGTTTTCTATGTTTCGTGATCGTATGCAAGAAATCTATGCAAGTGATGATCGCATTAAATATGTATTAGTGTTTAAAAACTTTGGTGCAGCGGCTGGCGCCAGCATTGCTCATTCGCATAGTCAGATCGTTGCTATGCCAGTTGTGCCTGAAAACGTGGTGAATGAATTAAACTCAACGCGTCAGTATTATCAAAAATATAATCAGAATATTTTTCATACATTAATCGATGAGGCGTTAACTTTTGAAGCCACTATATATGATCGACAGTCTGGCGAGGTGAGACGAAAAATAAATGTTGGTCAATATATTATTGAGAGAGGCGAATATTTTATTGCAGTTAAACCATTTGCAAGTCGATTTGAATGGGAAGTGCAAATACTTCCGTTATTTGATCAGGCTGATTTCATAGATATTAAAGATGAACACTTAAATGATTTTGCGACAGTACTTAAACATACAATGCAAAGACTTAATAATGTATTGGGCGGTGTTCAGTATAATTTCTTTTTACATTCATTGCCGCATTCGCCTGAATGGCAAGATTGTATTGATAGTTATGTTTGGCATTTAGAAATATGTCCGCGTACAAGTATTCCTACTGGGTTTGAACTGGGTTCAGGATTGTTTGTGAGTACAGTCAGCCCGGAAGACGCAGCTGAGCAATTGAGATCAGTCAGCTTGTAAAGCCATTTTGGTTTTCTGTCTTTGTGGGGTAATGTCATTCTGTGAAGAATGTGCAGGTAGACGCTATACTCTTTTGGATCCAATCTCAGTGTATGAAATATTGTCATTCCTGCGGAGGCGGGAATCCAGGGAGCTTATCTTGTTTCGTGCCGCAACTATTCTAGAGCATGACTATAATGTAGTACGAAACGAGAATGATTTGAGAATATTCTATAGTGAGCGATCAAGAAAATAACTTCAGTGCTAACGCTGGCAGATGGATGATAGTGTTGTCATGGGTAGCGGCAATAGGATTGTTGACGCTACTGTTTACCAATGTGCTGGACAATAAGCGTAATCCTAACCAAAACTTAAATACGCATCTGTTAGATGACGGTAGTAAAGAAGTGGTGTTACAAAGTAGTACTCATGGCCACTATGTAGCTAGTGGTAAAATCAACCATAAGCCAGTTGTATTTTTAGTCGATACCGGGGCAAGTTTTGTATCCGTACCAGAACAGGTTGCAAATAGAGTAGGATTAAAAAAAGGTAGCCCGATTACTGCAACCACTGCAAATGGAAATATTACGGTTTATTCAACAGTATTAGATCGTATTAGTCTTGGTGAGATTACATTATATAATGTCAGGGCCGATATAAATCCTCACATGGATGGCGAAGAAATCTTACTGGGTATGTCCTTCCTTAGAAATCTTTCTGTCGCTCATGAAGGAGGAAAACTAACCATTAGGCAGTAGGCTGCTTAAGTTTGTACCCAGTAATGTTTTTTGCATCCTGGACTAATACAAAAGGGTGAACCACCACGCTCCACACTTCAGCATCTTCGTTATGCCAAGTTTTGGCTTGATTGTTAAATTCTTTAACCAATAAGCCCGCCTCCATCCACGCAATGATCTTAGTGGCATCATCGAGAGAGATAGAATAACCCACTTCAACTAAATTTAATGTCTCGCTGACTAGTATTAATTTCCCCTGCGCATATAACTTTTCTAATTCTTTCCAGGTAATCTTTGCTGTCTCTGCAGCAATTTTAGCTTTCTCTTCTTGAACAAGTCTTTCTACTTCTCTCATTTTATTGGGTGCTTAAATTTTAAAATCAGTATTGAGTTTTTTGCGAACGGGGGTGTTCTTAAGTTTGACGTACTGCGGCAATCCATTTTTATAAGGAGGGTAATCCTCACCTTTAATCAATGGTGATAAATAAGTGCGGCAGCGTTTAGTAATGCCGAAGCCGTCTTTGGTAATGTAACTGTCAGGCATCATTTTTTCTACATTAGCAACGCGTGCCAAAGATGTTTTGCCGATTTTCCATTTGTATGGATCGTTGGACACACGAACAATAGTAGGCATGATAGCGGTCTTGCCTTGAAGGGCAAATTCTACGGCAGCCTTACCAACAGCATAGGCCTGCTCAACATCTGTTTTAGACGCGATATGACGAGCAGCACGTTGTAAATAATCAGCTACCGCCCAATGATATTTGTAACCGGTATGATCTTTAATCATTTGTGCAACAACTGGTGCAACACCGCCTAACTGTTTGTGACCAAATGCATCTACTCCGCCGGCATCAGCTAAGAAAGTACCATCTTTATAGGCTGCACCTTCGGAAACAACAATGGCACAGTATCCATAATTCTTGACGCATTCTTTTACCCGTTTCATAAAGGCTGTTTTTCTGAAGGGAACTTCTGGGAATAAAATAATATGCGGTGCATCACCTTCATTTTCAGCGGCTAGTCCACCGGCTGCAGCAATCCAGCCAGCATGACGTCCCATGACTTCCATGACGAATACTTTGGTTGAGGTCTTTGCCATTGAAGCAACGTCAAAACCTGCTTCGCGAATGGATACAGCAACATATTTTGCTACGGACCCAAATCCTGGGCAGCAATCAGTGATGGGTAGATCATTGTCGACAGTTTTAGGAATGCCAATACATTGAATCGGATAACCTATGGCTTTGCTTATCTGTGAGACTTTATGTGATGTATCTTGAGAGTCACCACCACCGTTATAAAAGAAGTAGCCGATATTGTGTGCTTTAAATACTTCGATCAGACGTTCATATTGAGCGCGGTTTTCTTCGATGCTTTTTAATTTATAGCGACATGAGCCAAATGCACCGGATGGCGTATGGCGGAGTGCAGCAATTGAGCGTGCGGATTCTTTTGAGGTGTCGATTAAATCTTCAGTGAGTGCACCAATAATTCCGTTGCGCCCGGCATAGACCTTTCCAATCTTGTCTTTATGATTGCGTGCAGTCTCTATTAGGCCGCATGCTGTGGCATTAATGACAGAGGTAACGCCGCCAGATTGGGCGTAAAAAGCATTTTTTTTACTCATATGATTGGCCTGATGAATAGGTAGTTAAATTTTATTAAAGTTGCTGAATATATTTGATGAATACGGTTAACGATTATTGCTAACCATTATGACGACAAATACACCCTTTACTAAGCTTGGCCGGCTAATTTCAGCATCCAACATTAGGCTGTTAATGAAATTAGTGATTGATGGCATTGATACTAGAGTAAATTTGTTTAATACGGTGGGTTACTGCAACCGTGTGTGTCAAAATGGTGCTTTATAAAAATAATTAACTAAGGAGTATATACCAATGCGCGCAATCTTATTAGGTGGCCCAGGTGCCGGCAAGGGAACTCAAGCAACGTATATCACCGAGCGATATGGCATACCGCAAATATCCACAGGCGATATGCTCAGAGCCGCGGTAAAAGCGGGCACACCTTTAGGAGTGGAAGCTAAAAAAGTCATGGATGCCGGTCAACTTGTATCCGATGAAATTATTCTAGGATTAGTTAAAGAAAGAACTCAACAAGATGACTGTGCAAAAGGATTCTTGTTTGATGGATTTCCACGCACACTAGCACAGGCTGACGCGTTGAAATCACAGGGTCTGGATATTGATTTCGTTGTAGAGATTGATGTTGATGATGAGGAAATTATTAAACGCATGAGTGGACGTCGTGCCCACCTTGCTTCAGGGCGCACATATCATGTGATTTATAATCCGCCAAAAGTCGAGGGTAAAGATGACGTCACTGGCGAAGATCTTGTTCAGCGTGATGATGACCAAGAAGATACAGTACGCGAACGTTTACGTATTTATCATGAACAAACTGAGCCTTTGATTAAATATTATTCTTCATGGGCAGATAGTGGCGAGGGAAATGCACCACAGTATGTGAAAGTAGATGGCATTGGTCAGGTTGATGGAATTAGAGATACGATTTTTAATGCATTAGGATAAAGCTGTAAATTGGATGTTTTTATAGTACTAGCCATCATTGCAATTGGTGTATGGCTTTGGATTGATGGATTGCGCTCACGTGAATTTGCAATGAAACGCTGTCATTCGTTTTGTATGCAAAATCACGTGCAAATGCTAGACCAGTCGATTCATTTGAAAAAATTCTTCCCCGCAAGAAAAAATGGTCGCTTAAGGTTGCGTCGCTTTTATGCGTTTGAGTTTAGTATTAATGGTTCAGATAGATACAGCGGCGTAGCAGTAGAATTCAGTAATCGAATTGAATATCTTTCCCTGCTACACCCGGATGGGGAAATTATCCAAGGTATGCTGCATTAAGCGATAATTAGTTTTCTTCGTTAATGCGAAATTGTTCTATGTCCCAGCTATTATTCTTGTAATTTAATATCATACAAGAAGCACCGCCAAAAGTGCGCGTGTAACCACCTGCGCCAGGATTGATTACCCAGGGTACTTGTTGTTGGTCGCATGCAAGATGATGACTATGACCATAAACGATAATATCGGCGTGCGGGAACTGGTCTCTTAGTTTGTCGTGCCGAGTTTGAACTTTATGAAACTGATGTCCGTGAGTGACAGCAATGACTTTGTTGTTAAAAGATAGTTCAAGATTGTCAGGAATATCTACAAGTGCTGGTAGATCCTGCGTGGGCCATTTTTCTTCAGTATCATTATTACCTCTGACGGGGAATACATAATCAGCATGTGTGTTTAATTTCTCAAGCACTTCTGCATCACCAATATCTCCGGCATGAATAATTGCATCGCAATTCTGTAAAGAATTAATCACAATATCATTAAGCTGATTGTGTGTGTCTGACAAAACACCGATAACAATATCTGGCGTTTTAATTAAGTCGTTAAGATTAATTTTTTTGTCCACAGATATTTCTTTGTATGTTTTTTTGAGTTAAATAATGATGACAGTGTCTTCATGAGAATAAGCGGGACTGCAAGCGCAAAGAATTACTAAGTCAATGTTGCCAATATTTGAAATTTTATGAGGTGTCTTTGGTGGGATGCAAATAGTATCACCAATACTTACTTGAAATTGGCTTTCTCCTAAAGTCATCATTCCCTCGCCTTGAGTAATGTGATAAATCTCTTCAGACTTTTGGTGTAAATGTAATTCAGTTTGTACACCGATAGGGACAGTTGCTTCTGCAAGGCTTTGATTGCGATTTGCATGTGCATCAGGGTGCATAAGCTCGCGGATGATGGAGCCATCCTTGGTGATGTAATTTTCTATCAGTTGATACTGAGTATGCATGTTGAGAATTATATATCACTCAGCCATCCGATTTCTCGTGCTGTTTTTTCTCCGATGACAATTTTTCTAAAACTATTTGGCATTTCAGAGTGTGACTCACTCAATGCACGCCTTCCTGCCATTAACTCAGTTTTTTTCTGAGGGTATAGTGGAGATTGATTCGGATTGCCTAATCCATCAGGAAAGATAGGGTCACCAAATTCATTATATTTATCGCTGGCACCTACCGTATGAAAAAATTCATGCGCAATGACAATGCTATTTTGCTTTTCCTGCGATTTGACGCCAAAGCCATTCACAATGCCAACTAGGCCTTTTTGTAGGCCCACAGAATGTTTTAATTTCGGCATAACACTAGGGTCGTGGTAGAGGACAAACATGCGTACTAAGTATTTACTATTATCTTCATCAGGGGCATTTTTCCAAATCCAGTAGCGTAGCTTTAAGCTCCAGAGGATTATATCAAGTGTATTGCTTCCTAGCCCTGGAGGTTCTGGCGGAATAAGGGTGAGAGTCTCGCCTAGCTTAGTCTTGGTTGGTGTGCTTGAGACGATATTATATTTTTCACTTTCTCTTTTGATGAATTTATCAATTTTAGAGAAGCTTTCCACGGATAGTGAATCTATGTATCTCTGGACGATCGGACTATTTGTAGGATTGATAGGGTAAACTACAATATCAAGTGTCTTATACCAGCCTTGAGTGACTAATTTTTGGTCTTTGACATAACTCGCTACAGCCGCAAGGATGAGTAGTAGTACTAGAATTCGAAAATTTTTGAATGAGAAAATTCGCATAGTGTCGGTACTTTAACGTCTAATAATTCTACAGTCGATTTGATTAGGCTGGAAGGCATATCTGTAGCGCTGAGATGGTAAAATAGCAAAAGCATCCATTATGGAACACAAAGTTACACTTTGTAGTAATAAGAAAACATTTATGTTGCAGGAGAATGAAACTATTCTTGAAGCAGCGATTCGTGCTGGTGTATCAATTAATTATGGTTGTAGCAGTGGTACCTGTGGCCTGTGTCAGGCGCGCTTAATTAGTGGTACTGCAGAAGAAATAAAACCACGTGAGTTCGTCATACCAGAAGCTGAAAAACTTCAAGGCCACATTCTTACTTGCGTATGTGCAGTTAAAGATGATGTTGTTATTGATGCCTTAGTTGCTGATACGGTTTCAGATATTCCCTTGCAGAAAATAAAAGTAAAGGTAAGAAAGGTTGAGCGGTTAGTCGAACAGGTTTTTAGATTGATAGTGCAGACACCGCGTACAAGTCGGTTACGTTTTTTGGCTGGTCAGTATGTTGAGATTGGTTTAGATGGAATAGGGGAGAGCCGTTTCTCTGTTGCTAGTTGTCCATGTGAAGATAGATTAATCGAATTGCATCTACGTGTGAGCAGTGATGACCCTGTTTCAATACAGGTGGCTGACAAAATAAAAATGGGTGATAACTTGGCTTTGCAAGGACCATTTGGTGAATTCATTTATGACGAAAATGCTAATCGGCCAGTGATCTTGTTTGCATTTGATACTGGTTTTGCGGCAATAAAAAGTTTGTTAGAGCATATTACCGCTCAAGAACAAGAGTTACATATTCATTTAATTTGGATGTCGTGTGGTCGAGATGGACTTTATATGCATAATCTTTGTCGTTCATGGGCTGATGCATTTGACAATTTCTGTTATACCGGCATCGCTTTAGATGAATCGATAAAACAATTGGCCGCAGACCCACAGAATGGCTGCGCTACAGTGGAAGCGCATATCATGCATGCAATGCAGTCGCATACAGATTTGTCTTGCCACGATGTATATGTGAGTGCACCAGCCCCTGCGACCAAGCTATTTGAGAATGTATGTCGTAAGAAGAATGTGCTGATGAGAAGATTCTTCACGGAGCCAGTGAGAGGGAATGAAGATATGAGTTGTATGGTTTCGATTAAGACAGCCAATTGATAAGGGTTATATATGATAGGTGATGCATGTGTATTTGCATTGACGCAAATCGCAAATGAGTTTTCTTGTGAGCATGGTGAGTTGGTAACGCGCCGGGCGGGGGCAGATATTGCCTGCCAGTCAGATCAGCATCAGCAACAATGTTCTTGTGTCTATGAGCAATTAAAAGAAACAGGTTTAGACGCGTTTGATTATGAGGATGACTTAACTCAAGTGCCTCATGGAGTATGGGTGAAAATTCAATTTGGCGGTTTACTCGGCATGCAAAAAGCTATAAAGGGTAATGCGGAAAGCAAGGTTGAAAATATTACCAGTGTGATACAAATGCTTTATGCTAACTACAGTCAGATAGAATTATTTCCGTATAAGAATATCGTGCCCGATATGCAGGGATATAGTGCGCGCAAGAGAAGGAAATAATTTTCAAAATCATGATGTATTATACTGATCACTCATTATGCTACTAATGTCAGCTTGAATATAAGGAGACAATAACAATGGAATACAACACAATAATATCTGCGCAAGAACTTAAAGCAATTATAGATCAAGACAATGTGCGTGTATTTGATTGTCGCTTCAGTCTTAAAGATCCTCAAGGGGGGCTGAAGAACTATCAATCTGGTCACCTACCTATGGCACAGTTTGCAGATATGGATACTCAGCTATCATCTGCCATGTCTGAAACTTCAGGGCGTCACCCTCTACCTGATGCAGATGTTTTTTTAGCACAGTTGAAAGCATGGGGAATTAATAATGATACTCAAGTCATTGCATATGATGATATCTCCGGAGCCTTTGCCGCAAGACTGTGGTGGATGTTACGTTGGGTGGGACATGACAAAGTAGCTGTGCTAAATGGCGGAATGCAGCAATGGACTCAACAAGGTTTTCAACTCAGCCAAGACGATGTTGGATTTGAGTCAGGTAATTTTTCTGGTGTTGCCAATATGGATTGGTTGGTTGACATAGATACAGTTCAAGCGGAGCTAGCAGCAAATAACCTCACATTAATTGATGCACGTGCAGCAGATCGGTTTACAGGCAAAGATAAGAAAACTGACCCAGTGCCAGGTCATATCCCAGGAGCACAAAATCTCCCATTTGGCGGAAATTTAACCAAAGATGGTTTGTTTGAGACGTCTGACGCAATTAATAAACGATTTGCTAATATTATTAAAGATCAGCCGTTAACGAATGTAACTAATATGTGTGGTTCTGGCGTTACAGCCTGCCATAACCTGTTAGCTCAAGCGGTAGCGGGAATGCCTCCAACTAAGATTTTTATTGGTTCTTGGAGCCAATGGATTAGAGACTCAACGCGACCGGTCAATTGTATCGATTAACTGAGTATAGTGGCAGCATGCCTTGTATATTTGATGATAGTTTAAATAAGAAACTAAGTGCTTGATTTAATTGCCTACTATTCACAGATTGATACCGATTAGCTGGAAGAGGTTGTGATTGCATGATTTTGTCAATAAATTGACCACACTAAATACTTAGTTAAAAACGCAGCAGTTATCTATGGATGGACAAACTAAGCATCAGCCTAGTCATGATGAGCTAGACCAATCTGAGGACCATACTAGCCCAATGATTAATCCTGGTGATTTACATGTGCCTGTAGGGATAATTTCTGTAGATGATGGCGTGGTTGTCTATGCAAATGATGCATTTAGAAAAATAGTAAAAACGACTAAAGTCGGTGAGCCTATGAAGGGCTTTTTGCATACCCCAGAAATACGAAAATCGATCGCTAATAAGCTTGAGCGGACCTCGCAATATTCCACATTACTTGAGCGGCCTCAGACTTCTCTTATATTTACAATCACTAAAGGTTTGTTTTTAGAGATACCACATTATTTTGTAAGTATTGAAAAAATAAATAATATCATCGAGAACAATCAGCCGTACCTTTCAAGAGAAGAATATCTTGTAGAACTGTCTAAGTTGACGGATAGCAACGACAGTGAAGATAGCAGTGTTTGTACTTTTGACGTCGATAGATTCAAAGTAGTTAATGAGAAGTATGGTTACGATGCGGGAAACTATGTTTTAAATGAGTTAGTCCAAGTGATTAAGCAGTATCTTCCTAAAGAAAATACTATTGGCCGCCTTGGAGGTAATGAATTTGGGGTGATATTAAAAAATGTCAGTAGTGATGACAGTGTTCAAATATGTGAAGTTATTAGAGAATCAGTTAAAGATTATAATTTTGAGTATAACGGTGAAAGTATTGAGATCACCCTGTCTATTGGTGTGATTTTGATTACTAAAGAAGACAGCGCGCTAGAGAAAATATTAGCGTCAGCAAATTTGGCATTGCGTTCAGCGCAAGAGAATGGTCGCGACTGCGTTCATAGTTCTGCCACACAAGATACAATGATGGCCTATCATTCAGGGAAAATGCACTATGCATTAGTCATTGAAGATGCCTTGCAAAATGATAAGTTTGAATTATTTGCGCAGCCGATCGTAAATCTTAACGATCAAGATAGTCACTATTCTTATGAGGTGCTGCTCAGAATATTTGATCACAAGAAAAATGATTTCGTGTCATCGCAAGAGTTGATTTCTGCAGCCGAGTCGTTAGAAGTTACGACTAGAATTGACCAATGGGTATGCGAGAGAGTATTTAAAGATATAGGTGAAAAAGTAACGGCACAGGTAAAAATCCCTAATATTTCAATCAATCTTTCAGGGCACTCTATAGTGAGTGTGGCGTTTGAAAAATTTTTATTAGGGATAACTGATAAGTATGAAGTGCCTACTAGTTGTATTTGTTTTGAAATCACAGAGAGTGTTGCGGTTAAGAGCATCACTAGAGCGCAAAATTTTATTCATAATTTGAAAGCGGTTGGCTATAAATTTTCGCTAGATGATTTTGGTGTTGGATATTGTTCTTTTAACTATCTGAATCAATTAGACGTGGACCATGTAAAAATTGATGGATCATTTGTGTCAGCGATGCTGGATGATGCAACGCAATTTGCTACTGTGCAGGCAATCACTAGTGTGGCTCGAACAATGAATATCAAAACAATTGCGGAATTTGTGGAAAAACCTGAAATCATAAAAGCGCTTAAAGTGATCGGGGTTGATTATGGACAGGGTTATATATTTGGTAAGCCTAGTCCTATGAAAGATATATTCAAAGCATAAAGTTGCGTTAGCACATTGGTTCATTAATTGTGCGTGGCGTGCTACCTTCCTAGTCTCAAGTATGTATTATTAATTTCGCTCTAATGAGGCAAATGCGGTGAATTTTTGTAGTAACTGTGGTTCGGGTGATATCGAACATAAAATTCCTGAGGGGGATAACCGTCTAAGACATTGCTGTCCTAGCTGTGACATGGTTTTCTATGAGAACCCCAAAATTGTTACAGGCTGTATTGCGCAATGGCAAGGTAAAATATTAATGTGTAAGCGAGCAATTGAGCCGCGTATAGGTACATGGACCTTGCCTGCAGGATTTATGGAAAATCATGAGACGTTGCAAGAGGCAGCAGCGCGTGAAACATTTGAAGAAGCTACAGCCCGCACCTCTAATCTAGAGTTGTTTGCGGTTTATAATTTGCCGCACATCAGTCAAGTGTATGTCATGTTTAAAGCAGATGTGATTGATGGAAAAGCCTCCTCTGGCATAGAGAGTTTAGAGACGGAGTTTGTCAGCGAAATGGATATCCCATGGGCAGATCTATCCTTTCCCATTATTGCTGAAACATTAAAGTTATATTTTGAAGATAGAAAGCAAGACAAGTTTTCTATGCATGAGGGTGAAATTACTCGTGACCATGAAAGAGCTATTCAGATAACAAGATATTGAGTAAAAAATTATTATTGGCAGTGATTGAGCTTGGAGGGTACCCAGACTTTCGGGGTCTGTATCAGCAGTTTGGCTACGAAGTTATAATTGAGTCATCAATGAGGAAAGCATTAACAATACTTAAGAAGAATAAAGTTGATGTGATTGTCGCGGAGTTTAACTATCAGCATACCTTTAGAGACCGTCTTAGTAGTCTTGAATCAATTATTGCCGTAGCGCAGACAAATAAACAAATAGAGTTTATTGTGTTATACGAAAAAGATTTTGAAAATCATCTGGATAAATTAAGGAAGCAATTTAATTTCAGTGTAGAAGTGGCTTTCCCAATAGATAATGCCAAGATGATGAAGGCGTTAGGGAGAATATCAGATTGATGGTTTAAGCATCTACGTCTGGTATTAAACCGCTCTCTAATTTTTGTATGGTGTCCTTGATATTCAGCTTGCGCTTCTTCAGACGTTTTAATTGCAGTTGGTCGACATAGTCCGCTTGTGCTAATGCATTAATTGCATCATCTAGATCTCTGTGTTCAACGCGCAGCTCTAAAATCCTGCGTACAATCTCTTCATTAGCATCACTAGTGTGCATGGTGTTTAATTTGCCGGTTTAGATTTGGAACCACCTAGGCAAGGCGGAGACTGACGTGATTGACCATTTTTTTCTGACCATTCAATAGAAGTGAAAGAGTGGATGGAGAGCGCATGAATAGCACCAGCTAATTCTTCTGCAAGTAGATTATTGATTATGCGATGTCGTGCAATTAACATTTTGCCATCAAACTCATCACTGACTACGGTGACTTTGAAATGTGATTCCGATCCAGGAGGCACATTATGGTTGCTGCTCTCATTTAACACTTCAAGGTAAGTCGGTGATAAAGAGGAGTTAATTTTTTCTTCAATGGCGGTTTGAATTTTCATGGGATGCTGAGTCCTAGTGTCAATTGTCTATGCTATTCAGTGATACTTAGAAAGCGTAACGAGTTGTTCATAGTATAGTCACAAAGTGCTTCAACGCTATCCCCACGATGGTGGGCGATATGCTCAGCGATATGAGGAAGATACGCGGGCTCATTGGTCATTTTCTTTGGTCTTGGCTGGAATGTGCGTGGAAAGAGATAGGGAGCATCAGTTTCAATCAGCAAGCGATCCTGTGGGATAGTCTTCACTAGCTTATGTAAATGGCTGCCACGTCGTTCGTCACATATCCAACCGGTAATACCAATGTATAAATCCATGCCCAAGTAGTTTTCCAGTGCTCTCGTGTCACCAGTGAAGCAATGAACGACAGTGGGGCCTATATCATTCTTATATTCATTTAAGATAGAGAAAAACTCATCATGTGCATCACGCTCATGCAAGAACAATGGTTTTTGCACTGAAATTGCTAACTCTATCTGTTGGCGAAAGGCGAATTCTTGTTGCTCAGGAGTTGAAAAATTCCGATTAAAATCTAAACCGGCTTCTCCAATGGCTTTAACGCGATCGTTGTTCGATAAATCGCGTAAAGTCTTTAAGGTGTTGTCCTGCCAATTTTTTGCCAAGTGAGGGTGGACACCAGCAGTGGCATACATGTTTTTTTGGTGACGCTGTGCTAGCTCAATGGCGAATTGACTATCTTCTTGGTCTGAGCCGGCAACTAAGAAATGATTAACGTCAGCATCCATTGCTCGTTGCAAGATTGACTGTTCATCATCTCTAAATTTACTGCTGGTAAAATTAAAGCAAAAATCAAATAGCGGCATCTTGTGGAACTTTGTTGCTTAAGCATGATGTGCAAAATTCAACTTCATCATCTTTAAGAATGAGTTGGCAATCAGTGCATAAATTAAAATGTTGGGGTGCAAGTTTATTATTGATGGATACACGGTCATCAAATACAAAACAATTCCCGTGCCAGTGGGTGCCTTTAGTTTGGCGTAGATATTCTATGATACCACCCTCAAGCTGGAACACTTGATCAAAACCGAATTTTTCTAGATAGGGCGCGGCTTTTTCGCAGCGGATTCCACCAGTGCAGAATGTAACAATTGGTTTATCTTTTGGCAGTTTGCTTAATTCATCAGCTTTGGTTTGTAGTTTTCGAAAGCGTCTTAAATTTAACTGTTGAGCTTTATCAAAAGTGCCTAGTTCAAATTCAAATTCGTTGCGCATGTCTAGTAAAATAAAATCTTTGCCACTGTCCAACCACTGTTTGAGTTCTTCAGGTGGTAGATACTGGTGATCAAAGTCTCCTACCTTAAGCGTATTATCTTCAATAGGTACTAATTCGGTTTTGGTCTTGACTGTCATTTTGCTGTAGGGCCGTTCTAGGCTATACAGTTCATGAAAGCGCATGTTGGAAAAACGTGTATCTTGATTTAGATTAGAGCGAAATGTTTGAATCTCTAATATATTCCCAGACAGGCCAATATTGATGCCTTCAGTTGCCAGGTAGATTGAACCTTTGAGGTCCAAATTAGCGCATAAGCTTTTAAGCTGGTTTAATGTATCGTCAATATCATCAATTGGCGTGAAGCAATAGCCAGCAATATTTATATATATTGGTTTTAAATTTATCATTACACTATAGGGATAGATATTTTCTGTGCGGATATTAACTCAAACTCTCAACGATCAAAATAGTTATTAATATGAAAGACGGCAAGCCAAAAGCAATATACCTAAAAGATTATCAACAACCAGATTATTGGATCGATGAGCTTTCTTTACGTTTTGAGCTATTCGAAGGGAAAACATTGGTGCATGCTAAACTGCAGGTGAAAGCCAATGAGAATGTTGCACCTAGCGGGAATTTAGAGCTGCTAGGTGAGCAGCTTAAATTGCTGGAAGTTAAAATAGACGATAAACAACTGTCAGAGCAAGACTATTCGCTGAGCGCTGAGTCATTGACCATACATAATGTGCCTAAGCAATTCGTATTGACGACGTTAGTTGAAATTGACCCAGCTCAGAATACCGCTTTAGAAGGCCTTTATCTCTCATCCGGAAATTACTGTACTCAATGTGAGGCAGAAGGCTTCCGAAAAATTACCTATTATTTAGATCGGCCTGATGTCATGGCGGTATTCTCGGTGCGTATCGAAGCTGATCAGAAAGCTATTCCGGTATTGCTATCGAATGGTAATCGCGTATCCGAAGGCAAGCTAGAGGATGGCCGCCACTTTGCCGAGTGGCATGACCCCTATCCAAAACCCTCTTATTTGTTTGCATTAGTCGCAGGTAATCTGTCCTGTTGTAGTGATCAATACACCACGACAAGTGGGCGTGAAGTCAGTCTGGAAATTTATACCGAGGCGCATAACGCAGACAAATGTGATCATGCTATCGCATCGTTGAAAAGAGCCATGAAATGGGATGAAGACACATTCAATCTTGAGTATGACCTTGATACCTATATGATTGTTGCCGTGGATGACTTCAACATGGGAGCGATGGAAAACAAAGGTCTAAACGTGTTTAACTCTAAATGTGTATTGGCAAGTTCCCAGACATCAACCGACGCGGACTACATGAGTATTGAAGCGGTTATTGCGCATGAATATTTTCATAACTGGACAGGGAATCGTGTTACCTGTCGTGATTGGTTTCAG
>JBGCDS010000039.1:0-6816 GCA_045105615.1 Gammaproteobacteria bacterium
AACGCGCCCGTAGCTCAGCTGGATAGAGTACTTGGCTACGAACTAAGGGGTCGGGAGTTCGAATCTCTCCGGGCGCGCCATTTCCTCTTTCTCTTTCATTAGATATCTAATCGAATTCCCTTATATTTTTTGCTTTCTAAAATGCTTATGCCTGGTAGGAGTGGTGTATGAGTGATCCATATTGTTAAAAATTAACTGTATATAATTCGTCTTAATTTAATATAGATATAGTTGATATCAAGATAACGACAGCAATAGCTAAGACGATTATAGAAGTGGCTAAAACAAGGATAGATAGAGTGCCTAAATAACTTCGATCAATAGGGTGATTAAATAAAGTCTTATTATTCTTTTTGATGCTAAGTGGCTCATATTGAGATATTTCATGCACTATGACTGCATCATTAATATTTTTTACTCGAATTTTTCCACGGAAATTAGTTGGGAAAGGTAATTCGATATCTAGACTGTCATGGACATCGTGAGCTACGTATATGCCGCCAGGTTTTGCTAATTCCTCTAGGCGTTTTGCAATATTTACTGCATTGCCAAATGGTTCATCATTTTCACAGATCACTTCTCCGTAAGAAATACCAATCCGAAAAAGAAGTTCTTGATTTAAGTCTAGTTTGAAGTTGTGTGCGTATGATGCTCTTTGTATTTCTGCGGCACAGTAAATTGCATTTCTAGCATGCTCAAAAGAAATTAAAATACTGTCACCTAGCATTCGAATAATAGTGCCATTATTCTTATCGATGATATTTTTTATTTTTTTGAAGCGTTCTTTAAGATTTTTGTGTGTGGTTATTTGGTCTTGATTTGTGAGTTTTGTGTACTCATAAATATCTGCACATACGATGGCTAATTTCTGTATGTTCGAAGTATTTCTATCAGTAATAATATTCATAGCTGGCCATATAACTCAATTAGACTCTCGTCAATCTCGATTTCGTGTTCGCTGGTTCGGATAAGGCCATTTTTTCTTAATTCGGCGATAACGCGACTCACTGATTCCCTGGTGGAGGCAACACGAGTGGCTAACTGGTTGTGTGTTAGCCGAACTGATAACTTGTTTTTTTCTTTTATAGATACTTCTAACAACAATCTTATTAAGCGATGATTTAGGTTGTCTACTGCTAAACTTTGAAAGTCCTTAGTAATTTTTGATAACGAGCTGGCTAGTTTGCTAATGGTTATCTGAGCTGCAACTAAATTGTTATTGCAATAGGAAACATATGCATCGGAATTTATTATGACTAATTTAGTATGACCTTTTGTTAACACACTTGCGCATCTTCGAGCATTACATAGTGCGCCGAGTTCTCCAAAGCAATCACCTTGATGAAGGTCTTTTATTATTATTTCCTTGCCAGCTTTTCCGCTTAGTTGAACGATACAAGTTCCTGAGAGAATAAAGTATACATGTGTTGCAGCTTCGCCTTCATTTGCTAGCATATTACCGCTGGCAAATGTCTTGATGACTGATGCTTGGCTTAATAGATCGAGCTCTTTTTCACTGGCGTGACGAAATATCTCAATATGTGAGAGCTGGCTATGATCAATCAACAGACGCCCCTTAGTGTTCGTGTAGCTTTAGTCTATATGAATAATAGTATATGCACGAATATATCACTAATTGTATGTGATATAGATCACCAGTTATATGGGGGCATTGGCAATAATTACATATGCAAAATTGGAGCTTGAAGCGCTTAATATTATGTATAGCTTGGCCAGTGTTGCCCATAGAGGATCACCTCGATATGTGGTCGCTTTTTTCCATGTAATTACATATAGGATTGGCAAATAAAGGCATGAAGCATAAATTAATGCATTGGTGATGAAATATAAGAATATAAGTGTTGAGTTATCTTTTAATGCGGTGCTTATCCATAGAAGATTCTTTGATAGAAAATCAGGAAAAAATAAATAGTTCCAAAATATACTACATAAACTACTTTGATTTATAAATGAGTGGATTAATATGGGTTTTATTTTCAAGAGAATTTTAGTTCGTAGCGTTTATTATGTGCATCTATGTGTAAAGTATTGTCTATGATCCGGTTATGCAGTGATATAAGTCACTGCGTAATGGTAACGAGTGTAACTATACTTTTTTCATGGAAAGCAATCATGAGCGCATACATGCATTAGACGCACTTCGGGCAACAATGTTGTTGTTAGGTGTAGTGCTTCATATTGCATTGACTTATAGCGTTGAAGGGTGGGGCAGTGGGTGGCCGTTGAAGGATCTAGAAGCATCTACAAATATTGCAGATCATGCATTTTATTTTATCCATTACTTTCGGATGCCGATTTTTTTTATTTTAGCTGGGTTTTTTTCAGCATTGCTTTATATGCGAGGAGGAATCCTTGGTTTGATTAAAAATAGGTGCCTACGCATCGGCATCCCTTTTTTTATCGGTATAATAATTCTTTATCCTTTAGTTTATTTTAGCTTTGTCTTTAGTGTTAAGGCGAATTATTTATCTATTTTTAATGATAATGCTTCGTCTATTGTTGGTGCGAGCAAATATTTATATCGCTCTGTCAGCGTTGCCGACATATTCCCACCTGATAATACGACACATCTCTGGTTTCTTTATTATTTGCTCTATTTTTATATGGCAATGATACCTTTAATTATTATTGCTAGATCCTGTAAAAATAGTTGGCTTCAGCAAGTGAAATTCTTGTTTACCTATTTGTTGGCAAGACCTATTTTTAGAATAGTATTGCTTTCATTAATGACTGCGTATGTGATATTTCCAGCTGGAGGAGGTATTTTGCGATTGGCTAATAGGTTCTCATTAGACATCGATATATTTTTTGCGTACTTCACATTTTTTGGGTTTGGATGGATGCTTTTTTATTCTAAAGACTTGCTTGAGCAGTTTAAACAATATGCATGGTTGCAGGTATTGTTAGCGTGCTGTATTTATTTGATTTTAAGTTTTTGGGTTTGGCCAAATATTTTTAACCCAGGTTTAATTTCAGGTTTGAATAACTATATTGTTACATCGATATTGGCTAGTGTTTTGGTTTGGCTAATGTTTTTCGGTCTGACTGGGTTGTTTTTGAGATATTTAGATTTTCCATCAAAATATGTCCGTTATATGGTTGATGCATCATACTGGATATATTTAATACATTTGCCAGTGACTGTGTGTATTCCGGGCTTGATCGTTGCTACTGGATTATCTGCTGGAGTTAAAATAATAATTGTGTTGTTTGGAACAATTGCGTTTGGAGTGATTACCTACGATATATTAGTACGTTCTACATTTGTAGGTGTGATATTAAGTGGTAAAAGGTATCATCGAGGTCTACCTAGAGAGAAGGACATTACCTATCCTGGTTAACGCTTTGATGCAGAGATTTGTAACTGGGACTGGCTCTATTTTTTCGTAGTACTATCATGCTAAGAGTCAGGAGGAAAGCTATCAGTAAAATGCTTGGAGCCATTACGGCTATTACTATTTTAGCGTTATGCACTTACGTTGGTTTTTATTCGATTGAATCCTCAATTGTTAGCATCATTGTATTGTCATTTTTAATTTGGCTGGCTGTTTTGTTGTTAAGTTATTTCACTAAACCTTCCAAGGTTCTGCCATTTTGTAAGTCGTTGAGTGCGCCTGAAGTAAAAGCCTATCAAACATATCATCTTTATTTGTCTAAGCCTGAGGTCAGCGTATTCCTTTCTGCTTTGATTAACGTTTTGCGGTTTCTAGCAATTGTGTGGAGTGCTCTAGCTATATGGTTTGGGCTGTATTGGCAGGGAGGGTTGTGTATGAGTTATTTTTTTGTAGCAGCAAATCTTATTAAGATATTAAGCCCATGGTCAGTGATGGGCGCGAAAGCAGAAAAGGGTAATAAGATTGCAAGGAAGCAACTTTACTTGGTTGACTTAGTGCAGATAAAGCTAAATGAATATAATGATGAGAAACTAAACTAGTCTCTCCTGTGTCAGTGTCGCTTTATTGATCTATCGCTATTTATTATTAGCAAAGCTTTTACGGAGAACGATATAACCAAGAATCCCAGACAATAATGAACCAATGATGATGCCTAGCCTTTCATCAAAAATCAGATCAACTCCTGAATTTTCGAAAGCTAGTGATCCTATGAACATGCTCATGGTGAACCCTATTCCACATAGAGCTGAAATTCCATAGAGGCTTAGCCAGTTCATACCTTTAGGTAGTTGGGTTAGTCCTAGCTTTATTGCAAGCCAGCATAATCCAAATACGCCTATTTGTTTGCCTATAAATAGGCCCATGGCGATTCCGACGGGAACACCATGAGTTAAGGTTTCAAGGCTGATGCTGCCTAAGCTGATACCTGCATTTGCGAATGCAAATACAGGTAATACAAAGAATGCGACGACTGAATGTAGTTCATGCTCAAAGTTTTTTAGTGGAGAGAACTCTGGATCATTTTTAGACCTTAGTGGGATGAATATAGCTAGAATAATGCCAACTAATGTGGCATGTACGCCAGACTTCAGCATTGCTACCCACATGATTGCACCAATTATAAGATAGGGGCTTTTTGAAATAATATTATTTCTATTGAAGTAATATAAAATAGGTAGACAGATAGCTACAACAATTAAAGCGGTTAGAGATATCTTTGATGTATAAAACATAGCAATGATAATGATTGCACCGACATCATCAAAAATTGCTAACGAAGTAAGGAATACCTTGCACGATAAAGGTACTCTAGAGCCTAACAAACTTAAAATGCCAAGGGCAAATGCTATGTCTGTTGCTGCAGGAATCGCCCAACCTCGTACCGCGACTGGATTGTCGTAGTTGAAGTAAATATATATGAGTGCGGGGAATAGCATGCCGCCTACTGCGCCGATTCCAGGAAGGATGATATTTTTTTTATTTGAGAGCTCGCCTTCAATGAGTTCTCTTTTTAATTCTAAGCCAACTAAGAAAAAGAATATTGCCATCAAGCCATCATTAATCCACAGTAATAATGGTTTGGCGATAACTAGAGCCCCAATGTGAATTTCAACTGGCGTTGATAGTAATAAGTCGTAATATATTCTTAGAGGAGTATTGGCAAACAGTAAGGCTAAAATCGTTGCTATAATTAGTAGAATCCCGCCGGCGGAATCTAACTTTAAAAATGATGAAATAAATGATTTGTTATTTAGAATCATATTGAATGAATATTTTGCCGTATTGAATAATAGATTGAGCTCACCCATTATTGATGGCTAGGCTGAGAGCAATTTTAGTCATTAACCGTGCTTGTTTCTAGTCGATAATGCCGATGATGGAGCTATCGTGTCTTGTTATTTTCTGATGAAGTTATATGGATTTTAGATTCTAGTTTATAAGCGCTTTGTTGATATAATAACCAGTATGCTCCCTTTTTCATATCATTCTGAGTCTACTCATTTCTCATTTTGAGGCAGATATAAAATTTATGCTTGTAGGTAATTTTAAAAAATCCTTATATCTTCTATATATATGTCTACTAGTAGTTGGATATGGCTGTACAACTGCACAGAATTTCACTGAAACAATAGACTCACCTAATTCTGCTGATGAGATTGCCGTGTTACAAGTTAAAATTGATCAGCTGAAAAATGAAATAAAAAGGCTGAATCAACGCAAAGCTGAATTGAAAGAAATTCAAAAAAAATCTGATAGTCAAAATCAAGCATTAAAAATTCAAGTAGAACAGTTAGAGAAACGGATAGATTATTTGAATAATCAGAAATCTGAGGCTGATGTTCAAAAGTATCAAGCTGAAATTGCAAGATTAAACAAGCAGGAGCAAGCACTAACGAGACGAATAGCGGCTTTGAATGAGTCTCTATCAGATATTTATGCTGAAGTTGTTTCTAGTCAGGCAAGTGGTAACGAGCCTATAGCAATGGCAGCTGAAATCAAATCATCTGTTAGTAAACTCAAAAGTCAGTTAGATAAGGTTAAGCAAGAAAGGAATGGTTTAAAACGGGATATTGATGAAAGTCGCTCCCAAATTGAAGTCTTGGAAGCTAAGTCGACCAATGCAAAGATGGGTGAGCAAGTGATTAGAAGTAAAAGCCCATTGTCTTTAGATGTCACTGAGGATAACAGTCCGGAAATTGTAGAAGTATTCTATGGGACTAATAGAGCAAGGTTAGTAACAACATGGGGCGATATATTAAAGCCTTTGTTCTTGCCTGTTGTGCTTTTACTAATGTTTTTCATTATTGCTTTGGTGATTAGGCTAGTTCTAAAAGAACATCTTCAGCGTCCAAGCATCTTAACTGTAAGATTAGCTATTGGTGCTGCATTTTTTTATTTAATTTTTACTGGGATTCAATCAAGTGTCATAAAATGGCAGTCCAAGAATACTCTATCAATTCAATATGGCCCACATCGTATAAGCTATGAATATGGCTTGCCTTTTGAGTTAGGTGTTTGCAAAGTTAGTATTCCACCCACACATGAGCCAGGTGTGGTGGAATTGCCAAGTCTTATGTATCTCGAGCTGACAGTGAATCCAGATAAACATTTTGTTATGTCTGATATTAAACCGCAGGCTGAAGAGTCATTCTTTGAGAATTTGAATGCAAGAATAGAGCGATCTTCTGATAAGGATATGTTTGTATTTGTGCATGGTTTTCACAATACATTTGAAAATGCTGCATTTAGGACTGCACAAATCGCTTATGATTTGAATTTTTCTGGAGCACCAGTATTTTTCAGCTGGCCTTCTCAAGGCAATGTGGTTGATTATCCTACTGATGAGAGTAACGCTGGTGCAGCGGTTCAGGATTTACGTGTTTTCTTAACACAGCTAATT
>JBGCDS010000040.1:0-12919 GCA_045105615.1 Gammaproteobacteria bacterium
TCGGGATTCGACCAAATGAAACTCTTCTACCTTCCACTCAATGGGGGTGAAATCTGGATTTGAAGTCGGGATTTGTGAATTTCTTAACAACGAAACATGCGGCACATAACGCTTACTCAATTTTGAAATACCACAGTATTGTGCACAGTTGCGAACACTTTTATATAAACTTTCGAGCTCTGAAGGAACACTCGATGGGCCTACCCAGAATATTTTTGTTTTATCAAAATAGCCATATCGATCTAATTTCATACTGAATGACTGTGTAGAAATATCCTGCAAGTTCTGAACAACGCAATCTGTCATATCATAGGAAATATCCCCTAAAAATAATAACGTTACGTGAAAGTTCTCAGGTATTACTTCTCTTCCCCAGCCAACATATTCACATTGAATCTCATGTAACTTCTCAAGTTGTTGCTCATTTGGCCAGAACGCCAAAAATAATCGTCGCGCATTCATTTCAACAACTTAGCCAACTCTTCTAATGCGTATTCAACTGACTGCTGACGTACTTGATCTCGGTCACCAGAAAATATTTTTTTAATGGTGAGTGGCTCATGATTCTTTTTCATCCAAGCAAACCACACTGAACCCACAGGATTTATCTCACTACCCCCTCCAGGACCCGCAACACCTGAGATTGCGATTGCCCAATCGGCACAGCTATGACTTAAAGCTCCTGCCACCATCTCCTCAACTGTTGATTGACTGACGGCACCATGACTTTCAATAGTCGCATTTAATACACCCAACATGTCTTGCTTAGCTTCATTACTATAGGTGACAAATCCACGATCAAACCAAACGGAACTGCCCGCCAAGTCCGTACACACTTTGGCCAACCAGCCACCAGTACAAGACTCCGCTACGGCTAACATTTGATCATGTGCCTTTAACAATTCTGCCACTTGGGTAATCAGTGTTTTGATAACAACCTCAGCCAAATTATTTACATCGAATAATCTACATCACGAAAATAACACGATTATTATTTTTGTTGTCCAAAGTATCAGGGTTAAACTAGCAATATGACAAGCCAATCTTCAGAAAAGCATACACCAATGATGCAGCAATACTTAGGCATCAAAGCAGACCACCCAGATAAGCTTCTATTTTATCGCATGGGCGACTTCTATGAACTGTTTATGGAAGACGCAGAAAAAGCGTCGCGTTTATTAGACTTAACCCTGACATCCCGTGGTAATTCTAATGGCCAACGTATTCCCATGGCTGGCGTTCCCGTCCATGCTGCTGAAGGCTATTTAGGCCGTTTAGTTAAGTCTGGACAATCCATTGCAGTATGCGAACAGGTGAGCGATCCCACAGCGAGCAAAGGTTTAGTCAAGCGCGAAGTAGTCCGCATTGTGACACCAGGCACCATCACCGATGAAAATTTACTCGACCAAAAACGCGATAATCATATTTGCGCCATTTACATTCAAGCTGAATCAATTGGGCTTGCCAGCATTGAACTAGGTTCCGGCGACTTTCTATTACAAACATTTACACATGAAGATGAACTGTTAGCTGAAATAGAGAGACTACAACCCGCAGAAATCATTACCCAAGAATATTCAGCGCTCTCACTAGGCAAGCGAAAGTCACAAACTCAGCCAGAGTGGATTTTTGAATTTGATAGTGCGCATCGACTACTCACAGGACAGTTTGGCACCAAGGACTTGGCCGGTTTTGGATGTGATGACCTGCCTACTGCAATTTGTGCAGCAGGTGGTTTATTGCAGTATGTGAAAGATACGCAACGAAAAGCGTTGCCACACATAACTGGCTTACGCGTGCAGCAACATGATGAATACATTGTGGTTGATGCCATCAGCCGAAAAAATTTAGAGATTGATCAGTCGATTGATGGCGGCAATAAACATTGCCTTACCGGCGTCATAGATCACACTAAAACAGCAATGGGCGCGCGTTGTTTACGTCGCTGGGTAGGACAGCCCTGCTTAGATATGACAACATTGCGATTACGCTATCAATCCACAAATATTTTAATTCAAACAAAAGCTTATATTGAACTACAAGAACATTTTAAAGTGATTGCTGATGTTGAACGCATACGTGCACGCATAGCAATACAAACGGCTAGACCTCGAGACTTAACCTCATTAAGAGACTCACTACACGAATTACCCAACATACAGTCATTATTGAGCAACTTCACTGAAAGTAGAATTCATTCATTACAGCAGCAACTTAATTTACCCAATAAACTTGATGAATTACTAACTTCATCGTTAAAAGATGAGCCTTCAGTATTCATCAAAGATGGTGGCGTCATTGCCACTGGCTACGACAGTGAATTAGATGAGTTACGCACCCTACACACCAATGCTGATGATTACTTATTAAAATTAGAACAACGCGAGCAACAAGAAACCGGCATAGCCACTTTAAAAGTTGCATATAACCGCGTGCATGGCTACTACATTGAAGTTAGCAAGCTGCAGGTTGATAAAATTCCTGACCGTTATACTCGCAGACAAACATTGAAAAATGTTGAGCGCTACATCACGCCAGAATTAAAAGAGTTCGAAGACAAAGTACTCAGCGCAAAAGAACGGGCATTGGGACGCGAGAAATATTTGTACGATCAAATACTAGAACAGCTGCTTGCTTATCTATTTCCACTACAATCAATTGCCAATGCGCTTGCAGAACTTGATGTTCTTGCTTGCTTTGCTCAAGTTGCTTTAGATTACAATTACGTGCAACCAGAACTGACTGATGAAATTGGCATACATATTAAACAGGGGCGTCATCCTGTGGTTGAGCAAATACAAAGCACACCTTTTATTGCCAATGACATCACGTTAAGTCCTGATTCGCGATTACTATTAATCACTGGGCCTAACATGGGTGGTAAATCTACCTTCATGCGCCAAACTGCGTTGATCACCATTCTCGCATTCGCCGGATGCTACGTGCCTGCAGAGGCTGCCAGACTTGGTCCGATTGATAGAATATTCACCCGCGTAGGTGCTGCTGATGATTTAAGCACTGGTCGCTCTACTTTCATGGTTGAAATGACCGAAGCTGCCAACATATTAAACAACGCCACTGAAAACAGCTTGGTGCTAATGGATGAAATTGGACGAGGCACCAGTACCTTTGATGGATTATCGTTAGCATGGGGATGCGCAGATCACTTATTACTAAAAAATCGTTCGCTCACTACTTTTGCGACTCATTACTTTGAACTGACTTCATTAGCAAACGAGTTAGATGGCGCGGTGAATATTCATATCGATGCCATTGAGCATGATGATGAAATTGTATTTTTACATACAGTGAAACCTGGACCTGCCAACCAAAGTTATGGCTTACAGGTAGCACAGCTAGCTGGCGTCCCGCGAAGTGTGATTAAAAATGCTAAGCAACGTCTAATGTTACTAGAACAACAATCACTTTCAAGCGATTTAGTACAAACAGAATTACCTCTAATGGTTGAGCAAGAAAGCACTCATCCTATCGTAGAAGAGTTAGAAGAAATTAATCCTGATGATTTAACACCTAAGCAGGCGTTGGAAATTTTATATCGGTTGAAAGAACTCGAAGATAATTAAATTAAGCCGAGCAATCATTCTATATTAGCTAGATCCCTGCCTGCGCGTGAATGACAGAATTTTACAATCTTGAATTCTGACAAGCGATTTGAATTTTATTTGTTAGTTATCCAACAGGTTTGATATGGCTGTAGCTCAAACGAACTACCAATATCATTCAACGTATCACCACTAATAAGATCAAACCAATTTTCTGTGCTGATCAGGTTAATATCAGACAATGATAATGACAGCGCATCAGACGAAATATTACTGATACAAAATATACTCTGACGTCTGTCCATACTCTGTCGCCAGAATCCAAACACATGATTACCCAAATGCAGAGTAAATTGAGTGGCATTAGGATGAAACGCTGTCTGCTCTCGCCTGATACCAATCAACTTTTTCATACGTTGATACACACGTGCATGTTGTGTCGAG
This sequence comes from Gammaproteobacteria bacterium, assembly GCA_045105615.1. Lineage (GTDB taxonomy): Bacteria > Pseudomonadota > Gammaproteobacteria > UBA4575 > UBA4575 > UBA1858. The sequence continues at coordinate 4,008 of JBGCDS010000040.1, forward strand.
GAGTCACTTAACGCCTGCTCAATCTCTTCTAACTGCCAGCGATGACGATTAATGGTACGGTTGCGTTTAGTCTTTTCTAGTCGCCCGTAATCATTGCCCGTCGCTAGTAGACTATGAATATAAAATGCGGGAATACCTTCTAATGCCAGCATAATTGCGTGTGCGCAGACGAATCGATCCTCACCCAATTCATCCTTACCTTCGATAGTCCCTTGTAGCGCGTCAAATAAGGCAATATTCAATTCATAGGGGCGCTGTTCACCATCAGCACCAGTACGCCAAGAAACCTTGCCTCCAAAATTCTCAACTGTTTTTATAATTGCACTGATCTCATCATCACTCATCAAACCTTCTGCAGGTCTTAAACCAATACCATCATGTGAAGCGATGAAATTAAAGTAAGCAGTCCCATGCTGCGCAGGCGGCATACTCATCATCCACTGTTTCAAATAATGACAGTCACCCGTCAACAATGTGTTAAGTAATAGCGGAGGCAATGAGAAGTTATAAACACAATGTGCTTCATTAGCATTACCAAAATACGACAGGTTCTCTCGGTTAGGAATATTTGTTTCAGTTATGATTATTGCATCCGATCGAATACGCTCAATCAAAGTACGCAATAGGCGAACAATTTCATGCGTTTGATCTAAGTTCAAACAACTAGTCCCAACGATTTTCCATAAGAAGGCTACCGCGTCAAAACGGAAAATGCGCACACCTTTATCTAAGTAAACACGAATAATTTTAACGAACTCAATTAACACATGTGGATTCGAGAAATCCAAATCGACTTGATCATGGCTAAATGTACACCAGACATGCTTAGTACCATCTTTAGTCTCTACTTCGCTAAGTAGACTACTAGTACGCGGACGAACCACTTCAGACAAATCATCACCGGGTGATGCTGTGAAAAAATAATCTTTGCCTGGATACTGATTGTTTTTAAAATCCTCAAACCATCGGCTACTGCTTGAGCAATGATTGATCACCAGATCAGACATTAAATGATAATGCTTTGCTATTTCTTCAACATCACTCCAAGTACCGTTTGGTTCATTTACTTGAAGATAATCGACTACTGCGAAACCATCATCTGAGCTATATGGAAAGAATGGCAATACATGCACAGTATTAATCATGTCCTGACAGTATTCGTCAAGAAAGGTGCGCAACACTTGTAATGGTGCAATATCTTTTTTACGCACCGTGTCTGCATAGGTAATCATGGCAACATCAGATTGATCCCAATAATCCAATTGATTCATTGGCGTTGCTTGATCAGTTTCTAATTTAGCAGCCTGCACTAATTGCTTAGCTAACTGCTGATAATCACTAACATTCTCAACATCCGCATAAATCGCTTCGACATGCAGCGCCACACGCTGTAACAGCGCTTGCAATAAGTCACTCATCATTGCTTATTTTGAGAATTCTTTATTATCTTCTTCGACCGCTTCTCTTAGACGAGAAAACACATCAGGCATCGCACTGGCAATACGATTCCAACTTGGAATAAAAGGTGTTTCCATTGGATTATCTAAAAATTTCTGTCCCGCATTGACTAAATTCTCTGAAAACGCTTCTACTGCTAATTCCTCTAGATGGATATCATGATCTAATCCATTAAAACTGGCATCGTTATGATATGTCTCAACAAAGTCCAGCGCGATACGCAAATACGTTGCTTTTAATGTACGGAAAGTTTCATTCGAGAACACCACACCCTGAGTAGCCATCTTTCTAAACAAAGCTTTGGCAATATCCATCGACATTTTTGACAAGCCTTTCTTTTTATCTTCTAGCGATAAATCTTGATGCTTATGATCATAAGTTTCTGCAATATCCACCTGACAAAGTCGGTTATGAGCATAATTACGATGCATCTCAGACAGCACGCCAATCTCTAAACCCCAATCACTGGGAATACGTAGGTCATTTAAGACATCAGTTCTAAATGAAAACTCACCCGCCAAAGGGTATCTAAAGCTATCCATGAATTCCAAGTAATCATTATGTCCAACCACTTTTTTAAGTGCGCGTAATAATGGAGTAACAAATAACCGGCTAACACGCCCATTAATTTTTCCATCAGCAAAACGTGCGTAATAGCCTTTACAAAACTCATAATTAAAGCGCGGATTAGCGACGGGATAGATTAAGCGTGCTAACAAATCACGTTCATATGTCAAAATATCACAGTCATGTAATGCAACAGAGTCAGTCTGGCCTGAAGCAAGAATGTATCCCATGCAATACCAAACATTTCGTCCCTTGCCTAATTCAGTTGGTGCTAAATCACGAGCAGCCAACTCTTCATGTAATTTTCTTAAACGTGGCCCATCATTCCACAACACACGATGGTTTTGAGGAAGCATTGAGAAAAATTCAATCGCATAACGATATTCTGATTCATCTGCTCTATCCAAACCAATGACAATTTGATTCAAATATGGCACTTCTTTTAATGTCTCAACAATTTGAGGTAGCGCTTCAGTTTGCAATTCTGAATATAACGAAGGAAGAATTAATCCCATACGGCGTTGTTGGCTAAATCTAACAAGCTCTGACTCAAGCTCTTCAGTCGTTCTATTTGTCAAGTTATGCAGCGTAGTAACAATACCGCTTTGATGAAAATCGCCCATAATAAAACCTTCAATCCGTTAATTTAATTTAATCTTTATATGCTAGATGATTTAGCACATGTGTCACACCCTCGACCCAGCCACTTGGCCCCTGCTGCTTAGTCATATACACATGTTGATGCGCGGTATTGTTAAGCTGTGGATAATCATGTGCAGGTGACCGAATAACAATGGCATGATCTGCTGCTTCCAGCATTGCAGTATCGTTGTGACTATCTCCCAACGCAATACTTACGATAGTTTTACCAACATAATGCTGCTGGTATTGAGATAACAACCAATTTAGCGCCAACCCCTTGTCACACAGCCCTGACAAATGTACAAACCTTCCGCCGCGTAATAACTGACCACCCTGTGAAACAATATACTGACTAAACATCTTAAACTGCTGTTCTGTACCCAACCATTTTAATGGTTCGCCAAACTCTCGCTGCGAAGCAAGTCGCGCTTCATTGACTGCTAAACCCGTCATCTCCATCACACCTTCAATCCCTGCCTGTTCAAATGATATAAATGCATCATTAAGGTGCATTTCACAATTGCTTAACATCAACTGCCAGTGTGATCGAGGTGCAACGAATTCCTTAAGCTGATAACCATCACGTTGAATAGTGCTTCCAGAGTCATGCTTAAAATAGTCCAAAGGAGAATATATTCCCGCCCCATTCTCAACGATAAATGGATGATGATTATTTAGCTGCTCCCGCAGCACTAATACTTCAGTGCGTGTTTTACTCGTCACAGGAATGACTGGTACTTGATTACTTCTCAACCAGGCAAGTAACTCATCAGCATCAGCATGGCTATAGGTATCATGATCCAATAAAGAGCCATCCATATCGGTAAAAATTATCGGTTGTATTGGCGCCATAAAAGATACTTTGTAGTAAGATATTATTCTTACTACAGTGTGCCATAGTCAAACACCAAATTGACAATAGCTTGGTACAATTCTCTATAATTCATCTGGTAATACAGAAAAAATAAATACTATGTTTGGATTCAACTCAGGCAAATGTAAACGAACTTTACAACGCGCTATGTCAGATTGCTTTGATCCTTTAAAGGATGAACTAGGTACCGTGCCAACAACATTACATGATAGCAAATACATCACCGCATCGATGTTGGGTATTTGCGAAGCTCATGCGCATACACACAATATTACCAGCAGGCAAAAAATTGCATTAATCACGGATTCAGTATTTGAGGAAATTTTTCGCAGAGAATCCACCCTTGTGCTCAAACAGGTAGACCAGTGGCTAGACAACAATGATAGTGAATTCATGACTGCATACGAACAGGCCAAATCTAAAACTACTGAAGCTGATTTAAATCTCAATTGGCTGAAAGAATACGCCGTTAAAAACTTTGAACCCTCTAAAAACCTAATGCTATAAAATATCTAGCTATTAGACATGATTAACTACATCCTTTGGTGCAAATTCGTCACATTTTTTACACTCAAGTTCAAACCCAAGTTTTGATTGACGCCCCTGCTCAGTTAACACCCACAAGCGATTCATCCAAGGAGGATTGTGGCGTACATGCTGATAATGACCGCATTCAAGCTCGGCCACCCAATCACATTCATCATCTTGATGGTATGCGAAAATTTTTTGTTTCATTGAGCACTCCGATAGAGTCTCTATAGCAACCATTAAATTGAATGTACGCTTATCGCTTAATTGCAGACGTAGTATTTAAGGACATTCATATTTTAATTAAACTTGGACTAATTTGATAATTTATATCCCATCTCTAATGCTAAATGCCTATTTTCATATATATCTTGTTCGTTGAAAGTAACTAATATTTTCTGTCTTGATAATATATTAAATATGTACTTTGAGGCACCAGCAATTAACACCCTCCTCCCTTCCTCAGATTCCATATCAATAATATCTTTAATTGCTTGGCATGAGGTATAGTCAATTGAATTCACATTTGTAAAGTCTAGTATCAGGACATCGTACTCATCTATTTCAGATTTCAATTTAACTAAGTCTTTTGCTGCAGGAAAACTTAACGGCCCAGAAAATTGATATAAGGCCACTTTCCCATTGGTCTTTGAAAAAATATTCTTTTCTTCTGAATTTAATTTAACAAATTCATCATTATCTGTAGTTACATGCATTGCTTCTATTTGCAGATTCGCCATTCGCTGCATTAGTACAAAACTCGCTATCACCATTCCTACCGCAACTGCTGCAATTAGATCAATAAATACAGTTATTAAAAAAACAGCAATCATTATAAAAACACCTGGCTTTGGTGCAACGTGTATATTTTTCAAATAACCCCAATCGATAATGTCAGTACCAACTTTAATCAAAATAGCTGCCAATACCGCATGTGGGATTTTTTCTGCAAAACCAGACGCACCCAAAACTATAGCGAGTAATACTAAAGAATGAATTACACCAGAAAGCTTAGTAACACCACCTGCTTTGATATTAACTACAGTTCGCATAGTTGCGCCTGCACCAGGCAATCCACCAATTAAACCAGAAAATATATTACCAATACCTTGACCTATAAGTTCTTTATTAGAGTTATGATGTGTTCTGGTAAGATTATCAGCGACTAATGATGTTAATAAAGAGTCGATTGAACCTAAGAAAGCAAGTGTAAAAGCTGCCAATACCATTTGATTGAATAGCTCAAAGCTTATAACAGGAAACTGTATAGCTGGTAATTCCGTAGGTATATGACCGATGATAGGTATAGATGACTCTCGATAAAAAATAAAATATATAAATGTTCCACCTATAAGAGCAACTAATGGTGAAGGTATAATTCTATTCCAGCTTGATGGCATTAAGTAAACAATACATAAACTTATTCCACCTAATATCGCAGGGTCTATCCAAACATTTAAAATAATGTCTGAAATGTTAAATATCACATCTTGAGGTGATGATTGCGCTTCATGCCCAAGCAATGGGCCTAATTGTAGTAAGATAATAATCATCCCTATACCAGACATAAAACCTGAGATCACTGGAATTGGAATAAGTTTTATATACTTTCCTACACGCAAAATTCCTAAAATTACTTGTATCACTCCACCTAAGATAACTACAGTAAAGGCAATAATTGGCCCAGAATTTATGTCTGCAGCACTAAACTGTGTAAATATGCCTGCCATCACTACTGTCATAGGACCGGTGGGGCCAGATATTTGCGTTGGTGTCCCACCAAACAATGCTGCAAAAAGTCCTACAAAAATAGCTCCATATAATCCTGCCATCGCACCTGCACCAGATGAAACTCCAAATGCTAATGCTAATGGTATAGCTACAACTGCAGCAGTAATTCCGCCATATAAATCCCCTTTAATATATTTAAGATTCATATAAATTTGATGAAGTGACTAGATTTGATTTCTTGAAATACATAATCATTATCCATAAAAATAAATATGGCGAGTCATCTCTTCTTTATTTAGCTTGGTTTACCATTTGTTTAGTTTTTTCCTCAACTTCTTTTGCGGTATCTACTAAGGATTGATCATTAGATAATGCAGATAACATTTGTTCGGGCTTAATCAGCCCGATCTTCGTTCGATTATTTTCAGTGAAAACAGAAATTCTGCAAGGCAACGCCATATTCAATCTCATATCGGTTGCTAACACTTTTGCAGCTTGTATAGGATTACAAACTTCGAACACTTTACAATCCTCCTTAAAGTCGACACCTTTACTACGCAATGTATTCCCCAAATCATGCACATGCAAAACACCAAATCCATGCTGCTTTACAGCTGTATCTAGATCGATAACGGCCTCTTCAAACGATTTATCTGATTCAACAATATAGTACATTTATCACCTCTCAATTTAATTATAAATATGTCACTTTTCAGCCAATAGCAGGCATTCGACTTCGTCAGTCGACTGATTGAACAAGCAGAAATTCACGCTTTAGAATCTAGATAACATGCACAAAATTAATCCGACATTGTAGGAAACACTAGATTATATTGTTTTTCTAATTCACGCTTAATATTGACCACGATATTTTTATCTATACATACAGCAACGAGAAGATTTTTTACTTCGTATCAGGCCCCTCTCCCAAGTACTGGTCAAGCACTCAAACTCATGAATACAATAGATAATTGAACTGAGTTCTAATTCAATTTTCAACAATTTCATTAAATTCGATGGGCCGACCCAAAGACAGATCCAAATCACTACCATGCAGGACTCTTTCTAATGATGAGACTTTATTTTTTGCATGGATAGGCGTCAGTTAAAGCCTCTAAAATTAAATCTTTTGCTGAATCGGATACCCCTTCAGGTTCTTTAGGGAAGGATTCATAATATTTAGTAATGATTTTTTGCAATTGGCGTCCCTTTATATTTTGTGGTGGGCACCAAACGCCATCACTAGTTGCGTCAGCGACCCCACTTATATATCCCGCAAAAAATTTATCTATAGATTGAATATTTTCATGATCATTATCTTTGATTGAATTCAATAGTGAGTCACCGCTCAATGGATCTGCTATCACTGATGATTCTGATAAGACAAACATTAAAACAATGTATATAAAGAATTTGGAATTTTTCACAATTTTTACCCTCTTATACAAATAACTGTCAAGCAACTCAGCATAAGCAGTATAATTTAATTAGGATTATCTAGTCCTGCTAGCAGCTTATTTACAACAATAACAGTTTCAGAATCCGAGTGGAATATTGAAATAAGATAAATTAGATGTGGAAACACAAATCAACCAAATGTCAGCTATGTGTCAAAAACTGACATTCAACATAAGACTGTCTAATTTTTCATAGCTCAAATGTCTTGCTTGATTAAGTTTTCGTGCAAAAATTGAAAATTCACTTAAACATACAGAGCGACGTAAATTTTAGCGAACTAACACCCATAGCTATTCGTCATAATCGGGGTTATTTCAAATGATTTAATTAGCTTGTGGTTCTTGAAATTCAACGGCAGACTTAACAATCTCATTTCACGCGAAGATAATGATACAGAAGCGCATAAAACGTTTCACATACGAACCAAATGACTTATATTTTTTATTTAATGGTAACCGTAAATTCCTAAGTCATGTAAACTCACGTGTAGCAACAAACACAATACAGCCATTTCTATATAGCCTATTATGAAACTACTTATTCGCAACATTGATCGTAGCGTCACTGAAGCACAAATACGCTCGCTATTTGAAGCGTATGGAACCATTCAGTCTTGTAACATTGTGTTAGACAAGCAAACAGGTGAATCAAAAGGTTTTGGTTTCGTTGAAATGCCTAAATCAGGTGAGGCAAAAGCCGCTACTAAAAACCTAAACGGGAAAGACATACAGGGCAGCAAAATTCGCGTCAAAAAGGCTGAGACAAGGATTGAAAAGACTCCCAATACTGAAAAACCGAACCCCTATAATAAGTCAAAATGACACACGCTTCTAAAGACCCATTACACGGGGTTACCTTAGAAAAAATTATCATTCGGCTTGAAGAGCGCTATGGCTGGGAAGAATTAGGACTAAAAATAAACATTAAATGCTTCACTCACGACCCTAGCATCTCCTCTTCGTTAAAATTTCTTCGCAAAACAGACTGGGCAAGAAGAAAAGTAGAAACTCTTTACCTACGCACCAAGTGGAAAAAAGAAAATGTGTGGTTAGAAGCCCAAGACAAGCTTAAAAACAAGTCCAGCGAAAAAGACCAGGACGATTAAGCCGCTTAACAGATTTTGATTTCAATTCACCAATAATTTATTATCCATTTAGACTTAATCAATCAATGTGATATCTTGTATTTGATAATTGTGTCGCCTGGACAGCAGCAACAAACAGGCAATAGCTCCTATTAATGCGAGCATCATGTCGGACTGGGTATCCCACACATAACCCTGTGTACCTAAGAATGCTTCAGCATCACCGCCAGTGGCCAGCGCTACCCACCATTCTATCAATTCATAGAATGCACTAAATGCCAAGCAAACTGATAACACAAAGACATTCATCCATACCGCACCATTAACGATATTTTTTCTTATTAGAATTTCTCTTGCTAGTAATGCCGGCACAAACCCCTGCATAAAGTGACCTAACTTATCGTAGTTATTTCGCCCCATATCAAAAATATCCTGTATCCAGTCAAACAATGGCACTTCTGCATAGGTATAGTGACCACCCACCATTAATACAATGCAATGAAGCAATATAAAGAAATACAGCATAGGTGTTAAACGAAAGGAGTTATAGGTCACCAATAACAAAATTGC
>JBGCDS010000041.1:0-11165 GCA_045105615.1 Gammaproteobacteria bacterium
CATCATCAAATATATGCGCGTGCCAATTGGGAGTTTCTTCCTAACTGGTCGGTAACACCTGCATTTAATTACGTTATAGATAGAGATCGTGGGCCTGGTGATTCTAGAGATGAGCTTGATGATTACTCGACAGTAGATTTAACGCTAAGAACGAAAGCATTTAGTGATAAATGGGAGTTTGGTTTTGGAGCGCGTAATTTGTTTAATTCATCACCTGAAGAGCCAACAGATGCGAGCTTTAATATTTCAAACGACTTGCCTTTGGAAAGGAGGACTGTGTTTGCTGAGCTTAGAATAGATTTTCAATAAATATAATTTCACGGCTGGGTGAGATAAAAAGTGATAAGGGCATTAAAAAATACAACCATTGCAATTTTAGCGGCGGCTTTATTGAATGTGTTGCTGGTTGCTGCGGTGTATGCGGGACCAAAAGTAGGGGTGATTATTCCAGAATTGCGTGCTCCCTTTAAAGTGATCTTCGATACGGTAGGATCGGGTATAGATAATGGTTTGAATAAACGTTCACCAAGATTAGTTTTGAGTAAAGATTATGATCCTCGGTCAATTAGTGATTGGATAAAGAAAGAAAAAATTAATGCAGTTATAACGTTAGGTAGTGCTGGACAGAGAGCCACGGTGTATATACCAAATAATATCCCTGTGGTACTGGGCTCATTGTTATCTTCACCTGGCCCAACAAATAAGTTTCCTGGAGTAGCGTTAACGCCTAATCCAAAATCATTATTTGCGTTATTAAAAAGCTTGGATAATCAACGAAGCAAAGTTGTTGTTGTATATAACCCAGCGAAGAATCAATGGATAGTTGATCTGGCAAAGCGACAGGCCGTAGCAAATGGAATTCAACTGGTTGCTTACAAGGCGACAGATGTTAAGCAAGCGGCTATTATCTACAATAATATATTTGATGGCAGTGAGTTAGACAGTACTGCTATTTGGTTATTGCAAGATAGAAAGGTAGTTGATTCAAAAGTAGTGTTGCCATTTGTTTTAGAACAGGCATGGCAGAAAAAAATAGTAGTGTTTTCCAGTGCACTTAGTCATGTAAAGAAAGGCGTGCTTTTTTCTATGTATCCTGACAACGAGTCTCATGGAAAACAGTTGGCGGAATTGATGTTGAAACAAAGCGAGAGTTCTAAGTTGCTTGGTAATCAATTACATCCAACTGAAGGTTTGCGAGATGCAATCAACTCTAGAACCGCAGAGCATTTAGGGTTGAGTATTTCCAGATCTGAGTTGAGAGAATTTGACGTGGTCTTCCCGCTATCTAACTAAATGTTGAAATGAAATTTTTAAGACTAATAAAGAATATAATGATACCGACTGACTTCCGCCGTCAGTTAGTGATGGTGCTGATGGGCGGCATTATTTCAACGGCAATTATTTCTACATTTTTCATTTCCGAATTTACTTCAAGTGCAGTGAGTAAAAACTTGCTTGAAGAGGGTAAAAAAATTACTGAGACGTTTGCATCGCAAAGTATTTTAGGTTTATTGGTGAGTAATGTCGAAAATATTGAAGATTCGGTAACGGCAATTCTTAACTTTCCTGGTGTGGAAGGTATTGGGGTTTATGATCTTAATAAAAAGCCATTGGTAGAAAGAGGTAAAGATACTTTAACAACTGGTCAACTAGTCTGGGGTGATGAAGTAGGGTTAGTGAAAGAGACTGAAGAAGCATGGTATTTCGTTGCTCCTGTTTATTATATACAAGAGTCGGAAGACGATGCTTTCCATGAAGAAGTACTTCCAGAGTTGTTGGGACATGTCAGTGTAGTTCAAAGTAAAGAGGGCTTGCAGTTATTAATTAGTAAGATTCGTAAAGTTAATATTATTATCTCGCTAGGTTTGGCAGTCGCGTTGATGATGTTGCTATTAATGATTACACGGCGTGTGACTAAACCGTTGCAAGAATTGATGAGTTTGATGAGACGTGCACAGGGTGGCGAGACAGATGTGCGTGCAGAACTTTCGGGGCCGAGAGATATCCAGGAAATGGAGGGCGCATTTAATACTATGATTGAATCTCTGCAAGACCGTGAGGTTCAATTGGAGTCGGCACGTGATGAGGCGATTCAATCGGCACGAGTGAAAGGTGATTTTGCTGCTAATGTTAGTCACGAGTTACGCACGCCCCTTAACGGTATTTTAGGAATGCTGGAATTGCTCTCTGATATGGGTTTGACAAGCAAGCAAAGAGAATATGTGAATATTGCACGTAACTCCAGTGATGCATTGCTCGCTCTCATCGATGATATTCTAGATTTTTCAAGGATAGACTCAGGCAAATTAGTTGTCGATTCGAAAGAATTTAGTTTGCGCGAATTGTTAGATGATGTCGTTAGTATTATGGCGTCGCAGGCACAAAGTAAGAACCTTGACCTGGCTCACCTGATCTGCACAAGCGTGCCGAATTCGGTTATGGGTGATTCGCGTAGAATTCGTCAGCTGTTATTAAACTTATGTGGTAATGCACTTAAGTTTACCAGTACCGGTGAGATAGGAATTTATGTCAATTTAGTTGAAGCAAGTGGTATGGATATTCGTTTGCGTTTTGAGGTTAAAGATACAGGAATAGGTATTCCTGAAAATGCAAAAGAAAAAATCTTTGAAGCATTTTCCCAAGCAGATGGTTCGACTACTAGGAAATTTGGTGGCACAGGCTTAGGGCTGACTATTTGTAAGCAGTTAGTCAGTGTGTTGAGTGGCGAGATGGGTGTTGATAGTGCTTCTGGTGCCGGAAGTACTTTCTGGTTTGAGCTGCCTATGCATCTTTCAAATACGAATAGTGAAGTAACGCGCGAAGATCAAGGGTCTATGGATTTGCGTGTATTGGTTGTGGACGATAGCGAAGTCGTTCAATTTAATATTCAGCAAACTATTGAGAAATGGGGCGCCTATGTTGAATGCACAGATAGTAGTGATTCTGCATTGTTAAAATTACGCCATGCTGAACATTGTAATAAGCCTTTTGATGTCGTGTTAGTCGATGAAATAATGCCACATTGTAATGGTATTGAATTGATGCGATCTATTAGCCAACATTCAGAATTGAATTTGGCGAAATTATTATTGATGACTAACCAGGCTCATGCCGAGTCCTTTCTGGAGAGATTTGCTGAGATCGATGGGTTCGTGCAAAAACCTATTTTGCAATCCAATCTTTACGATTCTATTTCAACTGTAATGAAAGGAAGTTTGAATATTGTTAATCCATTGTTTGTTGATAAGCCTGAAAGCAATGAGGTATCTATCAATGCAAATGTACTAGTCGCTGAAGATAATACAGCTAATCAGCAGGTTGCGATCGGTATGTTAGAGCGTTTGGGCTGTTCAGTTATTGTTGCCGGTAATGGTATGGATGCTATTAATCTGTTAGAGCGTAATAGATTTGATGTGATCTTTATGGATTGCAATATGCCAGAGATGGATGGCTACGAGGCGACTCGTAGAATTCGTGTTATTGAAGGTGCTAAATCTGGTATTCCTATTATCGCTATGACGGCTAACGTCCAAGAAGGCGATCGTCAAAAGTGTTTGCAAGTGGGGATGGATGATTACTTGTCGAAGCCTTTGAAGTTGGATCGAATTCGCGCAAAACTCGAAAAATGGTTGCCTGATAACGTGTTAAGTGAGCACGAGCAGACTGTGGATCGCATACCTTTAGTAGAGTTAGAGCTTCAAGAGCAACAACGTTATACGGGACCAATTGATGAAGAGCGTATTGAAGAGTTGCGTGACAGTGTAGCCACGGCATTTGATCAAATGGTGAATGCTTATGTTGAAGATTTGCCAGGTTTGGTGACGTCGTTGGAAGAAGCGGTGAATACAAAAGATGCGAAACAGGTGCAACACTATGCTCATAGTATAAAAGGCAGTAGTAAAAACTTTGGTGCAGTTGAATTGGCGGATGTGGCCAAAGAAATTGAAGACATGGGTAGGGACGATCAGCTACAAGATGTGAACACACATTTGATTGCGCTGTTTGAAGAAGTTGATCGTGTGATTGAATATTTGAATAACTTGATTAGACCTGAACAGTCACAAAGTATTTCGGTTGATGATGAAGTGCGAGCTAATGAACAAATAGATCGAGTTCTAATTGCAGATGATGACCGTAGTATGCGACTAGCACTGATGAATGTGCTTGATTCCGATGGCTATGAGTTACATGAAGTGGAGAATGGCCAAGAAGCTTTGGATTACTGTATTAAGAATATGCCTGATTTGGTGTTGCTCGATGCCATGATGCCTCAGATGGATGGGTTTGATGCCTGTGAAAAAATACGTAAGTTGGAGAATGGTGCACATATTCCTATCTTGATTGTGACAGCGTTAGATGATGAAGAATCTGTTGAGAGAGCATTTAAAGTCGGTGCAACTGATTATCTTCCAAAGCCTGTGCACTTTGCAGTATTGCGCCAGCGTATATCACGCTTGCTTCATGCGGCTAGCGTTGAGCGTCACGTGCGCCAACTTGCTTATACTGATCCACTCACGGGTTTGCCTAATCGCACAACACTCTCTTCACACCTAAGTGACTTGCTGGTAAAAGCGCGCGCCAGTAAGGACATGATCGCCATGCTGTTTTTGGATTTAGATAGATTTAAGTTAGTGAATGATACGCTAGGCCACAGTGTTGGCGATTTGTTGTTAAAAGCGGTGTCTGATCGTTTGCAAAGATGTGTGCGTGGTGCCGATATGGTGGCGCGTTTAGGTGGTGATGAATTCACAGTTATTATAGATCGTGCAAAATCAAGAGATTCAGTATCAAGGATTGCTCAAACAATTTGTGAAAGTATCGAGCAACCATTTTCATTCTCAGGGCAAGAGATATTTGTTTCTACTAGTATTGGTATTTCAATCTATCCGCTCGATGGCGATGATATCGGTGACCTAATGAAACATGCTGATACTGCTATGTTTCGTGCTAAGGAAGTGGGGCGGAGCTACTTCTTCTATGAAAGTGATATGGAAGCAGCGGTAACACGTAAGATGGAAATCGAAGCCGATTTGCGCCGTTCAGTAAGCCGCGATCAAATTGATGTGTACTTTCAGCCAAAAGCTGATTTAGCCACAAACAAAATTGTCGGTATGGAAGCATTAGTACGCTGGAACCATCCACATAAAGGCATTATCTGTCCACAGGAGTTTATTCCGTTAGCCGAAGAAACCGGCATAATCAATGAGATAGGCCTGTGGGTAATGATTGGTGCCTGTCTACAGATCAAGGACTGGAATGATCAAGGCTATGGGCCATATTCGATTGCGGTTAACCTGTCGGGCGTTCAACTTGAAAATGGTGAAATAATCAAGCAGGTGCATCAAGTATTAGAAGAGACGCAATTAGATCCATCGTTACTAGAATTAGAAATTACGGAGAGCACTATCATGCATCACCCTGAAAGGGTGATTGAGGTGTTGAACAGGCTTAAAGAGATGGGTGTGAAATTAGCAGTGGACGACTTTGGTACGGGTTATTCGTCGTTGAATTATCTGAAACGATTCCCGATCGATCTTTTGAAAATTGATGCAGCATTCGTGCAAGACTTAGAAACGGACGCGGACGATCGTGCAATTGTTCAAAGTATTATTGCTCTGGCTAAGAGCATGCGTCTACAGGTGGTTGCTGAGGGGGTAGAGACTCGCCAGCAGCAAGAATTCTTAAGAGCGTTAGATTGTGATTATATTCAAGGTTATTATATAGGCCGGCCGGTGTGCGCTGAAGATTTTGAGCAACATGTCCTCAAGAAAGATCAGGAAGGAGACGCTATTGTTCGAGATTTATCCGATTATCGAAATAGTTGAGAAGTCAATCGTATATTATTGAAAATCAATGATATACGAATAGTTTCTCTAAACTTAGTTGATATGCAACTAAATGAAAGTCTATTAGATACCAGCAAGATAGCGGCTGTTTATTAGGCGTAATTTAGAACGATTCGAGTAAGTCTTGAAATTGAAAAAAATATTGGAATTCCACAGTCCGTTGGTGTAGTTTACGCATATTGCGAGTAGCTACTCGTGTGAAGGGTGGAGGAACGATCCCTCAAAAGCTGACACATTTTAAAATAATAATAGTGTTAACAAAGCTATCAATCAGTAGGTCAAGGTAATACGATATTAACTTTCAGGTTAGAATCTATGTCCGCAACTTGTGTACATTGGTTTCTATTGCTGGGTTATTAGTTGTATTGACCACATACAAACGTTTATTAATAGATTAAGAGTCGTTATAAAAATTAATATGGAAACATTTCCTAGTTTACTGCAACAGCACGTAACACAAAGTGGTAATCGTACTGCGCTTCGAATGAAACAACATGGTATATGGAACTCATATACTTGGAGTGATATTGCCGACGAAGTTCAAAAATTAGCATGTGGATTTGCAGCGACTGGTTTAAAACCAGGCGATAAAGTTGCAATTATTGGTAATAACGTTCCACCTTTATTCTTTTCAATATTAGCGGCGCAAAGTTTGGGCGCAATTCCAGTGCCAATGCATGCGGATTCAACCACAGCTGAGCTGAAAGGATTGTTGGAAAACTCTGAGGCACGATTTGCTGTCTTGCAGGATCAACAACAAGTTGATGCTATCTATGAGGTCATTAAAGAACTGCCAATGCTAACTGAAGTGATTTACTTCAATGAGCGCGGCATGAGGGATTATGACCATACACATCTTAAAAGTTATATCGAATTTGAAGAGCTTGGCGAACAGTTTGCAAAAGAGCATCCGTCGTTTATAAGTGAAGTGAGCTCGAAAGTAACACCAGATACAGAAGCGTTTATTGTTTACACCGCAGGTACATCAGGGACCTGTCGTGGTGCAGTGCTAACACATTCTAACTTTTTGTCTACAGGTCAGACTTTCGTAGATCAAGAAGGTATTAGTGATCGTGAAGAGGTCTATGCCTATCTTCCATTGTCATATGCCAGCACATTGTTTTTTGTCTATGCGCTTTGGATGATTAAAGGCTACACCATCAATTGTCCTGAGAGTAATGAAACAATTCTAGCTGATATGCGAGAAGTAGGGCCAACCATGCTTTATGGGCCTCCGCATTTCTATAAGACTATCTATTCACAGATCCAATCAAGAACTGAAAATACTAAATCATCGTTGTTACATAAACATATGTCGTCATTAATGACTCAAGGGCGTACGTGGTTAGGTGATAAATTAGTATTTAACCAAATTAAAGATTTGTACGGTCTTAGTAAAATTAAGCATGCTTATGTTGGTGGTGATGTCCTAAGTGAAGGAGTGTTTAAATTCTACTTAGCACTGGGCGTTAACTTGAGAGCAACATACGGAACAGCAGAGAGTGCTGGATGTATCAGTGTTCAAGATGTACAAGACATGAATGCTGAACATGCTGAAACTATGGTGGGTGCTCCATTACCTGGCATTGAGGTTAAAGTAGACAATAAAGAAATTTGCTTTAAAGGCACTAATGCATTTAAAGGTTACTATCGTGATGAAGCCCAGAATAATGTCGTAGTCAGCGCAGATGGTTGGATAAAGACTGGCGATATTGGCGAAATGGTGGGTGATCATATCCACGTTGTTGAACGTTCAGACTGTGTGAGTAAGTTCAGTACAGGTGCTGACTTCTTACCTAAACAAATTGAAAATGCATTTAAGGCATCACCTTACATCCAAGATGTAGTCATTATTGGTGATCAGAAAGAGCATATGGTTGCATTGATTGTAATTAATGCAGAAAGCGTAGGTGCATGGGCTGAAAGAAAGCAAATGCAATTCACTGGATTACGTGATCTTGCAACTAAAGATGAAGTAACCGCGCTGATCTCCGAGAAGGTGAGGGAGATTAATTCATGTATGGAGCATGTCGGTGGAGCAAATTGCCCGCAGATCAAGCGACATACAATATTGCATACAGAGTTGAATGCGAGTGTCGGTGAAATGACAAGATCGCGCAAAATTCGACGCGATATCATTGCAAATAATTATAAGGCATTAATTGATGCATTATATTCTGGCGTGGACAAATATGATGTCACAGATTCAAATGGTGATCTCGTCGCGCAGCTTAGACTACAAACAGCGTAAGTAAACTAATACGATGAATACTAGTACAGACTCAAAAAATCCTATCCTCGTTCTAGATAATATTAATCTTTCGTTTAAAGGCGTAAAGGCAATTACCGATATTAGCTTTAATGTATATGAAGGCGAAATATGTGCAGTAATCGGCCCAAATGGTGCCGGAAAAAGCTCAATGCTTAACGTGATTAATGGAGTGTATATTCCTCAAGAGGGCAGTATTACTTTTGAAGGAAAACAATTCTCGAAAATGAAACCCGGTACAGCAGCTAGTATGGGGATTGGAAGAACATTTCAAAATATTGCCTTGTTCGCCGGAATGTCTACCTTAGATAATATTATGACGGGTAGAAATAGCTTCCATAAAGCTACTTTCTGGGAGACAGCGCTTAATATGGGCAGAGCGCGCCGCGAAGAGCTAGAGAGTCGAGAAGAGGTCGAGAAAATCATAGAATTTTTAGGCTTGCAATCAATTCGTAAAACACCAGTTTCTTCATTACCTTACGGCTTGCAAAAACGAGTAGAACTGGGTCGTGCTTTAGCTGCAGAACCTAAAATGCTTTTGCTTGATGAGCCTATGGCGGGCATGACTATGGAAGAAAAACTAGATATGTCTTGTTTCATACAAGAAGTAAATAGAAACCTGGGAACTACAGTTGTGCTAATTGAACATGACATGGGTGTAGTTATGGATGTTTCCGATCACGTCGTGGTAATGGATTACGGTAAAAAAATCGGTGACGGAACACCCGAAGAAGTAATGAATAATCAAGATGTAATTGACGCTTACTTAGGCGTTAGCCATTAATACCTGGCCTAAAGAATAGAGGAATATAAGATATGTGGGAAGGGTTGCCGTTTTTTCTTGAGGTATTAGTCGGAGGATTATTATCCGGTGTAATGTACTCTTTGGTAGCAATCGGTTTTGTACTTATTTATAAGTCCTCCGGTGTGTTTAACTTTGCTCAAGGCACGATGCTGTTACTAGCCGCGTTGACTTTTGTTAGTATGACCGAGCGACAAGTTAATTTCTGGGTGGCGTTTTCAATAACGCTAGTGCTTATGGTCGTGTTAGGTATTATTGTTGAAAGAACAGTAATGCGACCGCTTGCTAACCAGTCGCTACTTTCATTGTTTATGGCCACAGTTGGCTTAAACTATTTCTTAGAAGGTTTAGCTCAAGGTGTATGGGATTCGGCTGTACACGGTGTAGATCTAGGGATTTCTAATGATCCAATCTTCTTAATCGAAAAATTCCCAAATCTAGGGCTCGACATTATTATTAGTCAATTTGATATCGCCGCGGCAGTCATCGCGGGATCAATGATTTTGGGCTTAACTTTATTTTTCCAATACACCCGCACGGGATTATCATTACGCGCTGTATCTGATGATCATATGGCTGCTATGGCAGTAGGTATTCCGCTCAATCGTATTTGGGCAATTGTATGGGCGGTAACAGGTGTAATTTGTTTAATTGCAGGTTTGTTATGGGGTGATCGAGTCAGTGTATCGTTCACATTAACAGCCGCTGTACTAAAAGGTTTGCCAGTAATCTTGATTGGTGGCCTAACGTCAATACCTGGCGCAATTGTTGGTGGACTTATTATTGGTGCCAGTGAAAAATTGGGTGAGATTTATTTGGCTGAATACTTTGGTGGACAGGGTATTGAGCATTGGTGGGCTTACACCACCGCACTAATATTTTTAATGATTAGACCCACCGGAATTTTCGGTGAGAAAGAAATTGAGAGAGTTTAAGCATGTATTATCGTGAAGCAGGGAGATTAGTTAAGAGTTTTGCGGATGACCGCCGCATGCTTCCACTCAAGGAAGATCGTATTTTATCGACATTATTTGTCGTCGGTGTCATGTATATATTAGTGACTTTGTTTGCAAGTGACTATTTGCTCAGTGCCATATTCATTCCAATGATGGTGCTTGGTGTTGCAACGTTAGGATTAAATATTGCAACCGGATACACAGGTCAACTATC
The DNA here is from genome assembly GCA_045105615.1 of Gammaproteobacteria bacterium. Lineage (GTDB taxonomy): Bacteria > Pseudomonadota > Gammaproteobacteria > UBA4575 > UBA4575 > UBA1858. The sequence goes on from JBGCDS010000041.1 coordinate 10,088, forward strand.
GTTAGGTACAGCTGGCTTTATGAGTTTTGGTGCATTTGCTGCATTCAACTTAGTGTTACGAATAGATTGGATGTATATACCGCTTGCATTTTTCTTTGCTGGCGTCATTGCTGGGCTTGTTGGTATTATTTTTGGATTGCCGGCATTAAGAATTAAGGGCTTCTACTTAATCGTATCGACATTAGCTGCGCAGTTTTTCTCGGAATGGGTATTCAATGCCTATCCATGGTTCTTGAACTACACCACATCAGGTGTTGTAAATTTGCCTCCATTCCACTACAAAGTATTCCCGTTCCAAGAATTGACACCACTAAATGATGCATTTTGGCATTCTTCAAGAGGTCGATATCTGATTACATTAACAGTAACTATTGCCTTAATTGTTGCGTGTAAAAACATGGTACGCAGTTCTACTGGTAGAAATTGGATGGCTGTTCGCGATATGGATATTGCAGCTAATGTAATTGGAATATCAGTTGCTAAGACAAAATTAATGGCGTTCTTTGTTAGTACTTTCTACTGTGGTGTAGCTGGTGCGATGTATGCGTACTGCTATATTGGTAACTTGGATTTCATGATCTTTAACTTAAGACGATCATTCTTGGTTATGTTCATGGTAATTGTAGGTGGATTGGGCTCTATCTTGGGATCTTTCCTAGGTGCAATATTTGTATATGGTTGGCCAATTCTGATTACTCGATTAGGTGATGCAATTTTTGGCGGTGGCACACTAGATACAGCATTCGTAGAGAACAACTCGAAGATCGTAGTTGGAACAATTATTATTGTTCTACTCATTAGAGAGCCAGGTGGATTCGCAGCACTATGGAATTCTTCTAAGCAGAAACTAAGAGCATGGCCATTCTCTAAATAAAAAAGAATTATAAATTCCCGGACAAAGTAATTGGGAAACACAAGCAAAGCATCCTTAAGGAGAAGTAAAAATATGAAGACGAGAGTAATGATACTGGCAGCCGCATTATTTGCGATGGTCAGCACCAGTAGCGTAGTCGTAGCAGAAGATACGATGTACGTTCCAATTCCAAGTTATCGAGTGGGCCCATATGCAGCGGGTGGC
>JBGCDS010000042.1:0-39599 GCA_045105615.1 Gammaproteobacteria bacterium
AATTAGTGCTAATTTTGACCACCTTTTCGACAGCATTCGTGCGCGAGATGAGCGCGATCGTACGCGTAGTACGGCTCCTTTGGTTGCGGCCAAGGATGCAATGGTGATTGATTCTACAAAAATGTCTATTGAAACCGTAGTTAGTAGCTCGGCTGCATACGTTCGAGAACGTTTGTTTATGGAATAAGTAGGATCAGTTTTTTATCAACTAACAAGTATTATATATATTAAAGTTTAAAATTTATGAGTGAGAGTTTTGCTGAATTATTAGAAGAGAGTTTTTCTAGTCTAAACATGAAACCTGGTTCCATTGTTGATGGAACTGTTATTGATATTCGAAACGACGTAGTCGTGGTCAATGCTGGGCTTAAGTCCGAAGGTGTTATTCCAATTGACCAGTTCAAAAATGAGCGCGGTGAGACTAAAGTTGCTATAGGCGACGTAGTAGAAGTTGCGTTAGAAGCGGTTGAAGATGGTTATGGCGAAACTCGCCTATCACGTGAAAAAGCACGTCGTGCAAAAGCATGGAGCGAGCTTGAGCGTATCACCGAATCGGGTGAGTCTATTATTGGTGTTATCACAGGAAAAGTTAAAGGCGGGTTTACGGTTGAATTGCCAGATATTCGTGCCTTCCTTCCTGGCTCGCTAGTTGATGTCAGACCTGTTCGAGATACAGGGTATTTAGAAGGTAAAGAGTTAGAGTTTAAAGTCATTAAGCTTGATCAACGCAGAAACAATGTAGTGGTATCACGTCGAGCAGTGGTTGAAACAGAATATAGTGCTGAACGTGAGACATTACTAGAAAGCTTGCAAGACGGTAGCGTAGTGAAAGGTATTGTTAAGAACTTAACAGACTACGGTGCATTCTTAGACTTAGGTGGTGTGGATGGATTGCTACATATCACTGATATGGCATGGAAACGTGTTAAGCATCCTTCAGAAGTCGTCGCTATTGGTGATGAGATTGAAGTTAAAGTCTTGAAGTTTGATAAAGAGAAGACACGCGTATCACTTGGCTTGAAGCAGCTTGGTTCGGATCCATGGGCTGATTTAATGCGCCGCTTCCCTGAAGGTTCAAGAACCTTTGGTAAAGTCACAAATATTGCAGATTACGGTTGCTTCATTGAAATTGAAGATGGTGTGGAAGGTCTTGTGCACGTATCGGAAATGGATTGGACTAGCAAAAACGTTAATCCAGCTAAAATCGTTGCACTAGGTGACGAGAAAGAAGTGATGGTGTTGGATATAGACGAAGAACGTCGTCGTATATCATTGGGTATTAAACAGTGCCAATCTAATCCTTGGGATGAGTTTGCAGCAACTCATGATAAAGGTAGTAAGGTTAGTGGTCAGATCAAGTCAATTACTGATTTCGGTATTTTCATTGGCCTTGATGGTGGTATTGACGGTTTAGTGCATCTGTCTGATATATCTTGGAGTGATACTGGTGAGGACGCCATTCGCAACTTTAAGAAGAGTGAAGAGATTGAAGCTGTTGTACTTGCAGTGGATGCTGAGCGTGAGCGAATTTCATTAGGCATTAAGCAGCTTGATAAAGATCCTCTTTCTGCTTACTTGGCAGAACATGCTAAAGGCACTATTGTTAACGGAGTGATTAAAGAAGTTGATGCAAAAGCAGCGATTGTTGAATTAGCTGAAGGTATCGATGGAGTGTTGAGAGCAACTGAATATGCTCGTGACAAAATTGAAGATTTGCGTACAGTGTTGAAAGAAGGTGAAGCGATCGAAGCTAAATTCATCGGTGTTGATCGTAAGACACGCGCGTTGACTCTCTCAATTAAAGCTAAGGAAGAGCAAGAAGAAGCAGACGTATTGTCAGACTACAGCAGCAGTAACAGTGGTGGCGGTTCTACTTCTTTGGGAGATATTCTGAAGGAACAGATGGGCGACTAATAATAATCAATCATTATAAAGGGTCTCTTCGGTGGGTAATGTAATAACCAAATCTGAGTTGATAGAAAAAATTGCGCAAAAGCAAAATCATTTGCAGCATAAAGATATAGAACTTTCTGTCAAAAGTGTCATAGAGCAAATGAGTGATGCGCTTTCTTCTGGGGAGCGTATTGAAATCAGGGGCTTTGGTAGTTTTTCATTACATTTTCGACCACCGCGCGTGGGTCGAAATCCAAAAACTGGAGAGACTGTTTCCCTTCCGGGGAAATATGTCCCGCATTTCAAGCCGGGTAAAGAGCTAAGAGAGCGTGTTAACAAAGATTTGGATCAAGAAGATAATAGTTAGTCTTTTTGATTGCTTGTCTAAATGTAACGTTAAGTATTAACGTGCTTAGTCTGATTAACCTTAATTCCTATCATATCGATATCCAATAATGACTGACCGCTTGGTGATTGTTGCTTTGGACTATCCTAGTCCTGAGCTAGCATTGCAGTTCGTAGATAAAATTCAATCGAATTCATGCGCGTTAAAAGTCGGGTTTGAATTGTTTTTGTCTGGTGGTCCGCAATTTGTTGAAAAGCTAGTGGCTAAAGGATTTAAAGTATTTCTTGATCTTAAATTTCACGATATTCCTAATACTGTCGCTCAAGCCTGTAGTGCTGCGAGCAGGTTAGGTGTTTGGATGGTGAATGTGCATGCTTCTGGTGGTGCTGGCATGATGCTGGCGGCGCGTGAAGCGATTGATAAGCATGATGTGTCACTTCAGCCCAAATTAATTGCGGTCACGGTGTTAACTTCTATGAATCAAGATACATTGACTGCAGTAGGCGTTAGCGGTCAAGTGAATCAAGTAGTTACCAAATGGGCAGCAATGGCGGAACAGGCGCAGTTAGACGGCGTTGTTTGCTCAGCACAGGAGGCAACTTTAATCCGAGCTCAAAGTAATCCAGAGTTTATGATTGTGACTCCTGGTATTCGTCTGCCAAGCGATAATAAAGATGATCAAAAAAGAATTGTTAGTCCTTCAGATGCTCGTACAGCTGGCGTCACACACATAGTTGTTGGGAGGCCTATCACGCAAGCACAGGATCCTTGTGCAGCACTAGAAGTGTTTCAAAAAGCGTTCGTGAGTGCGTAATGCACAGAGTTCGTTTACCTTGATTCGATTGCTTAATTAAACTGAATTCAGCGCTTATTCATAAAGCGTTGACTTTCACGATAATTAAGTAAATTGGAGAAACTTCATGCGAAAACTATTTTATGCAGCAATATTCATTGTTGCTTTATTTGTTGCTGGCCCATTGGCTGCTTCACCTATCAATATCAATCAAGCGACCGCTCAACAGTTGGCTGATAATTTAAATGGCATAGGCTTGAAAAAAGCTCAGGCAATTGTTCAGTATCGAGAGAAAATTGGCAGCTTCCAGACTCAAAGTCAGTTGTTAAATGTAAAAGGTATTGGTGCTGCGATCTTAAAGAAGAACGAGAGTATTATTTTGCTGGAATAATAAGCAGCTTAGCGCACCAAAAAAGGGCTTGTCTTAGGGCGGGCCCTTTTTATTTGTATCGTCATATCAATTAGGTATTATCTTTAGAATACATTTACTTCAGAGATAGATTTTATGAAAAAGATTCGCAAGGCAATATTCCCAGTCGCAGGTATGGGGACCCGTTTCTTACCTGCAACTAAAGCGAATCCTAAAGAAATGTTGCCGATTGTTGATAAGCCCCTGATTCAATATGCGGCCGAAGAAGCTGTCAATGCAGGTATTGAGGAATTAGTCTTTATCACAGGACGTAGTAAGCGCTCGATCCCCGATCATTTTGATAAAGCTTATGAGTTAGAAGCTGAATTGGAGGCTAACGGGAAAACTATTATGTTGGATGTGGTGCGAAATATTCTTCCTCCTGGTATTTCATGTATTTATATTCGCCAGCCAGAGGCTCTAGGTTTGGGGCATGCAGTGTTGTGTGGAAAGCCAGTAGTTGGTGATGAACCCTTTGCGGTCATCTTGGCGGATGACCTGATTGATAGTCAGCCACATGGCTGTTTGAAGCAAATGGTCGATATTTATGAGAGAGAAAACAGTGGTGTGATTGGAGTACAAAAAGTACCTCAAGAGAACGTTGGTAGCTATGGTGTCATTGCTGGTGACGAAGTAAGCGAAAAATTATGGAGAATTTCTGACATTGTGGAGAAACCTAAACCTGAAGAGGCGCCTTCTAATATCGCAGTAGTTGGACGATATATATTAGATGCATCTATATTCAAAATTCTTGAAGAAACTGATACAGGGGCCGGTGGGGAACTCCAGTTAACTGATGCAATTGCAAATCAGATAAAATCTAGATCTGTCTATGCTTATGAATTTGAAGGTCGCCGATATGATTGCGGGAGCAAATTAGGCTATCTACAGGCTACCGTGGAATATGGGATGAGGCATGCTGAAATTGGCAATGATTTTTCTGAATATTTGAAAAATCTAAAAGATTGATTTCTCTCTGTCGCTGGAAGTTTGATGAAGGCTGAATTTTCTTAAGTTTTGTTAGGATAAAACAATTTAGAATGGCTGCGCCATTACTAACTTAGCAAGCAGGAATCATTTGCAAAATTGGCTCCTCGGGACGGGCTCGAACCGCCGACCTAGTGATTAACAGTCACCCGCTCTACCAACTGAGCTACCGAGGATCAGGAAGGCGGAGATGTTACTGGTCTCTAGTGGCTCGGTCAACTCTCAGATTTTTCTATCGAATATCGTAATTTCCCCAACGCCTATCTCATCAGTTAATGAATTATATGGAAATGTGAACTACTACTAGCACGTGAGGGTTAATACGTTAGGTAATTCACTTTTCGTGTTAATTCAACGGATTACTATTCCTACCTCTAGGCAATGAGCATATAACACCGCTCAGACACAGGTCATCAGACGGTTTCTACCAGTCAGCTGAGGTGATTTTTTGTGTGCTGTTGAACTTAATACAGTAGCCGAAGGAACGTCATGGAGACTTAGGGATTAAGGAGAATTTTGGGTGAGTAGTGTTACGATAATGGAATATGAAGGCCACCAGATTAGGTTGGTCGAGCGAGAAGCAGGAGACATGTGGTTTGTGGCTGCAGATGTTTGCCGTTGTGTGTGCTTGGCTATAAATAGTCGTACAGGTAAACCCAATGTTACTGTTGCTACGCGTGAGCTAACAGATAGCCAAAAAGAAAAGTTTCGTGTAGATACGCCGGAGAATCCAAAAAATCCGTGGATCGATATGATGATAGTTTCAGAAAATGGACTGATGCAAATGCTTAGTCTGTCTGACACGATTAAAGCGCAACAATTTAAACAGTTTGTTGGGCAAGAATACCCAAAGCTTAATGCTGGTACAGTTTACGCTGAAGCCAGTACTGCAGATTAATCACTCGTTAAAGTAGGCACACATTAAATGTGTGCCTTTATTTTAATTCTAGCTAACCTAATACTTCTTTAAGTCGTTGCGTTGCATCGGCTAACTTCTGTTTTGAATTCGCAAACGAAATTCGCATATAGCCAGGTAGACCAAAAGCAGTGCCGGGTACGACAGCAATGCCGCATTTAGTTAATAAATAAGTAGCAAATTCGACGTCGTTTTCTACCCCTTCAGTTTGCTGGATAGCCTCGTCTATATTGGCAAAGCAGTAGAAAGTGCCTTGTGATTTAGAGCAGCTAATCCCGCTTATCTTATTGAGTTCTTCAACGACAAAGTCATGACGTTCTTCGAAGGCAGCGCTCATCTCACTGACACAATCTTGGTCAGATGATAATGCGGCCTCAGCTGCAGCTTGAGAAATTGAACATGGATTAGATGTACTTTGAGATTGAATGTTTTTCATCGCTTCAATAATATCTCTAGGGCCAGCAGCATAGCCAATGCGCCATCCTGTCATAGAGTAAGCTTTCGATACCCCATTTAGCACTAATGTCCTTGATTTCAATTCTGGGCATACCGATAAAATATTACTGAATTTTTCGCCATTAAATAATATGTGTTCATACATATCGTCAGTGGCGATTAAAATTTGCGGATGCTTAACGAGTACCTCAGCTAAACTTTTCAATTCAGTTTCGGTGTAACTAGCTCCAGTAGGGTTGGATGGACTATTCAACACTAGCATTCTGGTTTTAGTGCTGATTTTGCTAGTTAACTGTTTTGCGGTGATTTTAAATGATTGAGTATGGTCCGCTGTGATAAAAGCAGGGATACCATCGGCTAGTAACACCATGTCCGGGTAAGAGACCCAATATGGTGCAGGAATAATGACTTCATCGTCCTGGCTGATAACGGCTTGGCATAAATTGTAGAAACTTTGCTTCCCGCCATTTGATACTAGAATTTCATTCGGCTTATAGCTTAAGCCGTTATCGCGTTCAAATTTAGCGATCACAGCCGCTTTCAGCGAGTTTGTTCCACCTACAGGGGTATATTTGGTTTTTCCTGATTGAATGGCCTCTATCGCAGCTTGTTTAATGTGATCTGGAGTGTCAAAGTCTGGCTCTCCTGCGGCTAAATTAATGACATCCACACCTTCAAGGCGTAGCTGGTTGGCCTTTGCGGTCACCGCTAGTGTCGGGGAGGGTTTGATTCTTCGCACGCGAGAAGCTAATTTAATGTTCAATTGCGTAAATTTTCCTAACAGATGTTTCAGTGTGATTTCGGGCCGTGATCATACTGTATTTTACTAGTGCCGATAAAGTAAATGACTAAAGAATTTCGAATTGAATCATCTTTTGAGCCAGCAGGGGATCAACCCAATGCCATAAAAGAATTAACTGAGGGTTTAAATGATGGGCTGGCCCATCAAACTTTATTGGGCGTCACCGGTTCAGGTAAAACATTCACGATCGCAAAAGTGATTGAAGACGTGCAGCGGCCAACGATAATATTGGCGCCAAATAAAACTTTAGCTGCTCAATTATATGGAGAAATGAAATCATTCTTCCCGCGCAATGCAGTTGAGTATTTTGTTTCTTACTACGATTATTACCAGCCTGAAGCCTATGTGGCAGCAAGTGATACTTTTATAGAAAAAGATGCATCGGTGAATGACCACATCGAGCAGATGCGCTTGTCTGCGACTAAGGCATTATTTGAGCGCAACGATACGATTATTGTAGGGTCGGTGTCAGCAATCTATGGATTGGGTGATCCTCGTTCTTATCTGAATATGGTGCTGCACCTAGACCGTGGAGACATTGCTGACCAAAGAAAATTATTGCGGCGATTAACAGAGCTTCAATACAAACGAAATGACGTGGAGTTGAAGCGTGGTACATTTCGAGTGCGAGGAGAGGTAATTGATGTCCACCCAGCCGATTCGGAGCGAGAAGCTATTCGCATTGAGCTATTCGATGAAGAGATTGAACAGCTAAGTTATTTTGATCCGCTCACAGGTGAAGTGCTGAGACGAGTACCTCGATTGACGGTTTATCCTAAGTCGCACTACGTAACGCCTAGAAGCGTGATACTGGAGGCAATCAGTTCAATAAGGGATGAGCTTAAAGATCGTCTGACGGGATTGAGGGATGTTGAAAAATTAGTTGAAGCACAGCGCTTAGAGCAGCGCACACAATATGATTTAGAAATGATGCAAGAATTAGGTTATTGCAATGGCATTGAAAATTACTCGCGCTATTTAAGTGGGCGTGGAGCAGGCGAGCCACCCCCGTGCTTGTTAGATTATCTGCCAGATAACGCGTTAATGGTAATGGACGAGAGCCATGTTACGGTGTCCCAGTTTGGAGGCATGTACAAGGGTGATCGCTCTCGCAAAAGCACCTTAGTTGAATATGGGTTTCGTTTACCGTCAGCACTAGATAATAGGCCGTTAAAATTTGAAGAGTTTGAGGATCTATCACCTCAAGTGATCTATATCTCTGCGACACCAGGGGATTATGAGTTTGAAAAATCCTCGCAAATCGTAGAACAGGTAGTGCGCCCAACAGGCTTGATTGATCCTATTATCGAAATACGCCCTGTGGCTTCACAGGTGGATGATGCCTTGTCGGAAATTAATGAGCGCGCTGCCAAAGGTGAGCGTGTACTTATCACGACATTGACTAAGCGCATGTCAGAAGATTTAACTGAATATCTAGAAGAAAATGGTGCAAGTGTTCGGTATCTGCATTCAGATGTAGATACTGTTGAACGGGTAGAGATCATTCAGGATTTGCGTAAAGGTGTCTTCGATGTGTTGGTGGGGATTAACTTACTTCGCGAAGGGCTAGATATTCCTGAGGTGTCACTGGTGGCTATATTTGATGCGGATAAAGAGGGCTTCTTGAGGTCTGAACGATCATTGATTCAAACCATCGGGCGAGCGGCGAGAAATCTGAATGGCAAAGCGATTTTGTATGCAGACAAAATTACTGGCTCTATGCAACGTGCGATCGAAGAAACTGATCGGCGTAGAGAAAAACAAAAAGCGCATAATAAAGAGCATAATATTACTCCTTATAGCGTCCAAAAATCGATTGGTAACATTATGGAGGGGTCTCAATCCCGCTATGACGAACAACGTTATAAGCAAATGCATGAAATTGCCGAAGTTGGCGATGACTATTCAGTGTTAACGCCGGAATTGGCTGCCAAAAAAATTCAGCGGCTTGAGCAAAAAATGTATGAATGTGCGCGTAATTTAGAATTTGAAGATGCAGCAAGAGTACGAGATGAGATTCATCGCTTGAAGAACTTTGCCTTGGGCACTCCAGATATCGAGACCGGTTAGTGTGTGAGTTTGGTGTTTCTATAGGAGTGGCTACAAATCATGGTTTGACTATGATACCTTTCGCAATCCTGACGGGACGCTGATTCATAAGCGTTAATTGCAGGCGCGTAGCTCAGTTGGTTAGAGCACCACCTTGACATGGTGGGGGTCGTTGGTTCGAATCCAATCGCGCCTACCAGAACTTCCTTGAGTTCTGTATAAAATTATTTCTCTGTGTCTGACAGTAGTTGTTAGAACCATCTGTTAATAAAAAATATTAGCCCGTACAAAATACACCTAATTAACTTGCGGTATTTAGTGGTGATAAATTACAACTAATGATAATTGTAATTTATATTAAATATTAGGTTAGCTTTTATGAAGATAAGAAAATTTACCATTCCAATGTCTGGTTTGATTCTTTCGTCAGCTCTATATATCGGGGCAGCTATTTCTGATTTTGATCTGTTCGAGAGGATGTGTTCATTTCTAGCGACACCTAAGCATTTGGAATTATAAGCCTTGAAAGTGTGGAAACTCTCAGTGAAGACGAGATTCACAGCCCTGCTCTGCCATATTCTTAAATATATAGGATAACTGAAACGACAATTCTGTTTGATGTGGCTGTTTCAATCTTTATCATTCTTCTCTATTATTGCGCGTTCTTAGAGTCTGTCTGAAAATATTTAATAATCATGTGGCCTTTAGTATGGGTCACCACTGGAGTATACAATGCCTCAAATCACGTTGCCTGATGGCAATACAAAATCTTTCGATAATCCTGTTACTGTCGCCGATGTTGCCCAGTCTATTGGTCCTGGTTTGGCTAAAGCCACGATTGCTGGAAGAGTTAACGGTGAATTGCTTGATGCCTGTGTAGAAATCACAGAAGACGCAAATTTATCCATCATCACTAGCAAAGATGAAGAAGGCGTTGAAATTATCCGCCACTCTTTTGCTCACCTGATAGGACATGCGGTAAAGCAGTTATTTCCAACTGCGAAAATGGCGATTGGTCCAGTCATTGAAGATGGTTTTTATTATGATATTGAATACGAGCGTAGTTTCACGCCGGAAGATCTAGAGGCAATTGAAAAACGCATCAGTGAATTAGTCAGTGAAGATTATGATGTGATTCGTAAAGTGGTTTCAAAGCAAGAAGCCATTGATGTATTCACGGCGCGTAATGAACCATATAAAGTGGAAATCGCTAGCGAGATTCCAGATGGTGAAATCATTGCTTTGTATCATCACAAAGAATACACCGACATGTGTCGAGGGCCTCACGTGCCTAATACGCGTCATTTGCGCGCATTTAAACTGACTAAGTTGGCCGGGGCCTATTGGCGTGGTAACTCTGATAACCAAATGCTTCAGCGTATTTATGGCACAGCATGGGCGGATAAAAAGCAGCTCAAACAGTATATTAAGCGTATAGAAGAAGCTGAAAAACGCGACCATCGCCGTTTGGGTAAACAGATGGATTTGTTCCATTTCCAAGAAGAAGCGCCAGGTATGGTGTTTTGGCATGCGCGTGGCTGGGAGTTGTTTCGTACGGTTGAGCAATATATTCGCGATAAATTAGCGACTCATAATTATAACGAAGTACACACACCTCAGGTGTTGGATCGTTCTTTGTGGGAGAAATCAGGTCATTGGGATAAATTTGGCGACATGATTTTCTCAACTCAATCAGAGAGTCGTGAATTTGCAGTAAAACCCATGAACTGCCCATGTCATGTGCAGTTGTATAATCAAGGTTTGAAGAGCTATAGAGACCTCCCTTACAAAATAGCTGAGTTTGGGATTGTTCATCGTAACGAGCCTTCGGGTACCTTGCATGGCTTGATGCGTGCGCGACGCTTCGTTCAAGATGATGCTCATATATTTTGTACTGAGGACCAGTTGCAGCAGGAAGTCGCCGAGTTAATTGATCTAACATTTGAGGTGTATAAGGATTTTGGCTTTGATCAAATCGAATTAGCATTATCTACTCGACCTGAAGAGCGTGTTGGCGAAGAATCTTTATGGGATCAAGCTGAAGCCAGCCTTAAAGTCGCATTAGAGAGTAAAGGCTTAGAGTATGTACTGCAGCCCGGTGAAGGTGCGTTTTATGGTCCTAAAATAGAATTCACTCTGCGCGATAGTCTGGGACGACGATGGCAGTGCGGCACGATCCAGTTAGATTTTTCAATGCCAAGCCGATTAGATGCTGATTATGTGAGTGAAGATGGGTCTAAAAAGATACCTGTCATGATTCATCGAGCAATTTTGGGCTCTTTGGAGCGATTTATCGGTATGTTAATTGAGCATCATGCGGGTAATATGCCACTGTGGTTAGCACCAATTCAGGCCGTGATCCTGAATATTACCGATGCACAGGCCGAATATGTGCAAAATGTACAAAAATTGCTGACAAAAGAAGGCTTTCGGGCAAATCTTGACTTGAGAAATGAAAAGATTGGCTATAAGATTCGCGAGCACACAATTCAACGCGTTCCATATCTGTTGATCGTAGGAGATCGGGAGGTGGAATCGCAGTCTGTGGCCGTCCGTACGCGTCAAGGTGAAGATCTAGGCTCAATGAGTATTGAGGATCTAGTGTCGTTGTTTTCTAAAGAAACATCACCAATAGACAGCTGAGGTCTTACACATTAGTTCATAGGAGCAGAATATCAGTAGTAGTAAAGGCGTTCGAATGAACGAAGACATATTGAATCCAAACGTTAGATTGATTGACGCCACAGGTGAAAATGTCGGAGTAGTTGCGACTGAAGAAGCGAGACGAATTGCGAGCGAAGCAGCACTAGATCTTGTCGAAATATCGCCAAATGCGGAGCCGCCAGTTTGTCGTGTTATGGACTACGGCAAGTTTAAATTTGAGCAGAACAAGAAAGCTCACCAAGCAAAGAAGAAACAAAAGCAGATTCAGGTTAAAGAAATTAAATTTCGCCCTGGCACTGAAGAAGGTGATTACAAAGTTAAGCTGCGTAAGCTGACTGAGTTTTTGCAGGATGGTGATAAAACTAAAATTACTATTCGTTACCGTGGCAGAGAAATGCAGCACAAAGAATTAGGTGCTCAGTTGCTTGATAGAATTGAAGCAGATTTGAGTGAATATGGTGATGTAGAACAACGTCCCAAAATGGAAGGAAGACAACTGATCATGGTGTTGTCACCTACTAAAAAATCAAAGTAGTTAACATATTATTTATAGGATTAGTTAGGAAATGCCTAAATTAAAAACAAACCGCGGCGCAGCAAAACGCTTCAAAAAAACTGCGACTGGAAAGTTTAAGTGCAAGCCATCGCATTTACGTCATATTTTGACTAAGAAAAGCACCAAGCGTAAGCGTCATTTGCGTTCTATCGATGTGGTAACACCAGCAGATACACCGATGATTCGCAGAATGCTGCCTTACGTTTAATATATATTTAAAGGAAACGAGAGATGTCTAGGGTAAAACGCGGTGTAACCGCACGTGCACGGCACAAGAAAGTATTAGCGAAAGCTAAAGGTTATTACGGTGCACGTAAAAACGTTTATCGTGTTGCTAAACAAGCAGTCACAAAAGCAGGTCAATATGCTTATCGCGATCGTCGTCAGAGAAAAAGACAATTTCGTTCTTTGTGGATTGTGCGAATTAATGCAGCAGCCCGTCAGTTCGACATTTCATACAGTCGCTTAATTAACGGTTTGCAAAAAGCGTCTATTGAAGTAGATAGAAAAGTATTAGCTGACTTAGCGGTACATGATATTGCAGCTTTTGGACAGTTAGCAGAGAGAGCCAAAGCACAGCTATAAGTTTCGCTACTTTGGTTTTAGTTGTATAAGGGAAAGGCTTAACCTTTCCCTTTTTATTTGGGGAAGCCTAAATAGGTTCTACATTTTTAAAGTCTAAATTTTATGAGTGACCTCGACGAGCTTTTACAAACTGCCGGTAATGAGATCGAAGCGACATCTGATTTAAAGGCGCTTGAAGAATTGCGTGTCCATTATCTGGGTAAAAAAGGTTTAGTCACCGAGCAGCTTAAATCTTTAGGTAAGTTGTCTGCTGAAGAGCGTCCCGCTGCAGGTCAACGCATCAATGAAGTAAAGCAAGCGATTCAAGCTAGCTTAGAACAAAGATCTACTTTTCTAGAAGAAGCCGCGACCGCGGAAAAGTTAAAATCTGAAGCTATTGATGTAACCTTGCCTGGAAGAACTTCCTCGGTAGGTACTTTGCATCCAGTCACGATAACTTTGCGAAGAATTGAAAAGTTATTCCAACGCCATGGCTTTGAAGTAGCTGATGGTCCTGAAATAGAAGATGATTTTCATAACTTTGAAGCATTAAATATTCCGCCGCATCATCCTGCACGTGCTATGCATGATACGTTCTACTTTGATGATGGTTTGTTGCTTCGTACACATACTTCTTCAGTGCAAATTCGTACCATGGAAAATGCAGAGCCACCAATCCGAATTATTGCGCCTGGCCGAGTGTATCGATGTGATTCAGATATTACTCATAGCCCGATGTTTCATCAGGTAGAAGGCTTGCTAGTAGATACGGATGTTAATTTTGCTCAGCTTAAAGGTTTGGTGATTGAATTCTTGCATGCCTTTTTCGAGAATGATCAATTAGGTATTCGTTTTCGGCCTTCATACTTCCCGTTCACAGAACCATCCGCAGAAGTGGATATTGAGTGGCATGATGAACAGGGTAATTCAAATTGGCTAGAAGTGATGGGCTGCGGAATGGTGCACCCTAATGTGTTTGGTAAAGTAGGAATCGATTCAAATAAATATAATGGTTTCGCGTTTGGTGTAGGTGTAGAGCGTCTTGCGATGTTGTACTACGGTGTGCGTGATCTAAGAATGTTTTATGAAAATGATTTGCGCTTCTTGCGCCAGTTTTCTGCGTAATGATTAGTGTGAGAGTGTTAGCGTGAAATTTAGTGAAAATTGGTTACGTCAATGGGTGAATCCCAATGTATCAAGCGAAGAGCTTGGACATCAGCTAACTATGGCTGGTTTAGAGCTGGATGGTATTGAAGCTGCATCAGCAGATTTAACTGGTGTGATTGTCGCTAAGATTGAGTCAGCAGAACCTCATCCTGATGCGGATAAGTTACAAGTGTGCCAGGTTGACGTGGGCAATGGTGAGACTCGACAAATTGTATGTGGTGCTAAAAATGCGCGTGCAGGGCTAGTTACTGCATTAGCCACTGTGGGTTCTGAATTGCCGGGTGGCATCAAAATAAAAGCTGCTAAATTGCGCGGTGTGGAATCACTAGGAATGCTATGTGCTTCAACTGAGTTAGGTTTGGATGAAGAAGGTGATGGCATTCTTGAGCTGGACGATGCTTTAGCTATTGGGATTTCACTAGTGGATGCGTTGGATCTCAATGATCTAGTGTTTGATGTTGATCTCACGCCTAACCGTTCAGACTGCTTAAGTATTGAAGGTATTGCGCGTGAAACTTCGGCGCTTTATCAGCTGCCAATGAACACACCAGAGATAGCGAGAGTTGAATCGGATAACGATGATCAGTTCGCAATAGATGTCGAAAGCCAAGAGATTTGTCCACGTTACTGTGGACGCGTACTGCGCGATGTTAATGCAGAAGCAAATACCCCGGTATGGATGAAAGAACGGCTACGTCGCGGTGGTATTCGCTGTATTAATATAATTGTCGATATCAGTAACTATGTGATGCTTGAGCTAGGGCAGCCAATGCATGCTTTTGATCTGGATAAGCTTAACGATAAAGTTGTCGTGCGTATGGCTAACGCTGGTGAAAAGTTAGTCTTGCTAGATGGTAGAGAGGTATCGCTCAATAAAGATAATCTTGTGATTGCAGATACTAAACAAGCGCTAGCATTGGCAGGAGTAATGGGTGGGAATGATTCTGCTGTGCAGTTAACGACAAAAAATATATTTCTAGAATGTGCGTACTTTGATCCAATTGCAATTGCTGGGAAAGCGCGTGACTTTGGTTTGCATACAGAGTCATCACATCGATTTGAGCGTGGCGTTGACCCTGAATTAGCGACACGTGCGATTGAGCGTGCTACTGAACTTATTAAAACTTATACCGGTGCTATGGTCGGTCCAGTTAGTGAGGTCACTAGCGTGCAATACTTGCCAGTATGTAATGATATCTCTTTGTCAATTCCTAAAGTTGTCAAAGTGCTAGGTATAGAGATAGATGCAGCTGAAGTGACGAGTATTTTGCAAGGCTTGCATTGCACAGTTAAGTCTTCAGACGATATTTGTGTTTTAGTCACAGCACCGAGTTATCGTTTTGATATTGAAGTCGATGTTGATTTGATTGAAGAGATAGCACGAATAAAAGGCTACGATCAGTTTCCTACACAGGCGCTTTCTTCAAATGTTGCTATTTCTGCAGCCAAGAAAAAATCTGATGCTATATTTTCTCTGCAGGAGAATTTTTCTGCGCTAGGTTATAACGAGGCGGTGACATTTAGTTTTACAGAAGAAAAGTATTGTCATTTATTCTTTGATGGCGAGCCAAAACAATTAGCTAATCCCATATCAGCGGGCTTATCTAATATGCGTACTAGTGTTTGGCCGGGGTTATGTGAGGCTGCCAGCTATAATTTAAAACGCCAACACGCGAGCACAAAAATATTTGAGGTCGGAAGAAAGTATCTAACGTCTGCTGATGGCTTAGAGCAAACAGAAGTTATTGCGGGAGTCGCGGTAGGAGAAGCGAGCCCTAGGCAGTGGGGCGTAGCATCGAGATCGGTAGATTTTTATGATGTTAAAGGTGATCTAGATCAATTATTTGAGAAAATGAACTTAACAAGCCGGATAAGCTATCAAGCCCATAGTCAAAAAGGCCTGCATTCTGGCAAAACTGCGCGAATTCTAATAGATAATGAACCCGTTGGTATTATTGGTAGTTTGCACCCAAATGTGTTGAAACCATTAGGGCTGGCTAAGCGAGAAGTGGTCGTTTTCGAGCTGATAATGGATCAGAAGCTGCTTACGGTGCCGATTGATAAATTCCAAGCCTGGTCCAAATTTCCACAAGTAAGGCGCGATCTGTCGTTTACAGTAGCTGCTGAGACGCCTGCGCAGCATTTTCTGGATGAAATTTATGGCTTACAAATAAATGAGTTGCAAGATATAGTTGTATTTTCAGTTTATCAGGGTGAAGGTGTGCCTTCTGGAACAAAAAGCGTGTCTTTAGGCTTGATTTTACAGGACTTTTCTAGCACTCTTACAGAACAACAAATTGAACAAACCATGACAAACATCATTTCTCTTCTAGCAAGTAAATTTAACGCGGAGTTGAGAAGCACCTAAGACTATGGCACTAACAAAAGCAAATATGGCTGAGAATTTATTTGAGGAGCTCGGCCTTAATAAAAGAGAAGCCAAGGAGTTGGTAGAGGTGTTCTTTGAAGAAGTTCGACTAGCGCTTGAAGAAGGCGAGGAAGTTAAGTTATCCGGATTCGGTAACTTTATCCTTCGCGATAAAAGCCAGCGACCCGGACGAAATCCAAAGACTGGAGAGGAAATACCCATAACAGCTCGGCGAGTGGTGACATTTCGTCCAGGGCAAAAACTAAAATCAAGGGTAGAAGAATATGCTGGAAGCCAGCAACAATAGCGAATTGCCTGCAATCCCAACCAAACGTTATTTTACGATTGGTGAGGTGAGCGAGCTATGTGACGTAAAACCTCATGTTCTACGTTACTGGGAACAAGAATTCCCAACTCTTAAGCCCGTTAAACGACGTGGCAACCGCCGATACTATCAGCGCCACGATGTGGTTTTGATTCGTCAGATCCGAAGCCTTCTTTATGAGCAAGGCTATACGATTGGTGGAGCAAGACAGAAGTTAGCTGATCCTGCTGAAGAAACTGAAGTGTTAAGTTCAGATTCGCAGCAAGTCATCCAGCAGACTCGTGCTGAGTTAGAAGACCTTTTGCAATTTCTTACTCGCTAGCATCGCGCTAGATTTATCTCAAATCTGTAAAAGAAATTCGGGGTGTAGCGCAGCCTGGTAGCGCACCGCAATGGGGTTGCGGGGGTCGTAGGTTCAAATCCTATCACCCCGACCATGAACAAATTTCTCTTTTCTAGTCTATTCTTTAGACAGTGGGCGTTAAAAGATCACCGTATATAGGTTTCGATATAGGTGATGCCACTGTATCCTAGTACTATTCAAATTATTTCAATTCTTTAACTGTTATTCGTACTATGAATGTTAATTTAGAACTGATACTAGTGATTGGTACATTAGTCACTGGGATAGTGGTGCTGTTAGATAGGTTGGTGCTTGCAGAAAAGCGACGTAAGCGCGTAATGAATGAGGCTTACGATGCTAAATATGTCGAGGGAAATAGTTCTAAAACTCAACGTGAATATAAAGAGCCATGGTATATCGACTACTCACGCTCATTTTTTCCAGTACTGCTAATTGTACTGATATTACGTTCGTTTATTGCTGAGCCTTTCCGTATCCCTTCAGGCTCTATGATGCCGACGTTATTACACGGCGATTTTATTTTAGTAAATAAGTTTACCTATGGGCTGCGGTTACCTGTACTACATAATAAAGTGTGGGCGAATAAGCTGCCAGAAAGAGGTGATGTGGTTGTATTTCGTTATCCTGAAAACCCATCATTGGACTATATAAAAAGAGTTATAGGCTTGCCAGGTGATCGACTAGAATATCGGGATAAAACTGTTTACGTGAATGGCGCAGCCATGAGACAGGTAGATCTAGGTATTTATATCGGTAAGGGACGTGATGCTGCAATGTCAGGGGCAAATAAGAGGCAAGAAAATTTAAATCCAATTGATCACGAAATATTGATTAGCAATGGGAGGCTATCGATTGATAAATCATGGACAGTACCTGATGGGCATTACTTCGTCATGGGGGATAATCGTGATAATAGTAACGATAGTCGTGGTTGGGGCATGGTTCCAGAGCAAAATTTGGTGGGTAGAGCATTTATGATCTGGATGAATTGGGATATATCCGAAGGGCAATTTGCTTTTAAGCGAATTGGCAAGCAAATCAAGTGAGGTAACTATTGTGAAATCAATAAACAAACAAACAGGCATGTCGACTATTGTGTTGATAGTGATCATTGCATTATTTGGCTATGCAGTATTTATTGGGCTTAAAATTACTCCAGCATATATGGAATACTTTTCAATTAAGTCAGCGGTTGATGGATTGGCGGATGAAATGAAAACGAGGCAAATTAGTAAGGCGCAGTATATGGAACTTATGAGAAGGCGCTTAGATATTAACTATGTGAATATCGATGGGCTTACTCCTAGCCGTGATGGGTGTGATAAATCCAAAAAAGAAGCTTTTCACTTTAAAACTGTTAAGAAAAGCACTGAATTTGGAGTTGAGTATGAGAAGCGAATACCGATGCTAGCCAATATCGATTTTCTAATAAGTTTTGACTATATTCGCACAATCAAATCCCCTCAATAATAGGCATCTTTTATTCTATAGTGGATGGTTTTAAGCAATTATCTGAAGAGATAACAACTTCTAAGTTGTTTAATTCAGCACTAACACATAGGAGTGCTGGGAAAGATAATAATGAACGTTTAGAGTTTTTAGGTGATGCGGTACTAGGGTTGGTGATTGCTAATCTGCTGTTCGAAAAATTTCCTGACTGTGATGAGGGTGACCTTAGTCGTCTACGTGCCCATCTGGTATGCAAACGCGCACTTGCAGAGCTGGCAAAAGAAGCTAAGTTAAGTGCATTATTAAAGTTGGGTGCTGGGGAAAAGAAAAGTGGCGGACATTTTCGTTCTTCAATATTGGCGGATTGTTTAGAAGCTATTATTGGTGCAGTGTATCTCCTTAAAGGATTTGATTTTACTTCAGAATTTATAAAGTCATTGTATGTGAAGCCATTGAGTAATCTTCCAGATATTAATGAACTTAAGGACCCAAAGACTCGGTTGCAAGAACATCTGCAATCAAGACAAATTGATGTGCCAGATTATGTTGTTCTGAAAGAATGGGGTGAAGGCAACAATAAACGATTCAGTGTTAAATGCATTATTCATGAGTTAGATGTTAATTCTGAGGGTGAAGAAAAGAGTAAGAAAAAAGCTGAACAGTTAGCAGCTAGTAATATGTTGCAAAAGTTGTTACAAAAATAGCTATTCATATGGAAACTCGTTGTGGCTATGTAGCTATTATCGGTCGGCCTAATTCAGGCAAATCAACATTATTCAATCGACTGGTGGGAAAGAAGATATCGTCGACTAGCTTTAAGCCACAAACTACACGACATCGTATTGTGGGTGTGCAAACTGACACTAACGCGCAGTTTATTTTTGTCGACACACCTGGTATTCATTTGGGAGGGAAGCGCTTACTTAATAGAGTGCTGAATAAGAATGCGCTAAATGTACTACATGATGTCCACTTGATCTTCTGGTTGATTGATCGAGGCCAGTGGACGGATGAAGAAGATTATATAAAGCGGTCGCTAGAGAAAATAGAGTGCCCGGTAATATTAGTGATTAATAAAATCGATAAATTAGAACGACGTGATGATCTTTTGATTATTTTGCAAAAACTGACATTGAAATATGATTTTGCAGAAATGATACCTGTGTCTGCAATGAAACAAGATAATATTGATGATCTAATCGAATCTGGTAAACGCTATTTGCCTGAGTCTGAGTTTTTTTATCCAGATGAATATTTAACAGATAGAGATCAAAAGTTTATTGCTGCTGAAACAATTAGAGAAGCAGCATTTATGTTTTTAGAGAAAGAACTGCCCTATGCCACGCATGTAGAGGTAGAGAAATATTCCGAAGAAGATGACCGGCTAGTAATTTCAGCAGTCATTTGGATAGAGAAAGCTGGTCAGAAAGGTATTTTGATTGGGAAGAAAGGCGAGATGTTAAAGAAGATTGGTTCACGAGCTCGAAGCGCTATTGAAAAAAACACTGAATTAAAAGTGCATTTAGAACTATGGGTGAAAGTGAAAAAAGATTGGCAAGATAATCCTCAGATTGTCGGTGAGTATGAATTGTAACTAATATGATGCGTGTCGAGCTTGAGCCAGCATATGTGATGCATACTCGTCCTTACCGCGAGACGAGTATGATTGTGTATGCTTTAACAGAGCAGCACGGTGTTGTGCACATGGTGTCTAGAGGCGCCAGAAAGAAAGGCAATAATAATCTTCAGCCGTTTACTAGGATGTACCTGTCATGGTCGGGCCGTGGTGATTTGATGTCTCTAACAAAAATTGAGCATGAGCATTCTCGCTATACAAATAACTTTCGTGCGCAGGTGCAATGTTTTTATCTGCATGAATTGATTTTGAAATTGATTCCTAAATTAAGTCCTGCGCCGGAGCTTTTCGACTTATATGAATCCACGCTGAATTCAATGATTAATAATCCATCCAATGAATACGTTTTGCGTAATTTTGAGCTTCGACTACTGGCAATCATGGGGCATCCGTTACAACTCGGATACGATTATATAAACGATGAAGTAATACAGAATCAATTATTGTACCGTTATGATCCCGATTTTGGACCAACAAAAATCAAGGGGAAGCAAACCCAGTGGAACGTAGTGACAGGTCGGTTATTAGCTGATTTAGAGCAAGGTGATTTAACTGATGAAAGCTTGCCACAGGCTAAGATATTCCTTCGTGGTATTGTGAAGCATTATTTGCAAGGCAAGCCGTTAATGACTAGACGACTATTAAAGGTAAATTAAGTGACAAATCGAGTAAAACTTGGCGTTAATTTAGATCATGTCGCGACATTGCGCCAGGCTAGAAATACTCCTTACCCAGATTTGATGGAAGCCATTCGTGTGTCGGAAGCTTGTGGGGCCGATGGTATTACTCTGCATTTGAGAGAGGATCGTAGACATATTCAAGATGACGATATTTATCAAGCGAGAGACGTTATCACTACCAGTATGAATTTTGAAATGGCTGCTACCAGTGAGATGCAAAAAATCGCATTGAAAGTAAAGCCTGAGTACTGCTGTATTGTTCCAGAAAAAAGAGAAGAATTGACGACTGAAGGTGGTCTTGATGTGGCAGCGCATCGAGATAGGCTGTCAGATTTAGTGGCAGCGCTTAAAGAAGAAAATATTTTAGTATCACTGTTTATAGAGCCAAATTCATTGATTATTGATGTGGTTGCAGAAATTGGTGCGTCGATTATTGAAATTCATACAGGGCATTATGCGGATAAGCATGGTCAGCAACAGCAACATGAGTTTGAGAGGATTAAAGATGCTGCTAAGCATGCGCTTGATCTAGGATTGACGGTGAATGCAGGACATGGACTGCATGTGGGTAACGTGAAACCTATTACTAATATCGTCGGGATCAATGAACTAAATATAGGTCATGCGATAGTCTCAGATTCATTATTTGTAGGTTTGGAACAGGCTATTCACAATATGCGTCATGCAATGGATGGCGAATCTACATGATGTTGCTTGGTGCGGGAATTGATATTGTCGAAGTTGATCGCATAAAAGATATTATTGAGCATCGTGGTGATCGGTTTGCAGAAAAAATATTAAATGCCAAAGAAATGAAAGAATTAACTGGTGTGTCAAATCCAATTGCTTTTATTGCTAAGCGCTTTGCTGTTAAGGAGGCTGCGGCAAAAGCTTTGGGTACAGGAATAGGTAAGCAATTAAGTTTTACCGATATGTATGTTGAACATGACGAACTAGGTAAGCCGATGCTGAGATTCACACCGGAATGCATCGAACGATTAAATTTAAATGATAAACACTCATTATTAACCATTGCGGATGAGAGAGCCTATGCTGTTGCTCATGTGCTATTTTTTGCTAAAGAATAATTGAAGATGAATTATAAAACACTTGCGGATTTTGTTGGTAATACGCCATTAGTCAAACTACAGTATTTAAATCCTAATCCTAGCAATACAATTTTGTTGAAGTTAGAAGGTAACAATCCAGCAGGTTCAGTAAAAGATCGCCCTGCATTGAATATGATTAATGCCGCACAAGAGCGTGGTGCTATTAAGCCGGGTGACACATTGATTGAGGCTACTAGTGGTAATACTGGTATAGCGCTTGCGATGGCGGCCGCTGTGCAGGGTTATAAAATGGTACTAGTAATGCCAGCGACGATGACAATAGAGCGGCGTGCGGCAATGTCAGCTTTTGGTGCAGAACTAGTGCTGGTGTCTGGTGAAGAGGGTATGGAAGGGGCGCGTGACTTGGCTTTAAAGATGCAAGAAGAAGGCAAAGGAATAGTGCTAGATCAATTCGCCAATCCAGATAACCCGATGTCGCACTATAAGACTACTGGTCCAGAAATATGGCGTGATACTGAAGGTGAGGTAACCCATTTTGTGAGTTCTATGGGGACTACTGGTACCATCATGGGAACGTCAAAATATTTAAAGGAAAAGAATTCTAATATACAGATAGTCGGTGTATACCCTGAAGATGGATCCCAAATTCCTGGAATCAGAAAATGGGAAAAGGAATATGAACCATCAATTTTTGACGAATCAAAAGTTGATCAAATTGAGTATGTGTCTCGTCAACAAGCTGATGATATGACGGTAAAGCTCGGGCAACAAGAAGGGGTATTCTGTGGCGTGTCTTCGGGAGGAACGCTGTTGGCGGCATTGAGATTATCCGAGCGTGTTGAGAACGCAACGATTGTTAGTATTATTTGTGATCGTGGTGATCGTTATATATCAACAGGAATTTTTGATCCTGTTAAAGAATCTTAAATAAGTTTTTAGATAAAATTGTATGGATCATTTTAAATTCGTCATATCCGAGCACTTAAACCACTATGGTACGCTGTATGGTGGTAACTTATTAAAGTGGATTGATGAAGTTGGATACATAACTGCTGCTGTTGATTTCCCTGGTAATCGATTTGTTACTATTGCCTTAGAGAATGTTGAATTTAAACATCGTATTGAATTGGGCGCAGTGCTGAAATTTTCAGTCGAGAAGTTACGTATAGGAAATTCGTCACTGACATATCAAGTAAAAGTTTATTCTGCGGTCGAAGGAGTAGAATCAAATAAGGTGTTATTTGAAACAAATATTACCTTTGTTAGTGTTGATGAGCAGGGTAATAAATCTAGTATTAAACATTAACACTCAAGCAGTTATGTTGTCATAATTATTGTCTTAGTTTTTCTCCAGCTGCACCACCCGCTGCACAGATGCAGGCTTTTAAAAAAACTTCATCAAATAATATTGCTGGTGTAAATTCTTGAAAGAAAGGATTGGCTCCGTTGTATTGACGTATGCCCAGAATAATCAAGCCTGCACAGGCGCCAACTAAAAATCCATTCAATATACCTTTTTGGCTCAAATAACCTACGACTACTCCGCCAATCAGAGGGGCGAAGTTAAGTAAAAATGAAGATTTGATCATCTGAAAATTGCTAGAAGCAAAATCATGGGTGAGATGGAAGTAAATAAAGTGCAGAGCTTTCTCGCCAAAGTGCATGCCCAGGTAAACTAATAGGCCAATAAAGATTGCTTTCTTCATGATGATGATTGTACGCGCTTAATTAAATTCTTCATTAAAATTCTGTTTGGGTGGATCGCGTTAAGTATATTATTACTGATCGGGCTAGGTTCTTTATTGATTAAGCAGGCTAACACTTCAGAGCATAAAGGGATCCAAGCTAAACCGCGTGAGCCAAACCCGCTCGCTAAGTACAAACCATCATGGTACCTGGGTTCAGGGTAATGACCCTTTGTGGAACCTAGCGCTGCATCTTTGTACCGTGTGTTGAAGCTGATTTCATCCGCAACAGGGCCAACAACGGGTAAACGATCAAAACTCACTGCGCGTATAGCGGCGCGTCCTTTTAGTGATTGAATGTCTTTGCAAACATATGATGGAATCATTTTTTTCAGTTTCATGAGGTTTTCTTCATGTTCTGATTGTCGACACTCTATTGATGTATCTGCCGACACAAAGGTTGCGCCTAAGACGTATTGAGTATTAATCGGAGGAGTAATATATGCGTCAGCACAGATAATTTTACTGGGTCGTATATTACAGTGGAGTTCGGGAATTAAGGAGATCTGACCGCGTTTCGGCTGTATATGACACCAGTCTGTTTGTTCAAATTGATTGGCTAAATATGCATTGGCAATTACGACAGTATCGGCGCGGCTAATTTCCTTTTGTTTATTGTCGTAAGCTACCCACTGCGAGCCTTGCCTTTCTAAAGAATGTATTGCTATGTTAGCTTGAAAGTTAATTTGATCTGAATATTGACCTATAAGTGAAGAACAGAGTTGTGAGGGTGTTAACCAACCCGCTAATGGCAAGTGCCAGCCCTCACTTGCAACAGAACAGTTAGCTAATTCACTAGCCTGTTGCTGGCTAACGGGATTTAATAATAGTTCTGGAATGCTTTCTTGTGTTGCAATTATTTGCATTCTTTTCCACTGTGTTTCATCGCGAGGAATTTGAATTGCACCGCATTGTTGCCAATTAAAATCGGCTGAATAATTTTTTAAGTGATTAAAGTATCGTAGTGAATACAAAAATCCTATCAGAGTGAGTTGTGACTGTGTGTCATGATTAGCACTTAAACGTGGCATTAATATGGCATTCGCATTGCCTGACCCTTCACTGGCAAGCGAATCATTTTTATCAATTAGAGTGACGTGCCAACCGCGTTTGGCTAACGCGGCACTCATAGCAGTGCCCGCCATGCCCGCACCAATGACCATTGCGCTCTTGCTATTGAGTTTAGAGTGGGAGTTTATTAGCCAGCTTTTATCTTTTAATTTATATGTCTGACGTGCTTGTTTATTCGTAACTGTGCCAATTAGCATTTCACGCTTCTTGCCATAGCCAGGTTTTCTTTCGATGTAAAAACCCGCGTTAGTCAATGATTTTCTAACTTCGCTGGCAGCAGTATATGTTGATAATGTACCACTTAATCTTGTCAGTCGGTGTATTTGTTGGGCTATAGGATCTGACCATAGTGCTTCATTCTTTTTAGGTGAGAAACCGTCTAAGTACCAAGCATCAGCTTCAAAATTGCACTGCTTAAGGCAGTCAATAGCTTCGCCAAATATTAATGTTAGAGTGATGTTGTATTGGTGTAATTCAATGTGGTGAAATCCAGAAACTGGAAGTGGATACTGCTCAAGAAAACTTTCTGTCACTGGGCAAGAAAGATTGAGTTGTTGATAGCATTTAATGAGATCTGGTGGCTGAACAGGGTATTTTTCTATACTTATATAATGTAACTGGTCATTTGACTGAATTTTCTCAATCCATGCATTGGCTGTAGTAATAAAGTTTATGCCAAAACCAAAACCTAATTCAGCAATGGTGAAATGTGTGTTTTTCCATCGCCCTGGAACATCTGTGCTGTCTAAAAAAACATGCTGACTTTCTTCAAGTGGGTTAGCAAGAGAAAAATAAGGGTCATCAAATAATTGGGAGCAGGGAATTCCATCACTATTGAAGTTTAGTTGTGGCGTCTGAACTGTTAGCATGTCACTTTGATTTAAGACTAAATAAATAAAAAATAAAATGAGTATACTCGTATTTGATATCGAGTCCGTCCCAGACTTTGAGGCCGGAAGGAAAATTCACAAATTAACTGACGATCTTTCTGATAAAGATGTGGTGAAAGCCATGCAGCATCTTCAGTTTCAAAAGTCAGGGTCAGAATTCATGCCGCTGCATTTGCAAAAAATTGTGGCAATATCGGTCTTATTTGAAAATAGAGATCAGCTTAAACTGTGGTCACTAGGTAATCGTGATTCTGATGAAAAGGAAATCATACAGCGTTTTTACGAAGGTCTAGAGCAACATACGCCTACCTTAGTCAGTTGGAATGGCGGTGGTTTTGACTTGCCAGTATTAAATTACCGCTCTCTAGTGCATGGTGTACAAGCGCCGCGTTACTGGGAAACGGGTGATGACGATACCTCATTCCGTTATAACAATTACATTAGTCGTTTCCATTCACGTCATACGGATCTAATGGATGTGCTAGCAAACTATCAACCTAGAGCCGGTGCTAAATTAGATCAAATCGCCACCATGCTGGGATTTCCCGGTAAATTTGGAATGGATGGCAGTCAGGTATGGGATAAATTTCAAGAAGGCGGAATCGATGAAATTCGAAATTACTGCGAGACCGATGTGCTCAATACCTATTTAGTTTATTTGCAATTTGAAATGATCCGTGGTCGTTGCAGTCGTGGTTTGTTAGAGCAGAAGTTAGTACGCGTAAAACAACTATTGCGTGACTCTGGTGAAAATCATTTAGAAGAATTCTTGCAGGTGTGGGAAGAGGGTTGAAAGTCCATGCTTATTTAATTTTTGTTGAGTTGTTTTCGAGTGACCATGATGACGGTCACTCGAGTAATGGCGAGGGTATTAGTTA
The DNA here is from genome assembly GCA_045105615.1 of Gammaproteobacteria bacterium. Classification (GTDB taxonomy): domain Bacteria; phylum Pseudomonadota; class Gammaproteobacteria; order UBA4575; family UBA4575; genus UBA1858. The sequence continues at coordinate 26,079 of JBGCDS010000042.1, forward strand.
ATTAATCTTCCTCTGGTTCAGAAGTCATCACTAAAATATTGTCTATTGGGTACCAATAGTGGTTGCCACTTTCTTTCCAGATTTTTACCCAACAATCTTCAATATCTAAAATTTTGTAACGATACATTTTTGATTCATTTTTGAAGTGAATCCAATATCTCTCGTCATCATCTATGCCCGGTGGCATTTCACAGTTAGTGTCAGCATAGACAGCTGAAGAAAAAATGCTGATTAGAAGAGTGCTAAGAATTAAGCTAGTTATCTTTTTCATATTTGTCTCCTTTAAGTGGTTTTGAGAAGGCTGAATTAATGCGAATCAGCCCTATTTTTTGCCGAACTTTGAATGTTCTATTATAACGTTATCACCAAATTTGGCCCACATAGTCGGATTACACCTAAAAACAGGTCTGCGGTGTTCTAGAATAAAAAATAGCCAATACTTCATTCACTATGCTTGTACGATGAATATCTCACAATCTCTACCAATACAACCTAGCTTCTCGGTAAACTCGATTCAGAATCGTGCTCAATCAAGCGCGGATATCAATAGGGTGAGTGACATTAAAATTAAGGCTAGTGATGATAGTGGTCAGGAAAGTGCGGGAGTTAATGCACGAAAGATTGAATTTGAGTTATCACAGCAAGAAGTAACGCAGCTTAGAGAATTACGTACACGTGATCGTGAAGTGCGTGCACATGAGCAAGCACATGCATCGGTTGCAGGCTCTCTAGCGCGAGGTGGACCTAGCTATGAATATCAAAGAGGTCCAGATGGGCGTCAATATGCGGTGGGAGGCAGTGTCAGTATAGATACTTCTGCTGTCAGCGGCGATCCTCAGGCAACGCTAGCAAAGGCTCAGCAAATTAAGCGAGCAGCTTTGGCACCGGCACAACCTTCATCACAAGATCGTGCAGTGGCTGCAGCTGCAACCGCTCTGGAAGCGAACGCACGTGCTGAACTGTCTCAAAAATCTCAGGATGAAGAGGTTGATCCATTGTCTGGTTTAAGTGCATTAGAAGAGAGAGAAGAGGCTAATCAGATAACTCGGGAACAAAATATAGAAAAACCATTGTCATGTGCTGAATGTGGCGGCCAACATAGTAGTCATTCGCATGATGCAGCTATATTGATTGGTGAATCTTATGCGCAACAATCGCCAGATAATTTTTTTGAGGCGACTATTAATATAGAGGTTTGATAGGGTCTTTATAAATCGGGGACAGACTGCGTCTTTAAATTATTCGGCTTGCATAGGGCTTTTAGAAAGCGATGGTCTGTCCCAGATTGTTATAGCATTTTTTATCTTAAATGCTACTTTTTGCAGTTTTCTATGATTCTAGTTTAATAATCAATTGATAGACCAAAGATTATATTTCTGCCAGGTAATACCGCACGGTCTTTTTGAAAAGAAGTATGTTGTCGAGCATCTTCATCTAGTAAATTTTCAGCTTTAACATACAGGTTTAAATCTGAGTCACCGGCGTACACAGTTTTATTTATACTTGCATTTAGCATGGTGAAGCTATCGGTATCAGTTTCTAAGTCTGCTTCATTGCTTGAGTCAGAAGTAACGATAACATCAACTGCTGTTTGCCATGTGTCATAGGTGAATACTGCGCCAGCGCCAATACGTGCTGGTGTGATTCGTGGAACATCACCAAGATCATTGTCGTCAAATTCAGCGCGGACATAGTCCCCAAATACTCGTCCATCAAGTGTGTAGCTGTTTGTCTCAATCAGTTGATGGGTCAATTCAGCTTCAATGCCATAGAAAGTTACATCTTCATTGTCATAATTAACAACAAGTAGTTCGCCATCTAGTTCAAACATGCCTTCTTCATCAGCGCGATCAGCAATACCGTCATTATTTGCATCAGCACTTGCTAAGTAGATGAAGTCGTCAATTTGATTGTAATAAGCATTCACTTTCCATCCTGTGCGCTTACCCTGCTGCGATAGACCAACCTCTAAGTTGTATGAAGTTTCTTTATCAATATCAGTAGAGCCAGTTTCAAATGTCAATGTCGCTAAATGAGGTCCTTCAGCATAAAGAGCTGTTTCTTGAGGGGCGCGTTCGGAGCGGCCAGCGAATACATTTAATTCAAGATTATTGTCAAAGAATCGTGTGGCGCCAAGTGAGACTGATAAGACATCAAACTCTTCATCTTGATCATTATCAGGTTTGAACTCATTTCTATCAAAACGTAGCCCTCCTTCAAAATCCCAAATGTCTGTATGGTAATGTGAGATACCAAATATACCGTAACGTTTTTCATCGACGGGTTGAATAAATGCTTCTTCACCTGCCGCTGAGAATTCACGATCGTTATATTGAAAGCCAAATATATTGTCCCATTGCTCGTTAACTTTGTTGACAATCTCAAGTCTTGATTCAAGTTCTTCATTTTCAAATGTTGTTTCAATATCACCTTCTAAAATTTCAAAGTGGCGATAGTTATTATAAGTTGAGCGCAATGATACTGATTCAATAAATTCTGAAAGATTATAAAATTCTAATAAGCTGTCATAGCGGTATTGTTTTAGATCAATGCGCACATCACCTTCTTCTGCACCTGGGATACCATATTCAGTGTCGAAGCGACTAAATGACAAGCCTGCAAGAAAATATTCAGTCAAGTAACTTCCTCCAATGCCATATTGATCAGTTTCTATATCGCTATTGCCAAGTCGGCCTCTGTCTTCAGGCTCATCATCATTAGCAAATCCATCAATATCGTAATCGTTAGTTTCTCTAGTGAGTCCATCAAGATGCCAATTGAAAGAATTTTTTGATCCTTTAAGTTCTATTGCAGCAGTGTTGCCATCTGAAACAGTGGCATGTTCAACAGTTGCTTTTACTTCAAGTGGCTCAATATCGTTACGTGTAGGAATGCGTTGATTAGTCACGTTGACTACACCACCAATGGCGCCCGGGCCATAACGTAAGGTAGCAGGGCCGCGTATTATTTCAATTTGATCTGCTGTGTAGGGATCTATAGTGACGGCGTGGTCTTCACTTGCGCTCGATGCGTCGAGTGAGTCTATGCCATTTTCTAAAACACGAACACGATTACTACCAAGACCGCGAATGATAGGGCGGCTTGCACCTGGGCCAAAATAAGTAGACGACACGCCTAGCTCATTTTCTAAGGTTTCTCCAATAGAGTTAGATAGTTTTCTATCTAGTTCTTTATCGGTGATAACGTCAACAGATTGTGCGTGCAAGACGGTGGATTGTACCTCTATTGGTTTTAGCTGCTCCTCTGCAAATAGAGCTGTATTCATAAAGATTAAAATAGTTAACAAAACAACACTGACTAAGTGCATCAAAGGACTCCCTAGATATTGGATTTAATTATTTGGCGCGCGGATCTGCATGCCCTGTATTATATGTTATAATATAACATAACATTAAGCGAGAGAGTCAAGTTATAATTTAATATGAAGTAATATATTTCTAAGTGAATGCCAGATTCGGTTTATTTGGCTAGGAAATGTATAAATCTAGGTTTTAATTTAGCCAGCTTGAATAGTGATATCAAAAAACCGTTGCAGAATTCGATGGCTAGCATGGTAATCATTTTGATGGCGTAGCAATATTGATTGGAGAATCTTATGTCCAACAATCGGCAGATAATTTTTTTGAGGTAATTGTTGATGTAGCAGTTTGCTTTAATGCTATTTTAGGGGCTACCACTAATCTATAAGGCCATTTAATCTGCGAACCCTATTCATTCTTTTAAGAATTTTGCTTGGATTTCTAAAATAGTATTCTTCCACTTCAATGCGTATATCGTCGGATGCAGTGAATACTTCTTGCATTGCAACTAGCCTGCCATTGCCTTCATAGGCGATGTAGCATCTGTTGGATTGTCTGACAACTTTAATGGCCGAAATGGAAGGCAAATATTTAGAAAGATTATCTCTGGTGAGCGTTTTATTTTTCAATAGTGCGTCTTTGTTTTGTTTGAGTGCAATGACGCGATTCTCGGTAGATTTAATAGCATTGTCGTGATCAATGGCATGAATTTGTTTGAGTGAGAACAAAGGTACAATGACAAAGTCAGAATGAGTTCTCTTGCGATGTATATCTAAAATAGTTTTTGCTAATAGTGCATCCTTAACTTCTAAGTCTGCTAATTCCGATTTCTTTCCGATTAGATAATTGATGAATTTACGGATTTTATAGAACATAACTTTGTATTAATTAAAGCGTACAAGTCCCTTTTAATTCATTCGCTGCGGCCTGTTGCTCATAAGCAGTCATTCGTATCAATTTAGGCATTTGCAACAAAGATTGCGCCAATCACGATTAGTATGCTGCCCGAAATTAATTTAATTATATGCAAATCTTTCCATTCGCTGAATATAAGTAAGGCAAGTAATACTGCCACTAATGTGTTCATATTGTAGAGTGGTACGAGCTGAGAAATAGGGGTTTTATAATGTAGTAATGAGTATGCTACAAGCCCGCTCGCTATGCCCCAAGTTAACCCAAATATTCCAGCGTATGAGCTAGCTTTAATCGAAAATGCTATTGAGTTATCAAAAAAATAAAATCCTATCCCTGCAACTACGACTCCAATACCAACCGCTATAAGATACATGGAGATGCTAATTCCAATATTAGTGCTTAATTTTTGAAAGATGGCAGAGCCACCATATATAAAGGCTGGTAAGAATCCACCAATTAATAGAGCAGTTGTTTTGGTCGACATGAAGAAAATCTCCTTTATGAAAATTGATATAATTTTAGCGCAAAGAATATCAACTATTTATGTAGGTGTCCGCTATCGGCCAATAGCGGTCATACTATGATTAATCTGTTATATATTCTTAGCATTTAAATATACTGGATTATTGTTTGCTTCTGTTAACTCAGAAATATATGCAAAGGGCCATGCTTCTTTGTCAAACCCTTGAGATTGCTTCCTCTTGTACCATCTTTTATAGATTCCAAATGTAAAAAGACTCAGGATCGAAATGCTATATGGCTTGAGGCCTGTTTCTTTTGGCCAAATATATTCTCTGTTTGATTTTAAGAATAAAACAGCCTTTGATAACTCTCTACGATGCTCATTTGGTATTCTCCAGTCCCCAGACAAACTATGAGTTTTGAAATCATCATATAACGGCCATGCAGCATTCCACCAAATTTCATCTATGGCAGGATCATTAGAATTTGGAACTCGATTTTCAAAATCAAAATTTTCAATTCTGCCAGCTATAAATTGATGGAGTAGTTCCGCAAGTTGGTCTCTGCCTTTTCTGTCTATCATTGATCCGTATAACAGTCTCGTTTATTCGTCATTATTAGCTATTTCTTACAGCAAAAACTGGGCCTTAATCAAATTAAATGGCGAATGTCCGCTTTGGGTCGAAAGCAGACATTCGGTAGTTGCATGCCTGTATGGACTGAATGGTTAGCCGAGATTTCAGCTAAGTAGCGATTTAACTACTTCTTTGTAAATATCTTTTAGTTGATTGAGTTCTTCGATATTTGTGTGTTCATCGATTTGGTGGATAGTGGCATTGATGACGCCGAGCTCGACGACTTCTGCGCCGGTGGGTGCAATAAAGCGGCCATCTGATGTGCCGCCGCCAGTGGATAATTCTGTGTCTCTACCAGTAACGGTTTTAATTGCATGTTGGCAAGCGTCGACTAGCTTTCCTTCTGGAGTTAAAAAAGGATTGCCGGATAGTCGCCAGGTGAGTTCGTGTTTGATATTTTTGCTTTTAATGACCTGTTCAATACGTTGCTGAATTTCGTCTGCGGTAATTTCTGTTGAGAAGCGTAAGTTGAATGAGGCTTCTGCTGTAGCAGGGATAACATTCTCAGCACCTGTGCCTGCCTGCACGTTTGAAATTTGGAAGGTAGTAGCAGGGAAGTGGTCATTGCCTTGGTCCCACTCAATAGAAGTAAATTCTGATAATAAATCTGAAAGAATATGAATAGGGTTGTTTGCTAAATGTGGATAGGCCACATGACCCTGTTTGCCAATCACGGTGATATGAGCGCAGAGAGATCCACGACGGCCATTTTTAATTACATCGCCAACATTGTTTGTGCTGGAAGGTTCGCCTACTAAACAGTAATCAAGGGTTACATTGTGGTTTTGTAAGTGTTCGACCACTTTGACTGTGCCATTAATAGCGGGGCCTTCTTCATCGCTGGTAAGTAAGAATGCGATTGAGCCTTGATGGTTTGGGTTTTCTTCAATGAATTCTTCACAAGCAATCACCATCGCGGCGATGCCTGTTTTCATATCGGCAGAACCACGCCCATGCAATTGACCGTTATCAACAGTGGCGGCAAAAGGTGGGTGTGTCCATTTGTCTTCTGGGCCGGTTGGAACTACGTCTGTGTGGCCTGCGAATACAAATATTGGGCCTTCAGTGCCTTTGCGTATCCACGCGTTGGCGACGTCGCCATATGGCAGTTTTTCTGTTGAAAATCCGCTGGTGGCTAATCTTTCTGCAAGCAGGTCTAAGCAACCTTCATCTTTGGGAGTGACTGAAGGCCTTTGTATTAACTGCTGGCTTAGTTCTAAGGTTTTGCTCACGGGCTTAAAATTGTTGTTTGTAGATGTCTTCAGAGAATCCGACAATGACATTATCGTTGTGTTCAATCACAGGGCGTTTAATTAATGTGGGTTGATCCACCATTAACTTAATTGCCTTGGTTTTGTTGATGCTATCTTTTTCGTTGTCAGACAGTTTGCGCCAAGTAGTGCCGCGACGATTGAGTAAAATTTCCCAATCTGTTTTACCAAACCATTGTTTAACTTTATTTTGGGTTAAACCATCTTTACGAAAGTCATGAAACTGGTAGTTGATATTATTCTTCGTTAACCAGTTGCATGCTTTCTTGACTGTGTCGCAATTTTTTATACCGTAGACGGTAATCATAGAGACTAGTCGATGCTACGTAGTAATTCGTTTATACCAACTTTGCTGCGAGTCTTTTCATCAACCTGCTTAACGATGACTACGCAGTACAAGCTGTACTTGCCATCTTTTGAAGGTAAGTTGCCGGATACCACTACTGAACCTGCTGGGATGCGGCCGTAAGTGACTTCACCTGTTTCGCGATTATAAATCTTGGTGCTCTTACCAATGTAGACACCCATTGAAATCACGGCGCCTTTCTCAACGATAACACCTTCAACCACTTCTGAGCGTGCACCAATGAAGCAGTTATCTTCGATAATTGTAGGTGCTGCCTGTAATGGCTCCAATACGCCGCCAATGCCAACGCCACCAGAAAGGTGAACGTTTTTGCCAATCTGCGCGCATGATCCAACGGTGACCCATGTGTCGACCATGGTGCCAGAATCCACATAAGCACCGATGTTAACGAAGCTCGGCATTAATACTGTGTTAGGTGCAATGTAAGAGCCGCGCCTTGCCATGGCGTTAGGCACGATGCGTACACCCATTTTTTCAAATTCTTCAGCGGACTGACTAGCAAACTTTGGTGGGACTTTGTCGTAGTACTGAGCGGCGCCACCAGGCATCACGCTGTTTTCTTCAATACGGAAAGATAAAAGCACGGCTTTTTTCAGCCATTCGTTAATTACCCATTCACCATTCACTTTTTCAGCTACACGCGCTTTACCAGAATCTAGCTGGCCGATAGCATCTATTACAGCGACTTTGACTTCGCTGCTGACGTTGCTAGGTGAAATATTTGCGCGGTCTTCGAATGCGCCTTCGATAATGTCTTGAATATTGCTCATTTAAATTTTCCTTAACGTATGCTTTTTATATATGTAGTGATTCTTTGTGCAGCAGTTTGGCACTCCTCGGGAGTGGCAACTAACGCGATTCTGACTCGATTGGTGCCGGGATTTTGATTGTTCACTGAACGCGCAAGGTATTTGCCGGGCAGCACCGTGACATTTTGCTGGGAGTATAACCCAAGAGCAAATTGTTCATCATCTATCGGGGTGGGTAGCCATAAATAAAAACCGGCTTGAGGTTGCTCTATGCCAATCTCTTTGGATATTTCTTCGATGGCGAAATTGAAACTTTGTTGGTAGCGAGCGCGATTTGCCTGTACGTGGGATTCATCGCTCCATGCAGCGGCACTAGCGATTTGGGTGCTCATGGGCATGGCGCAGCCGTGGTATGTACGGTATTTGAGGAACTGAGAAATGACGCTGGCATCGCCAACAACAAAACCTGAGCGTAAGCCTGGCGAGTTGCTGCGCTTGGACAAGCTATAAAATGCTAAGCAGCGTTGATAGTTTTCATCTCCATTGGCAACACATGCCTGTAATAGTCCTTGCGGTGGGTTTTTTTCGTCTGTATAAATTTCTGAATAACATTCATCTGAAGCAATCACAAAATCATATTGATGCGCAAGTTTAATCAGCTTTTGCATTACAGCTAGCGGGATAATATCGCCAGTGGGATTGGATGGTGTACAGATATATATTAATTGTGTTTGTTGCCAGGTCTGTTCGCTGACTTGATCGATGCCGGGGACTTCGCCATTGGTGACGGAGAAATTAATATACACCGGTTCCGCGCCAGCAAGATAGGCTGCACCTTCGTATATTTGGTAGAACGGATTAGGTAAAAGTACTTTTGCGTTAGTGTTGCGATCTATGATGGTTTGAGCGATGGCAAATAGTGCTTCACGTGTGCCGTTAACTGGTAGAATGTGTTGCTCTGGATCGATAGAATTTTGCGGCAATGAAAATCTATTGAGTAGCCAGTCGGTAATTGTACTGCGTAATGATAACTCGCCTTTGGTCTTAGGGTAGTTAGCAAGATAATCTAAATTATCTTGCATTGCGTGCTTGATGAAGTCAGGTGTGGGGCTCTTGGGCTCGCCGATGGATAGATTGATATTGTCTAATCCATGATTTTGCGTTCCCTGTGAAAATAATTCGCGTAACTTTTCGAATGGGTAGGGTTGTAGCTTATTTAGATTGGGATCCATTGGGTAACAATATATTAAATGCTAATGCTGGTTGGTATGTCCTCAGATGAGGTGCTGATTTTACTAATCACTAATTCTATTAGTTCTTTCTGTTCGTTATCGTCCAATATTTTTTTATCATTTTTGTTAGTGATGTAGAAAATATCATGTACTTTTTCGCCAAGCGTACTAACGCGAGCATTGATGACATTAATGCCGAGTATGGAAAATGCTTCTGCAATATTTGCTAATAGGCCAGGATGATCAGTTGCGTGAATATGTAAACTAGTATGATCTAAGTGTCTTGCATTTTTTATGCTAACTTCAGGTGTCATTTGGAAGTGTCGTAAGCGACTTGAAACAAACTGACTGGTGTCGCTATCTGAGAGTTTGGAGAGTAATAGAGACTGATTAATATCTGTCTTGATTCTCTCTAATTGATTCTTGTCAGTGATAGCTTCTTCATTTTGGTCAACAACAGTAAAAGTATTGAATGTCTGGCCATTTTCTGAGGTGATGATGCGTGCGTCTAGAATGCTTAAGCCTGAGCGATACAAGCTGTCAGTGATGTTAGCAAAGAGATTGTCGCGATCAAGAGTATAGATAAATATTTCGGTAGAGCCGCGACGTATTAACTGACGCACATGAACTTGAGTGCTCGTGTCTTTGGCGCATAAGGCGATATCGGTATGCCAGGCAATTTCATCATCGGTGTGACGTAGGAGGTAATCTTCATTGAGTTGTGACCAGAAATTTTCACAGTTCTCTTGAGAGTGTCCTTTGTCTTTTAGCAGGTTAAGTGCAGATGATTTGATCTCTTGAATAATTTCGCCGCTGCCTCTGGGTAATTCAGCGCGTAATTGGAATGAAGTGAATTTGTATAAATCTGCAAGTAATGTAGAGCGCCAGCTATTCCATAAAGTGGGATTAGTGCCTTTAATGTCGGCAATGGTCAATAGGTATAGATAGTCCAAGCGGGTAGCGCTTGATACTTTGTCAGCAAACTGTTGGATAACAGTAGGGTCGCTTAAGTCTTTGTGTTGCGCAGTCACTGACATCATTAAGTGATGCTTGACTAACCAGCTGACTAGAGATGCATCAAATTGACTGAGCCCATGAGAGAGACAAAAGTCGGTAGCATCTACTGCACCTTCGCTAGAGTGGTCCCCTTCACGGCCTTTGCCGATATCATGAAACAGTGCTGCTAAGTATAATATTTCAAGTTTAGGAAGCTTGTGGAAAATAGAGCTAATGTCATCTTCGGTGCGTTTCTTGTCGCCTAGTAATTGTGTTTCTTTTAATACGGTAAGGATGTGATGATCTACCGTGTAGGCGTGGTATAGGTCGTATTGCATGCGCCCTACAATTCTTGCAAAAGCAGGCCAGTAAGCAGCAAGAACACCTAGTCGATGCATGCGAGATACTTCTCTCGCCACATGCTTAGGTTGGCGTAGTATATCGATAAATATTTTCTGATTGTTTTTATCATTACGAAAGTTATCGTCAATGAGATGTATGTTCTTGCGAATTAATCGAGTTGTGTTGCTGCTAATCTTGGTGACATGCTCATGTGTTTGTAGCACAAAAAATATTTCCAGGAATGCACTAGGTTGGTCTTGGAAAAGTGTTTCGCTGTTTGTGTGTAATACATGGTTGATCGAAACGAAGTGGTCGCCGAGTTTCTTCTTTTTATTCCAAGAGATGTTGGGAATACAGGTTTCTTCGAAGTGCTCTTGAAGTAGCTCAATTAGCTTGTAACATTCACTTATATGCCGATAGTAATTCTGCATATACTGTTCAACGGCGAGGTTGGAGTTAGAGTCGCTATGGCCGGCCGCGCGTGCAAGTTCTACTTGGTAGTCAAATAACAATCTTTCTTCTTTGCGTCGTGTCACTAAGTAAAGTGAGAAGCGCATTTTCCATAGATATTCTTGGGCAAAGCGTAAGGAATTGTATTCTTCTTCTAGTAAAAAGCCTTCAACCACTAAGTCGCTAAGTGCGCGGTTGCCAAAGTGTCTCTTTGTTACCCAGTCAATAAACTGAATATCACGCATGCCACCAGGGCCCTCTTTGATGTTTGGTTCGAGCTGGTAAAGAGTGTCTCCATATTTCTTATGGCGAGCTTGCATCTCTTCTTTTTTAGCGTAATAAAATTTCTTGCTATCCCATATTTTATTTCTCGCAGTGGCTTTTTTGAGATCTTTGAATAACGAAATGTTTCCGCATAAGGCTCGAGCTTCCAATAAGCTGCTGATCACGGTAATGTCTTTTTTTGCCTCTGTGACAGCTTCTTTAACTGTGCGAACTGAGTGACCAACATCTAATCCACTGTCCCAAAGAAAAGTTAAAAATGATGAGAGCTTCTCTTTGTCGTCATCGCTAAACTTTTTATCCAGCAACACCATTAAGTCGATATCTGAATGTAAGTGCAATTCAGAGCGACCATAGCCGCCTACTGCAAGTAAGGTCGCATTGGTTTTGTGTAGGTCGTGAGTAAACCAGGCATACCACAATAGATAATCAATAGTGATGGCGTAACCGATAATAACTTCTGAAGTAGCCGTGCCGTCATTAAAAGCATCAATGACTGCTTCTTGAATGGTTTCTACAAGCTCTCTGTGTTTTTGAGGGGAAGATTTATAATCAACCCATTGCTCGTCTTCGGTAGGCCACCATTCATGTTTAGATATAAACGTTGGTGGCGGAGTTAGATTTGGCATTTAAGACCAGGACTCTTCAGGGCGCCGTGTTAATACCTCAAAACCATCTTCAGTGACTAAAATGGTGTGTTCCCACTGTGCTGACAGGCTATGGTCTTTTGTGACTACCGTCCATTGGTCTGGCAATAGACGAACATGGCGTTTGCCTGAATTGACCATAGGTTCGATAGTGAATGTCATGCCGGGTACAAGTTTGTCACCGCTATTAGGGCTGCCGTAGTGCAGTACCTGAGGATCTTCATGGAAATTTTTGCCGATACCGTGGCCGCAGTATTCTCTAACGATTGAGCATTTATTCTTTTCTACAAATGTTTGTATGGCATGACCTATGTCGCCAAGAGTGACATCTGGTTTTACCTTATTGATGCCGATGCACATTGCCTCATAAGTAAGATCAATTAAACGCTGTGCTTTAACAGTGGGCTTGCCTACGTAAAACATTTTGCTGGTATCGCCGTGGAATTCATCTTTGATCACGGTGACATCAATATTGACGGTATCGCCATCCTTAAGCACTCGGTCGCCGGGAATACCGTGACAGACCTGGTGGTTAATAGATGTACACACTGAGCGAGGGAAGCCTCTGTAATTGAGTGGCGCTGGGATAGCTTTTTGCTGATTAACGATATGGTTGTGACAAATATCATTGATCTCTTGAGTAGTGACTCCAGGCTTGACGTGTTCACCAATCATTTGCAGTACTTCAGACGCGAGTTGGCCTGCAATACGCATCTTTTCTATTTCATCCGGTGTTTTTATATTGATAGGCATAATTTTGTGCCAGAAAGTCCTTTTTATTAATTCTAAATTGTTGATTTCAGCAGATTATGGTATAAAGCGCGCGCGATAAGCGCAAATCTTAAATTTACACGCATGCTCGACACATTCAGTGGGGTGCCAATTGCTAGGAGGAATCCTCAATCGGTTACTGGATGGGGGCTGCGGACGTATAAAACCCTTACTTAAGGAGTAAACATATCATGACTGACGTCACTATGCGCCAGATGTTAGAAGCTGGCGTGCATTTCGGGCATCAAACCCGTTACTGGAATCCTAAAATGGCCCCCTATATCTTTGGGGAGCGCAATAAGATCCATATTATTAATCTAGAGAAATCGCTACCAATGTTTAGCGATGCCTTGAATTACCTAGGAAACATGACTGCTAATGGCGGTAAAGTGCTGTTTGTAGGGACTAAACGTTCTGCGCGCGATGTTGTAAAGGCGGAAGCCGAGCGTTGCGGTATGCCGTATGTTAATCACCGCTGGTTAGGCGGCATGCTGACTAATTTTCATACAGTTAAGCAGTCAATTAAGCGTTTAAAAGATCAAGAAGAAATTTTAGAGGGCAATGGCTCTGAGCGCTTAGGTAAAAAAGAACTACTCACTATTAGCCGTGATGTTGAAAAGTTACATCGCAGCTTAGGGGGTATTAAGAACATGAATGTGCTTCCTGACGTGATATTTATTATCGATGTTGGTTATGAAGAAATCGCAATTAAAGAAGCAACTAAACTGGGTATTCCCGTGGTTGCGGTAGTGGATACTAATAACCCGCTGCATGGCGTTGATTATGTTATTCCAGGAAATGACGACGCAATTCGAGCTATTCAGTTATATGCATCAGCGGCAGCTGATGCGATTTTAACTGCTAAAGCAAGTTCGCAAACGTTGACTGGCGATGAAGATGATTTTGTCGAAGTTGATGCTGCTAAAGATGCACCTAAGCCGAAGAAGAAAGCTGCAAAGAAGAAAGCTGCAAAGCCTAAAGCGGAAGAAGCGCCTGTGGCCACTGATGCTGCTGAGTCTAAAGCAGAAGCATCGGATGCGTCTGAGTAAAAGTTACATTTTAAAATATTTATAGGGTTTCGA
>JBGCDS010000043.1:0-17091 GCA_045105615.1 Gammaproteobacteria bacterium
GAAGAGTTAGGTGCGACTGGTTTAGTCCCAGAGTTAAACTTGAACTGCATGGACCACGTAGGCGGTCACTTAGCTAAGTTCCAGCAATGGGATGCGAGTGCACGTCAGTGGAACATTGTGTCAGATTGGATTGAAGGTGACGTACCATTGTCACAGGCGATCATTGATGCAGGTGCAGAGAAGTATGCAGCAGACAACGGTATTACAAGACGTCCTTGTGATGCTAGTAACAACGATGATGACTTCGATATCTAATTCGAATTTCGAGATCTAATCGTAAGAGTATATTTGCCTACCGGATCTATAATGATTCGGTAGGTTAATTTAAAGACACATATAAGGTTGAACAATGAGCGCCGAAACACCCATATTATCGATTAAAAATATTGAAGTTCTATATTCACGCGTAATCTCAGCATTACATGGTGTATCAATAGAAGTTCAAAAAGGTGAAATTGTTTCACTATTGGGTGCAAATGGCTCAGGAAAGACAACAACATGTAAAGCTGTTTCTAGATTGTTAGAAGCCGAGCGTGGTGAAGTCAGTAAGGGGTCAATCGAATATAACGGTGAAGACATAAAATCAATGTCTCCATATGACATGGTTAAAGCCGGTGTTGTCCAAGTATTAGAAGGGCGACATATTTTTGGTCATTTGACAGTAGAAGAAAATCTTTTAACTGGTTCATTTATTCGTAATGCAGATTCAGCATCTGTTAAGCGAGATTTAGAATATGTTTATTCACGTTTTACAAGACTTCAAGATCGCAGAAAGAACTTAGGTGGACTGTGTTCTGGTGGTGAGCAACAAATGGTGGCTATGGGTAGAGCTATGATGGCTAAACCAAATTTAATTTTATTAGATGAGCCGTCAATGGGATTGGCGCCACAGCTAATCGAAGAAATCTTTGAAATTGTAAAAACACTAAATGAAGAAGATGGTGTTAGCTTTTTAGTTTCAGAGCAAAATGCGAATATTGCACTTAAATATGCAAAAATCGGATACATTATTGAGAATGGTCGTGTAGTACTGAAAGGATCTGCAAAAGAACTTTCAGATTCAGATAGTGTGAAGGAAATGTATATGGGCGGCGGTGGAGACGAAGTGAGCTTCAGTGACGTTAAGTACTATCATCGTAGAAAGCCTTGCATGGTGTAACTAATATTTAGCCTACAGGCTAAATATATGCCGTATAGGCAATTCAAAACTTATTGTTGTTAATTGACTTTTGATAGCACAGTTCAATTACAGCGCATAGTACCCCCGCGATAAATCCAAAACCATGTGCGTATGAGGACGTCTTCAGTTCTGTAATTAACAACGAGCTGATAAGTTCTCCCTTGCTTAATTGAATAGTAATATATGCTGTTAATACGATTAATATAAATGTAGAAACTTTTATATTTTCGTTGAATCCTTTAATCGATACATAGGCATACAAGCTAGTTAGAATCCCTGAGAATCCCACATACCAATCAAGTTGATTGCTAAAAAGCATTAATCCACTACTGATGATTATGCATGTAATCATTACTATACGTAGCCAATGAATTTTCTGCTGAATATCGTTAAATATCCCAATTAATAGCAATAAGCCAATAATATTGCTTAAGCAATGTGTCCATGAATAATGAGTTAGGTGGGCTGTTAAGAAGCGCCAATAGCCGCCTTGTTTTAAGTCATCAATATGAAGGTATAACGACTCACGTATATGTTGAGGCATAAACATAATAGCAATACATATTATTGCTAATGCAACTGGAGTCTTATGTTTAACAGTATTCATAGTGAGAGGCTATTGTATTGAATAAACGAGGTATTTAGAGAATTTCTGCTGATTATTTTGATGCTGTTGATCCCTTGTTTTCAGCCTTTTGTCTTCATTTTCTCAAATTTGCTGTCAGATATTAGATGCTCGTCAAACTATTTGAAGGTTCGATATGAACCTTAATCGCCATCTAAGGATCTTGCCAACCATGCGCTTAATTCGTCTTTCATTTTTGACTCTGGCTTTTCTTCTTTCTCAATCACTTTATGCTGAAGATGAGAGGCGATTTCAAGTCGATATTCAAGGATTAAAATATCAAGCAGTAGTTACTGAAAACACTCATCTGTCATCTAAAGTCAGTGGTGTTGATGAGGAGATACGAGGATATCACTACATTGGGGTATTGGATGGTGAGGAATCAAGTTGGGTGAGAGCTTCTCTTATAGAAGGTCAATGGCAAGGAGTTGTCTCAATTCATAATGCGATGCATATTATTCAACATGCAGGCATAAATGTACCAGTTGGTGCAGCTGCGACAACAAGCACTACCATGCAATCAATGCCAGTATCAGAAGTTGATGGCTTGCACGGGACCTGTGGACGTGGTGATGGTACCGATACGATGTTAGACCATGTGGCTCAATTATCTGCGGTAAATACACAGGTGGGTGCCGCATCGACTCCTTCACCACTGTCAGCAACATTTGCACAATTTTGTAGTCAAGAAGTGAATGGTATTTGTATCATTGCTGAAGTTGAAATTGCTTTTGACCAAACTTTTCAAGCGGTGTTTGGTGTGCAAGCTACTGCACAAGCGATGTCGATACTGAATATTGTCGATGGCCATTATGTAAATGACTTAAAGATTTCCATTGATGCTATTACTGTTGAAATGCTAGCGAATGACTTATTTAATACTAGCGTAGCAGCAAGCCCAGTGTTAAATGCCGGAGTTTTGCTTGATGATATTGAAACTAAAAAGAATAATGCACAGATACCATTTATAACTAACAACAATGCATTAACGCATGTTGTCACCGGGCGTGATTTTGATGGTGGTACTTTAGGTGTCGCATATCTGGCAAGTGTTTGTCAGGCAAATGGTTTTAGCACGGGAACATCAAGTATATTTTTTGATAATGCAGTAACTCCTAATATTGCATTAACAGCAGTCGTTGTTGCACATGAACTTGCACATAATCTAGGTTCTGATCACGATGGACCTGGTGCTAACGCTTTATGTCCACCTGCCACATTTATAATGTCACCTAGTATTAGTCCGGCGTTTAATTTAACCAATTTCTCCTCATGTACTGCGTCTGATATTGAAGCAACACTATCAGCATTGGTGACACCAGAACTATGTATGGATTTTCCTACGGATGTATCGATAGTTGAGAATGCAGGTAATAGCGGTGTATTAGATGCTAATTTAGAATTTACATCAATATATACGGCGTCTACCGTAAATGGGTTCAAGGCAGTAGACAGAATAAATTTAACAGGCACCATTAATACTGCGCAGGGTATTTTGGTAGCGGTTACTGCTAATGGCGTTGCCTGTACTATTGCAGGAGGTGGAGCTTCATATGCCTGTACGGTATCAAATCCGCCTGCGTCGTTTCCTGTTATAGCAACAGTCAGAGTCAATGCAAATACTAGTGATATTACTATTACGCATAATGTCAGCGAAGATACAGCTGACGTTCAAGAAGTGAATTTATCAAATAATGCTCTTGCTAGTATGTTCAATATTGTTAATAACAACGTTATTAGTAATGGGCCAGTTGCTCCAGCAGCTCCAACAAATACAAATGGTGTTAGCTCTTCTGATGAAGAGGAAGGAGGTGGCGGTAGCCAGGGGTTAGTATTTTTGTTGATCATGATAGGTTTATATATGCATGTAAGGCAACGAAGAAAAATACATGATTAAAAATTTAGTATATCTATTGCTATTTTCCAGTTTGCCCACATCAGTATTTGCATGTGAAAAAGAAAAGTTGCATGAAGTGCAAAGTGAATGGAATGCTCAAGGCAATACTAGCTATAGTTACGTAGTTGAGAAGCAATGTTTTTGTTCTCCTGATTATACGAGAAAGATGAGGGTGTCTGTGGTTGATGGCCATGTCTTTGCGGCTCAATATCTGGATACAGCAGAACAGGTTCCTGAAGAAATCTTAAAGCAACTCTCAACAATATCGCAATGGTTTGATCGTATAGCAACTGCGCATGATTATGAATTCGGTAAAGTAGAGGTATCCTATGACAGCGAACTCTCATACCCGAATAAAATAAGCATAGACAAGCATAAGCAGCGTTCAGATGATGAGTTTACTGTGTTTATTTCAAGTCTTACCATACAATAAAATTAAATTCCCGAGCATTTCATATTCTGATACTGTTGGAGCATAATCAGTTCAGAGGTATATTACTTGATGCGAATTAATCAGTCTTTTTTTCTTCCTAAATTCTTTTTCATTATTACTTTAGCTGTATTGTCGCTGCCTAGTTTTGCATCTTTTTATCAAGCAGATACTATGGCTGAATACTGCCGTGAATATATTAAATTGATTGAATTGAAAAGCTCTGTTAGCCAGTTGGAAGCGGGCGTATGTTCTGGCTATGTTGCGTCAAGTATCGAAATTATGGATTTATCCGGACGCTTATGTGATAGATCGAAAATAAATCTCGATGATGTGGTTACGCAGTATGTCACTCACGTTGAAAATAATGCCGATGCAAAAAAGCAGACGGCAACTTATGTATTAGTAGAATTGCTACAAGAAAAATATTCCTGTGATCAACCTTGATTATCTTATTAAACAGCCTTAATTGGTTTCAGCCAATTAATCATTAGTGGAATAATGGTGAAAGTTGCAAAAAGTGAAACAATCATGGCAATGCTTGTGAATAAACCAAAGTAGATTGAAGGTTTAAAGCTCGAGGTCACTAGAATGATAAATCCCAATGTCACTGTTATGGATGTGTAATATAGAGCTTTGCCTACAGTTAATTGCACTGTGCTGATGGCTTCTTTGTAGTTGGCGCCCTGGCTGGTTTCTTTCTTGAAACGATGGATGTAATGAATTGCATAATCAACACCAATGCCTATTGTAATAGCAGCAATGGTAATGGTCATAATATCCAGCGGAATGCCCAGTAGTCCCATGGCGCCCAATATAAAGAATGCGGTAAATATATTTGGTAGCGTGCCTATGATGGCTAATGAGAAGCTTCTAAATAAAATAAGCAACATAATCAGAATGCAGATAAATACAGTGCCCAAAGTTAATATCTGTGATTGATATAAGCTTTGTAATACGTTGTTATATAAAACACTGATACCACTTAAGCGAATGCTTTCTCCATTAGCAATTAAATTCTCATTAATATCGGCTTCGATTTTCTTTAGCAGGTCATTGCGAATAAGCGTGTGATCTGAATCTTTGATCCTGGCGACCAACCTTGCTTGGTCTCCTTGCTTTGAAATATAGGGGTTAATTAATACATCTTTTATATTTTCTGGGACTTTTTTATGGATTAATGCCAAATGGAAATCTTCAAGTTCTTCTCCTTTAGCTAATTGGCGAAACACCTTTTCAGTGCTAGAGATTGATAACACTTTACCAACTTGATCTAGACTTTCTAAGTAATCATGTACTGCTCTAACTTTATTGATGCCACGGCGATTATACCAATAGCTCTGCTGTGTGAAGCTGTCTTCTTCCTCATCTAGATAATCAGAAAATTCGTCATCTTCATCTTCTTCGAGAATATCGCTGTCGTTTTCAGCAATGGCTGGTGCTTCAAGTAATAATTCAAGCGGAACAGTGCCGCCCAGCTCTTGGTCGATAAAAATTAAGCCTTGATATAACTCAGTGTTAGATTTGAAATAATCAATAAACCTGTTTTCAACAGTGATTTGCGTAATGCCATAAATACTGACTGCAGCAATGATGAGTATAGATGTAGCCATCACTGGTCTGCTTTGTCTAATGATATTTAATATATCATTTAATAAGCTGGATGAATTTTCTTCGTTATTAACATTTACCTTAGGCTTGAATAGGTGAATTAAAATCGGCAGCACTGTAAAAGTAAGTAAAAAAGCGCAGAGTAAACCCATCACCATAATCAAGCCAAAAAATATCACGGGTTGAATATCGCTAACAATTAATGAAATAAATGCTATAGCTGAAGTGGCAACCATGTAGATGCAAGGAGTAGAGATCTGCTTAACTGCATTGATTAAATTGTTATCTAAGTCATCAGGATTTTTTGCTGATACTTCTTGATAACGAATAATCACATGGATAGAGAGAGTGATCGAAAATATAATTAATAGCGCAACAAAATTTGAAGAAATAATAGTCAGCTGCAAGCCAAATAGGCCGATTAAGCCAGAGACCATAAGCACATTTAAGAATGCACAAACTAGAGATAAAAGTACCCAGGATAATCTGCGGAAAAATAAGAATAATACAATAAACATAATAGCGATCATGCTGATACCAAATACACGAATATCATTATTGATAAATGTTTTAATGTCGTTGGCTATCAGAGGCGCACCGGCTAAATAGAATGTACCTCGGTTGGTATAATTGCTGAGTGTTGATCTAATGTCTTCTAATGCATTTTTATAGCGTAGATTAATGACGGCTCTTTGTATCGGAATTTGCGCATTAATATCAGTTAATTGATTTGTTAGTTGTTGGTTGTCCAGATTGGCGGAATTATTTAACTGGTCTAGTAAAATATATTTCTGTTGAATCAAGGATACTAATTCCTGATTTTTTTCAATATCGACTTTAATGGCGGTTGATCTAGTGTCGACACTCACAATATTAGAGGAATAAATTGGACTGCTAGCGAATTCTTTTTTGGCGCTGGCGATGTCGACATTTGGATTAATTAGATTTTGAAAGTTGCTAACACCATTTTCACCTTGACTGCGAGGTTGTTGAAGAAGCGGTACATTGGTGATGCTGTTGACGCCCGAAATACCAGGCGCAGTCTTTAACTCTTCGGTTAACTGCTGAATAAAGTCGATAGTCTTCTGTTCGTATAAATCAACATTTGGTTGAAAGCCAACAATAATATATTCATCAGAACCATATTCTCTGTGTACCTCACGGTAAAACTCTAAATCAGGATCGCTATCTAGTAATAGCGAATCTGGTGATGCATCAATATTAATATATTGGATATTGATAGAGAGCCCTGCCACGACAGCCAGAATGAAAACTAAAGTGATAATGGGCTTTTTTAAAAGAGCCTTGATGAGCATATGCTATGTGCCTGAAAGGTTGTTTGAAAATGTCGATTTGATTGAGTAATTGTAACGCTTTACTGCGTTAGCATCTATTTAAACGGTATCTCTTATGTGGATTGAGCTGATTTTTCTTGGCGCTTTAGCCAAATATCTAATCCTTGAGCGTTAAGGGTAAGGTCAGTGTTGAGAAGTTCGAGAATTACGGCTTCATCTTGCTGGCTACCTAAGTCGCGTAGTTGATTTAAAGTATGCTGAAATAGTTTTTCTGTTAATTTCTCAATACGTTGATTTTGTCTTTGTTGAGATAAAGCGATATCAGTGTAAGAGACTAAGTCTTTGCTAAGTTTGTTAGCAAGCTGTTGTACATTTTCCACCATGCCAAAATGAGTCAAGTACATACGCTGCGGATCTTTGTCCAATAAGCGTTTTAGAGATTGTTGCCAAGCATCAGGCTCGAATTGCACCGGGGTCGTCGTGGGTAATAGGTAACGGCCAGAATTGATATTGATCTCTGGATAGGACAGACCAAAAGTATCTCCTGTGAACCAGCCTTGACTGAATTCGTCATATAGACAGAAGTGGTGGCGTGCATGTCCGGGTGTGTCTGCGACTAGTAGAGGTCTGCCATTTAAATCGATTAGGTAGTTATCTTCTGCGGCAATCACGCGATTTTCATCAATAGGGATGATCTCGCCATAGAGTGAATCATAAAGTTCGTCACCGTAGACTTGGCGCACGCTATCAATCAGGCGCTGCGGTTCAACTAAATGGCGCGCTCCTTTGGGATGTACGACTAATGTTGCATTTGGAAACTTTTGCATTAGTACACCGGCGCCGCCAGCATGATCTAAATGGATATGTGTGGGGATAACATAGTCAACATCCGTAACATCAAGGTTGCAGTCTTCTAATACTGACAATAAGCGCGGGACGGTAAGACTAGTGCCGCAGTCAATAAATGCGGCTTTGCCCTGATGAACGACTAAATAGCTACATGCAAGACGCGGGCGCATGTAATCAACATCAATACAATAGATGTCGAATGCCAACGATTCGGCATAATTAATCATTTTAGTGGACTAGTTAACTATTGGTTGCTTAGACGAGCTTAGTCGGCGATAAAATTATGCCGTCTTCATCTGCGTAAGCAAACTGACCAGGGATAAAATCTGCATCGGCAAAATGAACTGGAATATCAATTTCACCCTCACCTTTTTTCACGCTCTTCAACGGTAATGTGCCGATGGCTTTGACGCCAAGACTAATGGTGGCAATGACACCTGAGTCACGGATGCAGCCATAGACAATAATCCCATTCCAGCCATTATCAGTCCCCATCTGAGCCAGAATATCGCCAACCATGGCGCAGCGAGTCGAGCCACCGCCATCAACAACTAGTACACGGCCTTTACCGTCCTGTTCTAACTGCTTTCTGACCAATGAGTTATCTTCAAAGCATTTTACGGTTGAAATTTCACCGCAAAAGGAAATATTTTTCCCATAGTCTTGAAACAGAGGTTGTGCGATAGATAACGAATCTGAGTGATCGTCACATAAATCTGCTGTCTTAAACATGTTTTGTAAGCCTTTGTAATTATTATTAAAACTGATATTTAATTAGAGCCCGAAAAGGCAAATACTCTAGATTGGTGATTAGTTTGATGGCTGAATAATAGGGGCCCAATAGCATGCAGGCAAGAGGCTTCTTATAAAAGTATGGATATGGGTTAGATATCACAAGACTCGTTTAAAAGTATTTGCTAATATACGGGACCTTTTTTTGGGCATCCTCCGGGACGAGGGTGCTAGTTGGTATTAATGCGCAGATAATTTTAATGTTCTTGAGAGAGATTCATATTCTGTTTTTTAGTGCTTAAGCCAACAGGACCATACGAACAATTTAAAAACTTTTGGAGAGTGTGATATGTCAAATTATCAAAGTGCTATTGAAGCAGTAAGAGCAATCAAAGAAAAAGCCGGGGACTCTTGGGATGCTATTAACCCTGAATCAGTAGCCCGTATGCGAGTGCAGAACAGATTCAAAACAGGCTTAGAGATTGCTCAGTACACTGCAGACATCATGCGCAGAGATATGGCAGCTTATGATGCTGACAGTTCTAAGTACACTCAATCTCTAGGTTGCTGGCATGGTTTCATTGGCCAACAGAAAATGATTTCTATCAAGAAACATTTTAATGGTAATACGGATCGTCGTTACTTATATCTTTCAGGTTGGATGGTAGCAGCACTACGCAGTGAGTTCGGTCCATTGCCTGACCAGTCTATGCATGAAAAAACAACAGTCGCTTCTTTGGTTGAAGAACTTTATACCTTTCTACGTCAAGCCGATGCACGTGAATTGGGTGGTCTTTTCCGCGCGTTAGACGCGGCAACAAGTAAGAGCGAAAAAGCTGCTATTCAAGATCAGATAGATAATCACGTGACTCATGTTGTGCCAATTATTGCTGATATTGATGCGGGCTTTGGTAATGCTGAAGCAACTTACCTAATGGCTAAGCAAATGATCGAAGCCGGTGCCTGTGCACTTCAAATTGAAAACCAAGTGGCCGATGAGAAGCAATGTGGCCATCAAGACGGTAAAGTAACGGTTCCTCATGCTGATTTTCATTCTAAAATTCGTGCATTGCGTCATGCTTTCTTAGAGCTGGGCATCGATAACGGCATTATTGTTTCACGTACTGATTCAGAAGGTGCGGGCCTTACTAAAGAAATCGCGGTGGTTAAAGAGCCGGGCGATCAAGGTGACATATATAACTCATACTTAGATGTTGAAGAAATTGACGTCGCTGATATGGCTGAAGGTGATGTATGCTTTAATCGTGACGGCAAGCTGGTTCGTCCTAAGCGTTTACCTTCAGGTTTATATCAATTCCGCCAAGGTACAGGTCCAGAACGTTGTGTATTTGACAGCATTGAAGCCATTAAAGCAGGCGCTGACTTACTTTGGATTGAAACAGCAACACCAAGTGTTGCAGATATTGCGGCAATGATGAACGAAGTGCGAAAAGAAATACCGAATGCTAAGCTTGTTTACAACAATAGCCCATCATTCAACTGGACGATAAACTTCCGTCAACAAGCATACGATGCAATGGTTGCTGCGGGTGAAGATGTATCTAGCTATGTTCGTGCTGATTTGATGAAGGTGGAGTACGATGATACTGAGCTAGCTGCAAGAGCGGATGATAAAATCCGTAGTTTCCAAGCAGATAGTTCGCGTGAAGCTGGTATCTTCCATCACTTAATTACATTACCTACTTACCATACAGCTGCGTTGTCTACTGATAACCTTGCTAAAGAATACTTTGGCGACCAAAGTATGTTGGGTTATGTTGCAGGCGTACAGCGTAAAGAAATTCGTCAAGGTATTGCCTGTGTTAAACACCAAAACATGTCAGGTTCTGATATGGGTGATGATCACAAAGAATACTTTGCGGGTGAAAATGCACTTAAAGCTGGCGGTGCGAAAAATACGTCTAATCAGTTCTAAAGAGCTTTACAGAAGAAGAACAGTTCTAAACTAGATTTATAACATTACTCACGGCACATTCGTGTCGAATAATGGCTTGAAAGTTTGGCTGATGTCCAAGTTTGGATGTCAGCTAGACTGTTAGTTTTCCTATACACTCCCTCTATGCTATTAGCATTCAGTTGCATGCTGATTTTGTGGTTATTTCACAGGGGTATGACATGAGAATTGAGACCTTCGAGCACATAAAAATCCCTCAACAAGGTGAAAAGATAACCATCAACGCTGATGGTTCACTCCAAATCCCAGATTGTCCCATTATTCCTTTCATAGAAGGGGATGGTATTGGCGTGGATGTTACACCTGCCATGCATCGAGTAGTCGACTTTGCGGTCAAGCAGGCTTATCAAGGCAAGCGCGCCATTGCATGGATGGAAATATATGCTGGTGAAAAAGCTAATAAACTTTATACAGAGGGTGCCTGGTTGCCCGATGAGTCTTTGAAAGTAATGCAAGACTACGTGGTCTCCATTAAAGGTCCTTTAGCGACACCAATTGGTGAAGGTATGCGCTCTTTGAATGTAGCGATACGCCAACAGATGGATTTATACGCATGTGTGCGTCCAATTCGCTACTTTCCAGGAACGCCAACGCCAATGAAAGACTCGAAAACCACCGATATGGTGATATTTCGTGAAAATACAGAAGATATCTATGCGGGTATCGAATGGCCTGCTAAGTCCAAAGAAGTACAAAAAGTGCTCGATTTTCTAATAAAGGAAATGGATGTTAATCAAATACGCTTCCCAGAATCATCTGGTATTGGCATTAAGCCAGTGTCTCAACAGGGCTCAGAGCGTTTAATTCGAAAGGCTATTCAGTTCGCCATTGATAATAACAGAAGCTCAGTGACGCTGGTTCACAAGGGCAATATTATGAAATTCACTGAAGGGGCATTTCGTAACTGGGGATATGACCTAGCCCAAAACGAGTTTGGGGCCAAGCTAATAGACGAGGGTCCCTGGTGTCAGTTAACTAACCCTAAAACACAGCACAAAATTATTATCAAAGATGTAATTGCCGATAATTTCTTACAGCAAATACTTTTAAAACCAGAAATTTACGATGTTATTGCAACTCTAAACCTGAATGGTGATTATATTTCTGATGCATTAGCAGCCCAAGTAGGGGGAATCGGCATTGCGCCTGGTGCAAACATGGCTGATGCGGTCGCAGTGTTTGAAGCGACTCATGGCACTGCACCAAAATATGCCGGTAAAAATCGCGTCAACCCAGGTTCAATCATTCTGTCGGCAGAAATGATGCTACGCTATATGGGTTGGGAACAAGCAGCAGATCTCATTTTGAAAGGTGTTGGTGGAGCAATTGTTGCAAAAAAGGTAACCTATGATTTAGCTCGTGCACGGGCTGGGATGGCAGCTAAAATTGATGCAACCCCTTCCAGTATCAGTACTAAAGATATTGAACAAAAACTAGAGCAGCTAATGCCAGGGGCAACATTGGTGACAACTTTAGGATTTAGCGAAGCAATTATTTCTCACATGAAATAAATTTTGTAACCATCACTAATTTAACTGATTAAATTTTATAATGCATATAGCGTTACTTGAAGACGATGAAGATCAATCTGTATTGATGCAAGCTACGCTAGAAGATGCGGGACATAAGTGTGCTGTGTTTGAGACAGGCAAATCCATGACGATGGCATTGTTGCATGAAAGTTATGACTTGCTAATTCTAGATTGGTTTGTGCCAGACATGGATGGTCTAGAGGTGCTGAAGTGGGTAAGAGAGTCTATGGACTGGAGAATACCAGTGCTATTCATAACTCAGCGTGACGAAGAAGAAAATGTTGTGCAAGCCTTGCAAGGCGGTGCAGATGACTATATGTCTAAACCCGTAAAGCGTGCAGAAATGTTAGCACGGATAGATTCAATCAGTCGTCGTACACAGCAAGCTAATGCAGATGATGATGAATTAGAATTCGCTCCTTATAGTTTGCAGCGTACTTCAAAGACAGTGAAGTTAAATGGCGAAAATATTGAAATAACACGTAAAGAATTTGAGCTAACACTGTTCTTCTTCAAAAATGCTGGACGTGTGTTATCTAGAGGTTACATATTGGAAACTGTTTGGGGTAGAAGTGCAGAAGTAAATACACGCACGGTAGATACACATATCAGTCGATTGCGACGTAAATTAAATATCGGTGTGGAAAATGGTTGGAAATTAACATCGATATATCAACATGGTTATCGTCTTGAAAAAAGTTAATCATCAAGCTAATTTCTACAACATAATTTTATATAAACGCGAACAATGAACTTCATAGCTTTGAGGGCTCGAACGTGAAAGAAGTAAAACCGTTGGACAACGACAAGTTCGAGCGGATACGCGAAATATATGTAGAGTCATTTCCTGAGAAAATACAGCAGTTAAGGCAGTGTTGGGCTGAATTAAATGCAACGACCAGCTACCATGAGCCGCTTGCTCTGTTAAGAACAGAAGTACATAAAATTGCTGGCTCTAGTGGTTCGCATGAGTTTAATGATATTCATGATTTGGCAAAAAATGTAGAACTTAACATTGTTAAAGTGTTAGATGAAAAATCTATATGGGATAAAGATAAACAAGACATTGGCAACTTAGTCCAGCAGTTGGTCGATACGCTAGAAAATGAACTACTCAACTATAATTTCAGTGATGACAGTGAGGATAATATTCCACGCTTAGATACTTTGCAGCTATCTCATCGTGAATTAGTTATTTTTATTGTTAGTCATCGTTCTGTAGAACTCTCGTTGCTATCCAATTTATTGGAAACACGTGGTTTTACTGTCATTGCCTTCAGTACAATAGAACGTGCACAGGCGATGTCGAAGACAGTTGAGCCTTCTATTGTTGTTTTAGATTTGGGTGATGCAAACCAAATTAAGCTAAATAAAGATACCAAAGACGCGTTTCAATCAGTCGATAGTCAACCACCAGCCTTTGTTGTTATCTCGCGTAGAGATGATGTTGAAACACGAAAAATGGCGGCTCGATTTGAAGCAGAAGCGTTTTTTGCCACACCTATTAATGCTCATAATTTCAGTTCGACATTAGATGTGGTGCTCGAGTCACGTGGCAACAATGGATGCGGGGTGTTGTTGATTGATAGACAGCAGCAGCGCATTTCATATATTGAGAAAGCCTTGTTATGTGAGAATATTAAATGCCGAGTGATTGGTGTGATTGATAATATCATTGACGAGCTTGTTAACTTTAAGCCAGATTTAATTTTAATCGCTTATGATAAAGATGATGATTATTGGCGCGATGGTGCGCGCATTATTCGTTTGCATGAGTCACATTTTAATATGCCCATCATCTTCTTGCTTGAAGAAGAATCGAATCAAGCTAAATTAGAAGCATTGCATGCCGGGGCGGATGATTGTATCTATGGGCATGAATTGCAAGACGAGCAATTTCAAATACTCAAGCAAAGAATATTTAGATTTAGAAGAGCGAATCATTTAATTATTATGGATTCGTTAACAGGCGCATTAAATAGAGATGCATTCCTAGAGCGCGCTAATGAAGAAATTAGCTTATCCATACGCAGAAAAGAAAGTATCTGCCTGGCAATGATCGATGTTGATCACTTTAAGTTGATCAATGATGAGAATGGTCATGTCGTCGGTGATTATGTGTTGAGGCATATCTCAGATTACTTAAACAATCGTTTGCGCCGATCAGATGTGGTAGGTAGATATGCAGGCGATGAATTTTTAGTTCTGCTGCCAGACACAGATTTAGATAGTGCTTATCTAGTATTGGATATGATCAGGAAAAACTTAGTGGCGCATAATATAAAAGTGAATAATGCAGATGTACGTGTATCCATCAGCCTTGGTTTGATTGCAGCACGTCCAACAGAACCACTAGATATTGAAACATTAATAGTAGATGCCGATAAGAAATTATACGAAGCGAAAGTCGCGGGTAGAAATATGTTAGTAGCTGGTATTGCATAAAATAAAGCAATACATTAACAAGGAAGAAAATAGTTGAACATGGCAAACGAAGAAATTTTTAAAGTGATATTCCACAATCAAGGCAAAGTATATGAGCTATTTGCCAGGGAAGTGTATCAGTCGGATATGTATGGATTTATTACCATTGAAGAAATCACCTTTAGTGAGCGTGATTCTGTAGTTGTCGATCCTGGCGAAGAAAAACTAAAAACTGAATTCGACTCAGTCAAGCGATGTTATATTCCCATGCATTCAATCATAAGAATTGATGAGGTGGAAAAACAAGGAGTATCTAAAATCTCCGATGTTGATTCAAAAGTCATGCAATTTCCAGGTACGGTATATACACCAGGGAATGACGCAGACAAAGTATAATGATAAGCAATAAATAGTAACCTACTAGGAGAGATGACAGAGTGGCTTAATGTGCTCGCTTGGAAAGCGTGTGTACTTTAATCGGTACCGAGGGTTCGAATCCCTCTCTCTCCGCCAGACGCTCCAAAGAAATTTATGTAACTATCTGTTAAATAAGAGAATATATTAAAATAATACTTTCGTGGTTTAGCCTATATACGGGTGTATATACGGCAGTGATATAAAATCTCTTTTTCGTTGGCACTATCTCTCTTGTCGCGATTTCAATTTATTAATCCTATATTAGAGCAGTTGGCTTTTAACCAATTTGTCGAGCGTTCGAGTCGCTCACGGCCCACCATTTAAAACAATCACTTACAAATTCTCTGAACGCCTTAAAGACGTTTGGTTGGACTTTGGTTGGACTTTCGTCCGGTTACAAAACATACTTGCCTGCATAATAATTGATCTACGCAATTTGCGTTATCATTAAGCTTTGAAATCTGGTTGGGTTCGTATGAAAATATTCACTGTAATTCTATTGCTATTTAGTATCGAGATATTTGCCGAAGATAAAGTTTTAACCTTTCAGGTAGCAGGCAAGCTTTATGAATATTGTCAGTCTGAAAATTTTGAATTGACGGCATACTGTTATGGTGCTCTTACAGCTATTGCTGATGCTGAAATTGTTAACCATGTAACATTCGATAGGCCACTAAGTTTTTGCATTCCAAGTGGGGTGGAACCGAGTCAGCTTAGCAAGGTATACCTCAATTACATGGATGATAATCCACAGGAATTACATAAAGTTGGAGCGGTAGCGGTTATGAATTCATTTGAAAAAGCTTTTCCTTGCAAATAATGCGCATCCTAAATACCTTCCAAGACCTAGACATGATTGAGCAACTGCACCCAACCTGTGCCGACTGTGGTCACCAAGGTTATCCGCTGCACAACTATAAAGAAACCGACAGCATCCTAGACTATAAGAATAGAATGGTGTGCTTTAAGTGTCGCAGTAGGAATACCAGCTTAACGATGGTGAGCAATTACTACATGGCGGGATTGGATCGCAGACGGCAGGCATGGTTTTCTAATGATCTGCGTGGGCCGATTGAAGTGATTAACATGAGACCAATTTCATTCAAGGGACAGGTGAGTTAATGAGTGATACTTCTGATGTATATAGCAAGTATGCGATTGGTATATCTATTATTGCTATTTTATTATCTGGTGCATCATTTGCTTATTCGATTTATATAGATAGTAAATCGTCTTCTAATGCCGCATATAGGCTAGATGTGCAAAAGACTATTATTGAGGTTAGATTGCGTACTTCCGAAAGACTCTGCGGTGCTATGCCCGAATCTTGTGAGCGGTTAAATCAATTATTTGAGGCTGATTTAGCTAAATATGTAGAATACGTTGAGTCAGAGAAAGCTCATTTAGATGGCGAGACATATGAGTCAATTGTGACAGATATAATTGATTATGAGCTCAGATCGTCAGAAGCATTAGCATTAGGCTTATCAAACAATATTATTGAAAGTGAAGACAAAGACAAGTAATCACACCACCTGCAACCCATTTTTATCGTCCATCACTGTCACAGTAAAGTCACTAACGGGATTTTCTTTATTATTCTGATAGGTCAGAGACTCACCAACCTTTAAGCGCTTTATTACACGCGACCCATCTTCATGAATAAACGTTAACACGGTGAGACTTTCCACCGCGCTAACTGTAAATGAATCTTGGTAGTCAAACTTTTTTGTTACTTTGCCCATTAACGCTGCCCTAGTGATCGATTGATATCAAATTGCTGACCGATGCTTTGACTAATGCCACCGCCGCCATCGATATCGTCTTGAACGATCTTGCGAATCATAATTTCAATTTCACGGCGTCCACCTTGATTATTTTCCTGAACTCTCACTTCATTTTGATCTGAGTTTTGATTGATGATCTTAATGTCGTTAACGACGTTGGCTGCACCACCGCCTAATTGATGGTTAGGAATGACTGAGGTACTGACAAGTTAACTTCTTTAGATCAGCAAAATCAAAGTAAAATATCTTTTATAAAGCAGTTACATATTTCCAAGACGCAAAAGCATTGTCTCTAAATATTCGATAATGCTTAGCAGAGACTAAATGACGACCAAGA
>JBGCDS010000044.1:0-12338 GCA_045105615.1 Gammaproteobacteria bacterium
ACTTTGTTTCAAACGTTTTGTTTGCTCGCTGACAATTCGCGTTGGAGTACT
Organism: Gammaproteobacteria bacterium; assembly: GCA_045105615.1. Taxonomy (GTDB): domain Bacteria; phylum Pseudomonadota; class Gammaproteobacteria; order UBA4575; family UBA4575; genus UBA1858. Next base: position 52 of record JBGCDS010000044.1, read on the forward strand.
CATTGGATTTCTGTATTAAGTTATGGAGATATCAATCTTCTAAAGTTAATAAACCACTTTAACTACATCGTTGAATTTAAAGCTTTTTTCTAAGCTACGCATTACAACTCATATTAAATTAGTGGGTTAAGTAACTGTTTTAATTCTAATAATAGACCTTTATCTCTTGCTTTGTCTAACATTTTGTTATTGGGTGAATTATTTAATTAGAATCTAACAATTGATGTCATCAGTCAATAATTACTTAACACCAAGCAATAACTGATAATTTCTTGATATTTATGACAAATTTATGGCGCATTATTGACGAAAGCATTTACCATATAAATGTCGAAACAAAACTGTGGATTTGACCATCTATGCCAAATACCAAGAGAATTTATGCGTGAATACTAAGGTGTTAGGAGATATTTTTATACTAAGGAAAAGCTAATAATCCAATATAAATTAGTCAGTTACAAAATGAATGCTGCTGCTATAATCTCAAGAATTATTTATTTAGGACCACTGCTAGTAAGACGATACACAATAAGAAATATTTTCTACTCATTTTAGTATCACGCACTGCCGCAGCTACTTGAACAGAATCCAACTAATTTCGTCTCTTAGCTAGACACAAAGACCAGCCAAGACCCAATAGAAACTACAATATCTTTTATAATTTCATATACTTACTGGAACAGATTAAAAAATAAATTCAGATCTGAAATCCGTCGTATAGCTTTATTCACTGATTACGCGCCTGCAGAAACTCTCAAAGATCAAGCCACGGCAGGCATACACATCACATTTATCAATAAAATTGAAAAAATTCATGCAATTACACGAATCATTGCAGGTTACCTCACAACAACTTATAGAGATTTTTATACCATCAATCGGGAAATTCGTTACTCTTATAAAAATATTATGTTCCCACGCACCTACCAAAACGTTTTTGTACTCGGCCTATTAATATGGGGCTTAGGTACTGTATTGCAGCTGGAAAGCCAAGAGTTACACACGACTGATCTCGAACGAATTCAACTTAGTGGCGAAATCAACATTATCACCCGTAATACACCAACAACTTATTACATAGGCGCAGAAGGCCCTACAGGCTTTGAGTATGAGTTAGCAATCGAATTTGCCCGCTTCTTAGGCGTTTATCCTAACGTGCTTGTCAGCGATGAATTTTCAAATATTTTACCTTCAATAGGAAGACAATCTGCCAATGTAGCAGCCGCTGGCATTACCGTGACTGATTCTAGAAAAAGACTGGTTAATTTCTCTGATAGTTACCAAGACATCACTCAATTAGTCGTCTACAAAGCAGGCAATAAAAAACCACGTTCTATTGAAGATTTAAAAAATGCCACCATTCATGTCATCAAAGGCAGTAGTCATGAAGAGCAGATTAATATACTGCACAAACAACACGACTTCTTAACTTGGCAGTCACATGACAAAATCGACATTAGCACTATGTTACAAAAGGTTGAAGACGGTGAATTTGAATACGCAATCAGTGACTCGAATGATTTCGAATTCAATAGACGGTTCCATCCAAAGTTACGTAAAGGATTCACGATTAGTGGGCAGCAGTCACTTGCCTGGGTATTTCCCAAAACACGAGATGATTCAATTTTGTTAGCCGCTAATGAATTTTTAGCCAAATCAAAACAAAATGGCTTCATTAAACGCCTACATGAAAAACATTACAGTCACATTCCAGGACTCAATTACGCAGGCGCACACACATTTAGAAAACACATAAATTCACGCTTAGAAAATTTGATCCCTATATTCAAACAAGCTGCCAACGAACAAGATATTGATTGGAGGTTTCTTGCCGCAGTCAGCTATCAAGAATCTCTATGGAATCCTAAAGCCGTGTCTCCGACAGGCGTGCGTGGATTAATGATGCTAACCAAAAGAACAGCACGTCAACTTGGCATCGAAAATCGAACAGACCCTGTAGATAGCACCAAAGGTGGCGCATCATATTTAGTCAAACTGAAAAAGAAAATACCTGAACGTATTGCCGAGCCAGATCGTACCTGGATGTCGCTGGCGGCCTATAACGTAGGATTTGGGCACTTGGAAGATGCGCGTGTTTTAACCCAAACGCGTGGTGGCGACCCAGATAGATGGTCTGATGTGCGTGAATCGTTACCGCTATTAACACAAAAAGAGTGGTACAAAAAAACCAAATATGGATATGCCCGCGGCCATGAACCAGTATTGTATGTCAGAAATATCCGCAACTATTATGACTTGCTAGTGTGGAAGTATAACGATAACTTAAGTTTACAAGATTCCATTACGCGCATAATGCCAAAAGTAATGTAGATTACTTTTTCGTAGCTAATCTTTTTTGCTTAAAAAAGTTTTGCAGTATCAACCTGCAGTCTTCTTCTAGCACTCCGCCCCGCACTTTAATCTTATGCAGTTGCTTTTCATCATTTATCCAGTTAAAGCAACTTCCTGCAACACCTGTTTTTTCATCATAGGCGCCAAACACTAATCGCTCTATGCGCGCATGCAACATAGCCCCTGCACACATCATGCATGGTTCCAATGTCACGTACAAGGTCGTGCCAGGCAGGCGATAATTATCTAAGCTAGAAGCGGCATTACGAATAGCTAACACTTCTGCGTGCGCACTAGGATCACTTAAGCTAATGGGGGAATTATTTGCTGATGATATTAGCTGGTCGTCTCTAATCAAGATTGCGCCAACCGGCACTTCATTATTCTTCTCTGCAACCAATGCTGCATCCAAGGCTTGCCGCATCCAGTACTCATCACTATGACCTGGCTTTACTCCCATTCGATAGTCGCTGGCGGCTTCCCAGAGATGTCATAGGCAACACGTGATATACCATCTATTTCATTAATAATTCTGCGCGAGACAAGATCAAGAAAATCATAAGGCAGGTGCGCCCAACGCGCTGTCATAAAATCAATTGTCTCTACTGCACGCAACGCTACAACATATTGATACTTTCTACCGTCTCCCATCACACCAACAGACTTGACTGGCAAGAAAACAGTGAATGCCTGCGAGACTTGATCATACAAATCGTGATCACGCAGCTCTTGTATAAAAATATGATCTGCACGACGTAATATATCAGCGTATTCTTTTTTGACTTCACCAAGAATTCTCACACCCAAACCCGGTCCAGGGAAAGGATGACGATGAATCATTTCATAAGGCAATCCAAGCTCATTACCGAGGCGTCTAACTTCATCTTTGAATAACTCACGCAGTGGTTCCACAAGAGACAATTCCATATCATCAGGCAGACCACCGACATTATGATGGGACTTAATGAGATGTGCTTTTCCTGTTGCCGCTGCTGCAGACTCAATTACATCAGGATAAATTGTTCCCTGTGCTAACCAACGCGCATCCTTAAGCTTGCGCGCTTCTTCTTCAAAAATTTCGATAAACAGATTGCCGATTTTTTTTCGCTTTAATTCTGGATCATCAATACCATTTAACGCAGAAAGAAATCGATCTTCTGCATTGACGCGAATAACTTCCACGCCCATATGTTTACTGAAGGTATCCATCACTTGATCACCTTCATGCAAACGTAGCAACCCGTTATCCACGAATATACAAGTGAGCTGTTTGCCAATCGCTTTATGCAATAAGGCTGCAACTACTGACGAGTCTACCCCACCTGATAAACCCAAGATGACATGTTCAGAGCCCACCTGAACTTTAACCCTGTCGATAATGTCTTCGACAATATTATCTGCTGTCCAACTTGCATCACAGCTACAGACAGATTTCAAAAAAGCATTGAGGATTTGTTCACCGCTCTTGGTATGTGTTACCTCAGGATGAAACTGCAAACCATAAAGTTTCTTATCTTCATTCGCGATCGCTGCATATTCAGCATTATCGGTGCTAGCCAACGTAACAAACCCTTCTGGTAGCGAAGTGACCTTATCGCCATGCGACATCCAGACATCTAATGACGCTTGATTGTTCTGATTTTTACCATCATTAAGATTAGAAAATAATTTACCCGCACGCTTAACCATTAACTGTGCAAAACCAAACTCACGTTGTGATGACTCACTAACAGTACCACCTAGTTTTTTTGCTAACGCTTGCATGCCGTAACAAATACCTAACACTGGAACATTGGCATCTAATACATAATCAGGCACGTATGGCGTGTCATCCAAGGTAGTTGACTCAGGCCCACCTGATAGAATTATTCCCTGCGAAGTTTGTGCAAATTTTTCCGCATCAGGAAAATCCCAAGAAAAAATTTCGCAATAGACACCAATCTCTCTCACTCGGCGAGCAATTAGCTGCGTGTATTGAGAACCATAATCGAGAATTAGAATACGTTGCGAATGTATGTCCGCATTATTTGATGGATTCATTTAAGTAACGCTTTAGTAAAAGAGGTTTGTGCCCTCTTTATTATTCTACGTGATAATTTGGCGCTTCTTTGGTGATGGAGACATCGTGAACATGACTTTCTCGCATACCCGCCGAAGAAATTTTCACAAACTCAGGTTTAGAATGCATTTCGTCAATATTATTACATCCCACATAACCCATGCTAGAACGCACACCGCCTAGCAGCTGCTGCAAAATTGATGTAATGGATCCCTTATAAGGCACTCGTCCTTCAATACCTTCTGGAACTAACTTTTCTTTTTCAGCAACGCCATCTTGGAAATAACGATCACTAGAACCTTGCTGCATAGCACCAATAGATCCCATTCCGCGATAGGTTTTATAAGAACGTCCTTGATACAGCTCGACATCACCAGGTGATTCTTTTGTACCTGCAAAGAGACTACCCACCATAATAGTATTAGCTCCCGCCGCAATCGCTTTTGCAATATCGCCCGAATAACGAATTCCACCATCAGCTATCACGGGCACATTATGCTTGCTAGCGACACTCACTACGTTATCAATCGCACTTATTTGCGGAACACCAACACCGGCAATAATTCTAGTTGTACATATCGAACCAGGACCGATACCCACCTTCAATGCATCTGCTCCACTTTCAATCAAGGCAAGTGCTGCATCGGCAGTTGCGATATTTCCACCAATCACCTGAACCTGTGGATATTTAGTTTTTACCTGCTTAACCATATCCAATACTGCTTGAGAATGACCGTGTGCAGTATCAACAACAATCACATCTACGTCAGCTTGAATTAATGCGTCGACACGCTCATCTGTGCCAGCACCCACGCCAACTGCCGCACCGGCACGTAATTGGCCCTGTTCATTTTTACTCGCATTAGGATTTTCTGAAGATTTTTGAATGTCTTTAACCGTAATCATCCCTCGCAATTGAAATTCGCTATTCACTACTAGCACTTTTTCAATCCTATGCTTGTGCAATAACTCTTGCACCTTATCTAAACTTGCACCTTCTTCCACTGTGACTAATCTTTCTTTTGGCGTCATGATAGTTGACACAGGTGCGTCTAAGTGGGTTTCAAAACGAAGATCACGACTGGTCACTATGCCGAGCAACTGTTCTTTATCAACTACCGGTACACCTGAAATATTATTTGCACGGGTTATTTCTAAGACTTTTGAAATACTGACATCAGGACTGACAGTTATTGGATCTTTAATCACACCGCTTTCATATTTTTTAACGCGTGTAACTTCATTAGCCTGCATTTCTATAGACATGTTTTTATGGATAATACCCATGCCCCCCTCTTGCGCCATAGCAATCGCTAAACGACCATCGGTGACGGTGTCCATTGCCGCAGATAATAGAGGGATATTTAAGCGAATCTCTCGCGTGAGTTGAGTGCTAAGATCTACATCGCGCGGAAGCACACAAGAATGTGCTGGTACTAGTAGTACGTCGTCAAATGTAAGAGCTTCCTGGATTATGCGCATTTCGATGTCCGGTGTTCGAGATGGCGGCTAATTATAGAGACTGAGTTCAACAGGGTAAACTGCTAGCAAGTGATATATAACTCCAACACGGATGAACAAATGCCAACCAATTTGACTGCTGCTCGCGAAATATTTTCAGTTTCCGAGATTAACCAACAGATAAAGCACACTATTGCATCAAATTTTGCTTTGTTATGGATAGAGGGTGAAATTTCAAATTTAGCGCGTCCAGCTTCTGGCCACCTATATTTCTCCATTAAAGATAAAAATGCTCAATTACGCTGCGTAATGTTTCGAAACAGCAATATGCGAGTACCCTTTGAAATCACTAATGGGCTGCAAGTCATAATTAGAGCTAAAGCCAGCGTGTATGAAGCCAGAGGCGATTTACAACTGATTGTTGATGGTATGGAAGAAGCCGGCTTTGGTGTCTTACAGAGGCAGTTTGAAGCGCTGAAGAACAAGTTACACGAAGAAGGCTTATTTGACGAAGAAACCAAGAAAGATATCCCCACCTTCCCCTCTGAAATCGCCATTATAACCTCGCCTTCCAGTGCGGCGATCAAAGATTACCTACAGGTAGCCCAGCGACGTTATCCCTGCTGTAAAAAAACCATTTATTCTGTCCCCGTTCAAGGTGACCAGGCGGCGACTGATATCAGTAACGCCATTCGTGCAGCCAATACCCATGCAAGCGCTGACGTTATTGTATTAATCCGAGGTGGCGGTTCAATCGAGGATTTATGGTCATTTAATGATGAATCTCTCGCGCGCGTAATAGCAGAGTCACAAATACCAATCGTGTCCGGCATCGGTCATGAAATTGATTACACTATTGCTGACTTTGTGGCAGATTTACGTGCGCCTACTCCCTCAGTGGCGGCAGAACTCACCTGCCCTGAAGCTGAGGTGTTGCACTCAATGCTCACCAATACTCAACGAACATTGAAAAGGCTCTGCATCGACGTTATCAATACCCGCGCACAAAGCACCGACTGGCTCTCACAACGACTACTGCGCACTCATCCGTCTAACATCATCAATACTCAAAAACTATCACTAGAGAGGCTGTTAGACCGTTTGCAACGCAGCACCCTAGTTCATACCACTGACAGTCAACATCAGCTACAGAACCTTTTACATCGCTTACGCCGCCAGTCTCCACAGATGCTGTTAGGTACCCAGCAAAGTCATATCAATACGCTCCATTCACGTTTACAAGAGATAATGCGCCATCAGCTTGATCAGATGACTCACAAATTCCAAATATGCACGACCACCATGAATGCCGTCAGTCCGCTCAATACACTACAACGTGGCTATTCCATTACGGCTAAAAACAACCAACCCTCTAACGTCATCAATCACCATTCTCAGATCAAAAAAGGTGATCAATTAACCACCTACTTAGCAACAGGTGAAGTCATAAGTCGAGTAGAATCAACAAGTTCTAAAAACATAATCGAAAATATTTCAACATCCAACAAAGATACAATTTAACTAATTTCTTGCAACTGCAAGTTTATTCTGATAATAAAGCGGGCTTCATTTATTAGAGCTAACACCATGGCAGTTAAAAAAGCAGTTCCGAAGAAAAAAGCAACGAGCGCTAAAAAAGCGGCTCCAGCTAAGAAGAAAGCGGCTGCACCAAAGAAAAAAGCCCCTGCTAAAAAGAAGGTAGTCGCCGCTAAAAAGAAAGCAGCTCCCGTTAAGAAAAAAGCGGCTCCGGCTAAGAAAGCGACTCCGACCAAGAAAAAAGCGGCTCCAGCTAAGAAGAAAGCGGCTGTGCCAAAGAAAAAAGCGGCCCCTGCTAAAAAATCAGCACCCGCTAAAAAAGTGGCTGCGCCGAAGAAAAAAGCAGCTGCACCAAAGAAAAAAGTCCCTGTTAAAAAGGCACCTATTGCTGTTAAACCTGCTGCGATTAAAAAACCTATCCCCAAGCCTAAGACTCGCTTAATCCCTGATGAGCCCATTATAGGCATGACACTGCCTGTTGAAGGCATCGATCCTTATATGCCGAGCAAAGGCGAGCTGTATATGAGCGATGACCAGATAGTACACTTCAGACATATTCTGATTGAATGGAAGAAACAGTTAATGCAAGAAGTTGATCGCACTGTAGATCACATGAAGTCAGATGCTGCTAACTATGCAGACCCCGCTGACCGCGCCACTCAGGAAGAAGAATTTAGTTTGGAACTTCGTACTCGAGACCGTGAGCGCAAACTCATCAAGAAGATTGATGAATCTCTCGTTACTCTAGATATGGGTGACTATGGCTACTGTGAATCTTGTGGAATAGAAATCGGTATTAGACGACTGGAAGCAAGACCCACTGCGACTCAGTGTATCGATTGCAAAACACTGCAAGAAATAAAAGAAAAACAAATTTATTCATAAGCCAGGTATTTATTCGCTCTAGAATTGCACAATACGGTCGTTATCGCGGCCGATTTGCCCCCTCTCCCACCGGACCACTTCATTACGGTTCATTAGTCACCGCAGTCGCCAGTTACTTGCAAGCACGCAGCCACAACGGACAATGGTTTATTCGCATAGAAGATATCGATCCAGAGCGTGAATTAAAGGGGGCAACCCAATCAATATTACAAACACTAAAAGATTACGGTTTTGTTTGGGACGGCAAACCCATATTACAAAGCAAACAAGCCAATTTACACCAACATATCGCATTGCGATTATTAAACAGCAAGCATGCTTACGCCTGTAGTTGTAGCCGTAAAGACTTAGCAAGCTCTGCAACACATGGCGCAATGGGATTAATATACCCTGGCTATTGCTCGCAAAAAAATCTTGCTCATCAACAAGGAACAACTCTTCGAGTGCGAGTTGACGATGCCAATATTGATTACATAGACCATAACTTTGGCAACCAGCAGTGCAGCTTAAATAAACATAGTGGCGACTACGTAATTTACCGGGCCGATAAATTACCTAGCTATATACTAGCAGCCAGTATTGATGACCTATTCGAGCAATATACAGAAATAGTCAGAGGCGCAGATTTATTAGCAATCACGCCAAGGCAGATCCATTTAAGTCAACTTATTCAAAATAGATCCCCAACATTTTTACATACGCCTATCATTACTCATGACAATGGCGACAAATTAAGTAAACAGACACACGCACCTGCTTTAAAAAAGCACCATGCTCGCACTTGTTTATTGAATGCATTAACTGACTTAGGCCAGGAACCACCACACAACCTTCAGTGGAAACCTTTATGGGTAATATGGGATTGGGCAATTAACCATTGGCAACAGGACCAAATACCAACATTAAAAACAATTCCACTAAAACACTAAAACACTAAAACACTAAAACAAAAAAGCCGGCATAGAAGCCGGCTTTTTTGTTTACTTTAAGTAAGTAGCTTTATTCGCTATCAGAATCTTTAAACCATGCCCATGGCTCTTCCTGCGCAACACCGATGAACAACCATACGTTGCCTATCAAAGTCACAACCAAAAACAATGCACCACCGATAGCCCAAAGAAGCTCATCATGATGGTTCTGGAAACCGATAAAATTAAAAATTGAAATCATCGCAATTGTAAATAGCGCCATAATTCCTAATGCTTTCATTGTCATAATATTATTCTCCTAATTATTTAGCGTCGAATCAGGGACTTAACGTCCACCGGGTATCGAGCTGGCGTCTAAGAATTTATCGTAATATATACTTTCTTCATCAATTCCTCCAGACTTTAGCAACTCAATGGCTGAATCAATCATAGGAGGAGGACCACACAGGTAGCCCTGAGCATCTTTCAAATCAAAAGTTGAAGTATCTATATAGGCTTCTTTAAAGTAATCCGTCACGTAGCCTGTTGGCCCCGTCCATGATGAGTCTTCTTTGTTCGCAGATAACACTGTAACGTACTCAAATTTATAATCTTTATGCCACTGCTGCTTAATTCGCTGCATGTCTTCGTCACAGTACAGATCTCGTTCTTCTTGAGCACCGAACAAGAAGATACAATTACGCTCGGCCTGCTCTAATACACACTCTTCAAGAATGGCTTTGATTGCACTCATGCCACTACCACCCGCCATACACACCATCTGTGTATTTAGTGGACGATGATAAAACTGCCCGTACGGCGCACCAAGACTAATCTCTGTTCCTACTCTATCTCCAGCAAATAGCCATTCCGTAAATTCTCCACCTGGGACTTTACGGATATAGAAACTAAATTCACCATCTTTTTCATTTCTAGGCGCTTTGGCAAATGAATATGATCTTGGTGCAGAGATATCTTTTACTGATATTTCTGCATACTGTCCCGCCATCATTTCGCGCTTAAAACTAGTATCACATTTTACAACCAACTCTTTAATGTCATGAGTTAATTCATTCACTTGCGAAATTTTACCTTCTAATTGAAGCAACTGAGTGGCAGGCGCCTCACCCATTTCAACATCAACTTCAATATCAGTTTTTAATACTGTCTGACACGCAAGTGCCGTACCTGCTTTCAGTTGTGTACCATCTAACACGTATGAAAAATCAGTTAATGCTTTGATTTTTCCTTTTTTAATAACGCATTTACAGGTGCCACAACTCCCTACACGACAGTCATGCGGCCATGCGAGCCCTGCTTCCAGTGCAGCTTTTAATAAATTATCACCCGCTTTAACGGTAATGGTAGCTTCGCCATTATTAATAGTCGCAGTGTGATCTGCTTTCTTATTTCCAAATAATCCAAACATGATATTTTTCTGGTATCGGTAATGCTATAAACGTAAAAAAGCACGCAGACAATAATCTGCGCGCTTTTTCATTAATGTCGGTACTTTATGAGTTTATTGATATCCCATTTAATGTCCCTGAAGCAATATCAGACGCTGAAGGCAACACAGTGAAAGGAATGATCTTTTCTTTACTCGTACTTGGATGCGACTTAACTTTGTCGTACCACTTAGCAACACCTGGACGTGAACTAATCAAGTCTCCAGCACCGCCAATTTCGATCAAGTTGCAACATGCTGACCAATGTATATCAGCTAATGAAAAATCACCGCAAATAAAATCACCTTTTCTTGGTGGATTCAAAACCTGCTGCTCAAGACCATCAAACAAAGGCGCTAAAGCATCTTTATTAATTGAATCACCTAAATTTGGTGCCACGCTTTCTGTAGCAATGATTGCCCACTGATACATAATTGCTCGGCTCACACCGTTACGAGGAACAAGTGATGGGCCAAAACCTTTATCATCAAGGTAAGACATTACCGCTACAGTTCCGTAAACAATAAAGTCGATATCTTGCAATACAGGACCTATACCATAAGGGGAGACAGCACGAAAATCGCTAGCATTAATATCTGTAATTACTTCAGTATCAATGTCCACTCCCTTTTCTGCGGCAGTCTGCAGGCACTTACTTGTGTCTGGGCAACTTGGATGCCCTCGCAGAATCATTTTTGTTCCTAATTTATCTCCGATCATATTCTTCCCCCTAATTCAATAACCCCGTCTGTTAATCACCCTTCGATGAATTGTTGGTTCTCCTGAGGCTAATGATTAGATTTCTTAGTTAATTTTATTGGTTAGTCTTCTATTTTTATTGCACCAGATGGGCACTGTGCAGCAGTTGCACGAATTTCAGCTTCTGGAGCACCTTTTTCATCAATGACAAATGCGCCATCAACTACTTTAAATACATTTGGTGAACCTTCAACACATTTTCCAGCGTGGATACAAGTACTTTCATCCCATGTTACTTTCATAATTGTGACTCCTAGAGTATTTATTTAGTTTGGTTATACACCAACGATTTCAGCTTTCATTGAGTACAAAATACATAAGACTTCGTCTCTCTCTTTTGCACCAACACTGTTTTTGTCTAACGCATTTAATACGTCATCACAAACCGCTACAAACTCTTCATCACTAATATTCATACCAGTGTGTGCTGTGAGCATGTCTTGACCAGTGTAAGTCTCTGGTCCACCAATACCAGCACCGAAGAATTCACGCACTAAGCGCTTAACATTCTCTGGATCACTCTGTGCATATCGCTGTTTAATTTTAGGGTTAGAAGTGTGATTTTTCCAAATGTCTTCAACCACTGCTGCGATACCATCGGCACCACCTAGGCGCACATATAAATTAGCTTCACTCATTACCTTTACTCCTCAATTTTACCACTGATTTATTGAATGTTTTTTGTTCAACCAAACCCTGCTGCGTGACACATACAGGGCTTAGTTATTAAATTGTCAGATTAAGCGTAGCCAGCGACCTGGTTAATCTTAGAAGCGACCTTACGCTCGCCCTCAGATGCCATCTCGTCATCCCACTTGTTCATCTGCTCATTCATATACTTATGCCATATCGGCGGCAACAATGCCAACGCAAACAGCG
>JBGCDS010000045.1:0-15668 GCA_045105615.1 Gammaproteobacteria bacterium
ATCTTGAACACTGTCACTGGGTGCAACATCGGTCGCGGTTGTCCCGCTGCCTTCCTCAAAAGTGTATTGGGCGACCAAATTACTGTCGATATCTAATACACCTATGTATTTTTCTTGTAATGTTTGGCTAATGGCAATTGCTGCCTCGATATCGCCAAAGTTATATTCTAATTCCCAATCGCCACCCTTACTGGCAGCACCGGTGAGGTCATCACTTGCTGCAACATCTGCACCAGAAGCCAGGGCAATCTGTTGTAATAAATTTTGCCCTTCAGCAGTTGCCGCAAGGTTACATCCATAAATTAACAGATCGCCATTTTCACTAAATGCAGTTGCCCATAATGCAATCTCATCTTGCACCTGTGTAAACGTATGTTCATTGAGTATGGAGTCACCCAACCTAACTTCTCCATCAGTACCATGGGAAATAATATGTACGGCATCGATATCCGTGCGCGCAGCAAGTACGTCGCTTATTTGCTGAATGCCATCTTCCTCATTGGATAATACGATCACTTCAAAGGCACGATTTGTATCACCTGAATGTGTAATATCGAATAACAACTGTTCGTAGTTCTCGACTGTTTCGTCAATGAATACTATTTCTAATGAAGCCTGTTCTGCATCGACCAATGCGAGTGATGTTGCATCAAGTAGGCTTTCACTTGGACCATTATTCTGGATTTGGTTAACATCAATTTGTAACGCTTCCAACTCTAAGGTAAGTTCGATATTCGCAAATTCTTCTTCGCTACTTTCGGACGTTGATTGAATATTTATGCCTGCTTGTTCAAATATCTGCGTTGTGACGGAAGAAATACCCGCAAAGGCGGTCATCTTAGTTTGAGCACCCGTTAATGAATCCAGGATTTCGACAAATTGATCAGACTCAGCAAATGCCTCAACATGTGATGCAAAAATCTCAAAATTCGCATTTTCATTTAATTGATCACGCCAGCTTGACACCTCACTGGCTTGGTTCAGCAATTGATCGACACCTAAGACATCGTTACCTAAAAATAGACCTTGCTGACTTGCATTGGCTAAAATATGGATATTCTCAGAATTGCCATTTTGATTGAACAAGGTGCCAAGTTGTTCAATGCCACTATCATCATTATCAAGCACAGAGAACTTCACATTAACCTCTGCAAATGATTGCGCGACTTCATTTGCATCTAGCCCATGTTCTAGCAACCAGTCAGAATCGGCGATGACATGATGTATTACCGTTTCTGATTCTTCAGATGATTGTGATTTCTCTAAATCGTTGCAATCTATCTGTTGCTCACAGACAAGTGTCTCAGGCTGTTGCAAATTATCTAACTGATTCGCCCATGGCAAATCCGCTGAAAACAGTATGCGCTCCTCTAATGACTCTGCAATGGGACGCCCAGATGCTTCAGGGTTTTGTGTCTTCCTGTTTTTAAAACGTTTGAGCATAATGAGCAGTTACCTATAGATAATATATAGTCCGTTTATTGATATGCTAATGCACGTTGAAATTCGATCGTGCATCGCTGTCCTGCAGGAATTGTATTACTAGGATTAGCCAGTTCTAAATAAACTGAAAAAGTGCCGCTGGCTGTGTCTATCAATCGGTCCACTGTAGATATTTTCCCCTTTAAAAGATTCTCTGTATTTATTTCAGGAATAACATCGGCTTGCATGCCTTCTTCAACTTGTCCAAACAGAAAGGTAGGCAAAATCGCTTCCACACTCAAAGGATCCAGTTGCGCAATTACCATAATTGGGTTTTCATAAACAAACTCACCGGGATAAGCGAGTTGCTCAACGACAACACCAGAAATAGGACTGCGAATTACGTGCTGTTCAACGACACTCTTATCACGCTGATATTCCATTTCATATAAACGCATATTATCTTTAGCCTGCAGTAAAGACATTTGCGCAACTTTTAATTGTGCAAATGCTTCATCACGTTGCTGTTGAGATGCAATTTTCTTTTGAGAAAGTTTGTCGATACGATCCATATTGATTTGCGCCAAAGACAAGTCTGCTTCTCTAGCTTTTACTTCACTCTTCATCGTGGCACGTGCACGCGAATGTTTCATCGCGGCTTTTTCAACATTGGCTTTTAGCGTTGCTAATATTTGACCTTGTTCTACAATTTGGCTACGAGAGACATTAACCGAATCAATGATACCCTGAGTTGGCGCACCGACTTTGACGGTCATTTTTGGCTCAATCAAACAATCGAAATTATCAGCATATTCCTCTTGTGCTTGTGAAGTTGAAAACATCACTATCAAACATAGACACGTTATCACCTGGTGCATTTTTCTTTTGAGATACATTGATATTGAAAAGTCCATTGAATTACTCCTTATAACCACTAAATGATAAACGTGCGTTCATTTCTTTATCTGCATGAGCAACTTGTTTACGCAACTTGGCTTGTTTGCGCTCACAAGCGGTTTGCAATATTTCTGAAAAATATTTACATAGTTGATGCCAATAGCTTTTTGATGTTAAATATTTTGACTGTAAAAGATTTAACGCCCATTGCGGCGCGTTTTGTGACAACATGTCGTCTTGCAGACTGATAATATATCGATAACTACCAGGGTCACCTTGACGCGCACCCCTTCCTATCAGTTGCCGATCAATTCGCTGGTTATCGTTCAACTCTGCAACGATGACATGTAATCCGCCCTGTTCTTTAACTTCATTACTTAGCGGAATATCTGTACCACGACCTGCAATATTTGTTGCGATAGTCACCACACCTTGCTTGCCAGCATTCGCAACAATATTTGCCTCTTCCTCGTCTTGTCTTGCAGTTAAAAGTTGATGTTGGATAGTGTTTTTCTGCAAACATTCAGAGATTCGTTCTGAATGCGCTAAAGAACGCGTGCCTACAAGAACCGGTCTGCCTATCGCATGATAGTGCTGTACTTCTTTGAGTAAACAGTCCATGTATTCATTTTCGTCTAAACAGAA
Organism: Gammaproteobacteria bacterium; assembly: GCA_045105615.1. Taxonomy (GTDB): domain Bacteria; phylum Pseudomonadota; class Gammaproteobacteria; order UBA4575; family UBA4575; genus UBA1858. The sequence continues at coordinate 2,965 of JBGCDS010000045.1, forward strand.
TTTGGGAGACTCTTTTATACGAATCGAGGGATTATGCGTAGGCACTTCAATGACATGTTGTCGATATACTTGCAGCAATTCTTTAGCGGCCTCTTTACCTGTACCCGTCATGCCACATAAATGTTTGTAGCGTATGAAAAAGTTTTGAAAACTTAAACTTGCTATTGTCTCCGACTGCCCACTTAATTCACATTTTTCTTTTGCCTCTAACATCTGTTGCAAACCATGTTGAAGCTTACGATCCGGCATTACTCTGCCAGTAGATTGGTCAAGAAGAATGACTTTACCATCACGTATAATATAGTCTTTGTCTTTTACGAAAATACACAGTGCCGTTAACGCTTGGCGTACATTTTCAAGACGAAAACGACAGTTATTCCATGTTCCAACCAATCCACTTGCGAGTGCAGCTAATTGATTTTCACCTTGCTCAGTAATGATCACTCTATTGCTTCTTTTATCGATTTTGTAGTCATCATCGATGCTTAAGCGCTTAGCCAGACTTATTGCCGTGACGGATTGGACAAACTCTTTCTCACCATCAATTTGTTGCGATAAAATCAATGGCGTGATGGCGTCGTCAATGAATACACTATCCGCTTCATCAACAATGGCAAAACATAGACCTCTTAAGAGTGGTTGGTGAGTTTGCACGCCATATAAACCTTGTACACGACTATCAATTGAAGAAGGTCGATTACCAAATGTCTGTCTGTCACGCAGATAATCAAATACCAATTGTTTATTCGACACATAGCAAATATCACAAGCATAACCTTGCATACGCTCGTGTTCTTGCTGTTCTGATGTGACATGTCCGGAGCTCAGGGTAAAACATTCAAAGAGTTTACGCATAGACTCCGCATCACGTTCAACCAGATAGTCATTGGTTGATATAACATGAACAGGCACGCCAGATAGAGCAGCAACAATAGCGGTTAGTGCTGCAGTAATAGACTTACCTTCTCCTGTCGCCATCTCCGGAAGTGCGCCATGCAATAATATCCATGCGCAAAATAACTGTTCCCTATGGAGATAAAATCCAAATTTTCTTTTAACATGAATATTCACTAACGCAAAAGCAGTAATTAAGTTGTCATCTGTAAAACCACTGTTTCTTAAATCAGCACGTATTTTATTATTTAAATTATCTAATGCAGCAGGTGATAAAAATGAGACATCTTTAATTTTATTCTCAATGAGAATTGCCGTTTTAACAAACATCCTATAGGTTAGTTGCCGATTTTTTATTTTACATTTAACTTGCTTAAACAAGCGCTGCAAATAATCTAATTCTTCTTCACGCGTCTCTGGATACCAGTCAAGCCTATGCCCTGGTTGTATCAAATGGTTTTGATGTGTCATTGAATTTTCGCTAAACATTGAAACGCCTCAATAACAATAATTGTAACTGTCGATATAACATCGATACTATGGATGCACTACCGTGACTGAATCGCACAACCACAGCCTCACCAACTAATGAATTGGTTATTTTATCTGGCAATACAAGCTCTAGTTCAAACGCAGCGTCCTGCAAACGCATGCCATCATTGTCTTCGGCAGCCAATAACAAGTCTCCACCCCCTTTAATACCCAGCACAGGGGATACTAAACGTTTGCTGGCAGAAGGTACTGTACGCAATATATCTGACACAAAACTCATTTGTGGCTGACGCAGCAATCGCACTTCAACAGACTCAAGTCGTTTGTTTAATAAATCTATATTTTCCTGCTGAAGCATTGTGCGGATAGATAGTTTTTTATCATCCAATACATAGCCGACTAATTCACCTTTTTGTAAAAAGCGTCCTTTTATATTTTCAGCATTTGGTACAAATACAATGCCATGGGTAGGACTATTTATAATTGTCTTTTTAAGTTTTTCTTGCGACTTATAGAGCAAACTTGTTGCAAGTTTGAGATCACTCTTTTTAATTTCTCTCTCAACACGATCTTTAGCAGCAAACATTGCAGCTCTAGCTGCACGTTGTTCCGCGCGTAAACTCGTTACTTCAGTTTGCAATAACCTTACATCACAGCGAATCAGGTCATTACCTTGACTCACTTGTTGACCATTATCCACTATGATGTCTTTGACGAAACAATTCTCCCCCGCACGTACTATTGATTCATTTTGCGGCCAAATGACACCTCGTGCCTGTGTTGAATGCGGTATGGGGATAACAACCATACTAACCAACATGACACTTATGATCATTATCGTGATGACATTCGCTTTTATTCGTTGCTGACCCAATGCGGGATCTGTTAACAAAAACTTGATGGCACGTATAATGGGTAATCCAAGTTGCTTCATCAACGCCCAGATAGCAAGCACCACCCCCAAGAAAAAGTACTGACTGGCAACAAACAGACAGATACCAAACGCAAGTATTACGCGATAGAGTGATGATATAACTCCATAAGCGATAAACCACATCCTCTCACCTTCTGCAGTAACAGGCGATCTCACAGACATACCAAACAAATAACGCTTGATTAAATACAGCAAATAACGAGTCGAGCGAGAATTTAAACTAGGTATTTCTATCGCATCACTCAATACATAATAAGCATCAAATTTGAGCAAGGGATTGGCATTAAATAAAATACTTGAAACACTACCCGTGAGCATGACATTAAATGCAATATCTTTGATTAATCCTGGTTCGACCAATACCCATACAAACAAACCTAAACAGGCCAATGTAGATTCCACAATAATGCCGGCAGCAGCAACTGCCATGCGTCTATATTTACAATTAAAACTTGCAGAATGTGATGCATCCACATATGGAATCGGCATGAGCACCAGCAATGAAATCCCACATTCATGTACTTCCCCACCCCAACGCTTGACGGCGATGGCATGAGCCAATTCATGAATGAGTTTCATAATTGGAAATACAAACCAAAGCACCAACAAGTTATTTGGAGAGACAATATTTAAGTTCAGCTTCTGCGAGATATCTCCCCATGAATATGCAGCAATAATTCCTGATATAATCAATAAAGTTATCCATGCAATTAATGCCATACGATTAAATACCCAACGAAACCAAGGCAATAATGTTTGCGCGAGCTTATCAGGGTCAAAAATTGCAAATCGCAAAAACAGCGGATTCCAATACCTTCCTTTAGACTTTTGACTTTGCTTACGTCGATATTGATCAAATAATTGACCCACATCGCCTTCACGCTGAAAATCAATCAATGTCGCTTCGTATAATGATATTAATAACTGTATGACATCTTGTTGGGTTGGCGCATCATCACTTAGTGTACTAATCGCCAACTGCCAAATTTCATCTACAGTTTTTTCACCATCAAACTGAGATAACATATAGTATGCAAACTGATTGACTCTGATTTGCGCATTACTGGATTTACAGGTGATGACATACCAAATGCAATCACGATAATAATGTCTGTAATTAACGACACTCGCGCGCATCACGGGGCGCAGATTCGCTACACGATACCATTGCTTATTGAATAAACTCTCTTGCATTATCTATCCAATATATTTCCATGTTGTTAGACGTAACCAGTTCAGAAATGAACGTATCCAGATCCAGCCAATAGCACGCTCCTCTACTTCAATTTTTGCGAAACCGGCCATCCCCGGACGAATACTTATGGGAGCATCCTGCATAGATGCGACCACTCGGAATTGATTTGCGCCACCTTGCGCTTCAGACACAGGTGTAATTTCGTTAACTGAAAATGCAAGTGATTGATCAGGTGAGCTACGTAAACGTAAATGACCTAATTGACCTATCTTGATCCAGCCAATATCAGCTTCATCCACTAGCAATGTTAAGCGATAATTTTCTAAAGAAGCAATTTCAAACAATAGTTGACCACGTTCGACAGGGCTACCTAATGACTGAGATAAGTCACCTGCTATCACTACACCATCAATTGGTGCGCGTAAGGTTGCTCGTTCAATCTGTGCATTAAGCAGGTCTATCTGTGATTGAGCCTGTGTTCGTTTGGCATCTAATATTCGAACATTTGAACGATCTCTTTGAGCTAAGTTTGCACGATACTCCTTGATTATTTTATCGCGTTCACCTAGCCACTTAATTTTTTCAAGCTGCAGTTCTTCAACATCCAGTCTCGCCAGAACATCACCCTGCTTGACGACATCTCCTGCTTTTCTTTCAACCTGTGTTAAAAAACTTGGCACATACGCAACAACAGCACGTTGCTTAGTGGCTTCGATGGCCGCTTCAGCATCGACTCTGAACATTGTAGTAAAAGTTGCGCAAAACACGAATAATGCAACCATGCATGAGAGTACTATTTTTGTTCCCAGTTTATTGCTACCAAAGAGTGAGGATAAAACTCTACCTCCAATTAACTTAAACCATTGCCAAGGATTCATTTGCTTAAGCTGTTTAAGCGCAATAATAGGTGACATTAAAAGCACCATGCGCTGTAGCTGGGACTTTTCTAGTGGGCTAATTTGTTTGTCACGCTCAAGCAACATGCTTCCTATGACTTGATCGTTATCAATTAACGGCAAACTGCATAAGGCCTGATCATTAACTTGCTTAGCTAAAGCAGCATGTGCAAACTGCGGTATTTCATTATCATCACTTGGCGGATATAGAATCATTGCTTGATGAGAATATGTTTCTTGCAATGCACTTTTGATATCAACTAACAACGCAGAACGTACGTCAAATTCAGCGACACCCGATATTGATTGTATTGTCAACTTATCATTTTTACTTAAAGCAATTGTAACGCGTGAACATTGCCAACATTTGGCGATGCAATTTGCAAATTCATGCAATGACTGACTAAAGTTTTGTTGATCTAAAATTTTAGCCAGTGTTTTAATAACCGCACCTTGCTCTTTAATCAATAATTCAAATTCTAACTCGCTTTTACTGGGTAATTTAGCGCTTGTAGACTGCTCATGGATAACATCAGGCTTTGCAGGATTTGTTTTTGCAGGTTTAACGATCGAGGACTTTTTAGATACCGTCTCTTTGGTGCGTCTATTCTTTAATTTTTGGTTGGACGTCTTTTTATTTTCAAATAACGATGATCTGAATTTTTTTAATATTTCTTTATCTGGAATATTTGATGGAACGGTAATTTTGATTGCGATTGAGGCAGCTATACCGGAAATCGTAAATCTTATCGCAAGCCAGGCAGCTTTCTTCTTATCCAAACTAGATACATTATCGTTATCTTTTTTAATTACGGAAAGTTCTTTAAATGCACGTAACGCACAGGTATACAATCGATGATCAAGTTTGTATGTATTCGGATATCGACCAACAACTATGGGTTTTTCTGTTTCTTGCAATAATAAAATTGCTCCTTCAGCATGATGTCGAGCAACAATAATTTCCAGCCACTTCTGTGACTTGCTCGTATCTATTGAGGTGTGTTCCCCAGCATCTGATCGTTGAGTTAAACTAGAATTCACTGAGATTATTATTATGTTGCTAAGCAACCGAATATATCGACAAAATTTCGTTAATACTTAACTTTTATGCCGAAATGGTATTGAATATGATATAAATAGAAGACGAAAGGTATGAGATTATCTAAGCGTATAAATTTTTTGATCGTTATCGATATGACTTTAGATGCATAAACTACTATTCATAATACCAATCATACTCATTGGTCAGTTTATGCACCTCAAGAGGACGTTCAAATCCAAGGACGTTTACAGAAATTTAACTACATTTGAGTCATTTGGGGGTCAAATTAGGGGCGCATAGGTTTGAATGATTTGAAAATTCAAAATAGAATCATGCTCTTAACTAGATAGTAAAGTAGCAACCGCCTCCACCATCCAATAATGTTCGATAAAGTCTAAATTTGTACCAGAATATCTTAGAAATTTAGCCTAAGGATTCGTTTTGACAGAGAGATGATTTATCAAATAACCTCGTAACGTAGACGAAGCGCATTTTCATTAAGTGACTTAGATTCTAAAAGTTTCAATTGAGGCATTTCGATTGCATCACCAAACATTGGAATTCCCTCACCAAACACGACGGGATGTAGGTCCATAACAATGTGGTCAACTAATCCTTCGCTCATAAATGCATGGGCTACTGAACGGCCCCCACCGATTATCGCTTCTTCAACATTAGCATCCTTCAAGATTTTTAATGCCTCTCTTGGAGATGCAACTTGCATCCAACCAGTACCGTTCAAATCAAGTTCTTTTGAGGAGAGAACAATTTTGTGTTTCGGATGCAACGCAGCACCCATTTCAGGATTATTCACCTGTTCAAAAGAACTTCGGCCTGCAATCACGTTACCAGTATCATTCACCAGCGAACACCATTCTTCCCAAGCACCTTCAGGAAACATTGGGATGCCTTGCTTATCAGCAATCATTCCGTCAATTGAAACAGATAGAAAAAGAGTTGTTTTCATAATAGTCCTCCAAAAAAGTAAACGTTATAAATGTAAGTTTAGAAATTATTTTGCCTGCAGCATTGTTAATGATTTTTTAAAAAGCGGCATAGCGACATAAGAAATAATAGGCACGATGACCGCAAGCGAAATTACAGTCACGAAAAGATGATTGTCTGTCAGATTTATATTTACCCATGGCGGAATGTAATAAACCAATGGTAATAATATTATGAACGTAAAAATCGCTATTGCATGTTGGTTAGTTGATCTCATTGTATTTTATCCTGCTTGAATAACGATTAACTGCACATCTTCACTTGCTTTAAATGTGAGCGAGTTGCCTCGAATTAAATCACCATTTTGTACTTGTTCATTATTTGCCAATCCTTTTCCTCGCGTGATGTACAATACAAATGCATCATCCACTTTTATTTGTTGACCGCTACTAAGCAAACCAACATCTATTTTTGTTTTAGATGTGAAATCACTACCACTATTTTTTTCACCGCCATAGATGCGCGTAAGCCCACCAGCAGTCGGTTTATAAACTTTATAACCAGCAGGTTGGCCAGCACCCTCAGGCAAGGCCCACAGTTGTATTAAACGATTCCAATTATTATCTGGATTAATTTCATTATGTGAGAACCCTTCTCCGCCTGCGCGTTGCACTTGTACATCGTTACGTGACAAATCTTTTCCGTGCTCCAAAGAACCTTCGTGCTTGATACTTCCTTCAACCATTAAAGAGATGACATCAATCTCATGATGACTGTGCATATGCGTTTCACCATGTGGCATGAAACGAGCATCGGCGAGATATACAAAGTTTTCTAAGCCCGGCCAACTACCATCATTGTTCCCTTGCGGGCCAAAAATTTCTGGGTCCTTAATCAGACGATGCTCTTTTAACCCTGCGAATCCGCCTTCGTTCAAACTATCTCTTTTTAAAATTTCCATCATATTCTCCTAATATTTGTCTTAGGCAACTTGCGTGGTTGCAGAACTAGAAGTTTCAAGCAAACTATTCACTGCATTGTGTACTTGGCTGTTAATTTCAGTATTCGTGATTCGACCCTGATCCAAATCAAAATTGTCATAGAAATTGGGTACTGCAATACTGGCTTTTACAACACCATCAAAGTATGGGGCCGATGTTGTAGCAGCAGTTAAAACATTGTTACCACCACCCGGGCCAGGTGAAGTTGCAAGTAGCACCATTGGCTTGTTTTGAAATACTTTTTGGTTGATGCGTGAAGCCCAATCAAAGATATTTTTATAAGCCACGGTATATGAACCATTGTGTTCAGCAAAAGAAATCATCACGACATCACTGTTACCAATCTTGTCTAGAAATGTCTTTGCCAATTCAGGCTGGCCGAGTTGTTCTTCTCTGTCTTCACTAAATAAAGGCAATTCATAATCATTGATGTCGAGTATCTCGGTTTGTGCATCTTGATCATTCTTGGCAAGCAGACCGGCAGCGTATTGAACCAAATGGTTATTGATGGACTTTGTGCTACTGGTTGCAGCGAACGCGAGTATTTTCATGTTGTTGTCTCCAAATACATGGCTTCTTTTAGCCAATACATCTGGCTAAGGTCGGTTAAGTTGATAACGTGAAAAAACTATATATTGTTCACATATGTAGATAAATATGGTAAATAGAAATACATTATTTCCATATGAATAGTAATGGGGTGGAAAATGTCTCAAAAAGTCGTTAAAACGGATGTCTTAGATGGTATGGCTGTATTTGTCGGGGTTATTAATGCCGGTTCATTTACGGCTGCGGCACGTGCCTTAGGGCATTCCACCTCTTATATAAGTAAAGAAATCACTCGACTCGAAAAGCGCCTGGGTAGCCGCTTGCTCAATCGCACCACACGTACAATCAGCCTTACCGACACGGGTCGAGCATTTTACGAACGCTCAAATCAGATCGTGAATGACGCTGAAAACGCCGAGCGATCCATTAACCAATTACAAGAAAAGCCAAGTGGCTTATTGCGAATTAATGCACCAGGAAGTTTCGGTACAAATTACTTGCTCGATGTTTTGCCGCAATTTATGCATCGCTATCCGGAAGTGAAACTAGAAGTGGAGTTTAATGATCGACTTATTGATGTGGTAGCAGAAGGTTATGACATCGTAATCCGTGTTGATGCGATTAAAGATAGCAATCTGGTGGCACGTAAATTTACATCATCCAAAAATGTAGTCGTGGCATCACCCGATTATCTAAAACGTAAAGGCTGTCCAAAAAAGGCTGAAGATTTAGTACATCATGATTGTGTTGCCTATTCTTTATTACCAATGCCAAATCAATGGGATTTTTATAAAGACGGAGTACGTACAAATGTAACAGTTGATCCACGCGCAATGTGTAACAGCTCGATCATTGAAGTAGCAATGGTTGTTAACGGAATTGGTATCACCCGGTTACCACTGTTTACCTGTAAAAAGGAAGTCGATAACGGCGACATGAAAGTGATATTAGATGATTACGATCAAATAACACATGATGTATATGCAGTGTATCCGCATCGACAATACCTCACCGCGAAAGTACGTGCCTTTGTAGATTTTTTGGTTGAGGCATTTGCTTAAAGCTTGCTTAGCTTAATGAGCGAGAATTAGCTTTATGAATATACTAATGTCCAAAAAAGATTAGTGTAGTCCAACTACAGCCGAATAGATTAGGGTTATATTTAGGGGCACGAAGATTTACCTAATATCAAATATAATATTAGAAACAAATACTTACATTGCTAGTTAAGTAGCTACCGCCTCCACCATCTAGTGACGTTCATCTAAGTGTAACAACATCCATAGAAATTCAAACTTTTGGATGTTGTCGTTTCTATGTTAAGAATAAATAACTTGATTCATTACGAGTCATCAAGTTGGAAAAACTGTTGAATTATATTTACACCACTAATATTACTTAATTAGAAAAGAGCACTTGAAGCTCATCTATCTTCTCACGAGTAGTCTCAATCATATCGTTTATTTCTTTAGCTGACTCTGCCGAACCTGTTGCCAAGGTACGAATTTCACCAGCTATAATACTGAAACCATAACCAGCTTCACCCGCTTGAGCTGATTCAATTCCTGCGTTAAGTGATAGAAGGTTTGTTTGTTTAGAGATAGTGCTAATATTTGATGCGATTTGACTAATTTTACCAAGTACATCAGTCATAAGTTGGTTAGTTTCATTAATAGCAATACGTCGCTGTGTATTATCTAATGCATACATAACAATTCGAAGTATATTCCCTTGATAATCCCTAATAGGCTGAATATTTGCTGACATATGAACCTGACTTTTTAAATATGGTATCGTCAGATCTTTCTGAACATGCTTCCCTGCACGCACATCTGAAATCTCATCAGCAGATAGTAGTCTGTCAAGTGCGTATATACTCTTGGTTTGAATAATTTCATCATAGCTACAGTTAAAACTATTAGCAAAAATCTCATTGACTGTTTTTAACTCGCCATCAGGATTCCACTCAACTATTGCGTTAGAACGTTTAATCGCATCCAATCTAGAACTTGAATCTAAAGCAGATTGCTTTGTTTCAGTCACGTTAGCTTGTACGGATACAAACTTTTGAACATTACCTTTGTCGTCAAATACAGGATTGATCGATAATGATATCCAATATGGTTTGCCATCTTTAGTATAATTTAATATTTCTTCATAAAATGATTCTTTTCTAGCTAAGTGATGACTGATATTTTGAACTGTTTGCTTATCCGTCAGCTCGCCTTGAAGTATAGTGCCAGGTTTTTTACCAATAGCCTCTTCAAATGTATAGCCTGTCATTCGTGTAAAGCCATCATTTACGTATTCAATCTTCCCTTCTGCATCAGTGATAACTACAGAGTTATCAGTTTCATCAGCAACTAATGAAAGCACTTTTAATTTTTCACGACTATTTACTTCTTCGGTAACATCTTTAATAAATGCTGTATATAAAGTACTATTACTAGAAGTAATTTTAGATAGAGATAATGCTCCCCAAACTTGCGTGCCATCTTTTCTGTAAATCGGGACCTCTCTAGAGGTTCCGACTATCTTATTAACACCTGTAGATCGATTGGCATTGACATAGCTATCATGCATAGAGCGTATATCAGCAGGAACTAACATTTTTACATTATTGCCAATCACTTCCTCTTGCGTATAACCCCATAAGTTTTCAGCGGCTGCATTAAAGAAAGTAATATTATTTTCTTCATCAATTGTCACAACAGCATCTATTGCTTGTTGGAGAGTTTGATTAATAATTTCTCGAGATCGTCTTTCTTCCGTGATATCTTTTACAAATGCAGTGTAAATAATATTTTCGCCTACAGATACTTTTGATAAACCCAAATTACACCAAACAGTTGTGCCATCTTTCCGAGGAACTTCTATTTCCCTTGACGTGCCTACAATTTTATTAACACCTGTTTCCCGATTAGCATTAACAAAATTGTCATGATCAGCTTGCAATTGCATTGGAACCAACATTTTCACATTCCTACCTAAGACTTCGTCACGTGTATAACCCCACAACTCTTCTGCTGCTCGATTAAAAAACGTAATATCATTATGCTCATTGATAGTTACAACAGCATCGATGGCTTGTTCCAATGTTTGATTAATTGTTTCTCTTGCTTCTCTTTCTGCAGTAATGTCCTTCAAAAATGCGGTGTAGATAATTTTATCTCCTACTTCCACTTTTGATAAACCCAAGTTACACCAAACAGTAGAGCCGTCTTTTCTAGGCACTTCTATTTCTCGAGAAGTCCCCACAATTTTATTTATTCCTGTCGCACGGTTCGTATTAACATAACCATCATGATTTCCTTGCAGCTCAGCAGGCACTAGCATCTTAACATTATGGCCTAACACTTCATCACGGGTATAACCCCATAAACTCTCAGCAGCCTTATTAAAGAATGTGATGTTATTATTTTCATCAATAGTCACTACTGCATCAATAGCCTGCTCTAGAGTTTGATTGATAGTTTCTCGTGATTCTCTAATTTCAGTGACATCTTTTACAAATGCAGAGTAACGCGCTTCTTTACCTGAACCAATTTTAGACAGAGATAAGTCACACCAGATTTTTGTTCCGTCTTTACGAGGGACTTCAATTTCACGTGAAGTACCTACAATTTTATTTACGCTTGTTGTTCTATTAGCGTCTATATATCCATCATGTACATTTTGAATATCTGCAGGCACTAGCATTTTTACATTTTTACCCAATACCTCATTGCGAGAATAGCCCCATAACTTCTCAGCCGCACTGTTAAAAAACACAATATTATTTGCAGTATCAATTGTTACTACCGCATCTAATGCTTGTTCTAATATTTGTTCTATATCATTATTCTTGGCTGAATATCTGCTCAAAATGTCTATCATAACTATGCCTTTTACTCTGATGAGTTGACTTGAATTTTCAATTTAGCAATTCATTTTGGTCGGAGGAATTTTGAAATAACTGGTCTACATCAAGCATCATGATCACTGTTTTATCCTTGGTAAAAACTGATTTGATATAATCAGTATGAGTAATCTGATTAAAGCTATTAATGTCTTTAATATCTTTGTCAGATAATTTTTCTATATCTGATACAGAATCGACTATAAAACCAAGACGGCTTTCAACTGATTTAAGAATAATCACAGCCTTGTCATCATCTATTTCATTAGCTCCAAATCCAAATTTTTGTTTTAGATCTAATATGGGTACTATTTTTCCACGTATATCAATAATGCCAATAATCTCATCCGTAGAATTAGGAACATCTCTTACACTTTCCCATTCACGTACTTCTCTAATACGCATAATATCAACAGCATATTTATCGCCAGCCAAGAAAAAGGTCACACACTCAATCATAGTTATATATTCAAAGTTTAAATTTGAATTAGTTTTGAAGGTTTTAGCTAATTGTCAGAAAAAGTCTAAATATCAGCATTGATCCATCAATGATAACTATCGGTAATATTAGTTAAAACATTAGCATTAGTAATAATGAGGAGAATAACTCTAATGACTGGCAGGTTAAGCTGGATAAAGCGTAGATAATCGTTTCAAATATATATCTAAGCCTAGATATGAAATTAGAATTTATAAATGACTCTGAGCAGTCGTAAAGATCCGAGGATGTCCAATAAGATTTATCTACAGCCAAATCATTTAGGGCCATATTTTGGGGCACAATAATTAACAAATATTACTTATTCTCATATAAAACATAGGCTTATGATGTTACTCAAGTAGCTACCGCCTCCACCA
>JBGCDS010000046.1:0-18429 GCA_045105615.1 Gammaproteobacteria bacterium
AGGATTATTGCTCCCAAAGTAGCTAGACCTATACTCACTAAATTAAAACCTGTCACGTCCCCAATGCCTAATTGAGTACCAATCCAACCACCTATCATAGCGCCTGCAATACCGAGCACCATAGTAACAAACAGACCACCGGGATCCTTGCCTGGCATTATCCATTTAGCAAGTGCGCCAACCAATAAACCTAAAATAATTGATGTTAAAAATCCCACTACATTCCTCCCAAGTTAATAGTAAGACTCTAACAGTAATAGTTATTTGTTTAGAAGCCCTTTAACAGTACTTTTATCAAACTTCAGGCGCATCTTTACATATGGCCCATTGGCTGTGTATTCAGCGCTGGTGAAGTCTTCATCTTCAAATCCATCCAAATTATAACCTACACTTAACCACATATTCTTATAAACATTTATCCCTATCGAAGGACCTAATGAATATCGATAGTTATCTGCATTAGTCGAATACAACAGATCACCATGCAAAGATAGGTCAACGCGCTCATGTAGGTCATACAAGTATTGGAACCCCAACAATTGAGTTATACCATCGAATTCCTCACTATCAATATTATCCAATGTATATTTTATTCCCCAATGCGCGCCAAACTGATGTTTGCCATCCACCGTATAATTTAAATTTAAATTATTGACTGCCTTTCTAGTTCGAATTCTAGAATCCTCGCTACTGGAATCATCATAATTTAGATCAAATCTATTCAACACTGTGAATGCACTATTATCAGGCCTATATGCAATCGAGTAATTAATATCTGCTTGTGTTTCATCTGCACCACTACGACGATTAGTATCAAATGCTTGCAGATCAAACGACATTCCAAATCCTGTACTCTGTTCTCTAAAGTAACCTAAAAATAAGCTACGTTGCACATCAGAATCACTTGTACGATATTCAACTCTTGAAGATGAAGACCACTTATCTTCAACATAATTTGCACCGACTGACGCTGCTGTGAAATCATCAGTAACAGTCCCAGAAGATAATGCAGTATTATTGTTAAATGCTTGTCCACCAGGATCTCGTAGTGTGTCAGATCTATCGAAACTAAAGTCTAGCTGAAAATTTTCGTTATATTGCCAACCTTGAACAAACCCCAAGTTACTAAACAATCGTTCCCCATTTTCACTAGACTGCTGTTCAACTGAAGAACTAATAGTTGCTTGATTCCAAGGTGTTAATCGAGTTCCCACTCTAGTTGTATTCGTATCTTGATCTTCTCCCTGGGTGTACTCATGCTCAGCAAACAACTCGGTTGCTTGATTCAGGCGATAATCGACACCACCTATCAATCTAGTAGGGTGATCGACAGAATTGTCATTTGTCACTTCTATTTCTGCATCAGTACGTACTTGCAACTTGTTCTCAATTAAATATCGTGATGCTCTACCCGTTGCCAATACAGAATCATTATCCTCTTGCTCTTGAATTTTATCTTTGGCATAGGCAATACCCGCAGCGATTTGATACTGCCTCTCTGATTTCTCTAATTCTAACGTTGCTACTGAACGCTTGTTATCGTTCTCTAACACCTCGTCACGATAAATCTCACTATTAATATTGATACTATCTGTCACTTTGTAACGAGCATCCACACCATAACGTTTAGTTCCACCATTATTTGCGCTCTGCTGCTCTAAACCAAATGATGCGGCTTGGCGTCTAAAGTAAACATTCGCATCTGTACGTTCGGAGTTATGCTTTAACTCAGCTAGGTAGGCTGTTCCATTACTGGTATCACCATTAACCTTTGTTTTACTAGTGGCGGCTTCTACTTTAATTTTAGTTTGATTGGATAATTTATAGGTTGCATCTAAGCCAATCAGATTACCCTTAGTATTAGTATCACCTTGTTTGACGCCACTTACACCTAATTCAACTTTCTTATCTTTACTATATATATTGGCGCGCCCACCCACTGTTATTTGGCGATCGTTAGCACCTGATACCTCATAATCTGCAACGATAAATATAGGATTAAAATCATCATCTCTACTTTGTACTGGCTGCTTAAAGAACAGAGTACCGTTAACCGTATCTATACTATAGTCTACAAACTGACTTAACTGTTGTTCAGAGATCACTCTTTGTGGTTGAAATCTATCACGTGTCTCTAAACGTATTTTCTCACTATTAATAATGATACCTGTATTAGATAAGCGATAAAGTCCAGAAGTGCCATTACCTTGAATTTCATCACGCGCAAATATTTGATCTGTATCTGCAGCAAATGTATTAAACCCGTAGTTATCACCTTCAAACTCACTCTTTATGCCAGTTAAACTACGACTGTAGCGCGATAGTTCAGTCACCGTTAAATCAGTATCAAAATCTCCAAATAATGCATAAAACTGCTGCTTCTCTATTTTCAGATATAGTTTACGAGAACTCGCCGCATCAAATTGTTGCTCAGTTGTATCACCATATAAACTGTAATACTCATCTGGATTAATTGTTTGAAATAAGCGCTCAGAAGAGTTTTTCTCTTTACGCTCCGAGTCATATGCCAATGTTAATAGCCATTCGCCTTTAATCTTACCCTTACCATAAAAAGCCAATCTACCATCTTCATACAAATTATCTTCATGCTGGTGATCGTCTAATGCTTCTGCATTACCAGATACATTATTGTATCCTGCTGTCCCTTCAACCAAACCAACTAGTATCCATTCTCTCTGTGAAGCAGTTAACCAAGCTGTGATAGTCTGTTCACGCTCATCAATAAATTCGAAGTCCAACACCGCTTTACCACTACGCGAACTTGGCTCTAACTCTATATAAGCAATACCATCTTCTGCAATGGTATATTTAGTCTGACCTCTGAGCAGGCCATTTAATGGCTGCTTATCCAGCTGTTGTTTCAATCTTGCATCTGTATATTCTGGTGACAATTGATATGAACCAACAACTCCTGGTCTCGCTGGATATCCCCAGCGATCATAAAACTTTATTGCTAGCACAATTGGACTGCGACCATCTGCCTTTAAGCGTGAATATTCTGTTAGCAATTCTGCTCGCACTGGTTGACTCGACAAATGAACAATCTTACGTATTCTTTTCTGCTCAACATCATTGGCATCATAAGTAATTGCTTCAAGTACATTATCACCCACCTCAATATCAACCCCACGCCAACTTGTAATAAAACGCTGACTATCAGTGCTAGGTAATTTACTGTTCAAATTTAGTGCACTGACTTTTTCGTCATTTAATTTTAATACAAGCTTATATTCACGTGCATGTTTTACCGCAATATCAATTGAGGATATTTCCGGATTCGCGTTATCTGCTGGTAATAACCATTCCAGTTCATTATTTGCTTTATCCAGCCATGCTTTATCATAATCTGGCACGGCTTCAACATTAATTTGTTTTAGCTCATTATCATTGTCAGACACTGATACTGGCACACTCACTATCGTCGTTGAGCTTGTACCGCTGTCTTTGCGCACTACTTCAAATTGCTTTTCTCTTGTCACCTCAATGCTATCTATTGTGATTTCAACACGACGGTTTATCGAACGCCCATGGCTTGTCGTATTTTCAACAATTGGCTGACTATCCCCAACACCCTGCGCATGTACCTGTGCATCAGTTAGCTTCAAAGCATCTTGCAAATATTCAACAACAGATTTAGCTCGCGCTTCTGACAATGCTTGATTATCAGAATAAAAATTCTTAGCTCTAGCCATAATAGGCTGATCATCTGTATGACCAACCACATGTAAGCTTTTTATTTCATGTTTACTCACATTAGCGATTAGCTCTTCCAGCTCATCCAGTCCCTTCATATTAAGCTGCGCTGATAAAGAGTTAAAATTAGACCTCAACACATATGTATTCGGCTGAGATAACTCTTTCTGGTAGAAAACAGTATTTATCGCTGTCTCTAAACGTTGATTTTTTAATTCCCCAACATCATATGTCACCAATGCTTGTGTATCTATTTCACCCTGAGACTGAGGTGTGCCCACTGCCTCAAAGCTAACAACATTGTTATTATTCTTAGAAAGTTTTTCTGCCAATCTATAAGTGAGCGTACCAAATGCATTGTTAGGTTCTAACCCACTTACACCATTTAAGGAAGAACTCCCCTGCACATACTCAATGCCATCAGGCAATACAATGCTTGCACGCACATTGCGTAAACCACTAAATACACCATCAAGTGACAATTCATATGTAATCGCATTCCTGTCAGCGTCACTCGTCAACCTTATATGTATAGGATTCTCTTGAGGTTGCTTTTCGCGCAGGTAAAAATTAGCACGCCATAACAGGCCGGGCTCTATATCAACAAATTGAGAATATTGCGCACCTGCTGTTCTTGTATTACTAACGCATTCATGTATTTCAAGGTGCTCAGGAATACTAGAAGGATCCAACTGCACAACATGAGTCCCCGGTTCTATTGCCTCAAAATGATACATTCCTCGATCATCCGTAAGCACATATCTACCATCTTCTAAGAATAAGCGAATATTAGAGACACCCTTCGCTTGATTTAGAGGTAATATTTTTAATCCCTGTTCATCACTATTAGATTTAGTTACCACAACATCGTTATTGGCTTGATAAACATTAGACGCCCAATCACTACTTATATTTGCTTGATGTGCTTCTTTCATTAGCAATCGCGCTTTTAACTCAAACTCACCCGTATAAGCAACGTTGCTTGTCGACTCAAAACTTAGTATTTGTTTTTTACTACCAGGCCTAACTGAATACAGCAATGTATTATCCTGAGACAGAGGATCATCATAAACTTTTCCATCAAGCATGCTTGATGAGTTTCTATAATTGAGTAATTTAGGCAGCTGCACTTCTACATCTAGCACATTATTTATATCTACATGCCTATTTATCACTAGTGTATGTAAGTACCCGCGGTCTATTTTTTTACTTTCTAAGCGATATAATATTTCACCATAATTCATCCCTGGCTCAACACAAGAATTTTGTGCAACTGTTCCAATCAGAAAACTACGCGTACTCAATAGATCATCAATTACCCGCACAGATGCTTCAGCAATATTTGAAGCAAAGCCCGATGCATCTCTTATTTGGGCCGAATTAACTGCTGAACCAAATGGTGTACCCGAAGTAACTTCTACAACATATTTAACAATTGAAGTACTTAAAGCAGCTATATCACCAAGTGTAACCGAAACTGTTCTACCGTCTGAAGAGATAGCAGGGTCATTCACATAGACTCCATCAATCTGTAGCGAGCCCTTTTGATATCTAAAACCTGTTGGAAGCACATCTGTGAGAACAGTACTAAGCGCAACGCTTGTCGTTCTATTATTTGCAACGCTAACTTCGTATTGCATGAAATCACCAATAGCGACTTCATCTTTAGACGCACTTTTAGTCACAAACAATACATCTTCAATCGGATCAATAGGAATATCGACATTTAATGGAGGACCTACAACTAATACAAAATCCTGTCCATATGATGCATTTGCATCTAAGGCGAAAGGCGCATTTGATAAAGTTTGTAACTGCGCTGCTGGTATTGTTGATGGCGCAATAAATTCACCAGCATCAACTTCTAAACGATACGTCCCTGGTGCTACAGATGGGAAACGATATTCTCCTGCACCAAAATTATAAACTGTGCCTCCGGCATCAGTGACACTAGAACCTGTAATGACTGTTGATGGATACGCACTGATTAAGTCATCACCAAACACATCTGCTGGCAAATTTGTTGCTACATTAATTAATGTTACTGTGATGCCATTAACCAACCCACCCGTTGAACTATTAAATACAACACCAAATGGATCAACCAACACATTAGTACTCACTGTATCCGTGACATCAAAAATGTCCGTATATGTTACTTCAATTAATTCGTTTGTTGTCACTGCCAGTAGACAGTCATTTGGCGTTACAGGAGTTGTCACTGTCTGTATATAACCAACAAACTCTCCGGTATCGACACCTGTTTCACTAAGCTCTAAAATCTCTTGATCACCAATAGTGGCAGATCTAATTGTTACTACCAAAGTATCTCTAACTAAACTATCTAAATTTCTATTCGCATCATTAACCCGTATAAAAACTGGTTCACCTTGGTGATAATTAGTTGCAGGAGCCAAATCAACAGGATTATTCACATCCAATATTCCCAACCCCAAGAAGGTGGGATTAGCTAATGGCAAGAATGGTCCGGCAATACCGCTAGCACTACAACCTGTTGAAGATGCATTAGTTGGTGTTGCACCTAAACCTGTTGGCGAAAATTGTAAAAATGATATAGTTGCAGGACTCAAAACAGCAGTCGTCGTAATATTGATCGCATTTGAATCACGTGACTGTGGAGCAAATGCAATTTCAAAATTGGCGGTCGCTGTATTAGTAATGATTGTACCTGGTGGTACGGCATACGCTAATGAAGACAATGCAATTGAAGCAACTGCTAGCGTCATGCCAACAACAAAACTTTGTTGCGCCCATGAGAGTACGACATGCAGTATTGCACGTGACATGTCCTTACATGCACTCATCATGTAAGCAATATTTTTTTTCGCAATCCTTCGCATCAGTATTGCACGCAGGCAGTGAATGCCCGCGTGCACTTCCTGACAAATTACATTGAGCGACTAAAGAATAGTCACATCAAAAGTAATCGTACACGTTGCACCAGCCGCAATCGAACCAACATTAACAGTAAGATTTGGACTAGCAAAACTTTCACTTGTTGCACCACCACAACCCGCATCAAATGTTACGCTTGGGTCGTTGTAAGACAAATTAGTAATATCGATTGGATCAGTCAGTGAAATCGCTGTAGCACCTGCAGCGCCCGAATTCTCAATCTCAATGGTATAAGTGACTGTTGCACCAGGTATTGCTTTTGCTGTTGCAGAAGTATTGCCAAGCCCATCATCTGTCACTGCTGATGACTTACGTACAGCTACTGATGTAGCAGCAATAACATAAGTACCTGTTGCAGAATGCTCGCCATCCGTAATCAAATCTGTTGGTGCAGTACCCACTGCATCAGCAAACACTACTTGGTTCGCACCTGCACCAAACACTATATCGTTATCAAGTGTATCTGCAGTAGTTAATGCGCCTAGAGCACCTGTTGTGCCTGCTGCATCGTGAGCTGTGGCAATTAAAGCAATATTTGATGTCTGACCATTTGTTTGTGTCGATGGAATTGATCCAACAACAAACACCGTGATTTCATTCGCGCTGCCAGTAGGATCTGAACTTAATTCATCGATGAATGTTGCAGTATCCAATGCAGGATTATAAATCCCATCACCGTCATCGACAAAAATCAACACAGAACTTGGGTCAAAATCATCACCACCAAGGTTTGCAGAACTTAGTGCAAAGTCTTGAAAATCTGCGTTACCTTCGTTCGTAACCAAGAACTCTAGTACTGATGGTGGATTTGGCAATGGTGTTGCACCATCTTGTCCTGGCGCCACTTGCACGTTAGCACCATCCTGCCAAGTAACCGTTACATCAATTTTTGTATCGACAATGAAGCTAGTTGTATCATTTGCTCCACCTTGATTAGGGTCATCTGAAGTCACAGGAATCTGTGGTGTTCCGCCAACCGAATAATTTAATGTTGCTTGGTTATCAACTTGAGTTCCAGCTGCAGTGCCCACCGCATGAACCTGTGAAACAAACCCTATGATGAGAAAAATTCCCACCAAGGCCCGTAAAAATCTTCTTGTATTTATATTATCCATAATATGTACTCCTTGTACTTAACTCTTGGATACGATTATTTAAGAACAACTCGAAATTCGACTGCCCCTTCATCACCTGGCTGCAACTTACCTTTATAGGTCCAACGTATATCCGTGTAATCTTTCGCCTCAGCTACTCGACTACTACCGTCTTTACCTACAACCTTAAGCTGATCTCGCTGATGAAAAGATTTTCCACCATCAACTGAATAAAGCATTTCAGTATCATTTCCCTTTGCACTATCTATTTTATAAACAGTGTGCTCAGGAATTGGATTAGAAATAACAATATCCGCCGCTGGCTCAGCGCCGTTATGTTTAAAACGCGTTGTATAAATTACTTCGCTACCAGGAGTGACTTTTTCAGCAGGAATACGCTTGATAATTTCATTACCTTGCTCATCCGATGAAACAACTTCTAGCTCAACGATAGAACTTACTGCAATTGCGTTATTGGAATTAGCATTAGCCATTGAAAAAACTGATGCTAATAAGAACACACAAAGTGTTTTTGTGAATGTCAGGAAGTATCTACTCACTTTGTTCTCCTATTTAGTTTATGGTTACATCAAAAGTTATAAGATAAGTAACTGCACTTGAGATATCTCCCAAATCAACAGCCACCGTGTTTGCAGAAAAATTTCCTGCGTCCGCATCAACACCACTATCCGTAAGAGCAGCACCATCTAAATTGATACTGTCTGACGAATAAGTGGTGTTATTTGGAATCGGGTCGGTGACGACAAGATTATTAACTGTGCCTACACCTGAAATATTTACTTGCAATGAATAGCGTATCGTTGCACCTGTGATTGGTGAACAAGGTGCTATTACACAACCATTAGGGTTACTGATAACCTGTGAAGATTTTAAAATACTGACGTCAATCGTGGCGTTATCTACTTGATATATACCTACCGCTAAGTCATCGGCCTGACTTACACCAACCACCGCATCAATACCACCATCACCCAAGCCATTTAAATTTGTTCCTGCTACAGCACCAGCAGCACCTACAGTTAAAGACCCTACAGTTAACTGGCTTTCACCTATGTCTCCAACATTTAGACCAACAGGCATATCACTAGCTAAAAATACTATCTGCGTATCAATACCATTTGCATTTAACAATGGATCATTTGACCCTGGAACATACACCGGATCTGTCGGCGCACCATCAAATAAACCATCACCATCACCATCTAAATGAATAATTCCATTGGATGGATTAAAATCATCTGTCGCTATAACAGTGTTATCTATTTGCAATGAAAATGACTCAATTCCATTGCCGGTATTAGTCAACAAGAAGGTCAATACTTGTTGCGTAGCACCAGATGTAACGACCACATTCGCCGCATCTTGCCAACTAACTTCAACATTGATTATTTCTTGAACTTGAAAAATATCCGTGTCTGTCGCAACACCTGGAGTACCACCCACATTAAAGTTAACAGTCACGGTATTACTAACAGACGTTCCAGCTGCTATGCCCACTGCTTGCACTGTTGCACTGCATAACAAAATAGAGACTATCGAAATGATAGTTACATACACTTTCATCATTTCACCTTTACTCTGAATAAAATTTCAAAGCCGGCAGGCGTCAAGCCACTCGCCGAGTTGAATTGGCCACTAGGGCTAATCCTTATTCTCGTTACGCCCTGATCATATCCCTCAGCATCTGGTGTTAAAGCTGCACCATATGTATATGTAGGTCCTGCGCTTTTAGAAAATTCAACATCACTGGCATAATTAAATATAAGGCCACTAGCATTGGTTCCACCTGGAGCATCTAAAAACTGAATTGGATTTAGCCCTGACGCACATGGATTTGCTACGCACAAGCTAGTTTGCTCTGGAATAGGATCGACGATAGAAAGACCAGGGATTAAGTCTGTTACACCGTCTCCTTGATTTGTTATCGATAGACGATATAAAACAGTTGCTTCAGGTATCGCTTTTGCTAAAGGTGCTGTTGCTCCAGTACCATCACTGATGACTTGGGATGTTTTAAGAAATACTAGATCTGGCGTCCCACCTACATAGAATGAATTAGCACCGTTATCGCTAACAATTCCCTCACTACCTTCTTCGGCAGTGACTACTGCACTCCAAATACCTAGTGGGCCTGCTGGAATTAAATATGCGTATTCATAAGATTTTACTGCTCCACTAGCACCAGGCAGTTCTGTCATCGCATCATTAGTCACAACACTGTTGCTATCTGGATCTATAATACTGATGGATGCACTACTAATATCAAATGCGCCAAATGGATCACTAACAACAGCGCGTGCATACACAGTTTCACCAGGCAACAGTGAAGTGATAACACTTCCACCAGGATGTGGTGCATCATAAAACTCTACAGAATCAATATTAATTACTGTTTCTGAAGTCAGCTCAATACGTGAATTATTTCCACCATTTTCTGGTAACACATAAAACTGTCTACCACCTCCACCTGACGTTACATTAGTCACTGTCAACGTCATTGTTGACGCCGTGGGTAAGGTGATATCTGCACTTATAGGTACTAAAAATGTAAATACTGTCGCAGTTCCATTTATGCTCAAGTTGCGTGTAACGGTGCCAATAATACCCAGCGATGTTGACAGCGAGACTTGAACACTACGCGTGCGACTACTACATGTTCCAGTACATCTTTCAATAATCAAATCAACAGGTATTGTCGATGCACTCCCATCAATCACTAACGGTGCTTGTGTCGCTGGAGTAATTACCCATGATCTAGAAACTTCGACATTTTTCCTTATTCTTACACCTGATTGAGCACTTGAAGGTGGCGTTCTTGATAAGTCCAAACCAGGATTTGAATACAAGTACAACGGTTTATTGCCTGCTGTAATCGCAGGCGCACCCACAACTGTTGCAACATCTGTGTCTGTGTTGTCAGCTGTATTTGAATCAGGCAATGTTCCTGACACAGTAACGCTATTTGATACTGAAGGAACTGCCGCAGCACCCACCAACACTTCAAGTGTAATGTCCGGAAGGGAGTCACCCGCAGCCAATGGCCCGGCATGGGTACATGTAACATCTTGTCCAACAGCCCCACAGGTCCAGTCTGTACCTGAAGCTGAGTTGTAACTTAAGCCTGCTGGCAGTGTGTCAGTAACAGTAATCGTACTGGGCTCATCTCTTGCTGTGGCGCTATTACTAACACTAAGCGTATAAGATTCTATGTCGCCTTGATTGAAAACACCTGTATGTGTTTTGGTTATCGACAAGTCAGGTTCAAGATATGTGAAATTTATATCGTGTAATGCAATCCATTGGAATGCTGTATTTTGATTACTATATATAATTCTTATTTGGGTAATACCACTACTAGCAAATGTAAATGTGGCCGTTCCATTAGAACTAGATACTGATCCACCTGTACCTGTTACTGTATTAACACCATTAGAATTATTTGCAGCGTTATCTACAATCGTCGTAGGATTAAAATAGTTAATACCATCTGTTGTTGCTGTCACTTCAACAACGTCTGTCCAAGACCCTCGATCCAGATCAAAGATACTAAAACTGACATCTCTCACACCACCAGGGTGTGTAAAATCGATAATGATAGGAATTTGCTGTGAACTAGTCGCAGGATAATCCACGTTAATTTCTAAGGATTCCTGGATAGGTGATAATCCACCTGTTAAGTCGTCTGTTATAAAAGGGCTGCCATTGGCCAACCCACTTGTATCACCTGCCGGGGTATCAGTTGGACCATTCAGTGAAATGGCAACGTCGCCTGAGCCAATTGTGTATGTTTGACTGGTTGAACCAGCAGCCCACGTCAACACATCCCAATCAAGCTGAGTAGCCACATCAGCTTGGCTGTTTAGAGACAGTAACAACATGACAGCCAAAGTTGCCCATTGCCTAATGGCAATAGACACTCTAACTGACACCTCTGCTCTAATATTAGAACGACTAACCAAACGACTCCTGCTCCCTGGTTTATGGCGATTGATTGTCATACGACAGAAAACCGTCTTTTCCATTAATTAACATATAATTCAATAGGTTATGCTCGTATCTATGTACAAGGCATATTTCCACGCAGTAAGCTTAGAGATAATATTGAATGACTAGCAGCCAGATTCGGCTTAAGAGCGTCAATTAAACGACGTAATGACTAAGAAAAGTTATTTTGTTGACGCAGTTAACATTACGCCAAGTAAATATTCTTGACGCCTATAAGATCCAACAATAACCAATTGAAATTTATATAAAAATTATATTTAGAATGAATCGAGACTAGATATTCAGATTTACCTAATCAGCCATAGATAAAAAAGATATGATTAACCTACTCACATCTATAGTTATTCAGCCTTCCTCTCACATCGTTCATGCAAAATAACGCGAAAAAATATTTCTTAATCTGTACTGGATGGATTTCTATTGTGTTGGGGGTCATCGGAATCGTATTACCGTTACTTCCAACCACACCTTTTATACTTTTGGCCGCGGGATGCTTTGCCAAATCTTCGCCCAAATTTCACCAATGGTTGCTAGATCATGCCTTTTTTGGGCCACTGATTAATAGCTATCAAGGCGATAGAAGCATTCCTAAAGACGTAAAAGTTAAAGCAATCATTTTTATCTGGATTACGCTTAGCATTTCGATCTATTTGTTAAACATATATTGGTTACGCATCATTATTTTCACACTTGGCCTGGTACTGACAATTATGTTGTGGAGAGCGCCTAGTCCAGCTAAGCATTCACAAGCAGATACCGAGTAAACTCGGTTATTATCTAAATAGTTATTCATTCGCATAAGCAATATTTATAAGTAAACAGGATTTAACGAACAAATAATTTTCATTTCCCCTTTTAGATCAATAAATTATTAATCTCTTTTGATATCGAATCACCTATCCCACTTATCATCAACATACCTTGATATCACAATGGCAAAAGAGTAAAAAATATCTGTATGACTGAAATAATTTAAAACACTAATAAATCAGTTAACAACTCGCAGATGATAGGAGCGCAGCCATGAAAACTACATACTATTTAGCATCAACTCTTAGTAGCACACAGAACATAGCCAATGAATTACATCGGGCTGGCGTAAAAGATTGGTTCATTCACATTATTTCTAATGATGAGTCTGGTATTAATAAGCGACACTTACATTCAAGTAACTACTTAGAAACTTTAGATTTATTACGCGATGGTGCAATTGGTGCATTATTCGGTTTTTTAATTGGTGCATTCGCAGCAGGGCTGATTGCTTACCTGCAACCACTAGGCGGGGCTTTGCCCAATATTACTTACTTCTTCATTATTGGTTTGATGACGCTGTTTGGTCTTTGGGAAGGAGGCCTGACTGGGATAGCTAGCAAAAATAGGAAATTAGCTGAGTTTGAACAGGATCTTGCAGCTGGCAAACACTTAATTCTTATTTACACCACGAAAAAAAATGAGTCTCGTATTCAGTACATCATGTCTCACAGGTTCCCGGGCGTGAAGCTAGTCGCGAGAGATACTCACTTCCTAAATCCATTTAGCACACTTGAACATAGCTAATATTTTCATCAAAACAATGCCCTAAAATGTGTTCTAGTTAACACTCACTCGCAATTATTTTCTAGACGGTAGCAAAGCTAGGCTACATGTAATTGAAACTTATTTAACTAAACATTAGTCTGACCTTCACGTGAGCAAACAGGGAGGTCCACATGAATATTGAAGAGTATCGAGAGTTAACCAATCGTGTATTCAACGCACTACGCAACTTCGAAACCTGTTCGAGTGTACGCGAACGTGACTATGCATTATCTGTGGTATCACAGGTGTCTTATGAAGCCTCTCTAGCACAGTGCCAAGAAGCAGACCGAATAGACTTAGAACAGATGGATTTTGCATTACAGCTAGTGCTAGAACTAATTCAGGACAATCCTATACCTGAGTTTACTCAGCAAGAACTTCGCGTCGCACTGCATTAATAGCAACTATAAATCACTAATTGGCTCTAACACTTTTAATTAGCTCATAAGCTTTTTGAATCTGCTTTGATTTTTCTGTAGCTACTTGAATCATTTCTTCAGGCAATCCTTTCGAAATCAATTTATCAGGATGATGCTGGCTCATTAGACGGCGGTAGGCTTTTTTAATCTCGACATCACTAGCGCTTTCTGCAACACCCAATACTGAATAAGCATTATCCGTTTGCGCCTGGTTTGGTGGTTGATTTGGATTATTCGAATAATTTTTTTGTTGCGCATAAAGCATCGCTTCCAATTGACTAAGCATAGACACTGGGTAGCCTAACGCTTCGCAGATATCTTTTAAAATCTTATCTTCCGCAGGGTGCTTACTTCCATCAGCGTATGCAGCTTGTAGTTGAATCTGCATGAACATCTGAATCAAGGTGATTTTACGACCACATTCTTTTTTGAATTGGGCGAGTACTTCAGCAAGATCAAAATCATTTTGCTTCCCTTTATTAAACAACTCAATGGCGATCTTGCGTTGTTCGGGCTGAAAATTCATATGATCAAAGACCTGTTCTGCCGCTTGAATTTCTTGTTGAGTTACCTGTCCATCAGCTTTTGCGATATGCCCCATGACAGAAAATGTTGCCGTGAAAAATGCAGCTTGCGCAGTTTCTTGTGAGTTACCATCCAAACCCAGCTTGAGCCTTTTTGCTTTATCTACTTGATGTCCAAGCACTGCACCAAGCATGCCTCCTAGCGGCCCGCCTAACACTAAGCCAATACCACCACCAGCAATCTTACCCCACCAACTCATACATTATTTTCCTATCTGTTGATTTACGCATAACTTCATTATGATGTGATATTAAACCATTAAAAGTACCCCATGCGTATCGAAAGTATCCAAGTAGGAAAACCAAAATTGATTGCACCAGACTGGACAACTTCCATCTATAAATCACCTATTGCTGGTGAAGTATTCCTTAATAAACATAATTTAGACGGTGATCAGCAGGCCGACTTAACTGTGCATGGAGGTTTGGATAAAGCGGTCAATGTATATCCTCTTGAGCATTATCACTATTGGAATCAGCGCATTGGTATATTATTTCGCAAGCGCATTAATTTACCCTCTCCTCATAATGGATCTTTCGGTGAAAACTTTACCATATCAGGCCTACTAGAGAATGACGTCTGTATTGGTGATATCTATCAAGTTGGTTCATGTATTGTTGAAGTATCTCAACCACGCCAACCATGTTGGAAATTAGCACGTAAATTCAATCAAGCAAAACTTCCCTTCTGGGTACAGCAAACAGGTAAAACAGGTTGGTACTTACGCGTTTTACAGGAAGGAAAAGTACAAAGCTCTGACATATTCACCTTAAGCAAAAGATCAAATCCTTCATGGTCTATTATTCAAGCTAATCAACTTATGTATACACCTGGCCAATCAAAGCAAAGTCTTGAATCTATTCTACGCTGCGAACAACTGTCCAACAGTTGGAAAAAAACCTTTGAAAAACGCTTACGTGAACATAAATAAGCATTATTAGAATATTGAAACCGTCCATACGTTAAAGCAATAAAACACTCATTAAAGATGTCCAAGTAGTTATATATTATTTATTGCTAATGTACCAAGATGCTATGCCACTTACACTGGAAGTAATAATGTCATCAACATTTGATCGGCCTATGCAGTATCTTGCTCTCCAGATAAAGAAAATTATTCCTATCAATTATCAGCTTAAATCAAAGCGCAATGATCCATTGCCTATTATTAGAATTAGTAAAGGTGTATGAAAATTCAGAAAGTGTTGTTCTTGATACATTAATCGCTGAACTATTCAGTAGTTCTGGCAAGCAGTGGGCAATACTTTTAGGCAGCATTAAAAAGTATAGAAAGTTGACAACATTCGCAAAAAATTGATTAACGAAAACAACTCAAAGGCATTTCGCAAAAAACATATGTACCGCAGCCAGACAGTCTTCCGATACTATCGATAAACAATCAAACCAAGCAATAGAAAACAAGCGACAATACTGCCACGGCACTGTATAACTTAATGTTATTTCGCGCTATAACACGCCAAACTTTCTCTGTCCTACATAAAACGCAGTCCCAGAAGATTGCGAAGAGAATGTAACTGTTGTTCCACTGTCAAAATAAATTACGTCACCCGGCTTTAAATTTACTGTTTCACCACCGCTCTCTGTAATCGTCATCTCACCTTCGAGCATTATCTTGCACTCATCATAAGAATAAGTGTACTCAAGCGGGTTACCTGCTTCCATTCTAAAAAACCCTCCACTGATAGGTGCGGCATCATTACTAGATGACACTGTATCTTGTAGAAAAGCATTAATTCCCTCTATCCCCAGCGAATTAATCTGCTGTGATTGAGCCTTATCAAAATGTTTCATTCCCATTATTATTCCTTTCATGTATAAACTTATGTGTGATACTAATTTAGTCTTCATAAGTCGTAAATGGCAAATAACCCCTAACTATTCTAACTCAACCACAGCAAAATATTCCCTTTGAAAGAGCAATTACCATCAATACAATCGTTAAGGAAAGAATACATCGATTCAAATCAGGATTGTGATAGTCGCATGCTTAATTGTGCTGCACATATGATCATTGCTATAGAGGACCCTAAACAGTTAGTACAGATTGGGCTTGAGTTCATGGTAAATGAATTATCTGTCTGTCGTGCAGATGCAGGCTTTGCTACACCAACACACCAACACTACACACCAATTACAGAATTTCGTAATCCAAAAACTTCTCCCCCCTCAATCACAGGACTACTTTTACCTAACCAACACACCGCCATGCAATATGTTTGGCAAACGTCATTACCAATTGCTATTAATGACGTCTCTTCTAATGACACATTAAACGAACTTAAAGACATCTTCCTAAGTGCGGGCTGCAAATCAATGTTATTACAGAAGTTAACCTGGGAAGATAAACCCATAGGCATTGCCTGTATTGACTATACAATACAGTCTCACATTTGGAGCGATGACGAAGTCAATTTTATGCATACATTCTGCACGATTTTTCTCGGTCCATTAGCTGGCATTAGTAACTACTGGTTCAACCCAAAATTACACAGCATGTTTGCTAAACCGACCGAGTCAGAGCTCATCGCTATTCGCTTAGCAGCTAAAGGAATGACTTATAAACAAATTGCCAATCAATTAAACAAGTCCACACGCACTATTGAGAACCAATTCAGAAATGCTCGAAATCGGCTCAGCGCTAGAAATCAAACTGACCTAGTGAAAAAGTGTGAGCACTGGCTATAAGCGTTAATTATTTATCAAGCCCCCTATTTAGTGTGCGCTAGATAACATTTTTAAGATATATATCGCAGCCCCTGCAATATATTTATTCGGTATGTGGTTGATTTTGTGGAATGAAATTACCATTTTAAGGATAGTCCACGTCTAATATAAATAAAATTATTTCCGTGGAAGACACCAGTCAAATATTAAAATTATTGTCTGACGATACTATCGTTACACGCCCATCAGATGGATTGTTAAAGAAACAATGCAGCTCGAATATAAGTGTGTCTATTACAGCAATATCCGGACCTAGAACAGGTTTATCTTTCCAGTTAGAAACTCATAGTGATATTACGTTAGGCCGCTCGCCTGATGCTGGCATTCAGGTTGTCGATACAGGAGTATCAAGAAAGCATATCCGTACACATTTTGATGGTGCGTCAGTATTTGTTGAAGATCTAGATAGCGCTAATGGCACCTATGTAAATGGCACGAAGTTATCAGGAAAAATCGAAATAAAAAATGGAGACCAAGTTTCTATTGGTGTCTCCACTGTATTAAAGTTTTCATTAAACAATCAGCTAGATGCAGAATACAAAGATTATATAGAAGAACAACTTTCTAAAGATATTCTCACTAATGCATACAATCGCAAAGCATTTGCGCACTTTTTAAATAGCGCCTACATCGCTGCCAAGAGAGACTTTAGCTCACTTTGTTTATTTATGATTGATGTTGATAATTTCAAAACGATTAATGACTCTTACGGGCATCAAGTTGGCGATAAAATTTTAAAACATATTGCTGACAAATTAATACAAACCGTTCGTTCAGCCGACATTGTCTGTCGTTATGGTGGAGACGAATTCGCAATAGTCTGCCCAAACATAGATTCTTTAAGCGGATTACAACTAGCAGAACAGGTTAGAAATAACATTGAAACAATGAAATTTTCTGTGGGTGACAAAAAAATTCATGCCACACTAAGTATTGGTGTTTCCAATTACCCTGACAATGAAATCAAGTGTGTCTCCCAATTTATCGCCTACGCTGATAAAGCTATGTACAAAGCAAAACGAAAAGGCCGTAACCAAATAGGTTTGATCTCAGACCATTAAATTTTACTCCCCAAAAACTTCACGACACAAACCTGCATGCAAAACACGACGCGCTTGCATATTAATGCTGACACCCCACGTAAAGCGCTGTTGATTTTTTTCATCATCTAAATATGGCAACACAGATTGCTCAATCATATTAGCATGCTCAATATCAAGCTCAACATGTCCAGCGAACAATTCTAAATCGGCTTCTTTGATTCCTGGTATTTTTCTTAATCCCTTAAGCAATAAACTGTAATACTGTGGTATTGGCCACTCGCTAGCGACACCCACTGCGGCCACCGCGGC